>JAZNYG010000001.1:0-50166 GCA_045594245.1 Bacteroidaceae bacterium
TTTTTACCATTTATAATATAGATGCCTTTTTCCGTAATAGTCTCAACCTTGCGGCCGGTGAGGTCGTAAATTGTCAATTGTGATTTGTCAATTGTCAATTCTGTATTGTCAATGCCAGTGGGGTCGGCAATGACGCGGAGGGTGCCGTCGGTGGTGAAGGTGCTATCGTCCCACAAGAGTCCCTCGCCAGGTATCTCAGGAATGAAGGTGGGTGTGCCGGTGAGGATGATGCGGCCCTCTGTCTTCACTACTTGGATGGAGTCGCCTGCTGCCCATGCCGCGTCATTGGTGAGCGTGATTTCGAATACGTGGGAGGTGAACTTGGCGGTGCCGCTGACCTCGAAGCCGTCGTTGCTGACCTTGCTCGTTGACTTGCGTGCACGCACCTGCACTACGCCTTCACGATTTACCGTGAGGTTGCCATTCACCTTCAGGCGAGCTGTGGGAAGTCCTGTCTTGGTGGCTGCCACAATACCCTCCTTCTCGACGGTGACGTTGCTGGCGATGCCCTTGCCGTAGAGCTTACCGCCACTCTTGACGGTGGTGAGGCCTGTGGTATAGGCCTTCGCTGTGTTGGCTGCCTCGATGGCTCCACCATAGATGTTTACGGGGCAGGCGTTGCTGCTGCCGGTGAGGGTCATGGTGCCCTCTCCATACTTGTTGAGCACGGCTCGGTTGCCGAGTATGCCTGCGAAACTGAAGTCGGTATTCAGGTAGCCCACGTTGTAGCTACCCGTACCTACCGAACAGGTGGTGGAGGTGCTGGTGAGTGCACCCATCGTGGTGGTGTAGTTTGCCTCCTCCTTGTCTGAAGAGAAGTGGGCAAGGTACACATCGTTGAGCAATGTGACGGTGGCGTGCTGCAGGTTGGTGGCCTGGCGCAGGCGGAACTGGCTGCCCGTGGCAGTGACTGTGCCGTGGAAGTTGGCCATATTGGCGCGTATGTCGCCACGCACATAGGGGAACGACAGGGCCAGGGTGCCCTCTCCGCTGAAGCTGCCGCTCACCTGGCAACGCTGGCCAAGGTTGAGCGAGAGACGGCGGCTCTTGTCGATGGTGACGGCGTAGTTGAAGTTGGGCACGGTGGAGCTGCTGTTGGCATTGAAGATGGTGATGGTGCTGTTTCCCTGCACATGTATCTTGGAGCCGAGCTTGCCGAAGGTGGTGTTCCATGAGCCCATAGCCAGGGTGCCCGCCTTGAGGATGGTGCCTCCTGTCCAGGTGTTGTTGCCGGCATAGGTGATGTTGAGCTGTCCGGTTCCTGTCTTCACCAGTGTGCCTTCACCGTTTATGACTCCCTTCAGTGAGGTGGCTCCCGAGGCAATCTGTATGGTGGCGGTGTCGAGCAGCGTCAGGTTACGGTTGGTGGCGGTGTTGCCATTGTTTACTATAAGGGTGGCCTTACCTATCTGCCAATTGCCTGTGGCGGACGATGCAGCGCCAAGCGAACTGGCCATGCCGCCATCGGCAAGCTCCTTCACGGTCACGCTACCGCCATGGATGAGGGTAGGACCGGTGTAGTTGCTCTTGGTGGTTTCGAGGATGAGCTTGCCGCTGCCCTCCTTGATGAGCGAACCGCTACCACTGAGGCCACCGTCGCCCTTGAAGGTGTAGCTCTTCTCATTGTTGTCGATGGTGACCTTACTGATGGGCATGAGGTCGTCGATGGTAATGACGGTGTTGGTAGCTTCGTCGGTGAAGCTGATCTCGTCGCCAGCTACAAACTCGGTTTCATTGCCACCAAGGAGGAAGTTGGGAGTCTGATAGTCCCAAGTGCTGCTGGTGTGTCCACTCCATATCACGCCTTGTGCGGCACTGCGCTGGGCATTGATGACGAGGTAGATGGCCTTGTCTTCGTGGACAATCTCGTAGGAGAGGCCTGTGAGGCCGCGTACGGTGAAGTTGTCCGTACCGATGAACTCGCCCGTGTACTCGATGAGCTTGAATTTGCCGGGCTGCACGTCGTTCTCGGCAGGTACGATGGTAAATATAGCTGGGGCTGACAAGCCGAGGTCGCCCTCTACTTTGATGAGGTCGGCACGCTGACTGCCCTCGGCAGTGGTGATGTCCATCTCCATATATACCTTGCGGTCGAGCTTGAGACCCTGCTTGAAGGTCATCTGCTCGGTAGGCATCAGGCGGCATCCCTCGTAATTAAGGGCGCCCTCGAAGCTGATGGCGTTAATGATAGCCTTGCCGCTGAGGGTGCCGCGGGCACGGAGGTTGACGTCTCCCTTAATCTCTCCATTGACCTCAAGCGTACCTTCAGAGATGTAGGTGGTGCCTGTGTAGTCGAGCGGAACATTGGCCACGAGGGTTCCCTGCTGGCTCTTCCATAGGTCCATATCACCGGTGAGACTGCCTGTGCCGCTGAGCGTGACACGCTGTCCCTTCGTGGGCATGGCATAGAGCACGGAGGGCTGCATGGCAGTGTTCACACTGACAGAGGCGTCGGTGTTGAGGTCGATGAGCAGGCTCTTGCCATCGGCATAGGTAGCTGCCTCGGAGCGCTCATAGTTGGAGAAGCTGTCGGTGCCCTTCCATACGAGGTCGGTGACCATGGTGGGAGGCAGCTGCGGGCGTGGCATGTTGTAGCCTAAGTAGAAGCCCGGGTTGGGGCTTTGGTAATATCCCTTGGTGGTGCACTGCATGCGGTAGGCGGGATCCTCCTGCAGGGAGTAGATATTCCTTACGTTGGTCGTGTAGTCGGTAGTGAAGCCTACGATACCTACGCATACGCCATTCTCCTTGTGGAGCAGCACCAGCTCTTCGCGCCAGTCGCCGATGATGTCGCCCCAGAAGGCTGCACGCTTGGCATATACGGTGACGTAGCGCCATCCGCTGAGCTTGGCAATCTCGATGAGGCGTCCTTTGTAGAAGTCCTGGATATATACGTTGTAATGGCTGTCGCTTGACTGCACTATCTCGCGGTCGAGCTCACCGTCCCACCAGATGCCTTCAGTGGGGTAGGGTGCTGTGTGCTCGGGGATGAGGTCGCCCTTGGCATTGTAAACGCCGCCCATGGTGCTCCACATCTCCCAGCCGAGGTGGTTGGGGTCTACGTCCATACATTCGCCACGGCCCACGTCGCCCACGGCGGAGAGGTACCATCGCTTGATGCTCTCGCCCGTAGCGGCATCGTAGAGTATCTGGCCGAGCATGTCGCCGGCATTCTGCTGTATGGCAAAGGTCTCGAGGCCCGGGCGCTCGGGGTCGATGTCGCTGGTGCGGAAGCGGTCGCCATGGGCAATACCGGGGGTGTTGAGGGTAGAGCCGTCATGGTCCATCGTGTAGCCGCCTGTCTGCATCTCGTCGCGGCCGTCGCCGTCGACATCGGCAATACGTATCTGATGGAAGGCGGGGCCTCCGGTGTTCTTGCAGAAGAGCTCCTTCCACTCACCGGCCTTGCCAGTGCTGAAATCGAAGGCGAAGGCACTGTTGTGGTAGTTGTGGCTGCCGTTGCTGTTGCGTGTGTGCCACTCCATGATCATGGCGGGGTGTATGCCGTCGGGGTAGAATACGCCCACGTGTCCCACGTGCTTGTTGTACTCGTCGCCCATGAGTGCCGCGCGGTTGGTGCGGTTGTATGAGTTGTTGTAGGTCTGCTCCACGCTGCACTTCTCTGCTCCCGTCATACCATCCACGACGGTCATGTAGCGCGGTGCATTCTTTGTTGATTGTGTCTCATAATCGATGATGCCGTCACCGTCGGTGTCGCCCGTGGTGAGTCCGTTGACGTAGAGGCCGAAGGTCTTCTTCCCGGCATCCCAGAACTGGGTGCCGTCGCTTGTCTGGCACACCACGTCGGCCTTGCCGTCGCAGTCCATGTCGTAGGCCAGTATCATATCGTCCTGTCCGGCACAGCTGAGCTCGTTGGGGCCGAGCTTCACCGTCCACAGGTGCTCGCCTGTGCGCAAGTACCCTTCGATATAGTTGTCGAGCCCGGTAGACAGGCTCTTGCGGTTCACTACGTAGTCCATCTCACCGTCGCCGTCGAGGTCGGCTGGCCATACATAGTCGGTAGAGTATCCTGAGGCTGTGAGGGGCGATGCGTCGAAGCGGATGCTCATGAACATGTTGCGCAGGTCGCGGCTCGCCACCTTGTAGGGTGTGCTCAGCGCCGATTCCTTTCCTTCAGCGACCACGCTCACCGCTACCTCGCTGCCTATGGGCACCTTACTGGTGTTGGTGGTATAGTTGGTGTTGGCCACGGGCGAAGAGGTAATCTTGCTACCGTTTACATATATATTATAGGTGGCGTTCTCGGGCTCTTGGGCCAAGCGGCGCCAGGTGACGGTAGCTGATGAACCGTTTACTGCCACTACGACACCGCGTCCCAGGGGCTGTTGGATACGTTGGGCGGTGCCATTAAATGTTGTTACTGCAATGCCGATGAGCAGCACTGACCGCAGGAGATTCTTTTTCATTCTAGTATAGAGTTAAATATTGTCGCTATTAAAATTGCAAAAATATAAAATAATTCGATGTATCTCTTTCTTTATGTGAATATTTTTAATGGTAACTCCAACGAGGACAGTATTACGAGGATGAATCTTTGCAATGTCATATTGAAAAGATGAAGAGGGTGTGTCAACGACGCACCCTCTTAACATTATTCTAAACACACATTTATTATTCCTCAAACAAGTTGAGCTGTTCGCTTGCGGGCTCTTCGGGTGCATTGGCTGCCTCATCGGCTGCTTCTGTTTCTTCGGGCTGCTCGGTGACTTCAGGCTCGGGATGGCGCGTAGGCTCCAGCTCTTCGAAGCTGGCTACCTCGAAGTTGGTGACGCGCTTGCCTATGGCTTTGAAGCCCTTGATGAGGGCAAACTCCTCGGCATCGATGACGAGCGGCTCGCGGAAGCTGTCGCCACCACCGAAGTTGACCTGGATGAGCGGGTATGCCTCGCAGGTGAGCAGGGTGAGGCTGCTGTCCTTGTGCTCATCGACGAAGGTGTTCTTCTTTGCCGTGGCCTCCATCGTGAAGCGCTTGATGTAGTAGAAGCCCTTCTGCGAGGCGTTGCGCACGATGGCGGTCCACACCTTCTCGGGGTTGTACTTCTCTATATAGAGGATGTTGTCTTCGTAGTGGTTGTTGGCGTCGAAGTCCGAGAGGTAGAACTCGCCGTTCTTGAGCACCACAAGGATGCGGTCGTCGCTGTGGAACTCGCCCAGATACTCGCCATGTCCGTCGAAGTCGAGACGCAGGATGTCGCGGTCGAACCACACCTTGCGGCCGCCGAGCGTGGAGGCTCCGTGGGCCTTGAGCCCGATGCGCTGCACCTCGAGGCGGGTGAGCAGGTTGCCCATGGAGCCGCGTCCCTTGATGCCTATCTCGCTGAAGTCTTTCTCGATGACGGTCTTGCGCAGGTTGGGCACGGGCTTGAGCTGTACCTTGATAATCTCGGCCTCGCCGTTGGGGTTGGCTGTGAAGTAGGCGATGCGCGAGCCGGGCTTGCCTTGGGTGAGGTTGTACTCGCGGTCGCGGTTGGTGCCAGTGACGGCAAAGCGCTTGATGTAGTGGGGGCCGCCACGTCCGTCGCGGTATACCACATTATATATGGTGCGCTTGTCGTTCTTCTTGTAGATGCCTACGTGGATGACGCCGGGGCCTACAAACATCTTCTCGGCCACACGCACAATCTTGTAGCGGCCGTCCTTGTAGAAGAGGATGATGTCGTCGATGGACGAGCAGTTTGACACAAACTCATCCTTCTTGAGCGATGTGCCGATGAAGCCCTCCTCGCGGTTGATGTAGAGCTTCTCGTTGGCCTCGATAACCTTGGCGGCCTCGATATTCTCGAAGTTGCGCAGCTCGGTCTTGCGGGGATAGGCGGCGCCGTACTTGGTCTTGAGCATGGTGAACCAGCGGGTGGTGACGCCCACCATATCGGAGAGCTCCTTGTCGATCTCCTCTATCTCGGCACGCATGCGGGCCATCAGTTCATCGGCCTTGTCCTTGTTGAACTTGAGGATACGGGCCATCTTGATTTCCATCAGGCGCAGGATGTCGTCCTTGGTGACCTCACGCACAAAGGTGGGGTAGTAGGGTGTCAGGCGCTCGTCGATATGTTCGCAGGCAGCATCCATCGTGGGCGCTTGCTCGAATTTCTTATCCTTATATATACGCTCCTCGATGAAGATTTTCTCTAAGGAGGCGAAGTGCAGCTGCTCGAGGAGCTCGTTCTTGCGAATCTCGAGTTCCTGGCGCAGGAGGGCAAGCGTGTTGTCCACCGACTTGCGCAGCACGTGGCTCACGCCAAGGAAGTGGGGCTTGTTGTCGTCGATGACGCAGCAGTTGGGCGAGATGCTGATTTCGCAGTCGGTGAAGGCATAGAGCGCGTCGATGGTCTTGTCTGATGATACGCCCGGTGCCAAGTGCACGAGGATTTCCACCTCGGCAGCCGTGTTGTCGTCGACCTTGCGGATTTTTATCTTACCCTTCTCGGCAGCCTTCAGTATGGAGTCGATGAGCGTAGTCGTCGTCTTGCTATAGGGGATCTCGGTGATGGCCAGCGTCTTGTTGTCCAACTTGTTGATGCGGGCACGCACACGCACTGCTCCGCCACGCTCGCCGTCGTTGTAGCGGGCCACATCGATGAAGCCGCCCGTCTGGAAGTCGGGGTAGAGCACGAAGTCCTCGCCCTTGAGATAGCTGATGGCGGCATCGCACAGCTCGTTGAAGTTGTGTGGCAGAATCTTCGATGACAGACCTACGGCAATACCCTCAACACCCTGAGCGAGGAGCAAGGGAAACTTCACCGGCAGGGTGATGGGCTCCTTGTTGCGGCCGTCATACGAGAGTTTCCACTCCGTGGTCTTGGGATTGAACACCACCTCGAGCGCAAACTTCGACAGACGTGCCTCGATGTAACGCGGAGCGGCAGCCCCGTCGCCCGTGAGGATGTTGCCCCAGTTACCCTGGCAATCGATGAGCAGGTCTTTCTGCCCAAGCTGCACGAGGGCGTCGCCGATGGAGGCGTCGCCGTGAGGGTGATACTGCATGGTATGACCCACGAGGTTGGCCACCTTGTTGTAGCGTCCGTCGTGCTTCTCCTTCATGGAGTGCAGGATGCGGCGCTGCACCGGTTTGAAGCCGTCGTTGATATGGGGCACGGCACGCTCGAGGATAACGTAGGAGGCATAGTCGAGAAACCAGTTCTGATACATTCCCGAGAGCTGGTACTTCACGGTATCGTCCTCGCCACTCTCCTTCTTCGGCTGGTAGTGGGCATGGCCCTCTGGCACGTTTTCGTCAACGTCAACGTTATCGTCAACGTTATCGTCAGCGTTAACGTCAGCGTCAGCGTTTTCGTAAACCTCTGCGTCTTTATTGAAATCTTCTTCGCTCATAGAGTATGTCTGGTATTATTTTTAATAGGCAAAGGTAGCATAAACAATCGAATAAACCAAGTTTATTTTCATCGAAGGCCCTGAACCTCCGTGAAGAGGAGCGAAAAAGGGTGTGGCGATTGGGGCTGTGACAAGCGAATTATTTGTTAAACAATAGAAATAATGCAAACTTTGATTTCGGATAACCGAAACTTTGCATTAACTTTGCACTTTAATTCTTAAGTATCAGACGAAACATAAACTATTATAATTATGGCACAACAAGAAGAAACCTTCAAGAAAATTGTATCGCACTGTAAGGAATACGGCTTCGTGTTCCCCTCATCAGAAATCTACGACGGACTGGGCGCCGTGTATGACTACGGCCAGATGGGTGTGGAACTGAAAAACAATATCAAGCAATACTGGTGGCAGTCAATGGTACTTCTCCACGACAATATCGTGGGTATCGACTCGGCCATCTTCATGCACCCCACCATCTGGAAGGCCTCGGGCCACGTGGATGCATTCAATGACCCCCTCATCGACAATAAGGACTCCAAGAAGCGCTACCGCGCCGACGTACTCATCGAGGACCAGCTGGCCAAGTACGACGAAAAGATTAATAAGGAGATTGCCAAGGCTGCCAAGCGCTTTGGCGAAGCTTTCGACGAGGCACAGTTCCGCGCCACCAATGGCCGCGTGCTCGACATCCAGGCCAAGCGCGATGCGCTGCACGAGCGCTTCTCTGCAGCACTCAATGCCAACGACCTGAACGAGCTGCGCCAGATCATCATCGACGAGGAGATCGTATGTCCTATCTCGGGCACACGCAACTGGACCGAGGTGCGCCAGTTCAACCTCATGTTCTCTACCGAGATGGGCTCTACCGCCGACGGCGCCATGAAGATCTACCTGCGTCCCGAGACGGCACAGGGTATCTTTGTCAACTACCTCAACGTGCAGAAGACCGGCCGCATGAAGATTCCTTTCGGTATCGCTCAGATAGGTAAGGCCTTCCGTAACGAGATTGTAGCACGCCAGTTCATCTTCCGTATGCGCGAGTTTGAGCAGATGGAAATGCAGTTCTTCGTACGCCCTGGCACCGAGCTCGACTGGTTTGCCAAGTGGAAGGAGACCCGCCTGAAGTGGCACAAGGCCCTCGGCTTCGGCGACGACCACTACCGCTACCACGACCACGACAAGCTGGCCCACTATGCCAACGCCGCAACGGACATCGAGTTCCTCATGCCCTTCGGCTTCAAGGAGGTAGAGGGTATCCACAGCCGCACCAACTTCGACCTCTCGCAGCACGAGAAGTACTCGGGCAAGAGCATCAAGTACTTTGACCCCGAGCTCAACGAGAGCTATGTGCCCTACGTTATCGAGACCTCTATCGGTGTTGACCGTATGTTCCTCAGCGTGCTCTGCGCCTCTTACGAGGAGGAGAAGCTCGAGGGTGGCGACACCCGCGTAGTGCTGCGCCTGCCTGCAGCCTTGGCACCCGTGAAGCTGGCCATCATGCCGCTGGTGAAGAAGGATGGTCTGCCCGAGAAGGCACGCGAGATACAGGACATGCTGAAGTTCCACTTCAACTGCCAGTACGACGAGAAAGACTCTATCGGCAAGCGCTACCGCCGTCAGGATGCCATCGGTACCCCCTACTGCATCACTATCGACCACGACACCCTCAAGGACAACTGCGTGACCCTGCGCAACCGCGACACCATGCAGCAAGAGCGCGTGAGCATCGATAGCCTCGTAGGCCTCCTTGCCGACAAGGTGAGCATCACCGGCATACTTAAAACCTTGTAAGGAGCCCCTCCCGAGAAGGGGACTTTGCGAACATCGCCGAAAATAGAATCTGTATATATGAATATAAAGGAATTGTTACACAAGGCACTCACCATCATCCTCCCCTTGGGGGCGATGATGGGCAGCCTGTGCCTCAGCTCGTGTGAAGAGACTGCAGAAATTGACGAGTATGCCGACTGGAAGGCACGCAACATCGAGTTTATTGACTCCATTGCCGAGGTGGCCAAGGTCAATGCCGACGGCAAATGGCTGCGCATACTCTCTTTCAAGCTCAACGAGACGAATATTGACGGGGATTCTGTAGAGTATGACAACGAAGATTACATCTATTGCGAAGTTATAGAGAAGGGAGCAGGTACTGCAAGTCCTAATTTCACCGACACCGTACAGGTTAATTATCGCGGACGCCTCATCCCGACATTGAGCTTTCCAGAAGGTAAGGTGTTTGACCAATCATACAAAGGCACACTCAACCCCGCCACTGCGGTACCTACAAAGTTTAGTGTAGGCGGTGTCATCGTAGGTTGGAGCACTGCTTTGCAGCATATGGTTGAGGGAGATATTTGGCGGGTTTACATCCCTGCCCACCTTGCCTATGGCAGCAGCAAGCAGACCGACATCCCTGCCTACTCGGCGCTTATCTTCGACATGAATCTGGTAGGTTTTTATCCCATAGGTACGCCCGTGCCTAATTTATAGAAATGATTATGGGGTGATGTGAGACCACATCACCCCACATTGTATTTACCTTTTAAATTATATACACATGAAAAGAAACACACTCATCTTGCTCCTTGCCGTACTTTTGGCTGGCGCAACGTTCAATGCCAAGGCGCAGAACCTTCAAGTATTTTACGACACAGAACGTGGCTGTGTGACATCTACACTCGAGATGTTCCGCCCCGACGCCTTCGGTAGCACCTTCTATTTTGTAGATATGGACTACAGTCCTACGGCTATCGGCGCATATACCGAGATTGCTCGCGAACTCTGCTTTTGGCAAGACACTGATTGGAACTGGTTATCGATACATGTTGAGTTTGATGGAGGTTTGACCACTTTCGCTACTCCTATGGGAACGATGGCGGCTAGATTTAACAATAACTGGCTGGCTGGTCTCACCTATTCAGGCCATTCGGCAGACTTCTCCAAGACTTGGTCTGTCTCAGCGATGTACAAAGCCATTCCTGGCCTCAAAGACAATACAGGCAAGTGCCGTATGAACAGCTTTCAGCTGACGGGTGTATGGGGTTTGAGCCTCTTCCAAGGATGGTGCTCTTTCAGCGGCTTTGCTGATTTTTGGCGCGAGGCTGATACATCCATCTTCTTGGCAGAACCGCAATTGTGGGTTAACCTCAACAAGATCCCCGGTTGGAACAACATTCCCCTCAGCGTAGGTGGTGAGGTCGAACTTTCGTATAATTTCGGAGGTTCTGATGGCTTTTTCGTAAGACCCGCCCTCGGTGCTAAATGGACCTTCTAAAACAAACTGTTAATCATCGTAGACTATGTTAAACAAACTTTTTGGTTTCAATCCTAAGGAAACCACCGTACGCACCGAGGTTTTGGCCGGTATTACCACATTCCTCACCATGTCGTATATCCTGGCTGTCAATCCCGCCATGTTCAGTCTTCTCGACGGTATGCCTGCAGGAGCGGTCTTCACCTCTACTGCGCTGGCTGCCATCGTAGGCACTCTCGTAATGGCTTTCTGGGGTAAGCTCCCCTTTGGCTTGGCACCGGGTATGGGCCTCAATGCCTTCTTCGTGTACACCGTATGTATGGGTATGGGCTATTCGTGGCAGTTTGCCCTCACCGCCGTGCTCATCGAGGGAGTGCTGTTCATTCTCATGACAGTGACCAACATCCGTGAGGCTATCGTCAATGCCATTCCGCAGAATCTGCGCTATGCTATCGGAGCCGGTATCGGACTCTTCATCGCGTTTATCGGTTTGCAGAATGCCGGTGTCATCATCAATGACAATGCCACTCTCGTGGTATTGGGCGACATCACCTCAGGCTCTGCTTTGCTGGCTTTGATCGGTTTGCTCATCACAGGCTTCCTCTACGCCAAGAATGTGCGCGGAGCCATGCTCATCGGTATTCTCGTCACCACAGTCATCGGTATCCCGATGGGCGTGACCGAGTTTAAGGGCATACTCTCACAGCCCCATTCCATTGCTCCCATCTTCTGCCAGTTTGAGTGGGAACAGATCTTCACGCTCGACATGCTTGTGGTGGTGTTCACCTTCCTCTTCATCGACATGTTTGATACCGTAGGTACTCTCGTAGGTGTATGTACCAAGGCTAATATGATTGATAAGGATGGTCGTGTACATCGTATCAAGGAGGCTTTCATGGCCGATGCTATCGCTACCACTGTGGGTGCTATGTTGGGTACATCTACCACTACCACCTATGTGGAGAGTGCCTCGGGTGTGGCTCAGGGCGGCCGCTCGGGTCTCACGGCATTCGTCATCGCCTGCTGCTTTGCAGTGACGCTTTTCTTCTCGCCGCTGTTCCTTTCTATCCCTTCGGCAGCTACGGCTCCCGTACTGATTATCGTGGGTCTGCTCATGCTGGAGCCCATACGCCATATCCCGTTCGATGACTACACCGAGTCAATCCCTGCCTTCGTGTGCCTCATCATGATGCCTATGTCGTATTCCATCTCCAACGGTATCCTCCTCGGTATGATTACCTACGTGATACTCAACCTCATCAGCGGCAAGCTCAAGAAGTTGAATGCCACGATGGTGATTCTGGCTATCCTCTTCATATTGAAATACATCTTTATCTAAGGGATAAAGCCTATACAGACAACAAAAGCTACCCGAGGGTAGCTTTTGTTATATCTGTTCCGTAAGACAGCCGATTAGAAGGGCAGGTCATCGGCCTCGTTCGAAGCGTTCATCTGAGGTGCAGCGCTGAACGGATCGGCCACGGGAGGAGGCACAGGAGCACCGGCTGCTGCGGGAGGCACGGGAGCGCCTGCTGCAGGAGCAGCCACATTGCGGTCTACCTTCCAGGCACGAATATCGTTGTACCAGCGTCCGTTATACTCGCGGCTATCAATGTCAAATGATACGGTGAGCGTCTCGCCCAACTGGATGTTGAACTGTGCGATGCGGTCGGCACCAAACACGTTGAACATCATCTTGCGAGGATACTGCTCCATCGTCTCGAGCACGTACTCCTGAATTTTCCACTCATTGCCGGCCTTCGATATGCCGCCACGTTCGGGGAGCACAGCTATAATCTTTCCTGTCAATTCCATAATGTATAGTTTGTTGTTTTATTGAGTAATATCGTCAAATGTGGCGCGAAGTTACATTTTTATTGAATAAGAAACTAATTTTTTTGCTGTTTTTTTTGGCTGGCCGAGTGGTTTATGCTACTTTTGTAGGGATATATGGATTACTAACTGAAAAAATATAACTACTATGAAATTTGTAGTATCAAGCGCAGCACTTTACAGCCATTTGCAGGCCATCGGGCGTGTCATCAACTCCAAGAGTACACTCCCCATCCTGGATTGCTTCCTGTTCAATATCGAGGGAAACAAGCTGTCAATCACCGCATCGGACAACGAGACCACCCTCGACACCTCCATGGAGGTTGTAGAGAGCGAAGGCGACCAGCAGTTTGCCATCTCTTCGAAGACCCTGCTCGATGCCATCAAGGAGCTCCCCGAGCAGCCTGTTGCCTTCGAGGTCAATGCACAGACGATGGAGATTACCATCCAGTACATGAATGGTAAGTACAGCATGATGGGCCAGTCGGCCGACGAGTACCCCATGGCAGCCCTCATGGGCGAGAACACCGTGAGCTTCACCATCGAGGCCGACACGTTGCTTGGCGGCATCAACCGCACCATCTTCGCCACTGCCGACGACGAGCTGCGCCCCGTGATGAACGGTATCTACTTCGACATCTTCACCGAGTATGTCACCCTCGTGGCATCCGACGGACACAAGCTCGTGCGCTACAAGCTCTACAATGTGAAGGGCGACGAGAAGGCCGCTTTCATCCTGCCCAAGAAGCCTGCAGCACTGCTCAAGAACCTCTTGGCCAAGGAGGCTGGCGAAATCAAGATTTCCTTCGACGACCGCAACGCCACCTTCGAGATGCCCAATCACCGCATGATATGCCGCCTCATCGAAGGCCGCTACCCCAACTACAACTCGGTGATTCCGCAAAACAACCCCTTCAAGATTACCATCGACCGCGCAGCCATGCTCAGCGCCCTGCGCCGCGTATCCGTGTTCTCATCACAGAGCAGCAGCCTCATCAAGCTCCGCATGGCCAACAATGAGCTTCTCATCTCAGCTCAGGACATCGACTTCTCCACCTCTGCCGAGGAGAAGCTCGCCTGCAACTACGAGGGCAACCCCATGAGCATCGGCTTCAAGGCCACCTTCCTCATGGACATCCTCTCCAACATCAATGGCCAGGAGGTCATCATCGAGGTGTCAGACCCCTCACGTGCCGGTGTCCTCGTTCCTGCCGAGCAGAACGAGGCCGAAGAGCTCCTCATGCTCCTCATGCCGATGATGCTCAACGACTAAGAAACTGCCTTTGAATAGATATGGGAACAGCCCTACCGCGCGGTAGGGCTGTTTCTTTGTTTAATGATTACGACTAACTTTCGACTTGCTTTCTATACGATTACCAGTTTATCATCCTCACTGTTTAGAACACACACACAAACTCCTATTCAACCCTAATCAACCCCTGCACATCGCGTGGCTGCAGCTCCCCGGTGAATATCATGATTACATATTCGTCCTCCGGGCTGTCTACTATCATCACATATTCGGTGCGTGCGTCTTCCTCCTCTTTCATATATACGGCCATCTTCTGTCCGTCCTCCTTGATGCGCACTATCTCCTCGTAGCCGTTTACCTCTTTTCGGCTAACAGACTCTTTGGTCTTTTGCTTTGACTTGATACATTCGAAGTCCCCCTTCTTGGTGATAAATTCCGTCTCTTTCCGTAAGGCTTCCTTTATCTCCGGCCTGTCTGTTGTGAGGATATACAACCCATCGAGCTTGCTGATGATTGTACTCATGTCCACGTCGTCCACTTCGATAGGCAGTCCCTTCATAAAGCGGAACATGGTTTTCGATACATACACTGAGGTGACACCCTCCATGTCGGCATACTTGTGGAAGTATTCGTGCTGGGCATTGGCTACCAACGCGCTGATGGCAACGAGTGCCGATAGAATCATTCTTTTCATACTCTTTATTTTAGTTGTTATTCAGTTCTTTCAATATCTCCAATTGATGGTTGACGCTACGCTCTACCTTGCCGCCAGTCTCCATAGCCATACCGACATATTCAGTTCCTTTGTTCAGCGCCGATGAGAGTGCCAGCAACGCCTCGCATGTGGCTGTGTAGGCATCTTCGGGATTGTCGAATGTGTCGCGTGGCGTGGACGGACGGAGAAGTTGCAGACTCAGCCCTACAACCAGCACGGCACATGCCGCTACGCTTGCCGCCTTCCATAGGCGCACCGTGAGCGCTCGGCGTATGGGTCGGTGCTCTTCGGTTTCCCAGGCATCTATCTTGCGCGACAATCGCTCCATAGCTTCTGTGTGGTCGCTTGCAGCCGCTTCGTGCAGGGCAAGTATCACCTGCTTGTCGTGCTCCAGATGCTCAGGCACTTCGCTCACCGTCAGCCATCGCATCAGCTCACGCTCTTCGTCAGCACTGAGCGCCGCATCAAAGTACCGCTCTATCTGTTGTTCCAGTATCTTGGCATCCATGTTGTATACCTTTTTATATTGTTATACTCTCTTGAATCTCTCTCGTATGGTCTTTCGGGCACGGCTCAGCAGCGCTCTTACGTTTACGGCTGTCAGCCCTGTTTGTTCTTCTATCTCCTCGAAGGTGCAGTCCCTTATGTCGCGCAAGGTAATCACCTGCTGTTGCTTCTCGGGTAAAGTTTCTATTATTAGCTTCACTTGCTCTACGGCATCTTGCCTCTCTAACTGGCTCGCTACATCGTCGGCTGCCGCAAGTGATAGCGGGACATCGTCTACATCTACCCTATCCACCTCTGCAAGGCGAAGCCTGTCTATACACATATTTTTTGTAAGTGCTACGCAATAGGCTTCCATATTCTGCACGTCGGGCAACTCTTCGCGCTTGCCCCACAACTTCATATACACCTCCTGCACCATGTCCTCGGCATCCTCGACATTGCCGAGCATACGCAAAGCCACGCGCTGAAGCCGTGGGTAAAGCGGCAGCAACAGTTGCTTGAAAAGGGAGGCGGGCATCATAGAACAGGATGGATTTATTTGGCCGACCTTAGCGTTATGTTGTTCTCTGACATCGAGAAGTTCAGATCATCCATCCTCAGGTTCCCTTTAATACAGATAAGAGCCGGCTCATTATCATCCCCACTCACGCCAATAAGCAGTTCCTTGATTTTTTCTCCTTTCATCTGTCCCCACATCTTGACGCTACTGCCATCATCCTTTACCACAAGCAGCGGCTCATATCCTTCCAGCTTGAGTTGCTCCATTTTTGCAGCGAAGCGTTCTTGCACCTGCGCCGGACATTCAGAAAGATCCATTATTCGTACCGAGTTGATGCGAGCGGCAATCTGTCCTGCTCCATCATCAGCAAATAGCCCTATCAATTTTATAGGCAGCCAAGGCACTTTCATGCATACTGCATCTTCTTCACCGCGAAACTCCCTAAAGATTTCATTCACCGTCTGCGCTTGGCTCATCTGGAAGCCGAGCATCAAAGCCATTGCTACAATAATCTTTCTCATCATTTTATCGTTGTTTTTTGATTTCTGTTTTTAGTGCTTTCATTTATACAGACGAGTCGTGCCGCAGTTTTGTGACAAAAATAGTTCTATTTTTTCGTTCGGACAATAAACAAATCCCACATAGGTGGAAATTACTATCTCCCATTCTTCGAAAAGATAAATCATAAGCACTGATTTAATATTCATAGCTTACGAATAATAAATCATAGCCTGTAATTTATTATTCAGTGCTTATGATTTAAGAATTTGCTTTGTGAAAAGGATAAATCAATAGTGTCATTTCAAGAAAATGGCTATTGGATACCGATAATTTCCCGAGGCCCCTATTCTTATTTGCACTGCAGATGGGAAAAACAGAGCTATGTTCTTCAGCAATATCGCTTTGGATTGTGAATGATTGATTTGCGAATGAAAAGAAAGATGTTTATTTTTGCAAAAAAATAACCTCATGGGACCAACTGTTGTTGTCGTCAATCTAATTGTCGCACTGCTTGTATCTGCTGTGATTGTTCTTCTCGGTCTCTACGTCCGTCGTCATCCCGAAAAGATATCTGGCTACAATACGATGTCGCGCGACAAGCTTGCCAAGATAGACCTTCCTCGTGTAGGGCGTTTCATTTCCAACATGATGTTTGCTACGATACCATTTATGCTTGCCGCCCCGTTTATGCCGAGTATGGAACTCTTTGAGGCAATGTTGGTGTCTCCTCTCCTGATTTTTGGGATTGTAGCGGTGCTCTATGTGAACATATTCGAGAAGAGATTTATGAAATAATGAATTTATAAAAAAACTGAAGGGAAATGAGAAAACTTTTAACAAGTATGGGGCTTGTAGCCTTTATGGGTGTTGCATTAAGTTCATGTGACACTCCCAGTTCCATCGCTTGGAGCCGGTATTATTTGGCTAAAGACACGTTGGAAGCTGGGGACCCATATTTCGCAAAAGAGTGTCTGAGGAAATGCAACACGGAAGTTGACAGTGTGTTGGCCGTCAGGGTTGATTCCCTGATGAAAGTCATTGATAAGGCTATTGAAGAGGACAGGTGAGAAAAATCCTATATATCATGCTCGTGGGGATGCTTCTCGCTCTTGCTGCATGTGGCAAGGAGGAGGGTGGCGCGGCGGATACGGCATCGACAACCGAGGTGTACAATTCCGTGCAGGAACTGCTCCTCAAGGGCGAATACCAGAAGGCCGAGGCACGTATCGACTCGATGCACCGTGCTCCCTCACTCACAAAGGAACAGCGCAGCATGGTCTATCTGCTACGTTCGAGGTTGCATCAGTTGCGCGACGAAGACCCCTACCGCGCCACGAAGTACATGAAGCTGCACGTGGAGCTGGCGAATGAGGAGCGACAAAATATGACTGCGCCGTGGATTGTAGGCAGCATGGCTTTGCTGCTGATCTTCGGCTCGGTGGGGTATTATACACGGCATCGCAAAAGCACCGATGCACCGAGAGATGCTGCCGGCACCTTCAAGGAGGAGTGGGAACAGGCGAAGCGTGCATTCGCCGCAACAGCATCGGGGCAGCTGATACTGACTGCTGACGACAACGAGGCGTTCACGGGCGAAGAGCGCAAGCGACTGCTCACAGATATCGAAGCGTGCTTCATCGGCTCCATTCAGCACATTCGCCAAGAGGCACCCCACACCAACCGCGAAGAGACGCTCTACTGTATCTACTCGGGGCTGCGCATGTCGCCTCGCCGCATGGCCGATTGCCTGCTCACGACACGCTCGACCCTACGTTCGCGCAAGGCACGACTACGCGATAAGCTACCAGAGTACATGTATGGTGCTTTCTTTTATGAGCAGTAGATCTGCTGTTTAGGTATTTGCAACGCTTTTGGGACGCTGTTTTTTTGACGTTTTCCGATGGTTTATGCGAACTTTGCGACCGTAAAACCAACACACACGTATGAAACGATACATGATTCTTTTCGCACTATGTGCACTGAGCACTCTCGGCATTAGGGCCGAACTGACCGACACGGCTACCATCGACAATGATTGTCGACGCATGGTGCAGTTCTTCAAGGCCACCCTCTATGAGAACTACGGCGACTCACTGGCGTTCGGCACCTTCTGGCATCACTACAAGCGCTACTACGCAGCCTATATACTGCATGTGGATCAGAGGGAATTGCTCGACATCAACCAGTCGTTGTATGGCGGCACCTTGTTTGACTATTATATTGATGCCGAGCGTTGGGAACCGCAGGAGGAACTTATGAACCGCCACATGCGCTCCATCTTTGCTCAATTTGCCCTCTTCCGCACATTGCCCTTGCGCAACGATACGCACAGCTATCTGCAATGCGAACTGTCCGAGGCCAAGCACCCGTTCCTGCAACAATTGTACCAATATGCCGATACCGCACATACGGTTCCCTACATGGAGAATATGCGTCTGCTGCTCGGTCCTTATTGTAGGGAAAACTATTCCTATATCCCTGACAACACCCACCTGAAGCCATGGATGGACGAGTACGACGTGCCTGCTGCCTTCCGCCAAGGAGATGCCGAAGTACAGCAGTTCATTGCCCTATATATGTGGCTCTACCTCTCACACTGCGCTAATGTGGATGTCTATTCGGGACGAACGCGTGATGCCTTGCTCCGTGAGATAATTCCTGTTGGGGATGGAGAGGGGGATTAGTGGAAGCTGTGAAAATTTGGTTTTTGCTCGGCTTGCACTAATTTTAGCGACTTCGCCGCAGAAGGTACGCTGCACCTCGGGATAAAAAATAAATAAATTTATTTTGTTCTCCTCTCGGTTTGCAGTACCTTTGTCCCAATAAATAAAAATAGTATCAAGCAATGAAACTGAACCTCAAGAACCCCATCGTGTTCTTCGACCTCGAGACCACAGGAGTCAATATCACCAGCGACCGCATCGTAGAGATCTCGTACCTCAAGGTGTTCCCCAACGGCAATGAAGTGTCGCGCACCATGCGCATCAACCCCGAGATGCATATTCCCGAGCAGGCATCGGAGGTGCACGGCATCTATGACGATGACGTGAAGGACTGCCCCACCTTCAAGCAGGTGGCCAAGGATGTGGCACACGACTTCGAAGGTGCCGACATTGCGGGCTTCAACTCAAACCGCTTCGATGTGCCCCTGCTGGCCGAGGAGTTTCTCCGTGCCGGTGTAGACCTCGACATGACACGCCGTAAGTTTATCGACGTGCAGGTAATCTTCCACAAGATGGAGCAGCGCACCCTCTCGGCCGCCGTGAAGTTCTACTGTGGCAAGGAACTCGAAGGGGCCCACAGCGCCGATGCCGACACCCGCGCCACGTATGAGGTGCTGCAGGCACAGCTCGACCGCTACGATGAGCTGCAGAACGACATCGCCTGGCTGTCGGATTTCTCTTCACACACCCGCAACGTGGACTTTGCCGGCCGCATCGTCTACGACGACAAGGGCGTAGAGGTGTTCAACTTCGGCAAGTACAAAGGCATACCCGTAGTCGAGGTGCTGCGCCGCGACCCCGGCTACTATAGCTGGATGATGCAGGGCGACTTCTCGCTCAACACCAAGCAGGTGCTCACACGTATTAAGTTAGGAGTTAGGAATTAGGAGTTAGGAGTTCAGAAGACACATTCGGCTATGAATAACAGTTACCCCCTCCGCACTTCGTGCTCGTCCCCCTTAAAGGGCGACAGTGCAGAGCCCGCGAATAGAGTATTGTCTGAACTCCCGAACTCCTGAACTCCTGAAAAGCGAAGCAAAAACTCCTGAATTCATCAATAAGACATGAGCTTACAAGGCAAGAAAATCGTATTAGGCATCACCGGCAGCATTGCTGCCTACAAGGCAGCAGTGCTCATCCGTCTGCTGATAAAGAAAGGTGCCGAGGTGCAGGTAGTCATCACCCCTGCCGGCAAAGAGTTTATCACCCCCATCACCCTGTCGGCACTCACGAGCAAGCCCGTCATCAGTGAGTTCTTTGCCCAGCGCGACGGCTCATGGCACAGCCATGTGGCCTTGGGGCAGTGGGCCGATGCCATGCTCGTGGCTCCTGCTACCGCCTCGTCGATAGGCAAGATGGCCCACGGCATTGCCGACAACATGCTCATCACCACCTACCTCTCCATGAAGGCTCCCGTGTTCGTGGCACCGGCAATGGACCTCGACATGTTTGCCCACCCCTCCACCACGGCCAACCTCAATACCCTGCGCAGCTACGGCAACCACATCATCGAGCCTGCCGAGGGAGAGCTGGCCAGCCACCTCGTGGGCAAGGGACGCATGGAGGAACCCGAGAATATCGTCGCCTACCTGGAGCGCTACTTTGCCCAGTGCGACGAGCTGGCAGGCAAGAAGATAGTCATTACCGCCGGTCCCACCTACGAGAAGATTGACCCCGTGCGCTTCATCGGCAACTACTCATCTGGCAAGATGGGCTTTGCCCTTGCCGAGGAGTGCGCAGCACGCGGTGCCGAGGTGACGCTCGTTGCCGGACCCGTACAGATGACCACCTCGCACCCCGCCATACACCGCATCGATGTGGAGTCGTGTGCCGAGATGTATGAGGCCACCACAGCAGCCTTCACGGAGGCCAACGCCGCCATACTGTGCGCTGCCGTAGCCGACTTCACCCCCGAGACCACTGCCGACACCAAGATAAAGCGCGAGGGCGACGACCTGGTGCTGCGCCTCAAGCCCACGCACGACATCGCTGCCGCATTGGGACGCATGAAGCAGCCCCATCAGCGCCTCGTAGGCTTTGCCCTCGAGACCAATGACGAGACTGCCCACGCACAGGACAAGCTGCGCCGAAAGAACCTCGACTTCATCGTGCTCAACTCCCTGCGCGATGCCGGTGCCGGCTTCCGCCACGACACCAACAAGGTCACCATCATCAGCAACAACGACATCAAGGAGTATCCACTGAAATCAAAGGCCGAGGTAGCCAAGGACATCGTGGACGAGTTGGTGATGAGGGTTAATGGTTGAAACATCCCCAAGTCCATAGACAACAAGGACAGTCTTAGTTACCTAAAGACTGTCCTTGTTGTTATGGGATTCGATTGTCAGGCAGCTATACGTCGCTCATAATCCTCTTTCACGTAGTCGTAGAAGTGAGCGTATGCAGTGTTCATATAAGGAGTTACCCAAAGCATACCGATACCGAGGGTCAACACGCCCAAGAGCAACCATCCAATAAAGGAGATTCCAAGCAAGAATGCCTCCATCTTGTGTCCTTCCATCATAGCCATACTGCGTTCGATGGCACCATTGAACTTAAGTTCAGGATTGTCTTTCAAGATGTAGATTGTTTGGCTATATGAAATAGCTTTAATAATGCCAGGAACGACCAGCAGCAGAGACCATAAAACAATGTATAGGTTTTGTAGAAGTATAGTCACAAACACACGGCCATAATCATTGAAGCCAACAAACATATCTCCAATCTTTACATCCACTCCTGTGCGCTTAAAGCCGAGGAATGCTACGGCAGCTCCATATTGCAGCGGATACAAGAGTAGCATACTTAAGAAACTGATATAGTCGTTCTTTGTGCCAACATAGTTGATCACAAGCACGATAGCCACGTATACAAGGCTGAAAATTACCGCCGGTTGCCATTTACCGGTGAGCTGAGACCATGCTGCCTCTCTGAAAAATTTTGCGTTCTTTGTCATTTGTTTCTTGTTTTTGAAATTAGTGAATAATATTATTAAGCAGTCGAAGTCGTTAGTTTATTCTGTAAATGTGCTTGTCTGTTTGTTACTCGATGCAAAAATAATAATAAAATATTGAACTACAAAATATTCCATCATTAGTTTCCCTGATTCCGATATTCACGCGGCGACACACCTGTCACGCGCTTGAAGTATTTGCCGAAGACCGATTGTGAGGGAAAGTGCAGTTCGTCGGCAATCTGCTGTATGCTCATCCTTGTGGAGAGCAGCAGGGCCTTGCACTCGGTGATGACGTACTGCTCTATACTCCTTATTTAACGTATACAAGGTTATTTTTTTGTTCTCGTTTTCTAGATTCACCCCTAAATATCGAAAATTACCCCTTATGTGAGCCTTTGTCCCAATAGTATTGTATGTAACCTTAGAAATTGAGATTAGTGAAAATAAAAACCGAAATTTGCATCGAAACAAGCGAAAACAACCATTATGATTAAGCATTATTTGAATTATGCGGAATCGGCTATCAAGAATTATTGGAGCATGCCCGCATTTACCAATTATGGTAAGAACACCTTTACCTTCGGTCAAGTTGCAGAAAATATCGAAAAGCTGCACATACTGCTGCAGACTGCCGGCGTTGCCAAAGGCGATAAGATTGTCCTATGCGCCAAAAACTCTGCCGAGTGGGCCGCATCGTTTATAGCTATTGGTACATACGACGGTGTAATGGTGCCTTTGCTCAATGACTTTACTACAGACAGTATACAGAAACTCACCAATCACTCCGACGCCACTGCTATCTTTACAGAGCCTGAGATTTGGGAGAAGATGAATGCTGAGGAGATGCCCAAGTTGAATATCGCCATCAATATCCAAAATTTCACTCCTATCTACACGAGGGGGCATGAGGTGGATGCCAAGGCATTTCACGATCAGTGTGAGCAGATATTCAAGGAACGCTTCCCCGAAGGCGTGAAGCCCGAGCATATCAGCTATCCCACAGGTAGTCTCGATGAGCTGGAACTGATCAACTACACTTCTGGAACAACAAGCGACCCGAAGGGCGTTATGCTGTCGGCACGCGCCATCAGCTCTAACATCGAGTTTGCTATCCCTAATATGCCCAATAAGCCCGGTTGGCACATCCTTTCTATGTTGCCCTTGGGCCACATGTATGGTATGGCATTCGAATTTCTCTATCCCTTTGTGACGGGTTGCCACATCTTCTTCCTTGGCAAGACTCCAACTCCCTCGATTCTCATCAAGGCGTTGGGCGAGGTGAAGCCTTATATGCTGGTAACTGTACCTCTCGTAGTGGAGAAGATTTTCAAGGGTAAGGTGATGCCTACGCTCAACAAGCCTCACATGAAGTTACTCACCGCTATCCCTGGTGTAAACAAGATTATCTATAACACTGTACGCAAAAAATTGCTCACCACATTTGGAGGCAATCTGGAGCGTGGTAGCCTTATTGTGGGCGGCGCTGCCATCAACGAAAAGGTGGAGAAGCTGATGAAAAAGATGAACTTCCCCTATACCGTAGGTTATGGCATGACGGAGTGCGCTCCGCTCATCTGCTACAGGAACTGGCGTGAGTTTGCTATGCGTTCGTGCGGAATGGCCGTTGACCGCCTTGAGGTGCGCATCGATTCTGAAGACCCACAGAACGTAGTGGGCGAAATCCAGATTAAGGGTGACAATGTGATGGATGGATACTACAAGAACCCCGAAGCTACCAAGCAGGCCTTCACCGAGGATGGCTGGCTCAGGAGTGGTGACCTCGGTGTCATCGATGCAGAGGGTAACGTGTTCATCAAGGGACGCTCGAAGAATATGATTCTCAGCGGAAGCGGACAGAATATCTATCCCGAGGAAATTGAGGATAAGCTGAATAGTCTGCCTCTTGTGGCTGAATCTATCGTCATCAGCCGTGGCAAGAAAATTGTGGCACTTGTAGTGCCCGATATGGATGCATTCAAGAAACTCGAGGGCAATACCAAGAGCATCGACGAGATAATGAATGAATACTTAAAGCAAGTGAACGCCGAACTGCCGGCATACAGCAAAGTAGGCCAGATCGAACTCCGTGAGGAGCCCTTCGAGAAGACTCCGAAGCGCAGCATCAAGCGTTTCCTCTACTCGTAAAACTCGGTCTGCCATTGACCTCAGGTACGGACTCATAGGCCGTCGGTCATTGTGTAGACCACAAAAATGTTAAGTTTTCTTTCAAAAGTGCGAGTTTCTGCATAGAAATTCGTACTTTTGAAGTCGAAAACGATTATTAGCTGCAAACGACACGATGGATTTTCTTTCGCAATTCATACCCCGATACCTGCTCACCAAGCGCAACCAAGTCATTCTGGTGACCTCGGCTGCGGCATTTGCCCTCTTCTTCATTATCGTATACCAACCATTTGGTGTGTTGCAATGGGGGCGCGAGCGCGTGTCGGAATTTATGTTTGTCATCTATTCGCTCCTCATCGTACTGTTAGGCATGAGCATTGTGGCCATCAGTCGCGTCATCATGTATTATCGTACCAAGAAACATGACATCAGCGTCCTCAGCTATGCACTATGGGTGTTTGTGGAGTTGGCCATCATGGCCATAGCCTACACTATCTGTTCCATCTTGACCGATGTGCAGGAGGATATATGGGTAGCCTTCAAGAGCGCCCTACAAAACACCTCGCTCATTTTGCTTATCCCCTACATTATCTGTATCACTGCATTCACCCTGCAAGAAAAGAACGAGCGCTTGCGTCAGATAGAGGATGACTTTGACAAAGCAGTTGCACAGAAGATGGCCGGTAAGGGACTTATCTCTTTCTACGATGAACGGGGTGAGTTGCAGCTTTCCGTGACGAAAGAAAACCTATTGTACATAGAGTCGGCCGACAATTACATTTACATTTGGTACATGAAGAACAATCTGCCCAAAAAGCTCATACTGCGCAACACGCTAAAGCGAACCGCCGAATCGCTGGCTGATACCAATGTGATGCGTTGCCATCGTGGATATATGGTCAATATGGAGCAAGTAAAAGTGCTGCGCCGCGAGAAAGAAAACTTCTATCTCGAACTGGGCATCGAGGGAGTAAAAGACATCCCCGTATCGAAAACCTATGGTGATGCCGTAATGAAGTGGCTATCCATGTGATTCTTCTATATTTTTTTTTGTTGTATGTTGTAACTGCTTGATAATAGAGCGAACAAATTGTAGCATGTTTTTAACAGATTATAGACCCTTTTCTATCGCAGGGTGAGGAAACTGAGCTGTTGCCCCGTATCTTGTTCTTTGGGATAATGTTTGTATGTGGATTAACAGCTTGAAAAAACATGAGAAACTTGCTTTTTTGCTTGGCTTGTGCTAATTTTGCAAAATATTTTCATTAGTAATAAGCATGGCTTGTATTTTACATATAGAAACCTCTACGGATGTTTGCTCGGTAGCTCTGAGTGAAGATGGGGCGGTGCTGTTTTCGAAGGAGGACTTTGAAGGCCCTCAGCACGCAGTCACGTTGGGGGTATTCATTGATGAGGTGCTTTCCATGGCCGACAGCCACGCCAAGCCCATTGATGCCGTCGCCCTTAGCTGTGGACCTGGTTCGTATACGGGTTTGCGCATAGGTGCCTCCATGGCCAAAGGCATCTGCTATGGGCGAGACCTGCCGCTGATAGCCTTGCCCACACTGAAGGTGATGAGCGTACCCGTATTGTTGATGGATGAGCTGCCCGAGGATGCACTGCTGTGTCCCATGATAGACGCCCGCCGCATGGAGGTGTATGCCGCCATCTACGACCGTGCCCTGAACCCCGTAAAAGAGGTGAGCGCCGATATCGTCACTGCCGACAGCTATGCCGAGTATCTGGAACAACATCCGGTCTACTTCTTCGGCAACGGAGCGGCCAAGTGCAAGGAGGTCATCACACACCCAAACGCACGATTCATCGACGGCATACAGCCACTGGCCCGCTGGATGTTCCCGCTGGCCGACAGACAGTTCCTTGACGGGACATTCCAGGATGTTGCCTACTTTGAACCCTTCTATTTGAAAGAGTTCGTAGCTACGGTGGCAAAGAACAAAGTGTTTTAGAAAATCATTATTATTGTCAATGAAATACAATACGCAAGAGAAGAGACTGCCGATGCCCGAGTATGGACGTGCAGTACAGAAGATGGTAGACCATGCTGTAACTATTGAGGACCGTGCCGAGCGCCAGCGTTGCGCCAACACGATCGTTGCCGTAATGGGGAATATGTATCCCCAGTTGCGGGATATGCCCGACTTCAAGCATAAGCTATGGGACCATCTGGCTGTGATGGCCGACTTCAAGCTCGATATCGACTACCCTTACGAGGTAGCTGGTCCCGAGGCACTGCATACTGCACCGCAGCGCATCGAATATCCCAAGGGGAGCATACGCTACCGCCACTATGGACGTTGCGTGGAGGAGATGATGAAGAAGGCCTGCGACATGCCCGATGGCGAAGAGCGCGACCAACTGCTACGCCTCATTGCAGCCCAGATGAAGAAAGAGTACATCTTATGGAACAAGGAGAGCGTCGAGGACGAGAAAATCATTGAAGACATCAAGGAGTACTCCGACGGAGCCATCTGCCTCAATGCCGAGAAGCTGAAACTGGGAGTGTACCGCGCACCCGCACCGCAGCAAAACAAGAATCAGAAGGGCAAGAACAACCGCAAGAACAAGAAAAAACACTAATAAGATACGGTTTAGAGTTTAGTGTTTAGAGTTTAGTGCTGATTAGGGGGGTAAGTCATTAAAGTCAATCCCATAACCTTTACCCCCCCCCAACCATCAATCTTTAACCCATCACCCCATAATTTCGAATTACTATGGCATCATTCATCATCGAAGGCGGACATCGTTTACAGGGAGAAATAACTCCACAGGGTGCGAAGAACGAAGTGCTTCAGATACTGTGCGCTACGCTGCTTACACAAGAAACCGTGACAGTCAACAACGTGCCCGATATTTTGGATGTGAACAATCTGATCACCATGATGCAGTCGATGGGTGTGACTGTTGACCGTCTCGGAGAGGGACGTTTCAGTTTTACAGCCAAAGACATCAATGAAACTTACCTACAAAGCGATGAGTTCCTGAAGCTCTGCTCCAGTCTGCGTGGTTCGGTGATGCTGATGGGGCCGCTGCTCGCCCGCTTTGGACGGGTGCTCATCAGCAAGCCCGGTGGTGACAAGATTGGGCGTCGCAGGCTCGACACGCACTTCCTGGGACTGATCAAGCTGGGTGCCTCCTTCTTATATAATGAAGATCGTGGCATCTACGAGTTGGCTGCTGAGCACCTCAAAGGTACCTATATGCTGCTCGATGAGGCTTCGGTGACGGGTACGGCCAATATCATCATGGCTGCCGTGCTGGCCGAGGGTACGACCACCATATACAATGCTGCTTGCGAACCCTACATACAACAACTCTGCCGCATGCTCTGCCGTATGGGAGCGAAGATTGAAGGTATAGCCAGCAACCGCCTTGTCATCCATGGCGTTGAGGTGTTGGGCGGATGCGAGCATACGGTGCTGCCCGACATGATTGAAGTGGGCAGTTTCATCGGTATGGCTGCGATGACACGCAGCGAGCTCACCATCCGTAACGTGTCGCTGGAGAACCTCGGTATCATACCCGACAGCTTCCGCCGCCTCGGCATTATCGTGGAGGAGCGTGGCGACGACCTCTACATTCCTCGTCAGGAGCACTACCAGATAGAGTCGTTCATCGACGGCTCCATCATGACCATTGCCGATGCTCCGTGGCCAGGACTCACACCTGACCTGCTGAGTGTACTGCTCGTTACAGCCATTCAGGCCAAGGGTAGCGTGCTCATCCATCAGAAGATGTTTGAGAGTCGCCTGTTCTTTGTGGACAAGCTCATCGAGATGGGAGCACAGATTATCCTCTGCGATCCTCACCGTGCCGTAGTCAATGGGCACGGCCATGCCATCAGCCTGCGTGGCCGCACCATGACGTCGCCCGACATCCGTGCCGGTATTGCCCTGCTCATCGCTGCCATGAGTGCCGAAGGCACCAGCCGCATCGACCGCATTGACCAGATTGACCGCGGATACCAGAATATTGACGAGCGCCTCAATCGTCTCGGGGCACGCATAACCCGTGTAGAGTTATGATACGTCCTGAAGAGGTATATTGCATAGGTAAGTTTACCCGAACTCACGGTGTGCAGGGCGAGATGTCATTGTCGTTTACGGATGATGTGTTCGACCGCGTCGCCTGTCCCTACCTCGTGTGCGATATGGACGGAATCCTCGTACCTTTCTTCATTGAAGAGTGCCGCTTCAAGAGCAACAGCGTGGCACTCATCAAGTTCGAGCGCATCGACACCTCCGAAGAGGCATCCATCTTCACCAACAAGGAGGTGTATTTCCCCAAGTCCTATGCCGAGCAGGCCGAAGATGGCGAGTACAGCTGGCAATACTTCATCGACTTCACAGCCGAAGATATCAACCACGGGCACTTGGGCACCTTGGTGGCTGTTGACGAGAGCACCATCAACACGCTCTTCGTCGTTGAACGCCCTGATGGGGAAGAACTGCTCATCCCCGCTCAAGAGGATTTTATCGAGGAACTTAATCACGATAAACGTATAATAAAGTTTAATTTACCTGACGGTTTGTTAGAATAATCCAACAAAAAAGGCTCCACAGCGCTTTTTTTCGTAATTTTGCCATCAATGCATAGAGTATGAGTAGGAAGAAAAAAGATACAGAGGGTTTCTGGGGACAGTATTTCCGCCGTTTCGATATAGTGATTACCCAGCGTGGCGGCCGCGATGTAGAGCATCGTATATCTACCTCTCGCTTCATCGTGTCGCTCTACGTGTTGGCGCTGGCCATTGTCGTAGCAGCCATCACTGTGGTGCTACTCTTCTATTCTCCACTTAAGGCCCTTATGCCTGGCTACGTAAACCCTCAAGTGCGCAGGCAGATTATCGAGTCATCTTTCCGCATCGACTCGCTTTATGATGTTGTGATGCGCCAAAACTCCTATGTCACCAACCTGCAAGACATCCTGCGAGGCGACATCAAGATTGACTCCATCAACACCATCGACTCACTCACGGTACTGCGCAGTGCCGACCTTATGGAACGCACAGAACGAGAAACCAACTTCATGCAGCAGTATGAGAAGGACGAGAAGTACAATCTGACCTCACAATCCATACACAAGAGCGAAATGGGACATCTCCACTTCACCCCTCCCCTACGCGGAGTTATAGTTACCTCATTTGCTCCCAGCGAACTTAATTACGGTATTGACATCACCAGTACAAGCGGAACAAACGTAAACGCAATCTTAGATGGTACGGTATTGATGAGTAAGTACACGGCTGGTGATGGATATGTGGTCATCATACAGCATCTAAATAACCTGACCTCCATTTACAAGCATCTGACCTCCGCCCTCCAGCATGAGGGAGAAACAGTCAAGGCCGGAGAGCCCATCGGTATTATTGAGCAGCCGAAACAGCAGGGACAGCAGTATCTCCCACTCCACTTCGAGCTATGGCATAAAGGTACTGCTCTCAACCCCGAACAATATATATCTTTCTGATATCCAATTATGAGCACACAAACCAACCATAACAATCCCAAACGACAGATTGCCATCCTCGGCTCTACTGGCTCCATAGGCACACAGGCCCTTCAGGTGATAGAGGAGCATAGCGACCTTTATGAGGTGTATGCCCTCACCGCCCATAACAATGTAGGCTTGCTCATCGAGCAGGCACGCCGCTTCCAGCCCGATGTGGTGGTCATTGCCAATGAGGCTCACTACACCACGCTGTGCGATGCGCTTGCCGACCTTCCTATCAAGGTATATGCTGGTGCCGATGCACTGAACGAGGTTGTCGAGGCCGAGCCCATCGATATGGTGCTGGCTTCGATGGTGGGATATGCAGGACTACGCCCCACGATGAATGCCATCCGTGCAGGAAAAGCCATTGCCCTTGCCAATAAGGAAACGCTCGTGGTAGCCGGTGAACTGGTCACCCAGCTGGCCATTGAGCACCGCGTGCCCATCCTGCCTGTCGATTCTGAGCACTCGGCTATCTTCCAATGCCTGGCAGGCGAGGGCCACAATCCGATAGAGAAGATATTGCTCACAGCATCGGGCGGTCCGTTCCGCACCTGGAGCATGGAGCAGCTGCAACATGCCACCCGCGAACAGGCACTGAAGCATCCCAACTGGGACATGGGCGCCAAGATTACCATCGACTCCGCTTCCATGATGAACAAGGGGTTCGAGGTTATCGAGGCCAAGTGGCTCTTCGATGTCACCCCGGAGCAGATTGAAGTGGTGGTACATCCACAGTCGGTGATACACTCCATGGTGCAGTTTGCCGACGGCTCGGTGAAGGCACAGCTCGGCACACCCGACATGCGCCTCCCCATCCAGTACGCATTCAGCTATCCGCAGCGCCTGTCGCTCAGCAGCCAGCGTCTCGACTTCTCCACCCTCTCATCGCTCACCTTCGAGCAGCCCGACCCCGTGCGTTTCCGCAACCTCGCCCTCTCGTTCGAGGCCTTGAAACGTGGTGGCAATATGCCCTGCATCCTCAATGCAGCCAACGAGGTGTGCGTAGCCGCCTTCCTCAAGGAACGCATCGGATTCCTGCAGATGAGCGATGTGATAGAGCAGACGATGCAGCGCACCAGCTTCTTCAAGTCACCCACCTACGACGACTACGTGGCTACCGATGCCGCAGCACGTCGCATAGCAGAAGAACTCATAACTCATAACTCATAACTCATAACCCAAAATTCAAAACAATGTCTGTATTTCTGATAAAACTCATTCAAGTTATCCTCTCACTGACCATCCTTGTAGTCATCCATGAGATGGGACACTTCATCTTCGCACGCCTCTTCGGTGTGCGTGTCGAGCGCTTCTCGCTCTTTTTCGGTAAACCCCTCCTGCGCTACAAGCCCAAGCGCAGCGAGACGGAATATGTAGTAGGCTGGCTCCCCTTCGGCGGCTATGTAGAGCTGTCGGGCATGATTGACGAGAGCCTCAACCTGGAGCAAATGAAGCAACCCGAACAGCCTTGGGAGTTCCGTACCAAGCCCGCTTGGCAGCGCCTCCTCATCATGGTGGGCGGCGTGTGCTTCAACCTCATCCTTGCCTGCTTCATCTACGCTATGGTACTCTTCACCTGGGGCGATGCCTACACACCGCTCAACAACAGCAAGTACGGCATGGAGTTCAACGAGCGTGCCGAAGCCATCGGTTTCCGCGACGGTGACGTACTCGTGAGCGCCGACGGCAAGGCCTTCGACCGCTATGGAGGCGACATGCTGCGTGCCATCGTAGCCGCCGATGAGGTCACCGTGCTTCGCGACGGCAGCGAAACCGTCATCGCCATGCCCGAAGACATGAACCTGCTCGATTTCAACAAAGACGTACAGCCCTTCGTAGCTTTCTATATGCCCATGACCATCGACAGCGTGGTACCTCAGAGCGGCGCAGCCCGCGCAGGGCTCGCGTCGGGCGACCATATCATCAGTGTCAATGGCACCCCCACCAGTACTTGGACAACCTTCACCACTGCTCTCAGCCAGTTGCAGTTGCGAGAGAAGGAGGGCGATATTGTCAACCACGACATCAGCATCGTGTATGACCGTGCCGGTGTGCTCGACACTATCACTGTAGCCACCGATGCCAACTTCAAGATGGGCGTCACCGTAGCCCTCCCCTATGAGCCTGCCGTCAAGGAGTATGGCTTCTTTGCCTCCATTCCCGCCGGCATCGCCTACGGATGGAACACCCTGAAGGGTTATGTCAGCGACTTCAAATACATCTTCACCAAGGAGGGAGCCACCTCGGTTGGTAGCTTCATTACCATCGGTAGTCTCTTTCCTGCGCAGTGGGACTGGTATAGCTTCTGGATGATGACAGCCTTCATCTCCATCATACTTGCCTTCATGAACATTCTGCCCATACCGGCTCTCGATGGCGGACACCTGATGTTCCTGTTGTATGAGATGATTACCGGTCGCAAGCCCAGCGACAAGTTCATGGAGTATGCACAGTATACCGGCTTAATCATCCTTTTCGGGCTGATGATTTATGCCACCTTCAACGACATCATCCGTTTCTTCTTTTAACGTGTGGAAAAGCGATACAAGAAAAGCAGCGATGCAGAGAATGGAAAGGTTGGGCAATTCTGATTGCTGAAGTTAAATTAAGAGTAGAACTCACTCAAAGCCTTTATGCCGTGTTTTTTTGTAATTCGCCTTTATGAGCTATTGTTATTTATAGGTAAATCTTTTGTTAAATAGTTTGGCGGATAGTGAAAAATGCCGTAATTTTGCATCGTTTTTCTATGATGTCGTATTTGATGACCATAATATTTATAAACTAGTAAAAGGATAAAAGACTTAAAGAGAATCATTTAACCCAATGAAGAAAATATATTCCTATTTAAGTGAATTAGGAAAGACAAAGGCAATCTCCCTATTGTGGGTGATTTGTTTTTGTTGTCCTAGTATTGTATGTGGCGATGATGTTAATGAAGCTGCTCCATCGTTCAAGGACCGTATTGCTGTAAAAACTAACATGGTGGATTGGCTGTTGGTGGCACCTAATGTGGCATTTGACTATGATGTGGTGAGTACGCCGTATGATAAGAAGTCAATCGGCTTCGGGATTAAATATAATTGGAATACCACACACACTTATATTCCTAAACGGGTTTATAACTTTTTGGATTTTAGACTTGATTATCGGTTTCATTGGCGTCAACAGCCTTATGATGAACGTATGGATAATTGGGAAGTTGGCTGGCTGGAAAGTGCGAAGGGATGGGATAAACTAAAGGCTAAAATGGATTGTTTCCGCGGTTCGGATAATCCGAAAACGCATATCTCTATCTATGTGGGCCCTTATGCGTCTTTGAGTACATTCGCTATAAAACTAAGCGCAGATGATAACTCTCTTGGTCGTAGGGGAGTGGCTGCAGGTGCTGGTCTTACAGCAGGTATTGCCCTTCCTTTATATGGATATCCTAATGGGACAGCTTTGGATTTGGAATTTGGTGGAAGCTTAGGGTGGCATTTTGCAACTTATGATTTGTTTGCTGCTGATGTTGAGAATAATCGATATCAGGATCAAGGTCATGTGAATAAATTTATCTACTATCCTTTTGTTTCGGATTTACGTGTTTCGCTTGTGTATCGTTTTAAGTCCATCCGAAAACAGCATACAGAGATTGACTATGACTTGCTTGACCGTCGATGGGTTGATCATCAAATGGCGTTGGATAGAAATGTCACAAGAGAATATAATATTGATCTAAGGGAGGAAAAAAATGCGCTAGAGAAGAAAAATGCGGAGATAAGAAAATATAAAACAACAGTAGAAGCTGCTCCTGATTTTGACTCTACCTATTGCCTCGCATATTTGCAGCCATATGTGAATATGAAAGATGCTCCTAGAAGTTTTACTCGCCGTGATAAGGATACCATTGCAAAGATTCATATAGATTCTATTGGTGATATTACTGATCCTTTATTAGTCGCTCTTAGGACCTATATTGATACGATTCCTGGTATAAAAGGTAGTGATATAGATTATATCTTTGTTTCTCAGTATAATAAACTGAGTGGCGATAATTCTAAATCTAAGATGAATCGTACCGCACTTATAAGAGAAATTTACTATTCGCTTAATACGGATTATATCAATAATAGTAATAAGGGGCTTGGCGCGGGTGTACTTGCAATGGAGGCACATAGCTTAAAAGTGAATAAGCATGATAGTCGTACCCAAAGACGTGAAGTTACGGATATTAACTATGTAGATTCTATTCGTAAGGTAACAATGACTGAGAATGAAAGGACGGAGTGGCTCAATAATTTCAAGATGAAGGCGTGGGCTGATAAGAAAAAGCGCATGAACGGTGATTATGGGAATCGCCGCGTAGCTCCAGCTGCAGATGTGGATACTATAAAAATAACGTCAACTGTTTCCGATTCACTGCAAATGGATTCACTACAAATGGATTCTCTGCGAATGGACTCTTTGCAAGTTGATTCCCTGCAAATGGATTCTGTTGTATTGGATTCTGTCTCTGTAGATTCAGTACTAAGTACTCCTGTAGATTCTGTTCTGTTGGATTCTGTAAAGGTGTCGAATGCTTCGTCTGACTCTATTGCTTTGCATGCTGATTCATTAAATATAACGGCAGCTAATGTCAGAATTCAAATGGGGAAAAGTGATAGTATAGGCATGATGGTGGAAGTGGTTAGGAAAGAACGTTTTTCTATTGATGTCTTGTCCTGCAAAAATGATTGTTTGGCTTTGGACGAGCGAAAGTACTTTTTTAGATAACTAGGCAAATATTTACCAAACGAATTAAGAAAAATGAAGCGCACTTGCTCTTATATTATATTGATTGTGGCTTTGTCTGTATTTATTCCTCAGAAGGTATCTGCGCAGATGATTGCTGTTAAGACAGATGTCGTTAAAGATTTGTTGATGACTCCTTCTTTGGGCATTGACCTTGTTGTAGGTGAGCGGACCACTTTAGGTGCTGAAGTCGCTTTTAATAACCAACCATGGAAGCAGGATATTAAATTGGTTAGTGTAATGCCTGAGTTCCGTTTTTGGTTTAATGGTCGTCCATTTACTAGACAATATGTTGGTTTGGTGGGAAACTTTTCTATTTACGATGTTGCTTTTGAGCATGTATATAATGGTGATGCCTTAGGTTTGGGATTATCGTTTGGTCATGCATGGACACTGACAAAGCGTATTAGCATTGATTTTTCTGGTAGTGTAGGCGTCATTGGGTACAAGCAAATGTACCATAAGAAGGATGAACTGCTTGAAGGTAATGGAATAGTTGCGAATTCTAGAGGACATATGCTTATGCCTATTAAATTAGGGGTGTCATTGGTGTATGTCATAAAATAACAAATTGTAAGATAATAAAATACGACTATGAACAGAAGGTTCTTTATATATTTGTTTTTTTGCTCAATCAATTTTCTTGCTTTTGCTCAAGAGACCAAGATTATTCCTGGTAAGGTCGATATGCTTGAAGAGGATATCATTACTCAATATGAAACTCTGCATAGGAAGATTCGTATTTATAGTTGTATGAGTGTTCAAGATGCAGAGCGCTATTTAGAGGAGTTTAAATCTGGTAAAAGGACGTATGAAATTTCAGAAGCTTATTTTCGCGATAAGCAACGTTTGGATAGTGATTACAATTTTAGAATAGACGTACGTAATGGTGGCGCTATTTTGATGTTATGTGGTGATCCCATGTATAAGCCTCAAATTATGAAAGTCACTAATAATACCACTCGAGCCTTCTTTAAGTTAGAAAAGATTACAGCGACAAAGAAAGAGGGAGAATACTCTGACTGGGAAAATAAGGGATTGGAAGTTGGTAATGTGGATGTCGTTGGTAAAGGTAAAGTGGGTTCAAAGGTTACTAACCGCTCTCAGGATATTGATGGTCTTTTGCGAATATCGCTTGATGCTTCAGAGTTTCCCTTGGATTATAGAAAGAATTCACGAGTATTGGTTCAGCCTTATTGGCTAGATGGACCGGATATGGGAGAGAATAAGGTGTTTGCTTATGCTAAGCCTGTTGTTCTTGATATGTATGAATATGATCGTACTCAGGTCCGTCGTATGAACTTTGACAAATCTAAGAATGATTCGTTGAGTGGCTACTTTGTGAATGATACTACTTTGTCAAAGATTATTGCTCGCAATGATACCCTGTTTGTTACACTAGAAGATACCGTTTCTGGATATAATCCTGATGTGTCGTATCCTTATCCTGCGCGTGTAATTATATGTGCCGATGATTATAATGAACGGTATTATATAGATACTATACGCCTTGATGAAGGTGAGCGTGTCACCTATATGAAGTTTTTGGACTTCAAATATGACAAGAACTTTTATTTCCCTATCGATGATTTTGAGGAAGAGCAGGTAGTGTCTCGTATGCCGTCGCCTCCTATAGAAAAACAATTGAATTTTAATGTAGGTCAGGCTACAATCAATCATAACGACACGATGAATACGCGTCTGTTGCGTGAGCTGGAATATGAGTTTACGCATCTTTGTGACGGTGAAGGAGTTATTTTGCAGCAGATGCAAGTAACAGGTTTCGCCTCACCTGAGGGTAACTTAGCTTCCAATAAAGATTTGGCAGAGCGAAGAGCTGCTTTTGCTCTATCACTTGTGCGCAACAATTTGCCCTCACGATTTAGAGATAATATTTGGAATCCTAAGTCTGAAGTTAGAGGTTGGGAAGAAGTTGAGAAGATGATGCGTAAAGATAGCTTGTACGCTCAAGCGGATATTGTGAAATCTATAATTGATGACAATCCTGGAGATATAACAAAGCAGTACAATGCGATTAGAACTAGTGGTGTTTATGAACTTATAAAAGAGCGTAAGTATCTGGATAGATTACGTAGTGTGCGTTTTGATTATGTATTGTTGCAAGATCGTACCAAAAGCCCTGCTGAAATTCGTGCAGAATTTGAGGAAGGCAAAGACTCGTTGTTTAATCGTGCGCAGTATTATGTGTTGCTCTCTGATATTAAGGCGCAGAGTGAAGCTGATCCAGACAATAAAGAACTCAAGAATCTATTGGAGGATGCTAGTCGTAGAGCATTAAAATATACTCGTTATTCAAAAGATGATAATTTTTGGGGAGCAGATACTTTGTTTCATGAAGGATATTGGCCTCTTGCTGCCTATTTATACTCTACATGCTTGATTGATAGAGAAGTCAGTGACCCCGGGGTTTTGGCTCCTTTTATCAATATAGATAAAACTGTAGATCAGACTGGAGCAATAATCTTTAAAGAGAGTCTAGATGTCATGCGTAGAGAGGAACAACAGGAAGGTATGACTCCACGTATTTATAAGTTTACCAACAACCGTGCTATAGTGGCCAATCAGATTATCATGCTGATGTCGAAGAGTAGTCGTAAATATAGGACTGCTCTAGGTGATTTGGTTGATTTGCTTACGCAAGGAACTGAGTTGAGTGCTTTGCCTTTGGAATATCAACAGTTGGTAGCGTTAGCTAATTGTACTCGAGGACGTTGGATGGAAGGCCCTGACTGTACTGAGCAGGAAGCTATGGCAGTTCGCAATATTGTTAGTGGTATTTCCATAACTAACAATGTAATTATGAATATTGCTATGGCTGACTATTATAAGCAAAGTGAGCATCTTAACAGTGCTTTAAGCATGATGGATGCTCTCCCAGAAAATAGCGCCATCTCTAGTTATCTTAAGGCTATACTTGAACTGATGCGTCCTATAGAGAATAAGGCTAAAAGTGCAGAATATCTAGCTGATGCATTTATGTTGGATCTGACAAAAATGCCTATAGCAAATAATGATGCTCAACTTATAGCTCATGATAGAACGAAGATTATCAATGCTGCGTTTGAAGGATGGAAGACGAGGACCGAATCTTTGGCAACGACTTCTGTTATGCGTCCTCTGACAGCAGAAGATTCATTGGTTATAAGTGGATATAAAGACAACAATACATGGGAAGATATGAAGTCGGACTATATGATAAGTACAGAAGATGAAAGTCATCCTTATACATGGTACAAGAAAGCTGTAAAACACGTAGTAGGTAAACAAACGATAGAAGATATTGATACTGATAGTTTGACGCTCTGCTTGAATAAGTGTATTGAGTATAATCCTGACTATATGTCAGTGATTCGTGTTGCTCAATACATTGACAACGATGTAAAGAATTCACAAGGACGCAAATTATTTGAGGAGTATTATTTGAATGAATCGCGAAAACGAAAATGAGAGATAAAATTATGCAACAACAGAGGGGAGGTATATTGAAATTCTTGATAGTTTCGATATGCTTATGTACTTTCCCGTTAAGAGGATTAGCCCAAAATAATCTGACGGAGGATGATGTGCAAACAACCGATTTCAAACCTGGGAACTTCGGCTTTAATGCTGTAGATATTACTCAGGGACGATTCCAATACAGTGATAGTATTGAGTATCGCAATAAGGGATTCTTTGACCACTTGTCATTGGGCGTATTAGGACGTTATGACCGGATTCTTAATCGTGGTATGATGGATTTCCGTCCAGCATTAAATTATGGTATATATCTATCTAAAGAGTTGAGCAAAAATCACGGATTGCGCCTTCAACTTCATACAGGTTCATATTATACTCCCAATCCTGCAGTACGATTGAATAAGTATCAAGCAGAAATGCTTTATTCATTCAATTGGACGCGTTATTTTGGCGGATATAATCCATACAGAAACATAGAGGCTGTTACTAATATCGGTTTGGGTGGTTATTTAAGTAATTGTCTTAATGAATCCGAGATTGGTGCTCTATTGTTGTTTGGTGCAGGTTTGCGATTCAAACTGACTCCCTTGTTCTCGCTGAACGTTGATCCGTTCGTAGCTCTTACTGACGATGGCATTGATCATTCAGGTGACCAGAACTTTCATGGATATGATATTCTATATGGAACAGATGTATCTCTTGCATATACCTTTGATAATGAATTGTCGCTAGCACAACTTAGACAGCTTGAAACAAAGAACTATTTGGACTTTGGTATTGGCTCTCAGTTTGGACTTAACGCTAAGATCCCTTTCTGGCAATCTGCAGATCCTAAGCTTCGTTTAGGTTTTACTCGCCGTTTCCAAGGTGGAATGGGGCTCCGTCTCGCAGGAAATATCTCAGCAAACAGTTGGAACCGTTCGCTCTATGATGCGGATAATATGCTTCCTGCATACGAGCTTCATCACAAAAGTGCTCTTTTAGGTGGTAGCCTTGATGTCATGCTGAACCCCCATACTCTTATTACTGGCCGTGATGATCAGCGATATGAATGGAATTTACTTGCAGGTTGGGAATATGGAAAGATGATAAAGACTGGATATATTCCAGGAAAGACCGTAAATACAACTTATGACGGTTTCTCGGCAGGTATGTTGTTCCGCTACATTTACGATGAAAATACAGCTTTCTATTTGGAACCACGCTTTACCTTTGCCAATTATGATGTTCCTTTTGAAGGGTATGTAAATCATCATAACGAAAGCTACTTCTCGGTGCTGGCTGGTATGCAGTACGGAAGCAATGAATATCGTTTCTTAGGTCGAAAGAGCCAACCTGCTCCTTTTATGCCTAATTTATCATTGTCATTGACGGGAGGACAGAATTTCTTGTTCTTAGCTGATGAAATGATGGATAAGAATAGATTAGACTTTATGGCTGGAATAGCAGGCGAAATTCTATTTACTCCCTACTCTGGACTTCGCTTATCGGCAGATTATAGTCGTTTAAACCATAAAGGTTTATATAATTATTCCTCAATAGCGAGTTCGTCTAATGGCGGAGAAATGTATAATGGACTTGCATCTGTTAATTATAACTATTTGAACTTATCTGCTGATTATCTTTTTAGTATCAGTACTTTACTGCAAGGCTATACATATGATAGGAAGTGGGATTTCTCTTTGGCAATGGGTCCTGTGTATAGTCTTCGTTTGAGTGAGCAAGGCAACCTTGTTGATGCTGGTGAAAGCAATGATGCTATTGCTGTAGATTATAGTGGTGTCGCTACAAGTTCATTAGGTTTACAGATTGGTCTTCCTGTTGGTTACCGTTTAACTCCGCATTGGAATGTCTTCTTTGAACCCCGTGCTCGTTTTTACGCAGCAGAATTTAATAAGAATGCTCATGTAGGTGGACTTACTCGAATCTTGAATTCGCAAGTAGGCATGAAGTATACATTGAATGATCGTTATCGTACAGTGAAACATGGTTCTGAGGATTTTACTCCAACTTTCTCGTTGCTCATGTTAGCAGGGGGTGACAAATTGATTAGTCCTTTGCTCTCAGGTGAGTCTTCGAACTTTGATTTGAGTGTTGGCCTTGGAGGTGAATACCGCTTTAGTCCCTTGTCTGGTGCGCGTCTTACATTTTTCCACAACGAACAATCTGGTAGAGCTATCAGATATAATGGCAATGGAATAGGCGATTACAGTGCCACATATCTTGATATTGCTGCTGAGTATCTCTTTGATTTTACTAGTCTGCTCAACGGATATACTTCAGATCGTAAATGGACTGTAAATTTGGGCGCAGGTCCTGTATATACAGTTCGTCTTGCTATGGATAACTCTGAAGGTATGAGTATGGCCTCGCTGGGTAAACATGCTTGGGGTGCACAGTTGGGCTTCCCTATAACTTATTCAATTGATGAACAATGGGGGCTATCTCTAGCTCCTTATGCACGACTGTTTAGCGCAGACTATTGGGGTGAAAAGTCTATGAAAAATTCACTCTCTGTATTCATGAATACTCAATTAGGAGTAAAGTATACACTTGATGGTGAACCGGCTATTGATAAAGTTGATGCAGATGATGCTGTTGATTTTGTTGCCTTCTCACTTGGAGCACAGTATGCTGCTAATTCTAGTTTAGCTTTTGGTAATACTGGAGGCTCGCATTTGGGAATTGGATTTGGTAAATGGTTTAATTCTACTTTGGGTATTCGCTTTGCAGGTTACTTTGGCGAGAATAGTTATACCTCTGTTAAATATGCCAATGATTATGACGTCTTACTTAAGTCGGTTCGTTTAGGAGGACATATCGACTTCCTCTTTAATCCATTTGCATTACAAAGCGGCTATGAGCCTTCTCGTTTCAGTGCCAATTTGCTTGCAGGGGTTGAGGCAGGATTCTCCATGGATAAGAATTGGCATACTCATGTCGATAATCGCACATACAATGCCCTCGGAGCAGGTATGCAGTTCCGTTACAATACTGATGAGAACCATTCATTGTATGTAGAGCCTCGTTATACGTTTGGTGAAGACTTGTTCTCTCTGACTGCTGGTATGGAATACGCTATGAATGAACGTAGATTCCGTTCCAAGATACATCATTTAGGTGAGTTCAGTCCTACGTTCTCATTATCATTCCTTGGTGGCCTTGATTATCTGGTCAATCCTGCAACTTTTGCTGGTTCAACTAATTTTGACATGTCTACAGGCATTGCAGGCGAATACCGTTTCAGTCCCTATTCTGGAGTTAGAATGTTGCTCAATCACAACACGATGTCTGGAACAAAATACCAGAAGGGTGCTCTTGCTGATTATAGTGCAACCTATCTGAATGTTGCTGCTGAGTATCTGTTTGATTTATCAACCTTGCTTCAAGGTTATACCTCTGACCGTAAATGGTCAATTGGTTTGGGAGCTGGTCCTGTATTTACCACACGTTTAGCACGAGACGATTCCAAAGGTATGTCATCTACTGTTACGGGTAGAAGAGCATTCGGTGGTCAAGTTAGCATTCCTGTGACCTATGCATTCAATGAACAATGGGGCTTGTCATTAGAGCCACGTGGCCGTATGTTTGCTGCTTCATTCTCCTCTCGTGATTTGAGTGACTATCCTACCGTATTGTTAAATACGCAGATGGGTGTAAAATATACCTTTAATGATAGAACTTTGCAGGTACTTCCTGAAGATGCGGAAGATAAGGAAGGATACGACTTTGTCAGCTTTAATATAGGTTCGCAATATGAAACTGGCACCGGTCTGTCTCTTGGCTCAACTAGTGGTATTCAATTCGGTGCCGGTATTGGTCGTTGGGTAAATTCTTTGTTGGGCTTCCGTCTTACTGGATATTTTGGTGACAATAACTACACCTCTATAAAATATGCTGATGCATATGATGTATTGCTAAAGTCTGTTCGCTTAGGTGGTCATGCTGATATTCTCTTTAATCCATTTGCATTGCAGGGTGGTTATGAAACATCTCGTTTCAGTGCCAACTTACTTGCAGGCATTGAAGCGGGATGGGCTATCGATAAGAACTGGCATACTCATGTAGATAATCGTACATACAATGCGATAGGAGCTGGTATGCAGTTGCGTTACAATACAGATGAGAATCATTCATTGTATGTAGAGCCTCGCTATACATTCGGTGAGAATATATTCTCTTTGACTGCTGGTATGGAATATGCAATGAATGAACGTAAATTCCGCTCCAAGATTCACTATATAGGTGAGTTTAAGCCTGCATTCTCATTGTCATTCCTTGGCGGGCTTGATTATTTGGTTAACCCTGCAACTTTTGCAGGTTCAGCCAATCTTGACATGTCTACGGGCATTGCTGGCGAATATCGTTTCAGTCCCTATTCTGGAGTTAGAATGTTGCTCAATCACAACACGATGTCTGGAACAAAATACCAGCGAGGTGCTCTTGCAGACTATAGTGCAACCTATCTGAATGTTGCAGCTGAGTATCTGTTTGATTTATCAACCTTGCTTCAAGGTTATACCTCTGACCGTAAATGGTCAATTGGCTTGGGCGCAGGTCCTGTGTTTACTACGCGTTTAGCGCAAGATCATTCTAAAGATATGGTATTTGATGTCACAGGAAAGCGTGCTTTTGGTGGTCAAGTCAGTGTTCCTGTTACCTATGCATTCAATGAACAGTGGGGCGTTTCATTAGAGCCTCGTGCCCGTATGTTTGCTGCTTCATTCTCCTCACGTGATTTGAGCGACTATCCCACTGTATTGGTAAATACTCAAATGGGTGTAAGATATACCTTTGGTGATAAGGCTTTGCTCTTTGATGATGAGGAAGACAAAAGCTATGATTTTGTAAACTTCAATATGGGTGTTCGCTATGCTGGTGGTACTAATATGTCATTCGCTTCTACTAGTGATTTTCAGTTGGGCGTTGGTGTTGGTCGATGGATGAGTCCTTCTGTTGGTGTGCGATTAGTAGGCGAAGTTGCAGCAAACAATCATCATGCGCTGCAATATAATACAGATGCCGTTACTTATGAGAGATTGCTCAAATCGGCACGTATTAGCGGTCGCTTCGATTTCCTTATCAACCCGATAGCCATGTTGGGCATGAACGAGTACACCCAATGGAGTGCTAATCTGGTAGCTGGTTGGGAGGCTGGATTGAAGATGAATAAGGTGCGTCCAGAATCATATGTTGACAATCAGACGTATAATGCTTTTGCAACAGGTATACAATTGCGTTACAATACAGATGAGCATCATGCATTGTACGTAGAGCCTAGATATACCTTTGGCGAGCAATTGTTCTCTGTAACTGCAGGTATGGAGTTTGCTATGAACGAACATCGTTTCCAGTCTAAGGCTCATTATCTTGGCGAGTTTAAACCATATAAAGCGATTTCTTTCCAGGGCGGTGTAAATCATCAGTTGCGTACAGTGACCTATGCTGGTGCATCCGAGTTGGATTTCAACTTTGGCGTGTCGGGTGAGTATCATTTCTCTCCATATTCTGGAGCACGCGCATCTGTTGACTATGCTCACATAACCAATACTACAATGCACAACCAAGATTTGATTGATTATGATTTTGGAAATGTGAATGTATCTGTAGATTATCTCTTTGATTTAAGTACTCTCTTGGCAGGATATACAAAAGAGCGTCAGATTGATGTGGCTTTAGCTATGGGACCAGTATTGAGCTCTCGCTTATCGGAGGGGTATGAATTGATGAACAAGCTCAGTAGCACATCATTGGGAGCACAGTTCTCTGTTCCTGTACAATGGCACATCAATAATAATTGGGGTATATCTTTGGAGCCTCGTGCGAGAATGTTTAGCAAGAATTATGCAAACCTCTCATATAAGGCTAATGTCGGAAAAACTACTAAGCTGATTGATGTACAACTCGGGCTTAAATACACTTTTTAATTAACGTATATAATACAATACATATACAATGAATAGAATTAAGATTACTCTCCTTTGCTTGTGCGTTTTTTCGTTGTCGCCTATAGCAAAAGGTATAGCACAAAGTGATGCCGTAGCTGTTGACACTCTTGGCACTGATATGTCGGCTGATAGTGTCGCTATTGATAGTATTGCAATAGAACAAACTGTTGCAGACTCTATAGATACGTCTGTAACTACGGCGATTCCTGCATCTGTAGATAGTCTAACTAACGATACTTTGGTATATCATTTGATTCCAGAAGCTGAGTTGCCAGACTCTTTGATATATAGTATCGCGATATACGAAGAACTTTCCAATGACTCTAACTTTGTATTGGCGTATTATCCATGGAAGATGGTTTTTGATAGTCATGCTGTTCATCGTATTGATATTTATGATAAAGGGATTAGTATTCTGAATGGATTGATTGAGACTACCCAAGATTCTATTCAGAAGGAGATATATCTTGACGAGCTGATGAATGTCTATGATGTGTGGTATGAACTTTCAGATATATTAAATTCACGTATTGATAATCCGTATTCAAGAGGGTTGATAAAGAGTGAAAAAGCGCGTCGATATATCGAAAATATGCCGTTAGTCTATGGTCTTGGCCTTGACTCAATATCATCAGAGAATGTTATGGAGCCTTACGCTCTCAGATTATATGATTATTTGAAGGAGGCGGTTCTTGAACATGATGGTAAGGGGGATATACAATATCGTTTGCCTGACTACTTCTATAGTGTTGCTCGTTCACGTTTTGTCTATTATTATAATAGGCACTTAAAAGCAATGGAAACATTTGGAGCTGCTTATGATTCTACTTTAATAGATAAGCATAAAGAGGCCTATGTAGCGGATTATAATTCTGCTTTTGCTAGTCAAGACTCTTTGATTTTTTGTCTTAATGATATTCTTGGTAGTGCAATGTTGGACAATGATCCACGTATAGGTGTTCAAAACAACCAAGAACGAATAAGAAACACTTATCAAGATGATATTACGAGGATGAATATTCAAAGTGGTGACTGTGAAACATTGGAAATGGAGTTTGAAAATCAATTCTATGAGAAGAATACAGATCCTAGTTGGCTGAAATTCGTAATTGCTTCATTGCAAAGTTGTCAAGATTCATATATCTATTTATTAGCTTTGGAGACATATGTGAATATGATACCTGAAGATGAAGATATGTTGGCCGATATTACTAAAAAACGTGCTTCGTTAGCTAAGATATATAAAGATGCAGGTCGTTACCCTGATGCAATAAAGCAGTACCAACAACTTGCTGCCGATGAGAAAGATTCCAAGAAGAAAGCTCTGAGATATTATGAGATTGCTGATATTTATCTCAAGCAAAGAAACTATAATAATGTTGTAACAAATTGTAGAAGAGCAATAAAACTTTTGCCAGAGTTTGCAAATGCTTATTATTACTTGGGTGCTGCTATGGGACAGTTGACTTGGATGAAAGGTGACCCGACGATGAATTCGTTTGTTCAATTGTTGGCTATTGATAAGTACGAGAAAGCGTTAGAACTAGTGCGTGCAAATGCAAATGATCCTGCGCTGCGGATTTATAATTCGACAAAAGAGAGTACTATTTTGGATGCAATAGAGTCTGCTAAGAATGCGGCTCCAAGTAAAGCTGATGCCTTCTTTACTGGTAAGCAAGAAGGGGATGTACTAAATATCTTTGGTGAACAAGTCAGAGTACGTTTCTACAAATAGTGTACTTGAAGAATTTTTGGTAATTTAATGATGGCTTGCAATGTTGCAAGCCATCATTGTTTAAGTTGTGGGTTTAATACTGCAAAAGATGAAATAATCAACTGATGTGTAAATACTGTTTGTTATTTCACTCAGATTTTGTATCTTCGCATATCATTTTGCATATCACTATTTATGAAAAAATTTACCTGCGTACAAGACATAGGCAACCTGCACGATGCAGTAGCCGAGGCACTCGCTATCAAGAAAGACCGCTTCGCCCACGTGGAGCTGGGCCGTAACAAGACCCTCATGATGATCTTCTTCAACTCGTCGCTCCGTACCCGACTGAGCACACAGAAGGCCGCGATGAACCTGGGCATGAACGTCATCGTGCTTGACGTAAATCAAGGCGCATGGAAGCTCGAGACCGAGCGCGGCGTCATCATGGACGGCGACAAGGCCGAACACCTCCTCGAGGCTATCCCCGTAATGGGCTCCTATTGCGACATCATCGGCGTGCGCTCCTTTGCCGGGCTCACCAACAAGGCCGAGGACTACGAGGAGCGCATCATCGAGCAGTTTATCCGCTACTCGGGCCGTCCCGTATTTAGCATGGAGGCTGCCACACGCCATCCCCTGCAGAGCTTTGCCGACCTCATCACCATTGAGGAGCACAAGCGCACCGAACACCCCAAGGTCGTGCTCACTTGGGCACCCCATCCCAAGGCATTGCCACAAGCTGTGCCCAACTCGTTTGCCGAGTGGATGAACGCCACCGACTACGACTTCGTCATCGCCAACCCCGAGGGCTATGACCTCGCTCCTGAGTTTGTGGGTAAGGCCAAGGTAACCCATGACCAGGACGAGGCGCTGCGCGGAGCCGACTTCGTGTATGCCAAGAACTGGAGTGCCTACGCCGACCCCAACTACGGCAAGGTGCTCTCCACCGACCGCTCATGGACCATCAGCACCGAGAAGATGGCACTCACCAACAATGCATTCTTCATGCACTGCCTGCCCGTGCGCCGCAACATGATTGTCACCGACGACGTCATCGAAGCGCCCACCAGCCTCGTCATCCCCGAAGCGGCCAACCGCGAGATTTCGGCAACAGTAGTGCTGAAACGACTGCTTGAAGGGTTGAAAAGATGAAAGTTGAAAGATTAACGCGAATCATGATAAAAGTAGTTAAGATCGGCGGTAATGTTATTGACGACGCTGCCGCACTGGAACGATTCCTCACCAAGTTTGCCGCCCTTGAAGGTCCCAAGATGCTCATCCATGGCGGCGGCAAGCTAGCTACACGCTTGAGCACCCAGCTGGGCATAGAGACACAGATGATTGATGGGCGCCGCGTCACCGACCGTGACACACTCGATGTAGTCACTATGGTATATGCTGGCCTCGTCAACAAACAGATAGTGGCACGCCTCGGTGCCCTCGGCTGCAAGGCCATAGGCCTCTCGGGAGCCGACGCCAACGTCATCCCAGCCGTGCGCCGCGCTCCCAAGCCCATCGACTATGGCTATGTGGGCGATATCGTGACCGAGCGCATGAACGTGCCCTTCCTCGCCTCACTCGTGGAGCAGGGCATTGTACCCGTCTTCTGCGCCATCACCCACGACGAGCAGGGCTCGCTCCTCAACAGCAATGCCGACAGCGTAGCCTCGGCCGTAGCCGTAGCAGCCTCGAAGATACAACCAACGAACCTCATCTTCTGCCTTGAGAAGAACGGCGTACTCACCGATGTGGACGACGACCGCAGCGTAATCCCCACCATCACCCGCGACAGCTTTGCCACCCTGCGTGCCGACGGCACCGTTAACAAGGGCATGCTGCCCAAAATTGAAGGAGCCTTCCGCGCCATCGATGGCGGCGTACATTGTGTGGTCATCAAGCATGCCGATAACCTAGATAACGATTTGGAGACCCGCATTGTGGAATAACGAATAAGTGTTTTTTGATCCTACAGACCTTTACTTGTAGGAACGACCTAAAAAATAATCATTCTCTGTACTGAGCAATAACTCTATTTGTTAATGGATGTGTCGTAATGCAACATAAAGAATCAGGAACCACGGTTCCAGATTCTTTTTTTTGTTGGGGAACTCACACCGTCAGCCGCTTCGGAGTTGTCCCCGTATGCATCTTGAAGAACTGCACAAAGGCCGATGGGGTGGAGAAGTTGAGCCTGTCGGCAATCTCCAGCACGGTGAGGTCGGTGGTGCGCAGCAGCATGGCGGCCTCGATGAGCAGCGCTTCGTGTATCCAGTCCAGGATGGGCCGGCCCGTGATGCGCTTGATGGCTGTGGAGAGGTATTTGGGTGTGAGGTTCAGGCGGTTGGCATAGTAGTGCACGGTGTGTTCCTCGCGGAAGTGCAGCGCCAGCAGGCGGAAGAAGCGGTCGCTGAGGCTCTCGTGGCGGATGGTCATGTCGGGCTGCAGGTGATAGATGCGCTCATATTCGCCCAGTATCTCCAGTATGAGGGCGCTGAAGATGGCGCTCACAATCTCGCGTTGGTAGCGCCCCTCCTCGTGCATCTCCTTATGGATGAAGCGGTAGTAGCTGTGCAGGTCATCGAACTTGGCATCGGTGAGCGTGATTACCGCCCGGTAGCGCGAGTAGCCGAAGAAGTTGGTGTCCACGGGCGAGGGCAGCCGCAGGATATACTCGGGCAGCAGGGCTATGAGGTTGTTCTCGGTGAGCAGCACCGGCTCTATGTAGTTGATGAGCTGGTTCTCGGAGAGCACGATCACGTTGTTTCCCTCCACTCGGTACTCCTTGCCATTGATGACCACACGCCCGCCCCTGCCCTTACAGAGGATGATGATGAAGCCGCCCTTGAGGAGCAGGTTGGTAGCTTCCTTGTGTGGCAAGTGCAGGTCGAGGTTGATGAGGAAATCCTTGCCACCGCCCTCGGCGATGAGCCGTGCCACGTCGATGTGCTCGATATTGTCGCGAAGTTTCTCCATAGCAGCGTGTGAAAGCGAAGTTCGGAACAACTTTCTTGCAACAAATGTACGAAACTTCCGCTATATAGCTTTGCTTCGCAATGCTAAAAAACTATAAATCCGCCGTGCTTCCTTGTCTTGTGCTTCGTTTTTTTTTTTGTAACCGTTGATATTTCTGTACAAATCACAAAGATTCTTAAAGAGGAGATTTTGAACATTTCTGTGCCAAAAAATGCAATCTCCCTTTGGGCACATATCTCTACCTTTGCAGCGATAATGTCTTTTTTCCAGTGTATGGCCGATGTAGTTCAATACAGAACACTCATTCCCCAAACGCGTTGAATGGAATGGTAGATACAGGTTTAAGTCCTGTCATCGGCACTGTTAGTATCCGCTTTGACGGGTAATGTAAGGTTTCACTAACCGAAACGCCTGTAAATTCCGTACAAAAAATCCGTAGCAATTTGTAAGGCAATTTCTTTGATTTGCTTACACGGCGCAGAAATTGGAAGCATAGGCTTGCCCAACTCAAAAACATATAAGCTCAAAAACTAAGTCTTTTGCTTACTTCCTGCATTTCCCTAATGCCTCGTGGCTGCGTTCTTTTTGTTGCCCTTGGGGATTGGGCGGATTGAGGGCAAGGAGAAAGGATTATAACGCAAGCGAACAAAGTTACAGATTAATGGCAGGCGCAAACTTGCAGTTACGGAAATATCATTATCTTTGCATATATTTTGCAAGGTATGACAAACGAGATAATCATCTACCAAACCGAAGACGGACAGACACAGATTGATGTCCGCATGGAAAATGAAACGGTGTGGCTTACACAAGCGCAGATGGCCGAGTTGTTCAATACTGATAGGACATCAATTGTGCGCCACATCAACAATATTTATAAGACTGAGGAATTAGAACGAGAAGCAACCTGTGCAAAAATTGCACAAGTTCAAATTGAAGGCAGCAGAAGTGTCACACGTACAATTCCCTACTTCAATCTTGACATGATAATTTCTGTAGGCTATCGAGTCAATTCTAAGCGCGGCGTACAATTCCGCCAATGGGCCAACCGCGTACTGAAGCAATATCTCGTAAAGGGCTATGCCGTGAACGAGCGTCGTGTGCAAGAACACTATACCGAACTGCGCCAGTTGGTGCAGATATTGGGCCGCACGATAAGCAGCCAAGAGCAGTTGAGCAAACAAGAGAATCAAGACCTGCTCGATGTGGTGGTAGACTATACCTATGCCCTCGACACACTCGACAACTACGACTACGAACGCCTCACCATAGATCGCACCACAAGCGAAGAATCCTTCCATGCTACTTACGAAGGTGCCATGAAAGAGATAGACCGCCTACGCGAGAAGTTTGGCGGCAGCCGATGGTTTGGCAACGAGAAGGATGACTCTTTCAAGAGTAGTATCGGGCAGATATATCAAACTTTTGGTGGAGAGGAACTATATCCTTCTGTCGAGGAGAAAGCAGCCATGTTGCTCTATCTCGTCACAAAAAATCATTCTTTCAGTGACGGCAACAAACGTATTGCTGCCACACTATTCCTTTGGTTCCTCAATGGCAACCGCATCCTCTATCGCCCTGACGGAACCAAACGCCTTGCCGATAACACCCTTGTGGCCCTCACCCTTATGATTGCCGAGAGCAAGACCGAGGAGAAAGATGTGATGGTAAAGGTGGTGGTGAACTTGATTAACCAACAAAACTCATAAAGATTGTTCGAAGATAAATTCACAGAAGGCCTTCGAAGTAAGGCGAATTTACAATTCAACGATTTACCATTTACAATTTTCCATTATGTCATTTTGAGCGTAGCGAAAAATCTCTGTATCATCGCTTAATTACGCCTATTCTTCGGAAACCTTCTGTGGATTTTGTGGATATTGAAAACCCTAGTTTCGTGTGGAATTTTCTTTTATATGACGCTTATTCCCCTTGTTGCGCCTGAAACACGCTTTTCTGTAGCTCAATCTCCTCGCGAAGCTGCTCTACGGTAGGCAAGTAAGTGAGATATTTGGCTTGGAAGAGGCGCTCATTATCGTGCATCA
>JAZNYG010000002.1:0-42170 GCA_045594245.1 Bacteroidaceae bacterium
ACTTTGCCACTGCCTCTACGAAGGTGGGAAGGCGGACAGATGGAGTAAGTCAGAAGACCTGCAAAACGAGAGAGATGAGATTTCCGCCCTGTTCTTTCGAGGAAAGAGAGCTTGGCTATGTTGTTATTCATACCGTTACGAACGTGAATAAAAACCTACAGAGAGTCCTTATGGGCTTATTGGCTCTATCTGTGACGACCACCTACGCCACTACCGACGTAGCGCAGGATTCCCTGCGCACCATCGATGAGGTGGAGATAACCGACCGCCCACTGAGCAAGCAGGTTTCGTCCATATCACCCACACAACAGATGAGCGCTGAACAGCTCAAAGCCATCGCCGCCCACACGGCTGCCGATGCCGTACGCCACTTTGCCGGCACCAACGTCAAGGACTACGGGGGTATTGGCGGACTAAAAACTGTATCTGTACGCGGGCTCGGAGCTACACACACGGCAGTAAGCTACGATGATGTGGTGGTGAGCAACTGCCTGGCCGGACAAGTCGACTTAGGACGCTTCGTCTCAAGCAGTTTGGGCAACATCGCCCTTCATATAGGGCAGAGCGACAACATGCTGTCTACAGCACGTGCCCTCGCCTCGGGAAGCCTTGTGAGTCTAAGCAGCCATCAACCCAAGTGGGAAGGCAAATGCCACACCTTCGAGAGCACTTTACAGTACGGCTCTTACGGATTTATCGAACCTACGATAAATTATTCCCGCAGGTTCGGCAAACGCACCTGGAGCAGCCTCAACGGAAGTTTCTCCAATGCCCACGGTCGCTACCCCTATACCCTGACCAATGGCACAAAGGTCACCACGGAGCAGCGTACCAATACCGACATCACCCAGTTTCTGGGCGAGTGGGACCTGCACCACCAGTTTGCCGACAACAGCGAGCTCCACACCAAGTTCTATGGTTATACCTCTGAGCGAGGGCTCCCCGGTGCCGTCATCCTATATAACAATAACAGCACCGAGCGCCTGGCCGACCGCACCCTCTTCTTTCAAGCTCGCTACTCCAAGCAGTGGAATCCCCACTGGCAACTGCGCACCATAGCCAAATACACCTACGGTTGGAACCGCTACACCGACACCAATGTCAAGTATGCCGAAGGCAAGCAGGTCGACGAGAACCTACAGCGCGAATACTACGCACAGGCTACCCTACTCTACCGCCCCACGTTGGCGTGGAGCTTCTCCTTAGCGCAGGACGGATTCATAAACACGTTAAAGAGCAATCTACCCTCATGTCCTTTCCCAATTCGCTATACCTCACTCACCGCTCTGCAAGCACAATATCGCAACCATTGGCTCCATCTACGCGGTATCTTACTCGGCACTCTCATCAATGAGGTATCAACAAAGATTCAGAATTCAGAACTCAGAACTCAAAAGGAACTCACCCCCACCCTCAGCGCATCGCTCCGCCCCTTGAGCGACATTCCTCTCTACCTGCGGCTGATGTACAAGCACACCTTCCGCATGCCCACCTTCAACGACCTCTACTACTTCCGTAGTGGCAACAAGGATCTCCGTCCCGAGCGTGCCCGCGAATACAATCTCGGCTTTACTTGGCAGGCACCCCAGTGGGGAGCACTCACATCGCTCACCCTCACCGCAGACGGCTATTTCAACAACGTCACCGACAAGATAGTAGCCTTCCCCACCACCTATGTATGGAAAATGGCCAACTACGGCCGTGTACATATCACAGGGCTCGATGCCACGCTCGATGCCTATATGCGTCTGAGTCGTCACATAGGACTCAACCTCGGCGCAAGCTACACTCTACAACACGCCATCGACGTCACAAACCCCGGCAATCAGAGCTATGGCATACAACTTCCCTACACCCCTTTGCATAGTGGAAGCACCCGTCTGCTGCTTTCAACCCCTTGGGCCAATGTCGGGTACTCCACACTTTGGTCGGGCCAACGATATAGCATGTCAGACCTCTCACCACGCTACCGTCTGGCTCCCTATATAGAGCACACGCTGACACTTTCCCATACCTTCAACACACGCCACACCCTGCTCACCGCTCATGCCGAAGCCATCAACTTCGCCAATGCGCAGTATCAGGTTATTCAGTATTATCCTATGCCGGGTCGCCAGTTCAGATTGACGCTCGGTATAAAACTCAAGGACTAATTCCACTACAGCAATATGAAATGTCCATACACCCTACTTACCCTATGCATCACCTTATTCACCGCCTGCCATAGCGGCACCAAGGCGACATCCCCCGATGCCGACACCCTTGTGATGCGACACGCCCAGTATCTCACGCTCATTGCCCATCCTGACTACACGGAAGTGCAGATACGTAGTCCGTGGGACGAGAGCAAGCTATTGCAAACGGTATTCCTACAACCCGAGAGCTCGGAGTACTCGGAAAACTCCGATAACACTGAGCATACTAAAAAAAGTATCCACTCCTCCAAGTCCCTTATCCCCCTGCCACGCCGTGCCATCTCCTTCACTGCCACCCATAGCAGCCTCATCGAGGAGCTGGGCATGCTCGATGCCCTTGTCGGAGTTTGCGAAGCTGAGTACATCGCCAATCCACGAATTCGCGAAGCTTTGAAAGCGGGGCGCATCAGCAATATCGGCAGCGCCATGACCCCTGACCGCGAACGCATCATTGGCCTTGATGCCGACCTCATCCTGCTCTCACCCTACGAGAATGCCAGCACCTATGGCAACCTCGAGAGCCTGGGCATCCCCATCATCCAGTGTGCCGACTATATGGAGACCTCCGCATTGGGGCGTGCCGAGTGGATACGATTCTATGGTCGACTCTTCGGTAAGGGACACGAGGCCGACTCGCTCTTCTCCGCCATCGAAGCCCAATATCATGCCCTGAAAGCACTCACCGACAGCTTTCCCGCACAACAATGCCCCACCGTACTATTCGACACACAGAATGGTTCGGCCTGGTACGTACCGGGCGGGCGCAGCACCATGGCGCAGCTCATTGTCGATGCCGGCGGTCGTTACCTCTTCAGCGACAACGCCAAGAGCGGCTCCGTCCCCCTCTCCTTCGAAACCGTACTTGAGCGTGGCCAGCAAGCCGACGTATGGTTCATCCGATACAATAATAGCCGCCAACGCATGCGCCTACCGCACCTCGGGCAAACCTACCAACCCTACACCCTCTTCAGTGCTTACCAAAACGGAAATGTCTATGGGTGCAACTCCGCCGATCTCATCTTCTACGAAGAGACGCCCTTCCACCCCGAGCGCCTCCTACGCGACTATATCAAGATACTTCACCCCGCATTATTACCGAGTGACACACTACGCTATTTCCATAAATTATAATGAAGAAAATATACAAAACACATAACTGTCAAGCACCAAACGAAGTTCGCAAGCCGAAGGGGAAAGCAATTTGTAATTGTAAATTGTCAAACAAAGTTCGCTGGCCGAAGGGAAAAGCAATTGTCAATTGTCAATTTACACTAAGTCTCTGCATCGTGGCTCTTTTTCTCGCCAACTTGCTGTATGGCTCCGTACGCATCCCAATGGGCGAGGTCATCCATATCCTTTTCGGTGGCGAAGCCTCTAAGGCCGCATGGGAATACATCATCCTAGAGTCGCGCCTGCCCCAAGCACTCACCGCTCTACTCTCAGGAGCCGCCCTCTCTGTATCGGGTCTGATGCTACAAACAGCCTTCAACAACCCGCTGGCTGGCCCCGACATCCTCGGCATCAACTCCGGCGCCGGACTCGGTGCAGCCATCGTGCTCCTTCTCTTTGGCGGACTCATACCTGCCGGTAACCTCTTCTTCGGAGGGTCGATTGCTCTTGTAGGTGCAGCCTTCGTGGGCGCACTGCTCGTGACATTGCTCATACTGCTTTTCGCCTCCCGCCTGCGCAGTCACACCATGCTGCTCATCGTGGGAATGATGATAAGCTACATCGTGTCGTCAGCCGTATCGCTGCTCAATTTCTTCTCTACAGCCGAGGGGGTGCAATCCTATATGATGTGGGGCATGGGCAACTTTGGCGGTGTATCTCGTCACAGCCTCCCCCTCTTCACGGCTTTCATCCTTATCGGACTTGCCATCGCCGTCTGCCTCATCAAACCGCTAAACGCTCTGCTCCTCGGTGAGCGCTATGCCGAAAATTTAGGCATCAACATTCGTCGCACAAGAATGTTGCTACTCCTCGCCACAGGCCTGCTCGTGGCTGTCACCACCGCTTACTGCGGACCTATTAACTTCATTGGATTGGCCGTACCACACATGGCACGTCTGCTTTTGGGCACGGGAAATCATCGTACACTACTTCCTACTACCATGCTCTGTGGTGCCGCCATCGCCCTGTTGTGCAACCTCATCAGCACCCTACCAGGCGACAATGGCCTGCTTCCGCTCAATGCCATCACTCCCATCATTGGCGCTCCCGTTATCATATACGTCATTATCAGTCGACGCAAAAGTTTCTACTAATGAAAAGTGTAGTTCCTATTTATATAGCAATTATTAAAATAAAAACAACAAAGAATTTGAGCAGCAAACTTGCAATACACAAATATATACGTTACTTTTACACAGACAAACATTCATGAGGCTGTTTGTCGTATTATTAATAGTATAACACTACAGAAATGAGAAAGTATTGGTCATTGATGGCAATAGCCATAGCCTTACAAGGATTGCAAGCCCAGGATCTGCGCGAGCGCAACTACTATTTCGAGACACTCAACCCTGGCCATGAGCCCAAGCCCCAAGTAGAAGGATACGCCACAGAGCGTATCGCCGAGCATCTCACCCGAGGACTTATAGCTACGCCCTCACCCGACGGCAATGGCATACACCTCAGTTGGCGACTCCTCAATACCGACCCTAATGGAGTCAGCTTCCATGTGTACCGTATGGCCGACGGCAAGCAAAAGAGACTTACCCGAAAAGCCATCAAAGAGGTATCCGACTATACTGACCACATGCCTTCGGACAAGCCAATGTGCTATTGGATCACAGCGCACGATGCAAAGGGAAAGGTCATCGAGACCTCTGAGAAACTTACCGTTGACAAATCCCTACTTACCCATTACCGCTCCGTCAAACTGCGCAACCCAAAGATGCGAGTTGGTAAAGTGGCTGTAGCAGACCTCAATGGCGATGGCATATACGACTACATCGTACGCACCCCCGATAGCAACGTAGACCCAGGCATGCCCGGCACACTCGACGGGCGCACCTATCAGATAGAGGCATACCTGAGCGACGGCACTTTCCTATGGTCAAAAGACCTGGGCCAAGGCATCGAGCCCGGCGTATGGTACTCACCCTTTATTGCCTACGACTTCAATGGAGATGGAAAAGCGGAAGTAGCCCTCAAGACTGCCCCCGAGACCACTAAGCGCAACGACAAGGGACGCGTAGACAGCGGCGAAGAATACCTCAGCGTATGGGACGGTATGACGGGCAAGGAGATTGCCCGAGTAGACTGGCCCGAGCGCAACGACCGCTACGGGAACCTCGTACGTCAAAACCGCAACCAAATAGGCATGGCTTATCTCGACGGCAAGACCCCCTACATCCTGGCATGCCGAGGAACATATAAGCTCATGGTAGTAGATGCATGGGAGCTGCGTGGCGAGGAGCTTGTGCGTGCTTGGCGTTGGGACGGCGATGAGGAGAACCCCATCATCCGTAGCATGGGAGCCCATAGTCTCGTGAGTGGCGACGTAGACAACGATGGCCGCGACGAAATACTGCTGGGCTCATGCATGATAGATGATAATGGCACGGCACTATGGTCGGCCGGACTGGGACATCCCGACAAGGCCTACCTCACCGACATAGACCCCAATCGCCCCGGCATGGAAGTATACCTGTGCCTTGAGCCCTTCCATACGAACGGACGTGGAGTATGCATGGTCGATGCACGTACTGGCGAGCAAGTATGGAATATCGGTCACGAGACCAAGCACGTAGGCAATGGCATGGTTGCCGACTTTGACCCATCCTATCCAGGCTTGGAATGCTTTGCCACTGAAGACAAGAAAGGTGGCAGCAGCGACAAGTACCTGCTCACTGCCGACGGTAAATACATACGGCGTAACGAAAACATACCTCCCTGCGGCGGATGGGTATGGTGGGATGGCGACCTCTCACGTGAAGTACTGCATACCCCCTACTCTCGCGAAGAGATGATGGAGCTATGGCGCAATGGGCAACCAATAGCACAACATATCGTCAAGTGGGCCGACAAGAGCAGTGTGGCCGAAGGCATTGAAGGCAGCCTTCAACTCATTGCCGACCTCTATGGAGACTGGCGTGAGGAAATAGTCATGTCGCTACCCGGCGAATTGCGCATCTACACGACCAACAACCCCGCTCGCGACCGACGCGTCACACTCATGCAAGATGCCATCTACCGTAGCTACGTAGCACACCGCTCGATGGGTTATCCCCAGGCGCCGGTGCCCTCCTACTATTTAGGAGAATAAGAAACATATACAGCCACTTTCGTGATTCATATTCATAATAACAAACGCTTATAAAACAAATCCAATATGCGTATAGCTATATATGGTGCCGGTTCATTAGGCACAATCCTCGGAGCATTCATCAGCAAGGCTGGTATAGAAATAGAGCTGATAAACCGCAACAGAGCACACATAGAAGCGCTTCAGACAAAAGGTGCACAGATTATTGGTACCATACAATTCTGCCAACCCGTCAAAGCTTACACTCCAGATGAGATGAATGGACAATATGACATCATGTTTCTCATGACCAAACAACAAAACAATGCTGAAGTGGTACAAAAACTTAATGGATATCTTGCCCCCGACGGAGTACTTGTAACATTCCAAAACGGATTACCAGAAATGCAAATTGCCGAGATTATTGGGGAGGAGAGAGTATTGGGTTGTACGGTTGCTTGGGGTGCCACCATGCAGTCGCCTGGTGTATGCGAACTCACGAGTGAGCCTGATGCCCTATCATTTTCATTGGGATCCATCTCAAGCCACACGAACAAACATTTCAACAAAGTAAAAGAGCTACTTGAACTAATGGGTACGGTAGACGTAGAAGATAATTTCATCGGCACACGTTGGAGTAAGTTACTTATCAATGCTTCATTCTCCGGAATGAGTGCAGTATTAGGGTGCACCTTTGGCGAAGCAGCCAAACACCATGCATCGCGTCGCATTGTACAAACTCTCATCAAAGAGTGCATTGACGTATGCCAAATCGGAGGAATACACATTGAACCTGTACAGGGGAAAAATATCGTAAAGCTACTAAACTACACCAATGCTGCAAAGAGAGCGTTTTCATACTTCATCATTCCTATCGCTATCCGCAAACATGCCAAATTAAAAGCCAGCATGCTTCAAGATCTCGAGAAAGGTAAACTAACTGAAGTGGATGCCATAAATGGAGCTGTATCTGCTTATGGACGAAAAGTGGGATATCCTACTCCTATGAACGATTGCGTAGTAGAAATCATCCACAGCATTGAGCAGAGCAGATTAAAACCAGGCTTTGGAAATCTTAGGTTATTTAAAAATATATGAATCCTAAAAGTATGAAGAAACGCATATACATAATAGGAATAGTAGTGCTACTGCTGCTCGCTGCAGCTGCTACAGTGGGCTACCTCGCCTACTCAGCCATATTGGCCCCCATCGTAAAGGGAGAACAGACCGTATACATTCAGATACACCCCGAGTATGACACACAACAGGTAGCCGAAGTGCTGACTTCAAGCGCAACGATAGAGTCAATGGCCGGATTCGTCCCCTTGATGAAGTATTACAAATATAACGAGCGGGTAAAGCCGGGCAACTATGCCATACGCCCCGGCGACTCAATGCGCGACATCTGCCTACGCCTGCTCTCAGGTAATCAGACTCCCGTGCGACTCGTCATCCCTTCAGTACGCACGCTCGACCGACTGGCTGGTGCCGTAGGCAAGCAGCTCATGACAGACTCTGTAGCGATAGCCGCTATCCTGACCGACCATCACCTTATCGACAGCCTCGGCTACACGGCAGAGACCTTCCCTACCCTATTCCTGCCCAACACCTACGAGGTGTACTGGACCATGTCGCCGGAGCAGTTTATCGCCCGCATGAAAAAAGAGCACGACACCTTCTGGAACACCGAGCGCAAGAAGAAGGCGCAAGCACAAGGGCTCACCCCCATCGAAGTCACCACACTGGCCTCTATCGTAGACGAAGAGACCAACAAGAACGATGAGAAGCCCCTCGTTGCCGGACTATACCTCAATCGCTTGAAACGCGGCATGCTGCTGCAAGCCGACCCCACGGTGAAGTTTGCCCACGGCAAGTTCGACCTGCGCCGCATCCTCCTCGCCCACCTCACAATCGACTCGCCCTACAACACCTACAAGTATGCCGGCCTTCCCCCTGGCCCCATACGCATACCGAGCATCGCAGCCATCGAGAGCGTGCTCAACCCCGCCAAGCACTCCTATATATATATGTGTGCCAAGGAGGACTTTTCCGGCTATCACAACTTTGCCAGCACCCTGAGGCAACACAATGCCAATGCCCGCCGATACCAGCAGGCATTGAATCAGAGAGGAATCAAGTAAAACAATCAAACTGTCCCCAAAATCATCTTGGGGACAGTTCTTTTCCAATTATCCTACCTTTTCCACGCTGTCCGACTCCTCCCCTTAGAGGAGACCGACGCTTTCATACCACGTCGGCGTTTGCTCAAGTATCCAGAATTCAGAATTCAAAATTCAGAATTCAGAATTATTATCACTCCTTATACAATGCATTTACGGGATTCTCTCTCGCCGCCTTCCACGAACGTACCAGCACGATGCCGCTGGTTACGGCGAGTACGATGAGGAGGGCAAGGGCGAATACCCACCAGTAGAGCGGTATGTGGTAGGCATACTCTTCGAGCCAACGCGACATGAGCATATAACCCACGGGCATGGCAAAGAGGAAAGCCACAAGCACCATACGAGCATATTGCCCCACGAACATCATAAGGATACTGTTGATGGAGGCTCCGTGTACACGGCGCACGGCAATCTCGCGACGGCGATACTGGGTCTCGAAGAATACAAGGCCGAAGACTCCCATCAGCGATATGCAGATGGATATAAGCGAGAAGATAGTGATGAGGCGGTTGAGCTTGCGTTCGTGCTCGTACTTCGAGCTCAGCTCCTGCTCAATGGAGGTTATCTTTATCTTATCGGCATTGCCTGTTGACCCAAGCTTGGCTATACAGTGATTGATATGTGCCTTTACCTCTTCAACGTCGGCAGCGGGTATCGTGCGCACAAAAAGATAGTTATAATAGGCAAATCCTCCAATGTAAAATGCGAAGGGCTGTATGCGCTCCTTCATGTAGCGGAGCTTGAAGTCGTTGCAGAATCCCACCACTCTTATCGGGCGCTCGTCCATAAACTTTTCATTGAGCGAAAGACCCAATTCCTTGCGGGCGGTCTCATTGAATATATGTTTGATATAATCACGCTGAAGCTCGTCTTCCAGCGTGTAGTCTTCTCCTTCTACAACATCAATACCCATAAACTGCAAGAAGTTGTGAGCGACGTCATAGATGAATGAACTGAACTTCGTGCCGTCCTCCTTATGGAATGATTGACTTGCGTGGTCTTCTGTGGTAAACTGGTTCCAAGCATAGGTGACATCGGCAATCTGTGGGTTCTCCTTCAGCATAGAGGTCAATTGTTGGCGTTGCTCATAGTTCCACGAGGGAAAGAACATTCCCGGCTGCGGGTACCCGGCCGAAGAAATATCGGCCGTCAACACATCCTCTTTGTCGTATCCGATGTCGTCATTTACCATATAGAAGTACTGCATACGGATAAAGGAGGAGCATATAATAAGGATAATGGATATAACGAACTGCAGGGTCAGTAGCACATAGCGCAACCGACGTCCTGACGCCGTATTGCCGAACGTACCCTTCAACGCAAAGGCCGGAGGAACGGAGGTGATGTAATAGGCGGGATAAATACTGCTGACAACGGCAAGCAAGAGACCTGCAACGATGAGGAACAGCGTCACCGTAGGGTTGTCCTCTATTCGTGCCGATGAGGAGATTATCCCCGTGAGTTCGGGAGCAATCATAAACACGATGTATAGGGCTATCAGCAGACTGATTGCAACCAAGCCAACAGCCTCGAGAACGAAATTCATGCGCAAGCGGCGAGTAGTACATCCGAACACCTTTTCGGTGTTGACACGCCGGATACGGCGCGGCACCATGGCCATGAAGAAGTTGACAAAGTTGATAAAGGCAATGACGAGGATGAGTACGGCAATACTCAGCAGAATGTATACGGTGCTCTTGTCGTTTTGCGGCTGTATGGTACCATACATATTGGTAATGAAATGACTCTCGTAGAACGGTGTGAGGCGCATAATCTTGCTTGCCATGTCCAGCCACTCCTCGCGAGCATCGTCACTGGGCCGTTTCCACGTGTTTCCATACAGTTCATACATAAACCCCATATCGGCAAGTTTCTTGATGCCGTTCAGCAAGAAAACCTCCTCTTGCTCCTCGCCCACCAACTTATAATAGTATACGTTGCTCCAGCCACGATTCTCGGTACCGAACACTGTGAATATGTCGTGCTCGCCCAAGATGCAGTTTGTAGGCAAATCTTCGTAAATGCCCCTTACTGTCCATAGCACATTGTCCTTGTCTCTGATGGCATCGTCAATCTCGAAGCCGTAGCGCCGGGCAAAGCTCTCGTTAATCAGTATGCTGTTGGGCTTCTTCAGATGGCTATAGTCACCGGCGATGAGCTCCACGCCCAGCATCTGAGGCAGTTCGGCAGAGCCGACGTGCGTATGCACCTCCATCAGTTCATCTTCCTTACCCTCTATAGGCACGTATATCTCCTTCCCATTCAGAGACGGACGTATTATGGAGGCGTATAACTCCATGTAGCCCATTTGCTCTACGGCACTATTGTCCGTACCCAATGCTTCTCCTAAGGCGTGCGACATGAGCATCATCCACTCGTCCTGCTCGTCGGTAATAAAAGAAGAGGTAAAGTCGAGCCTATACACCCTATCCGCATCCTTGAAGCAGCGGTTGTAGGTGAGGTCGTGGTTCACTTGCACCAAGATGATGTAGGCCGCCGCAAAGGCGATGCTCAGACCGAGGATGTTGAGCACGGACGACACTTTGTAGCGTCCGAGATTCTTGAAGAACTCTTTCATTGTCGTTATGTGTTTTTAGTTATACATTCCTAGTTCCATTATACCTTATTATGCAGAAAAGGGGGCGCACTCTCTTGCTGCATATAAATCTATAGGCAAAATTATTGAAACTGCCAAACGCCACCATGACTTTTTTGCGAAAAATGATTTTTTCGACGAAAAATGTCAAATTTTTTGACACTTTTTCCGAGTAGGACAATTCATTTTTTTCGTTTTCCCTACTTTTCCTTCCTATTTTTCGGTTCTTCCCTTCCATTTTTTCAGTTCCGCTTACCGAAAAGTTTACGTATCCGTGGATATTTCATTAAATATCCGCGGATATTTCATCACGTATCCATGGATATTTCATTACGTATCCACGGTTACGCGAGTTTTTTGCTTTGTACTCGCGGTTTATTGGCTGTACGCTTTCGTTTTTTCTCATATGGATTGGCATAAATTCTTTTGTTCCGATTTGCTTAGCGAAGTTACTCACACGGGCAAGCACTATCGCAAGAAAAAATCGAAAAAACGCTTTTTTGAACGAAAATTGTAAAGTTTCTTTACACTTTTTGCCGAAAACATCCCGGAAAAGTCATTTTTCTAAAAAAAACAAGCGCGTAAGACCCTAAGGTCTCACGCGCTTCTTTGCCACCAATACAAGTTATGCTACATAGCCATTTGAGGCATTATAAATTTGAGAGAGTCATTCCGGATGCTGAGCGTAATATTCGTCCCACTGGCGCTGCACCTCTTGCCAATCTACCGCTTCGCCGTCGGCCACAGCCTCGGCTTGGCGTAGAACCTCCTCGTGCTGTTTCTTTTCGGCATAGCGCACCTTCATGGTCTCTATGGTTGCATCGTCAAGGATATGGATAACGCCACGGCGCACACAAGATTGCAGGTCTTCGGGTCCGAAGGCTTTTCCTTGCACGTTGAAATCAGAGATATTGAAGTCAAAGACAGTGCGAAGCGTATGCCTCACCATCTTCTGCTGATTGCGGTTGCCTGCCATCTTACGGCTCAAGAGCTTACCGATAATGTCTATTTCGCGTTTTGAAAATTTGTTTCTACCCACAACAGTACGTTTATTAACCTTTTGGCGTTTATATATATAAAGAAGTCGTGCCGGATTGATGCGATGAAACTCCGAGAAATAGGATTTGAGTGCTCGCCCCCTTTGTAATCCACCGACTCAAGGTTACCCCTTACGGGGCGTGGCCCGCCATTGGAAGTCGAAGCTGTCCTCGGTTTTCAGATATAATTGATGAGTTTCCCAGTCTAAACCGACACGACTATATTTTCTACAACGTTAACGATAACCTTAACGCTAATCCACGAGATATCTTCGTCATCGTTTTCGTCATCGTTGCTTTATACTTCAAAGAACACAGCTCAAAGCCAGAATGTTTGCCCCGAGAGGCGTATTTCTTTGCTTTTGCTAATGCAAATATAGGAAGTTTTCTCCAATAAAAAAAGAGGCCGGAGCCTCTTTTTTCATTATCATGTTAAATAACACTATTTCGCAAGTGGTTATTTAAGCTGCGTGAGCCACAATTAAGCAGCCTTAGCCTTAGCTACGATAGCCTTGAAAGCTTCAGGATGATTCATTGCGAGGTCAGCGAGCACCTTACGGTTGATCTCGATACCAGCCTTGTGCAATGCACCCATCAGTTGAGAATAAGACATACCCTCGAGACGAGCGGCAGCGTTGATACGCTGAATCCACAACGCACGGAAGTTGCGCTTCTTATTCTTACGGTCGCGGTAAGCGTAGGTCAGACCCTTCTCCCAAGTATTCTTGGCAACGGTCCAAACGTTCTTACGAGCACCGAAGTAACCTCTGGTTAAACCTAAAATTTTCTTTCTCTTTGCTCTTGAAGCAACATGATTTACTGATCTTGGCATAGTTTTGTTTCGTTTTTAGATGTTAGCGCTGCACGGGGCAGTCTTGGTTTTGCTAACCATCCGATTAATAATTGTTTTTAGAATAACTCGCTTAACTTTAAGATTACTTCATTGCAAGAAGTTCCTTAACCTGGCTTACGTTTGCACCGTGTACAAGTGTGAAGTGGTCGAGGTTACGTTTTTGCTTCTTAGTCTTCTTTGTCAAGATGTGACTGTGATAAGCGTGCTTTCTCTTGATTTTACCTGTTCCGGTAAGAGCGAATCTTTTTTTTGAACCGGAGTTAGTCTTAACTTTTGGCATGTTGTTAGTTATTATTTAATTATTAATATATAAACGGTGCGTACTATACCGGCACGCAGCCGCTTTTTTCTCAAGTTTATAGTTGAAAGATGACAGATGAAAGTTACCCACTCATGGATTCAAGATGTTAACTTTCATCTTTCCACTTTCATTTTTCATCTTTCTGCTGAGCGGGCTTCTCTTTCTTGGGAGCGGCAGCCTTCTTCGGTGAAATGAAGATGGTCATGCGCTTACCTTCGAGTACAGGCATCTGGTCTACCTTACCATACTCCTCGAGGTCGTTGGCAAAACGCAGCAACAGCACCTCGCCCTGCTCTTTGAAGAGGATTGAGCGTCCTTTGAAGAATACATATGCCTTAACCTTATCACCATCCTTAAGGAAGCCAATGGCATGCTTAAGCTTGAAGTTGTAGTCGTGGTCGTCAGTCTGAGGGCCGAAGCGGATTTCCTTAACGTCAATCTTCACTTGCTTGGCCTTCATCTCCTTCTGTTTCTTCTTCAGCTGATACAGGAACTTTGAGTAATCAATAATTCTGCAAACAGGCGGAACGGCGTTCGGTGAGATTTCTACCAAGTCAGCCTCATTCTCTTCGGCTATTCTTAGTGCTTCATGGATTGACACTACGGTAGGTTCAATGTTGTCACCGACAATTCGGACTTCTTTGGCTCGTATCTGTTCATTGATACGGTGTTGGCCTTTTAAATTGTCTTTTTTCATTCAGATGAATTTGTTTGTTCTGCTGTCTTTTTTAATGGTTATTAATCCTTTTTTGTTCTGTATCAAACGCCACAAAACGGCAATCTTGCCGCCCACATTGTTAAATGCGGGCGCAAAGATAGTGCAAACTGAGCGAAAAAACAAATTTATTTATTTTTTTTCCGAGGTGCAGCCTATCTTCTACTTGTCATAACAAGTTAAAGATAGTGCAAACTGAGCGAAAAAACAAATTTATTTAACTTTTTCCGAGGTGCAGCCTATCTTCTACTGGCAAAAGTTACCATTCATTTATCATATTATTAACTTCTTCTTCGATCTTCTTACCAAATTCTGCAATTTTCAGGCTTCCTTCGTTGATTCCGCCCTGTCTGCGTACAGTAACAGTACCCTCGGCCTGCTCTTTTTCGCCAACAACTAACATATAAGGAATATGCTTCACCTCGTTGTCGCGAATCTTACGGCCGATCTTCTCATTGCGGTCATCGATGATGCAACGTACGTCGTACTGCTCAAGCTCCTTCTTCACCTGCTCGGCATAGTCGTTGAACTTCTCCGAGATAGGCAGAATAGCCACTTGGTCGGGGGTGAGCCACAAGGGGAACTTACCGCCGGTGTGCTCGATGAGCACTGCCACGAAACGCTCCATTGAACCGAAGGGTGCACGGTGAATCATTACGGGACGATACTTCTGGTTGTCCGAACCGGTATACTCCAACTGGAAGCGCTCGGGCAAGTTATAGTCTACCTGAATAGTACCCAACTGCCAACGGCGACCGATAGCATCCTTCACCATAAAGTCGAGCTTAGGACCGTAGAAAGCAGCCTCGCCAGTCTCTACGCGAGCCTTCAGACCCTTCTCCTCGCAAGCCTCCACGATAGCCTGCTCGGCACGTGCCCAGTTCTCGTCAGAACCTACATACTTGGTGGTATTGTTGGGGTCGCGCAATGAAATCTGAGCCTCATAGTTCTCAAAGTTGAGTGCCTTGAAGATAATCTGGATAATCTCCATTACGCGGATAAACTCCTCCTTCACCTGATCGGGGCGGCAGAAGATGTGGGCATCGTCCTGAGTGAAGCTGCGCACACGGGTCAAGCCGTGAAGCTCACCACTCTGCTCATAGCGGTATACGGTACCAAACTCGGCCAAGCGCAAAGGCAGGTCCTTGTATGAGCGGGGCTGCCACTTGTAAATCATACAGTGGTGGGGGCAGTTCATCGGTTTCAGCAAGTACATCTCACCCTCCTCAGGAGTAGTGATGGGCTGGAAGCTGTCCTTGCCATAGTGATCCCAGTGACCAGAAGTCACATAGAGCTGCTTGTTACCGATATGCGGAGTCATCACCTGCTGGTAGCCGAAACGCTTCTGGATGCGCTTCAAGAAATCCTCCAAGCGCAGACGTAGAGCGGTACCGCGAGGCAACCACATAGGCAAGCCCTTGCCCACCATCTCAGTAAACATGAAGAGCTCGAGCTCCTTACCGATCTTGCGGTGGTCGCGCTTCTTGGCCTCCTCCATCAGCACCAGGTACTCATCGAGCATTTTCTTCTTGGGGAAACTGATACCATAGATACGGGTCATCATCTTGCGGTTCTCGTCGCCACGCCAGTAGGCACCGGCCACAGAGGTCAGCTTGATAGCCTTGATGGGAGCGGTAGACACCAAGTGCGGTCCACGGCAGAGGTCGGTAAACGCGCCCTGAGTGTAAGTGGTGATGGTACCATCCTCAAGCTCTGAGATGAGTTCGCACTTATAGGTCTCGCCACGGTCACCGAACATCTTCAGAACCTCGGCCTTGGAGATCTCGTTGCGCACTACATTCTCATTCTTGGCCACCAACTCGGCCATCTTCTTCTCGATAGCCTCAAGGTCGCTCTCCTTGATGGTCACACCCTCGCCCGGATCCACGTCATAGTAGAATCCGTTCTCGATAGCGGGACCGATACCAAACTGGATATTCGGATAGAGCTCCTGCAAAGCCTCGGCCAAGAGGTGAGCCGAAGTATGCCAAAAGGCATGCTTAGCCTGCTCATCATCCCACTTGTGCAAGCGGATGGTAGCATCCTCATGGATGGGGCGGTTGAGCTCCACAATTTCGTCATTCACGCTGCAGGCCAGCACATCCTGTGCCAGACGGCTACTGATACTCTCGGCAATCTGCAAGCCGGTAACGCCAGCTTCGTACTCTCTTACCGAGCCATCAGCAAAGGTAATCTTAATCATTGTCCTATCTTTTTATTTTTGTTCTTTGTATACCTTATTTATATACAGGCCGAAAACAAGACATTTTGCAGCCAACATACAATAGGCCGCAAAATTAGCTAAAATATTCGAGATGCGCAATTTTATGGCACCATTATCTTCCAAACTGTTTTCACAAACAGAAGCTACAACCAACAGAAACACTTCTATTACTAACAAGAAATTCCTCGCCCCCTAAAAAAAACGACACTACGGACGAACTTCAACTATATAAAACAGTTTGGGATTCAAATAACGTTGAGCAAGTTGTTGCAGACGGACGGCATCTGTTGTTTGGATTGCCTCTACTGTATCTTCAATATGAGTCTGCGGAAGGCCCAAATGTTCCATAAAAATATAGGCATCGGTAAGTGAGAAGGCTCCTTCGTAATTGCGACATATCTCGCCTGTCATATAGTTGCGCACCATACGGAGCTCCTCATCGGATACTAATTGAGTCTGCAAACGCTGCATTTCGCGACGAACCTCACATATAACCTCTTCGGCCTTGTCCGCGAGTGCTTCACAGCTCACCATAAACATCACTTGTGACGTGTTGGTTACCAGGTCTGAACCGATATGGTAAGTATAACCCTTATTCTCGCGCACATTCTTCATCAATCGACTTCCAAAATATCCGCCAAGTACCGTATTGAGCACACGCATCGGCAAATAGTCTGCCTCCTGCACATCCATCAACAAACACCCCATGCGAATGCTGGATTGCACAGACTCAGGGTGTACTATAATTGTTGATTTATCCATTGCGGGCGACATAGAATAATCCCTCTCTTCAGCAGAAGCGGTACCACCCCACTCCACACAGCCAAACAGAGAATCGATGCGAGAAATTACCTTATCGTCGATACTGCCAGAAAGATATATGGTACAGTTACGCGAGCCATAATAACGCCCGTAAAAATCAGCCAAAAGAGAAGTATTCAGCGCATCATAATCCTCAATCTCTGCACTCATGCCACAAGGATGAGTCGCGCCGTATACATTAGCACGCAAAGCACGCATCGCCAGCACATCACCCTTTTGCATATTCACCATAAACTGGGCTTTGTTATTGGCCCGGATGGTTTGTAGCCTTTCCTCCGAGAATGTGGGCCCAAACAGCATATGCCGAACCAGGCCTACCGTCTGTGGAAAGAATTTCTTCAGTGTATACAGTGTGACAAACGTACGATTCATTGCCACACTAAGCTCGAGCCAGGCTCCATAATAGTCGAGCTGCTCAGCAAAAGCAGTAGAAGAGTAGCCTTGACAACCCTCACGCAGCATCCGGCAGGTAAACAGCGCTTGCAATTTCTGATTCTGGTGCCATTGGCCAACCGAAAACACGAAGTCTACACGCACAACTTCTTGCCCACCGCCCTCTATCACATACAGTGGTATGCCATTGCGAAGCACCTGCTTCGCGGGCTTACGGAAGGCAAACGGCACGTTCTGCACCGAAGGAGGAGTCACTCGATCAAGCATCTCGGCATTCTACTCAAAGAAGTCATCCAACTGCTGCTCGTCAGTATAGTTGGTTACGATGGTTTGTTGCGCACAAGGATTGAAGTCTTCAGGTATATTGAATTTCTCATCCTGCGAATAGCCCAACGACTCGTCGGCATACACCTTTTTCATATACAAGGCCCAAATCGGGAGTGCCATCGAGGCTCCCTGTCCGTCGCTCATACTCGTGAAGTGGATATCGCGGTCGTCACCACCGACCCAGCAGCCACTCACAAGCGAAGGCGTATAGCCCATAAACCAACCATCGGCATTGTCGTTGGTTGTACCCGTCTTGCCTGCTATTTCAGCCTTGAGGTTGTAGCGGAAACGGAGACGACGGCCCGTACCTTCATCCACCACGGCCTTCATCATGTCAATCATCTTATAGGAGCTTTCCTTACTGATCACCTCATACGTCTTAGGAGTAAAGGTTGCAATGATATTGCCCTCATTGTCCTCAATGCGAGTCACAAAGAGCGGTTCGGTGCGTATTCCATTATTGGGGAATGCTGTATAGGCACCTACCATCTCGCCCACTGAAATATCACAAGGACCGAGGCAAAGCGATGGTGTAGGCTGAATGTCTTGGTTGCGAATACCGAACTGGTGAATCAGGCTCTTGAACGCATACGGATTGAGCTTGCTCATCAGATAGGCCGATATCCAGTTGTTGGACTGTGAAAGGCCCCAACGCAATGTGACAATCTTGCCATAGTCATCCTTGTTTCCCGTGTTGCGCGGTATCCATATCTGTCCGTCTTCCGTGAGTATCGTCTGCTCCACATTGCGCGTCTGGTCACAAGGAGAAAATCCGTTCTCCATAGCCAGCGTATACAGATAAGGCTTGATGGTAGAGCCCACCTGACGACGGCCCACCATTGCCATATCATACTGGAAGTGAGTATAATCAGGTCCACCCACATAAGCCTTCACATAACCCGTGATAGGATCCATCGACATGAAGCCTACACGCAAGAAATGCTTGTAATAACGAATCGAATCCATAGGCGACATGATGGTGTCACGACTGCCTGTGTAGGCAAACACACGCATAGGGTATTTCACATCGAATGTATCACGAATGGCAGCATCGGAATAGCCAGCCTTCTTCATGCCACGATAACGGTCGGTCTGCTTCATGGCACGCACAAGCAGATTTTCAATCTCTGCAGGCTTCAGGTTATCGTACGGCGCATTGCGATGTCCCCTCTTCGACTTGAAGAAGCGAGGCTGCAGATACTCCTTGATATGCTCATCCACTGCCTCCTCGGCATATTGTTGCATACGTGAGTCAAGGGTCACATATATCTTCAAACCGTCAGTATAGAGATTGTAGTTACTGCCGTCCTTTTTCTTATTCTTATTGCACCATCCGAAAAGGGGATTATTGGCCCAATCGAGCGAATCCTCATAGTACTTCTGCATCTGCCATCCGCGATAGTTCTTCTTCACGGGCTCCTTGGCTGTAAGTACGCCACGCAAATACTCGCGGAAATAGGGAGCCGGGCCCAGCTTATGGTCTACCCTACGGTAGTTGAGCACCAACGGAGTGTTCTGCAACGAGTCAGTTTCCGCCTTTGTCAGGCAATTGTTCTTCTCCATCTGCGAAAGCACCACATTGCGACGTTTGCGTGTTGTCTCATTACGACGTACGGGATTGTAGAGCGACGAGTTCTTACACATACCCACCAATGTAGCGGCTTCCTCTACGGAGAGATCTTTCGGTTCTTTTGAGAAATAGGTATTGGCTGCCGTCTTGATACCAATTGCATTATTACCGAAGTCATACTTGTTGAGATACATCGTCAGTATCTCCTCCTTGGTATAATACTTCTCCAGTTTCACCGCAATGACCCACTCTATCGGTTTTTGGAACAGACGCTCCAGTTTGTTTCCTGCCACTTCCGTATACAACTGCTTGGCCAACTGCTGAGTAAGCGTACTACCGCCACCCGAGCCTGACTGACGCAACAAACCAGTCTTCACGATGGCACGCAAAAGCGCTCGCAAGTCAATTCCCGAGTGCTCGGTAAAGCGCACATCCTCGGTGCTTATCAATGCCTCAATAAGTTCAGGAGACAAATCCTTATAATCTGTCCAAACACGATTCTCGCGGCTATACGAATAGGTACTGAGCAGCTTGCCATCTGCAGAAATAATCTGTGTTGCAAACTTATAATCGGGGTTCTCCAGCTCTTCCACGGGGGGAACGAATCCAATCCATCCCTTATTAATGAAATAAAATAACAGGAATACAGTAATTAGGCCTGCCGCTACCAGCGCCCAAAGGATATATATAAATTTCTTTATCATAGCGAACACTACTTTTTCAAATGAACAAAGGTAATACAAATTATTGAATATTCGATTAAATTCATCATAAATGAAACAAAAGGTTTCAAAAGCAATCAAAAAAGACAACAATTAATCCATTTCATTCTTTACTTTAATTGATAGAAAGCACCAATTGACTCCAGACCTTATCCTCTAAAAAAAAGCACTTCGTATCGCAAATATATCAACCAAATGTTCAAATAATCATTTTTTTACATTAATTTTGCATAACACTAGATTTATCAACAAACTTTTTAAGGGAACAACCGTTATAATCAAAGATACTATGACAAAAAGTTTCGTAACCATTGCCGACCTCAGCAAAGAAAAAATCATGAGTTTGCTTGAGGCTGCCAGCAGATTTGAAGCTATGCCCAACCGAAAGACATTGGACGGACGGGTCATTGCTACACTTTTCTTTGAGCCATCAACACGCACCCGCCTCTCATTCGAGACAGCCGTAAACCGCCTAGGCGGAAGGGTTATTGGGTTCAGCGATGCCGCCACCTCCAGTTCATCAAAGGGCGAGACACTAAAAGACACTATCATGATGGTAGGCAACTATGCAGACCTTATCGTAATGCGCCACCATCTTGAAGGAGCCGCACGTTATGCCAGCGAGGTATCCCCCGTACCCATCATCAATGCTGGAGATGGCGCCAACCAACATCCTTCACAGACAATGCTAGATCTCTACTCCATTTACAAGACCCAGGGTACATTGGAAAATCTAAACATCTATCTTGTAGGCGACCTCAAGTATGGCCGCACTGTACATTCACTACTGATGGCAATGCGCCACTTCAATCCTCAATTTCACTTCATTGCTCCCAGAGAGTTGGCAATGCCGAATGAATATAAGCTCTACTGCAAGACACACGGCATCAAGTATGTGGAGCACACAGACTTCACCGAAGAAACCATTAAAGACGCCGATATATTGTACATGACCCGTGTACAGCGCGAGCGATTTACCGACCTTATGGAGTACGAGCGCGTAAAGGACGTGTATATCCTCCGCAAGAACATGCTCGAAGACACAAAAGAAAACCTGCGCATACTACACCCCTTGCCTCGTGTAAACGAGATTGCTTATGATGTGGACGAAAGCCCCAAAGCATACTATTTCCAACAGGCAAAAAACGGTTTATTTGTGCGTGAAGCACTTATTTGCGATTGCTTAGGAATAGAGGTTTAATTAACATAAAGTACGGACTAGTACAACCACAAAAAAAATGAAGAACAACAAAACAGAACTATTGGTAGCAGCCCTTGAAAACGGGACAGTCATCGACCATATACCCTCAGAGCTTGTATTCACCATCGCCTCATTGCTTGAACTTGAAAAGTTAGGCTCAAGTGTCACTATTGGCTATAATCTTCACAGCAACAAATTGGGGAAAAAAGGTATTATCAAGGTGGCCGAAAAATATTTCTCTGACGAGGAAATAAGCCGTTTATCAGTCGTAGCCCCCAACGTAATCCTCAACATCATTCGCAACTTCGACGTAGTAGAAAAGAAAGAGGTAATCATTCCCAACGAACTGCACGGAATCGTACGATGCGGCAATCCTAAATGCATTACCAATAATGAACCTATGCCCACACACTTCCACGTAGTGAACAAAGAAGAAGGCATCCTCAAATGCCACTATTGTGAGAAGGAACAGAACAAAAGCGAGGTCAAACTTGTATAGGACAAGAGTTAGGCTCTTAACTCCAACAACACAAGCTCACCAATGAAAGTAAACTGGAAACCTGGCACGATGATATACCCCTTACCCGCCGTAATGGTCACGTGCGGCTCACATGAGGAAGAGTACAACATCATCACTATAGCGTGGACAGGCACTATTTGTACCAATCCACCAATGTGCTACATCTCCGTGCGTCCCGAGCGCCACTCGGCCGAGATTATTAAGCGCAATATGGAGTTCGTCATCAATCTCACCGACGCTTCAACAGCCTATGCTACGGACTGGTGTGGGGTACGTTCAGGTCGTGTCTACAACAAGTTCTACGAAATGGGTCTCACGCCAGGTAAGGCTACCGTCGTATCGGCCCCCATTATCAAAGAGTCACCACTATGTATCGAATGTCGCATAAAGGAGATAATATCGTTGGGATCACACGAAATGTACATTGCCGAGATTGTGAATGTAATAGCAGATGATAGATTCATCGACTCTGCAACAGGCAGGTTCGAACTAGCAGACAGTGACCCGCTCGTATATCTCCACGGAGGTTACTACCATCTAGGTAAAAAGATCGGAAAGTTCGGTTGGTCAGTTGAGAAAAAAAAGAAAAAACAATAGATGAGACGAAAGATTGCAGTCATACTCACCGCCCTTTGCTGCATCATAGCTTATGCACAACAAAGAAAGGAGTCGTATATAAATTATGGCGTCAAGATTGGATTCAGTTCCACTATTTATGACATCATAGACCTGCAAGTCAACACGCTCCCCATCAGTAGCTATTCTGCTAAATCTGAAATCAGTTCTTTCTTTACCGGTTTTACACGTTTCAACCTAAAAAAGCATTACATACAGACAGAAATAAGCTACAATATTAGCAACTATTCTATTTCCTTCCCAGCCAAGCAGTGGGACTCCACAACCGACAACATAGGACAATCCATTATCAGTACGAAAATCAACGGTATAGAGATTCCTCTATATTATGGATACCATATTATGAAGAGTGGCCCCTATGGAATGTCCTTCTACATTGGCCCTAAAGTCAAATTTGTTCTAGCAGACCACAGCAATCACACGTTTGAGAACTTCCCTTACGACGACATCAAAGAAAAAATATATCCCATCAACTTTAGCATGATGTTTGGGTTGGGAATTAGCATTAGCCCCGTATTCTTCGATTTCTCTTTCGAATATGGACTTCACAACATTTCAGAAAACATCAGCATCTCAAGCACAGACATTGCTGGTATAGTGTTTGACCGTAGAAAGAATGTACTCAGTTTTTCTATTGGTTTCCTTTTCTAACTCATGGCAAATTCTTTCCGAAATTGATGAAATAAAAAGTTCTATTAGAAGCGATATTTATTTACATATTTATTCTATATTCCACCATTTTTATATACTTTTGCAACTTCCAAAAAGGATAACAACAATAATTACATTATTACAATGAAAAGAGACGATTTAGTATTCAACTTGATTGAAGAAGAACATCAAAGACAACTCAAAGGTATCGAGCTCATCGCATCGGAAAACTTTGTCAGCGACCAAGTGATGCAGGCCATGGGTTCGTGTATGACCAACAAATATGCCGAGGGTTACCCCGGACGTCGCTACTATGGCGGTTGCGAGGTGGTAGACAAGAGCGAGCAGCTCGCTATCGACCGTTTGAAACAGCTCTTCGGAGCCGAATGGGCCAACGTGCAGCCCCACTCAGGCGCCCAGGCCAATGCGGCCGTATTCCTCGCCTGCCTCAACCCTGGCGACAAGTTCATGGGCCTCAACCTCGCCCATGGCGGACACCTTTCACACGGTTCGCTCGTCAACACATCAGGTATCCTCTACACCCCCTGCGAATATAACCTCTGCAAGGAGACTGGCCGTGTCGACTACGACCAGATGGAAGAGGTAGCCCTGCGCGAGCAGCCCAAGCTCATCGTCGGTGGCGGCTCGGCCTACTCACGCGAGTGGGACTACAAGCGCATGCGCGAGATTGCCGACAAGGTAGGCGCCATCCTCATGATCGACATGGCCCACCCCGCCGGACTCATCGCAGCAGGCCTCCTCGACAACCCCGTCAAGTATGCCCATATCGTCACCTCCACCACCCATAAGACCCTCCGCGGCCCTCGCGGCGGTGTCATCATGATGGGCAAGGACTTCCCCAACCCCTGGGGTAAGACCACCCCGAAGGGCGAGGTCAAAATGATGTCGGCCCTGCTCGACTCGGCCGTATTCCCCGGCATCCAGGGCGGTCCGCTCGAGCATGTCATCGCAGCCAAGGCCGTAGCCTTCGGCGAAGCCCTGCAGCCCGAGTACAAGGAGTACCAGACACAGGTGCAGAAGAATGCCAAGGCCCTTGCCGAGGCCCTCATCGCCCGCGGCTTCACCATCGTATCGGGCGGCACCGACAACCACAGCATGCTGGTAGACCTGCGCGAGAAATACCCCGACCTCACCGGTAAGGTAGCCGAGAAGGCACTCGTTTCGGCCGATATCACCGTAAACAAGAACATGGTACCCTTCGATAGCCGCTCGGCATTCCAGACCTCAGGTATCCGCCTCGGCACACCCGCCATCACCACCCGTGGTGCCAAGGAAGACCTCATGGTAGAGATTGCCGAGATGATCGAGACCGTACTCTCCAACATAGACAACGAAGAGGTTATCGCCAGCGTTCGCGCCCGCGTCAACGAGAAAATGAAGACATATCCTTTGTTTGCTTATTAGAAAGCACATTACAACAAGAAAAAATAAATGCCCTACATACAAGATTCGCTATGCGAAGAGTATCGTAGGGCATTTACACAGTTTACTCTTCGAATCAAGCCTATCTAAAAAGCATACGCACAATCAGCCCAATAATTCAACCATGAAAAAGTCACTCATTTTATCCTATTTTATCTATCTGGCCATAGCAAGTTTTGCCCAAACTGACACCGTCAAAATAAAGACCGACACAAGAATCGGAGCCATCAAGAATCCAGGAGTACACGATCCCGTCATTGCACAAGGTGAGGATGGACGCTATTACATATTTTCTACAGGAATGAACATTAGCGTTATATCCAGTAGCGATCTCAAGGAATGGAAATTCGAAGCGCCAGCACTTCCAGAAACACCTACATGGGCTATGGATATAGTCCCTGGTTATCACGGACACACATGGGCACCTGACATTAGCTATCACAATGGACTATGGCACTTGTTCTACTCATGCTCCACTTTTGGGAAGAATGGCAGCGCCATAGGCTTAGCAGTCAACAAGACGCTCGACCCCATGTCTCCAGACTTTAAATGGTCAGATAGAGGCATAGTAATCGCATCACAAAAAGGCAAGGACTGTTGGAACGCGATTGATCCCAATCTCATTGTTGACAAGCGAGGAAATCCATACCTTACATTTGGCTCATTTTGGGATGGCATACAACTTATCAAACTTTCCAAAGAAGACTTTCAAACCCCAATAAGCAGACCAAAAACAATAGCACGCCGCATTAATCGCAAATTCACCCTTAATAAAATAAAGTTTGCACAAGAAGGCAACACCATCATTGAAGCTGGGCCAAATGCCGTTGAAGCCCCATTCATATTCAAGCATGGCAATTACTATTACCTGTTCGTAAGCTTTGACTACTGTTGCCGTGGAGATAATTCAACATATAAGACCGTTTATGGACGTTCAAAGAAAATCACAGGCCCCTACATAGACAAGAAAGGAAAACGAATGGACAAGGGTGGAGGCACATACCTTTACGGGCCAAACGAGGAGTTTTTCGGTGTGGGACATAGTGCAGCCTTTACTTACAACGGACAACCGATGTTCATCTCTCATGCTTACGAAAAATCAGCAGGAAGCAGAGCACGTCTTTTTATCCGACCAATAAATTTTGACAAAGAAGGCTGGATTATTGTCGAGTAATCTTTTGGCAAGACAAGACGAGCATCTAAAAACTTTTATAACTGTTCCGGCAGACGGTTATGAGTTTACAGTATTCCAATAAGCTTATAGATTCAGAAAAACATCACATTACGGAAAAGAGCATGACTATTTTTCTCAAGAAAGCATCATAATTCAACAACATTAAAGCTGAACAATAGAAGGTTATTAACCCAAACGTAAATTTAAAGTAATCCCAAACGATCAGTATTACACTTTAAAAAAACAACTCACCACAAAGAAAAAGAATAGAAAACAATTATTTGGGAGCAACTTTTTGCTATTTTTTCTAGAAAAGTTTCCATTTTTTCTCTTCTCGCACAAAGTTTTCCATATTTTTCTTGTTTAAATTATTCATACCTATTAATTTTGTAGCTGAAAGAGTTAGCAAAGATGGTAAGAATGAACATAGGAGGCCAACCATTTATCAAATGGCCAGGATCAAAAAGTCAGCATATACATATACTGACACAAGCCCTTCCTGCCAACTTCTCAGAGATACCCAATGTCACTTACATAGAACCGTTCGTCGGTGGTGGTGCCATGCTTTTCCATATGCTACAGACATACCCGAACATTAAACGGGCTATCATCAACGACAACAACCTTGATCTGATAAGAGCATACAACACAGTACGCGACCGCGCAAAAGAACTCATCGGCGAACTAAAGAAGATACAAAAAGAATTTCTCTCCCTCGACGAAGAGGAACGTCAAGAGTACTTCATCGAACGACGCGACGAGTTTAACGCACGTCTTGCTGGCGGACTGCGCCACTCGGCTCTTTTCATCTTCCTTAACAAAACATCAAATGCGAATTACCGTACCAACGGAAACGGTAAGTTCAATGGTGCATACAACCACTTGATTAACCCTTGTATCTGCGACGAACGTACCATACTAGCCGACAGTAAGCTACTAAAGCGTGTAATCATCATGTGCGGCGACTACGAAAAGACTTATAGCGAAGCTAGCGGAAATACCTTCTTCTTTCTCGACCCTCCCTACCGCCCCACCGGAAAGCACCACAGCAACACGGAGTTCAACGACAAGGAGCAAATACGGTTGAAAAAGTTCTGCGACCTGCTCTCGTATCGTCACTTCCAGTGGATGCTTACCAACAGTGACGGCAAGAGTCAGAACCCCGATGACACCTTCATGGAACAGCTCTACAGCAATTACAATGTGGAGCGTATATGGTCAAAACAGGCTATCGTAGCCAAGCCCGAGAAGAGAGAAAAACTATCGGAGCTACTTGTGCGTAATTTCCAGCGCGAGATACTGTCGCTACGCGACGTTCGATGCCAGCAGCTGTCGTTCGCTTTCTAAAAAAAGCGACATAAAAGATTCTTAACACATTTTTCCACCAAACAGCCCAAACAATCGGGAGAGTCCATTGTTGCATTCACAACCCACTGACCTCAGCGGGCTAGAATGACATGTGTAACCCACTAAACAAATAACGAGTATGCAAAGAAAAATTGTAGTGATAGGCAGCTGCAACACCGACATGGTGATCAGCATGGACCACCTACCCTTACCTGGCGAGACACTCATCGGAGGTGAGTTTTTCATGAACTCCGGTGGAAAAGGCGCCAACCAGGCAGTGGCAGCAGCACGATTGGGAGGCAACGTGAGTTTCATCGCAAAAGTAGGCAACGACCCCTTCGGCAAAAGAGCATTGGAGCAATACAGAGCCGAGGGGATAGACGTGAAGCACATACTCACCGACCCAGAACAGCCATCAGGAGTAGCCCTCATCATGGTGGATGCACAGGGAGAGAACAGCATCGCCGTAGCATCGGGAGCCAATGCACACCTCACAACCAAGGATATAGACAATGCAAAGGAGATACTGAGCCGCGCTGACATCGTGCTCATGCAACTGGAGACTCCAATAACCACCGTGGAGCATGCGGCAAACGTAGCCAAGAGAAGTGGGGCCAAAGTGATATTAAACCCCGCACCGGCACAGCCACTGCCCGAATCACTGCTACAGAATCTCTACATACTCATCGCCAACGAAACGGAAGCTGAATTCATCTCTGGCACTCAAATCACCGACATGGACAGCGTAGCGAGAGCAGCAGATATCCTCTGCGACAAAGGGGTAGAGAAAGTGGTAATCACCTTGGGCAGTCGAGGCGCCTTCGTGAAAGAAAGAGGGAACTACCATCAAATACCCGGCCTCAAGGTGAAGGCTGTAGATGCCACAGCTGCCGGCGACACCTTTTGCGGTGCTCTATGCGTAGCACTGGCCGAGGGAAAAAACCTGACAGAGGCGGTGACATTCGCCAACCGATGCGCAGCAGTCACTGTGACCCGCATGGGAGCGCAGTCATCACTTCCATACAGAAGCGAGATCGAAGAGGCGTAAGAAAAGCCTTACCGCATGTATAACCCATAAATATTGACAACCATGTTTATAGTAACCAATTACACCTTGGCCGTAGTACTATGCTTCATCACCATGCTCTGCTGGGGATCATGGGCCAACACACAAAAGCTTGCTGGAAAAAGCTGGCGATACGAGCTGTTCTATTGGGACTATGTGATCGGCATCCTACTCTTCTCTGTAATTTTAGGACTGACGCTCGGAAGCACCGGCGATACTGGGCGCAGTTTCATCACTGACCTCAAACAGGTAACACCGGGCAACTATGCCAGCGCACTCATCGGAGGCGCCGTGTTCAACCTAGGCAACATACTGCTCTCGGCCGCCGTGTCGATGGCAGGTATGACAGTCGCCTTCCCACTCGGCGTGGGCATAGCACTGGTGCTAGGCGTCATCATAAACTATATAGGTGCTCCCAAGGGCGACCCCACCCTACTCTTCCTAGGTGTAATACTCGTAGTGATAGCCATCGTACTGAATGCCATGGCATCAGGTAAAATGCACAGTTCAAGCAACAGCGGAAGCAACAAGAAGGGTATCATCATAGCCATCATCGCCGGTGTGCTGATGTCGTTCTTCTACCGTTTTGTAGCTGCCGCCATGGACCTCAACAACTTTGAATCCCCCACACCTGGCATGGCGACTCCCTATTCAGCCTTCTTCATCTTCTCGGTAGGCATATTCCTGAGCAACCTACTGTTCAACACTATTGTTATGCGCCGCCCCTTCGAGGGAAAGCCTGTCAGCTACTCCACCTATTTCAACGGGCGTATGAGCCTGCACCTCGTAGGTATCCTAGGCGGCGTCATCTGGGGGTTGGGTACAGCACTTAGCTATATCGCTGCAGGAAAGGCCGGTGCCGCCATCTCCTACGCCTTGGGACAAGGAGCACCTATGGTGGCTGCCCTGTGGGGCATCATCATCTGGAAGGAATTCAAGGGAGCATCACGCTCGGTTGGCTGGCTCGTAGGAATGATGTTCGTGTTCTTCATCGCAGGACTCGGATCCATCATCCTCTCTGGAGCCAACTGACAAGAAAGCCCATATAACGACTGTGGCAGGCAACTGCGGAACATAAACGCGCAGTGCTTGCCGCTTTTATGCACAAAACAGCCTTCATAAAGGCTGAAATAGACAGATTTAAAACAAAAAATCATCCATTTATTTTGCCAGTAGAGAGAAAAGTTGTAACTTTGCCGTCCGAAAACCATTACACATTATTGTTACCAGCAATAAAACCAAGTAATAACTAATAAAAACGAAATAAAACAATGAAAAAAGGTATTCATCCTGAGAACTATCGTCCCGTAGTATTCAAAGACATGTCAAACGGTGACTGCTTCCTTTCACGCTCAACATGCGCCACAAAGGAAACTATCGAATTTGAGGGCGAGACTTATCCGCTGATCAAGCTTGAAATCTCTAACACATCTCACCCTTTCTACACTGGAAAGTCTAAGTTGGTTGACACCGCTGGTCGCGTAGATAAGTTCATGAGCCGCTACGCAAGAGCTCAGAAGAAGTAAGGATAACACCTTATCCAACATAGAGGTGTACGAGAGGAGATTCCTCTGTACACCTTTTTTTGTCACCACACACTAGCTACTGATGAAAATCCTCTCACGCACATGTACCTATTATATATACCTGCTGACACTGATGCTCTGCATCGGATGTGAGCAGGAGCTTCCGCAAGAGGAACTCGACTGGACCACTGCAGAGAACATCAACTGCAATGCTCACGGACACACACGAAGACTTGAGATACCACAGCTAGACAGCCACAACCTATATAACTGCTACACGACACGCCACAAAGGCAAGGAAACGGTGACCTTCAGCATCGAATATGACACGGAGAAACACCACTCCAAATGGGTTGCTTTCACCTTCGATGGCATCACCTCACAGATCAACTGGAACCGCAACAATTGGGAATGGACAAGCTGGGAAGGCGACCCTTTCCAACCAGACCCACTACTCCCTTATGACGTACGCATTGGCGACGAGGAGCACAGGAAAGACCGCTATGACAGAGGACACCTATGCGCATCGGCCGACAGGCTATACTCAAAAGACTCCAATGAGCAGACCTTCTACTACTCGAACATAAGTCCACAGTTGGGAGGATTCAACACGGGTATATGGCTCGACCTTGAGAACAAAGTGCAGAACTGGGGTAGCAACCCCAATATGCGCGACACGCTCTACGTTGTCAAGGGAGGCACCATACGTGACGGAGAATTCTACGACTCACGAGGACAGCATGGCACCATCGTCAAGGAGATAGAGAAAATGAACGGCATCGTAGTACCCGCACACTTCTTCATGGCACTCGTGTGCCGCAAGAGCGACAGTTTCTATGGAATTGCCTTCTACTTCGACCACAAAGAGCACCATACAGGTAGCCTTAGCGACTACGCCATTACCATCAACGAGCTTGAGGAGAATACAGGCATTGATTTCTTCTGCAACTTTCCCGACAAGGTGGAAGAGGCTATAGAATCGAAATGCAACCCCTCGCTATGGGGATTGCAGTAATTATTCTCTCACGAAACGTCCCTCAGCCCACACATACTTTAGAGAGTCGGCCACGATATAGGGCGCTACAGCCTTACGTTCATCACGACCGAGATAGCCAAGAGTTTCTAAACGACATGTCAGCGATGTCGACTCGGCACCAAAGTGATAGGTCTTGAAGAATATATCCATCTTACTCCACGCCACATCGGCCGAATCACTCCGTTCAGTACTACGAAAGTCACTGAGCACAGGTTCGACAAAAAACAACTCGGAGGGAAGCGGTTGCCAAGCCTCATCGAAGAAGGCTACGCGACTATCAGGTACTGATGCCTTCATCGTAGTCACCATACACAACACATCGGTAGTATCGTTCATCGGAAGCAGCTTCATTGCCACATCACACGAACGGGTATAGTTTATAAGTAGATAGTCATCAGTAAGGGTGTCCATACACGAACGACCGTCAAGGCGATTCGTCACCACAGCCTCCATATTGCTATCATGAAAGTCAATAAAATCCAGGCGATTATTCTTCGTCAGCAGCAGCATCACCGAGTCGGGCATTGCCGTCAACCACTGACGTATGGGAGTACGTGCATGGGCTGTAGATATCGTCACCACAAGCAGGAAGAGAAAGCTTTTCAGTCGGTTCATTATATACACCTGTTTATATAGAGCACAAAGTTAATGAAAAAGCGCCACACCTAGCCTCTTTTTAAGTTACTTTTATAGAACAATCACCTAGTGCGAGCCTAAATAAAGGAAAAGCATACCAAGGAGCACGAGCAAGAGGTCAAGTGCCTTGCTACGTAGATTCTTCTCGCGGAAGAGGAGCGCTCCACAGAGAAACGATACTAGTACACTACCTCTACGCACCATAGAGACGACAGCGATAAGCGAGCCCTCCTGAGCCAATGCGGTGAAATAGGCAAAGTCAGCCATAGAAAGGAACACCGAGATGAGCGGTATGGCCCACGACCAACGGAAGGGCGTACTCTGCTTGCGCTTTGGGTACCACAACACCAACAAAACGATCCCCATGATGAAGAGCTGATACACCGTGAACCATGACTGCACCACCATGCTATCAAACCGCTGCATGAGGAACTTATCATACAAAGCGCTCACGGCACCCAATAGCGAGGAGAGCACCACGAAGTATATCCAGCGATTATAACGGAAGTCGATACCCTCTTTTTTACCACTGCGACTCAGCAGCATAAACGAGAGGATGGCAAGCATCACGCCCACCCACTGATAGCCGTTGAGACGCTCACCGAAAATAAGCAGCGCGCCCAACAACACCATCACAGGACGCGTGGCATTGATAGGGCCTACAATCGTGATGGGCAGGTGCTTCATTCCAAAATAGCCGAAGAGCCACGAACCAAGCACAATAAACGACTTGACAATAATATATTTATGTACCTCCCACCCACAGACAGGCACATGCACCAACGTATCGTCAAGCACACCCGTAGTTGCTGAAAGCACAATAAACGGCAAGAAGATGAGCGACGAAAACAGGGTATTGAGAAAAAGCACGGGAATAACGGCATTGTCACGTAACGCCTGCTTCTTGCTCACATCATATAGGCCGAGCAGTGCGGCCGAGAGAAATGCTAAGGATAACCACATATGTTTTATGCTTAAGGTTATTAATATAGATGAGCACTAAACTTCAAGAGCAGCACTATCATAGGCAACATCTACTAGAAACAAAGCATTTGCAGGCACAGAGGTTCCAGCACTGCAGCGGTCTTTTTTCTCTATCACTTGGCAAAACTCCTCTACGGTCATCTTGCCACGACCAACCTCTAGTAATGTACCCACGACGGCACGCACCATATTGCGCAGGAAGCGGTCGGCCTGGATTACAAAGCGCCACTCGTGCTCGCTCACCTGTTCCCATCGGGCCTGCATGATGCGGCAATTGTTGGTAGCCACATCTGTATGGAGCTTGCTGAAGCTGGTGAAGTCGACATAGTCGAAGAGACGGCAGGCAGCCTCGTTCATCCGCTCAAAGTCGGGAGCATGGAAGAGTCGCATAGCACGATGACGGTTGAAGGGGTCCTTGGCCGTAGACACGTAGTAGTGGTAGGTGCGAGAGGTGGCGCTGAAACGGGCATGCGCATCGGCACATACGGACTGCACACGCTGCACGGCAATATCGGGTGGGAGTATGCGGTTGAGCTTGTCGGCAAGGCGCTGACAGTCGACCTCGTGCCCGGTGTCGAAGTGTGCAATCATCTTCAGGGCATGCACACCTGCATCGGTACGGCCAGCACCTGTGACGGGGGTCTCCTCGCGCAGGAGCGTGGAGAGCGCCTCGGTCAGGGCCTCCTGCACGGAGATGCCGTTGGGCTGTATCTGCCAACCATGATAGTTGGTGCCGTCGTAGGATAGGGTGATGAAATAACGCATAAGAGCTGAGGCCTCCCCCCCTGCCCCTCCCAAGGAGGGGTGATTCGGGCATCGCGGAAGCGCTTATATTATCAATTATTGTTAATCACATTTTATCTTCAAGTTCTTGGAGTCCCCCTCCTTGGGCCGATGCGGAAGGAGCATCGGATGCGGCAACTGCCGGTTTATCGGCATCAAGGAGTGCTGCGGGGCAGCTTTCATTAGGGGAGGCCATTAAGTTCATCATATGTACCGCCACCAAGGCTGCTGTCTCGGTGCGCAGCCGCGACTTGCCCAAGGTGATGGGGTGGAAGCCGTGGTCGATGGCGGCCTTCACCTCCTCAGGGCTGAAGTCACCCTCGGGACCGATGAGCACGAGGGCATCTTCTCCGGGCGTGATGGCCTGCATGAGGGGCTCCTTGTCGCCCTCGTAGCAGTGGGCGATAAATTTCTGCCCCGTGAAGGGTTGGGCGATGAACTTCACGAACGGGGTCATGGGGTTGAGCAGCGGCAGCATGGGTTTGAGCGACTGCTTCATGGCCGATACGAGAATCTTCTCCACGCGCTCGGTCTTCACCACCTTGCGCTCAGAATAGCGGCAGTCGAGAAAGGTTATCTCGTCGACACCAATCTCGGTGGCCTTCTCGGCAAACCACTCGATGCGGTCCATATTCTTGGTAGGCGCCATCGCCAGATGCAGATGTCCCTGCCACAGGGGCTCGGGCGTGGTGTTCTCCACGATGCGCACATAGCAGCGCTTGCCACTGATGATATCAATCTCGGCACGGTAGAACGAGCCCTTGCCGTCGGTGAGCATCACCTCGGCGCCTTCGGTGAGGCGCAACACACGAAGAGCATGAGCAGCCTCCTCCTGGGGCAACTCAAGCGTAGTAGCAATGTCGGGGGTGTAGAATAAATGCATAATATGAGACCCTCCCTAACCCTCCCTCTAGGGAGGGGACTCAGACATCGTGGTGTCTATTATTGAAGGGATATTTGTATAAGTTATTATATTGTTTGTTGTCAATATTATCTTTAGGACCTGAGTTCCCTCCCTAGAGGGAGGGTTAGGGAAGGTCTCCTTTCCCTTCCTCTCTCTCCCGAATCACATCGCGCAGGTGGGCAGCGAGTTCGTAGTCTTCACGCTCGATAGCAGTCTTGAGCACTCCACGCAGCACCTCGGTATTCATCACGGTGATAGGCATGGAGTAGGCACCGCCCCCTTCGTCGCGCATGCACTGGGCATTGAGCAGCTCCTCGTCGATATAGATGGGGCGGCCCTGATGCAGGGCGATGGCAATGGCATCGGAGGTGCGGGCATCCACGTTGACCGTCTGTCCGTACTGCTCACACACGAGGTAGGAGTAGAACACACCACCCTTCACCTTATATATATATACCTCCTGGATGCGTATGGCAAAGGCGTCGGCCATGCCGGCAATGAGGTCGTGAAGCATAGGACGCTCGGTGGAGACATCGCGGAGGAACATGGCGATGGCCTGCGCCTCGAGCAAGCCCACCAGGATGGGCAGACTGCGGTTGCCGTCACGTTCACGCAGCAGGGCGATGTAGAACTTGTCGTTAGCCGCCTTCTGCAACAGGTCCTGTACTTTGAGTTCGACTTTCATTTACAATCTGATTTATTTCTCCTTCACATGCTTATAACGGAAGATAAGCGCAAATAGTATGGCCACCACGAGAGCATAGCCCGCAAAGATGTACCATACGGTCTCCCATCCAGCCATCTGCGCCATGGGGGTATCCTTGGAGTATACCACCGCGTTGACTACCGCCTGGGCGCTCAGCGTACCTACCGTAGCACCGAATCCATTGGTCATCATGATGAAAAGGCCCTGGGCGCTGGAGCGGATGTTCATGTCGGTCTCCTTATCAACAAAGAGCGAACCCGAAATGTTGAAGAAGTCGAACGCCACGCCATACACAATCATCGAAAGTATAAACAGCCATACACCGTTACCGGGGTTACCCACGGCAAAGAAGCCGAAGCGGAGCACCCAAGCAAACATGGCGATGAGCATCACGTTCTTGATGCCGAAGCGCTTCAGGCAGAAGGGGATGAGCAGGATACACAGCGTCTCGGAAACCTGAGAGAGCGATATCAGGATATTGGCATGGGCCACGGCAAACGAGTCGGCATACTCGGCGATGCCGGCAAAGCTCGAGATGAAGGGGTTGGCATAGCCATTGGTAATCTGCAACGACACACCCAGCAGCATGGAGAAGATGAAGAAGATGGCCATCTTCTTCTCCTTGAACAGGGCGAAGGCACGCAGGCCGAGGGCATCGATCATTGAGCCCGACTTCTTGCCCTTATTCACGGCACAGGGCGGCAGAGTGAAAGCATAGGCACCGAGCACCACGCTCCACAGAGCGCTCACGAAGAACTGCTCATAGCCATGTTGGAAGCCCATGAGGTCGACAATCCACATCGACACGATGAAGCCGATGGTGCCAAACACACGGATGGGAGGGAAGGCCTTCACGGTGTCGAGTCCGGCACGGTCGAGCGCCGAGTAGGACACCGAGTTGGACAAGCCCAAGGTGGGCATGAAGAACGCCACGCTGAGTGCGTAGAGGGGAAAGATCTGACCGAACGTCACGCTGTCGCCATGGGTCATGCCCATGTAGCCGGCCAATGCCATGAAGGCTCCTGCCAGCAAATGGCTGATGCCGAGCATCTTTTGGGCGGGCACGAAGCGGTCGGCCACAATACCTATGAGCGCCGGCATGAAGAGCGACACGAAGCCCTGCACCGAGTAGAACCAACCGATATTCTCGGCCAGACCCACCTTGGCAAGGTAACCGCCCATAGAGGTGAGGTAGGCACCCCACACGGCGAACTCAAGGAAATTCATCAAAATCAATCTTACTTTCGTATTCATATCATCATTCTTTTTGTTATTTGACTGCTTAATCCGATATCTTGGATGTATAGTATGCAAATTTACGCTATTTTTCAGAAAACGCCAAGAAGGAGGAGTTGTTTTAAATTTCCTCACCCTATGCAGCAGCGACAACCATTCCGACCATCCCCTATAAATTGGCGAGGGCGGAGTACCTCGCGGTGCCCCACCCTCTATGTCTAAGAAACTACATTTACGTGATTAATCGTTATACCAATCTATTAACTAATCTATCAATAATTCTCTTTCTGCACTTCAAAGTATGACTGCGGATGCAGACATGCAGGACATGCCTTGGGTGCCTCCTCAGCCTCGATGATATATCCGCAGTTGCGGCATTGCCAGAACACTTTGCCATCTTTCTTGAATACAGAGCCCTCCTCTACATTCTTCAGCAGGTCAAGGTAGCGCTCCTCGTGGCCCTTCTCGGCGATAGCGATGTTGCGATACATGGCAGCAATAGCAGGGAATCCCTCTTCGGCAGCGATGTCGGCAAACTTGGGATAGTCGTCTACCCACTCCTCGTGTTCACCAGCGGCAGCAGCGCGAAGGTTCTCCATTGTAGTACCAATGACACCTGCGGGGAACTTTGCAGTGATTTCCACCATGCCACCCTCAAGATACTTGAACATACGCTTGGCGTGTTCCTTCTCCTGCTCGGCGGTCTCAGTGAAGATAGCGGCAATCTGCTCGAAACCCTCTTTCTTTGCCTGGCTGGCAAAGTAGGTGTAGCGCATACGTGCCTGTGACTCACCAGCGAATGACATCATCAAATTCTTCTCTGTCTGTGTTCCTTTAATACTCTTAGCCATAATTTTTATCAATTTAATAGGTTTATGTTGTTATTCGTTTTTTCTTCATTGCTGGGTCAACGCCCAAGTTTTCATCTTTTGACACTGCAAAGATAAGAGGAGTTTTTTAATCGTGCAAATAGACGCCATTTATCGGATAATACACGGCAACTATAGACAACTATTTTCTCGCAAGCTCCAGCGTAAAGCTGGTGCAGCCCTCTTGCGATACCACACGCAGTGTGCCGTGGTGCATGTGCACGATCTGCTTCGACAGTGCAAGGCCGATGCCCGAGCCTTGTGGTTTGGTGGTGAAGAAGGGGATGAAAATCTTTTCCTGCACTTCGGGCAGTATGCCCGGCCCATTGTCCGTGACGTGCAGTTGGTAGTATCCTGAGGCAGTATCTATGCTGTCGGTCAGTGCAACCACGGCGTTTGGGGTTTGTGCACAGGCTTCGGTAGCGTTCTTCAGCAGATTGATGAGCACCTGCTCCATCTGTGTGCGGTCTATGAGCAGCAGCGTGTCGGGATGGGCCAACTGATAGCGGTAGGTGATGCGCTCCGTAGATACAAACAGCGGCATCAGCGGCTCTATCAGCTGTGCGGCGCTTATCTCGGCGAGTACCGGCTGCGCCACCAAGGCCACTTTGCGGTAGTTTTTCATGAACTCCAACAGCCCGTTGCTGCGGCGATGGATCGTCTGGAGGCCTTGACGGAGGATGACGGTGGATTCAGCAGCAGTTCCCTCGGAGTTTTCTTTTTTCTCGGAGCACTCTGAGCAATCTGAGTTCTCCGGGAACTCCAAGAACTCTGAATGCGCAGGATGCTCTGCTCCACTGGGCAAGCACCCCTCCAGCGTCTCCGACAAGGAGATGATAGGTGCCAGCGAGTTCATGATTTCGTGCGTGAGCACCCGTATGAGTTTCTGCCACGACAGCATCTCGTTCTCCTCCAGCACTTCGCGTATGTTGCGCAGGGCATACAGGTGCAGGGTGCGCCCTCCCGTGGTGTATATGCTTACGTCGGCCACCATCCGCGTCTCTCGGGCTGTGCCCTTGTGCAGGGTCAGCTGCATGCTACGTCCCGGCCGCATCTCGCGCAGCATCTCGGGCAGTGTGGCATCCACCTTCGTCAGTTCGTCGATATGGCGCGGCGCATAGCCCAGCAGCTGCTCTTCGGCAGCGCGGTTGCTCCACTCTATGGCACCGTCGGCCTTGGCTACGATGAGTGCCGTATCTATGCAGCCCAGCAGTGTCTCGAAGTAGCGCAGTCGCGTGTGCACCTCCATCTCGCGCTGCTTGTATTGCTCCACTACGCGATTGATGTCGTGGGCCAACGCATCGATGTCGGCCTGCCGCCACATGCCGTCGCGGTGTGTGGCCGCCTCGTGAAAAGCCAGCGAATAGTCGTGCATGCGCAGATTGGCCAGCAGCTGCTCCATCATGCTGTATGAGCGGCGGCTTTTGATGCAGAAGGTCACCGCCACGGCCACTACAGTACAGGCGGCAAAGCAAGTGCTCACGTACATGCCCTCCGTATAGGTCCAACAGCCGATGAGCGTGGCTCCCAGCATCAGGGCGATGAGCAAGAGGATATGATGCGTCTTCATAGTCCGTGCTTCTCTATTTTACGATACAGCGCATAGCGCGTGATACCCAGCAGCTCGGCAGCCTGATTTACGTTCCCTTCCGCTACGCGCACCGCCTCGGCTATGGCTTCGCGCTCCAGCTTCTCCAGATTCAGCGTGCGCGGCTCGGCCTTGCGCGGTGCCGGTGCAGGACGCAGAGTGAATAGCTGTGGCCCCAACGTGCTGTGCTCGCTGAGGATGACGGCACGCTCCACGGCATGCTGCAGCTCACGCACATTGCCCGGCCACGCATAGCGCATCAGCTTGGCCTTGGCCTCATTGCTGATGCTCCTGATGTCCTTCTTGTATTTCCTTTTATATATATCCACGAAGTAGTCGGCCAGCAGCAACACATCGTCGCCCCTCTCCCTGAGCGGCGGCATGTGTATCTCTACGGTGTTGATGCGGTATAGCAGGTCCTGACGGAAGGTGCCCTCGCTCACTCGTTCGTGCAGGTTGCTGTTGGTGGCGCAGATGAAGCGCACGTCGATGCGCTGCTCACGGGTAGAGCCGAGGCGGGTGAGCGTGCCCTTCTCGATGGCGCTGAGCAGCTTGGATTGCAGCGGCAGCGACAGGTTGCCTATCTCGTCGAGGAAGAGCGTGCCTCCCGAAGCTATCTCCATGCGTCCGGCCTTGGGCTTGTGGGCATCGGTGAAGGCTCCCCTCTCGTAGCCGAAGAGTTCGCCCTCGAAGAGTGTCTCGGGTATGCTGCCCAGGTCTATCGTCACCAGCGGATGTGCAGCACGTGCCGAGTAGCCGTGCAGGGCACGCGCCACGAGGTCCTTGCCCGTACCGTTCTCGCCCAGTATGAGCACGTTGGCATCGGTTTTGGCCAACACCTCCACCATATCCAGCACCTTCATCATCGCTCCCGATCGCCCGATGATAGGCGGCACACTGCTCTCGGCCATTCCCTCCACCTGCTTCTGCAGCGAGGCTTTCTCGCGGCGTGCCTGGCGCAGCTTTGCTGCCGCGGTGAGCGTAGCTATCAGCTTCTCGTTCTCCCACGGCTTGGCCACGAAGTCCGTGGCGCCCGCCTTGATGGCATTGATGGCCTTGCTCATGTCTGAGTAGGCCGTCATCATCACCACCACCGCTTCGGCATCGCGCCTGAGTATGTCGTGCAATACCTCCATACCTTCTTGTCCGCTGCTTGCGTCGCGGCTGAAGTTCATATCGAGCAGTATCACGTCGGGGTCGTCGCTCTCCATAAACTGCGCTATACGGTCGGGCGTGCTGCTCACCTTCACCTTCCGAAAGTGCGGCTTCAGCAGCAGGTTCAGTGCAAAGAGCACATCCTCATTATCATCAACGATAAGTATTGTTCCTTGTGGCATACTGTATATCTTTTAAGTAATCATATGGAATTAAAGGGAGATATCGTTCCGCTCTTGGACCTACGCGATATGATAGCGTTGGTTACGACGGCAGCTCTTATGATTTATCTCCTCTAAGTCTCTTTTCTCGCAGAGCCTTATATTATCTCACGCAGACTCCGCAGATTTACGCAGACCTTTGCGAGTCGCTATCGCCCTCGCCTACCATCCGGCTGAAAACACTCGGCATAGCCGACAGCTGCGAGCGAAGCAAGGCAGCTCATTCTGCGTAGGTCTGCGGAGTCTGCGTGAGACCTAATCTTCTCAGCGCAATCTATAGATTGTTCACTACGCGTTTGATGCCCTGCATGATGTCAGTGACGTTGAAGTTTATGAGCAGTCCGAGGCGTTTGTCCATGAGTCTGAGATAGGTGAGCAACTGTTTATGGTGCACAGGCTTTACTTCCTCCACCGACTTGAGCTCTACGATAATTTGGTCGTCAACAAGAAGGTCGAGACGCAATCCCTCACCGATATTCACACCTTTGTAGTTCATTTCCACTTCGACTTGTGACTGCACGGGAATGCCTGCAAGGTTAAGTTCATGTATAAGGGCTTTTTCGTAGGCTGATTCAAGTAGGCCTGGACCAAGTGTCTTGTACACCTCCATGGCGCAACCAATAATTTTGTATGAGATTTCATTTAGAGATTTCATTTTCATAGCTTTTTATATACCGCAATGTAGTGAATATATTTCTCTCGTACAGAGTATTTTCATTCTCCGCCACAAAGATAATCATTATTCCCATACGCAGTATGTGCGAAAACGCACATTTTTGTGCGATTTCGCACATATTTCCCGAACCTTCAAAATCGTTACTTCGTTGTATTTCTTTACTTTAACGTTTTGGCACGGTTTTTGTAGGCCTAATCTTTAGTATCGCGCCTCTGTCATTCTTCACGTTGATAAGGATGACATAGCCGAAAAAGTAACAACATAAAGTATTAACCATAAAAAAACTACAATTATGATCAAGACAGAGAATCTTCAGAAGTACTTCCGCACGGAAGAAGTAGAGACACGCGCCCTGCGCGGAGTAAACATCCAAGTGAGCGAAGGCGAGTTCGTCGCCGTCATGGGCCCCTCGGGCTGTGGCAAGTCTACCCTGCTCAATGTCCTCGGCCTCCTCGACAACCCCACCTCAGGCACCTACCACCTGCAGGGCACCGATGTCACCGCCCTCAGCGAAGACGACCGCACGCGTCTGCGCCGTGGCGTCATCGGCTTCGTGTTCCAGAGCTTCAACCTCATCGACGAACTCAACGTGCGCGAGAACATCGAGCTACCTCTTTTATATATGGGCGTGCCCGCTGCCGAACGCGCTCCACGCATCGAAGAGGCCATGGAGCGTATGGGCATCAGCCACCGCGCCCACCACTATCCCCACCAGCTCAGCGGCGGACAGCAGCAGCGCGTAGCCATAGCCCGTGCCGTAGTCACACGCCCACAGATTATCCTTGCCGACGAGCCCACAGGTAACCTCGACTCTGCCAACGGCCGCGAAGTGATGGGCCTCCTGCGCCAGCTCAACGAAGGCGGCACCACCGTTGTCATGGTCACCCACAGCATGCGCGATGCCTCATACGCCACACGCACCATCAACCTCTTCGATGGCGAAGTAGTGGATAAGTTGGAGTCACTCTAACCTCACGCAAAGATGTTTTTAATCTCACGCGAATCTCGCGAAAAACGCGAAGATTTCTTTCATCGCTGGATTTTTGGTCTCACACAGATCTCACGAATCTCACGAAAGCATACATCGCTTGCGCTCGTATGTACCATCCGGCTGAGAGCACTCGGCAAAGCCGACAAGCGCGGGCGAAGCGACGCGCCATCTGTGAGATTCGTGAGATCTGTGTGAGACAAATTCATAGAACCTGGTTTTTCGCGTTTTTCGCGAGATTCGCGTGAAACAAAAAACAACGATGGAAGAAGATTTCGTGAGATCTGTGAGATTTGTGTGAGTAAAAACAAAAACAGCAATATGAGAAAAAACAAAAACATACAACCAATAAACCACGAAGACAAAGCAAAAACTTCGCGTAACCGTGGATACGTAATGAAATATCCACGGATACGTGATGAAATATCCGCGGATATTTAATCAAATATCCACGGATACGCAAACAATTCGACAAACCGAACAGAAAAAACAGAAGGTATGAATCAAGAAAACAAACAAACGCTCCTGTCATTCTGAACGCAGTGAAACAACCTTTAGGTCGCCGTTAAGGCAATCTCGCATCGAAACTTGAAAGAGATCTTTCACTTCGTTCAAGATGACAAAAGGCAAGCAAAAA
>JAZNYG010000003.1:0-2878 GCA_045594245.1 Bacteroidaceae bacterium
CTCTACGAGAAGTTCTGCACCGAGCTCTCCGCCACCCTCGGAAAGCCGGTGAAAACGGGTGTTTTTGGTGCCGACATGCAGTGTGCACTCATCAACGATGGCCCTGTAACGATATTTATGGACAGCAAGAACAAGGAGTAGCGTAAAGAGAAAGATGACGCGCGGCTCACTTCATCAGGGAACACGGTATGAATACTTTTTACACCAGCCATAGAGAAGAATGGAGAGCCTGGCTCTCGGCGAATTTCGACAAGGAAAAGGAGGTCTGGTTCGTTTTCCCGATGAAAGCGGCGGGAGAAGAAGCGCTCTCCTATAATGATGCCGTGGAGGAGGCGCTATGCTTTGGATGGATTGATGGAGTCATCAAGCACATTAACCCCACCCATCGCGCCCAGCGGTTTACGCCCCGAAGGCCTGGCAGCCCATATTCGAGGCCAAATATAGAGCGGCTGATATGGCTTGAAGAGCAGGAACTTATCCATCCAAGCATACGTGAGCGTGTTCTCAGTATAATCAAAGCTCCCTATCTGTTCCCTGAAGACATCATTGCGGCCATCAAGCGTGACGAAAAGGCATGGGAGCACTATAACAGCTTCGCGCCGTCCTACAAACGTATCCGTGTTGCCTACATCGATGCTGCAAGAAAACGCCCCGAAGAGTTTCAGAAACGTCTCGATAGCTTCATCAAGAAAACCCGTGAGAACAAACTGATTATTGGCTACGGAGGCATAGATAAGTATTACAGAATAAATCGGGAAGGGGAATAGCTATGAGGAGCTTCCCTTCTCCAGCAACAGCAAGTACCGCTTGACTTCCAGTCCGCAGGCAAAGCCCGTGAGTTTGCCGTTTGCCCCTATCACGCGATGACAAGGGACGATGAGCAGCAGGGGATTCTTGTTGCAGGCCATCCCCACAGCACGGCTTGCGCCAGGCTTGCCCAGCAGGGCGGAAAGCTCTCCGTAGGAGCGTGTAGAGCCGTAGGGAATCTGTTGCAGTGCCTGCCACACACGCAGTTGGAAGGGAGTGCCCTCCATCCGTATGGCAAAGTCCATTTGCTGGCGTGTACCGTTCAGGTACTCTGTTATCTGCCGCTCCGCTTCGCACATAAGAGGGCTGGGAAGAGAGGTGGCATCGCGATGGTCTGTCAGTGCAATGTGCGTGATGGCTCCCTGCTCCTCGGTGAGCCGAACGATGCCGATAGGACTGCTGAAGGTGTATGTGGCTGGTGTCATCAATATATGTTGTTTGTGCCCAATAGAGCAGAGGATTAATGATTGGCAAAGTTGCAACAAACCTCCGTCTTCTGCAACTTTTTTAGGGTTAAAAGAGTCCTGCATCAGATATTTTCAGCATGGTGTTTGTATGCGCAAAATGGAAAAAGTCCCGTTTTTATACGATATTTCAATGGAAAAAGTCCCGATTTTGCATGCTGTTTTAATAGAAAAAGTCCCGATGACTTGTGCAAATAAACTGAAACACTTATTTTTGCGTTTAAATAAAAGAAATATAATATGCTGTACCGTAAGTTTGCCCATCGCATAGGAGCATTCTTCAGAAATGAACCGAAGAAAATCCTGCTCATAAATGGAGCACGACAGATAGGAAAGTCGTATCTGATACGCCATGTCGGGAAAAAAATGTTCAAGAACTACATCGAGATTAACTTGAAAGAGGATAAAGAGAGTATCGGTATATTTGAAACAGTAAGGAGCACTGCTGATTTCTATCTGCAATTGGGCACAATAGCAGGAAACAAATTAGGTACAAAAGAGGATACACTTGTATTCCTCGACGAGATACAGAGCTATCCACACCTGATGACGATGCTGAAATTTCTTAACCAAGAAGGTCGCTATACATACATTGCTAGTGGTTCACAATTAGGGGTGGCACTGGCTCAGACAGCATCAGTGCCCATAGGAAGCGTGACGATAGAGGAAATGTATCCGCTCGACTTTGAAGAGTTCTTGCTCGCTATGGGATGTGGCAAGGAAACTATTGATGGAGTAAGAGAAAAGTTTCTTGCCGGTGAATCGCTCAATGAGTCGATGCACAACTATATGTTGCAGCAATTCAAACTATACCTATTGGTAGGCGGATTACCTGAGGCTATAAATAAGTTTCTGGAAAACAGAAACATGATGCATGTGCGTAAAGTGCAACGTGACATCCACGCATTTTATAGGATAGACGCATCGCAATATGACATCGATAAGAAATTGGTGATACGCAAGATTTACGATATGATACCATCAAATATGGGAAACAAGAAGAAGCGAATTATCGTAAAGCATATAGAAGATACAAAAGGACACAAGCAATTCAGCGATTATGCCGAAGAATTCGAGTATCTGACCAATTCTGGCATAGCTCTTTCGATACAGGCTGTAAGTAACCCCAAGTTTCCACTATTGGAGTCGGAAAGTAAAAACTTGATAAAACTCTACATGAACGATGTGGGATTGCTGACCAACCTTCTGTATGACACCAATATCAATGCCGTATTGCGAGATGAGCGAAGCGTAAACCTCGGTTCGGTATATGAATCAGTGGTAGCCCAAGAGTTGCATGCTCATGGATACCCTCTGCATTATTACGATAACAAGCAACGAGGCGAAGTGGACTACTTGATAGATGACTACGACAACCTAACTGTACTCCCCATTGAGGTAAAATCGGGCAAGGACTATACCGTACACAGTGCATTGGACAAATTCCTCAATACTGCGGATTATCACATTGCAAGAGCCGTAGTACTGAGCAATGAACGTGAGGTACGAAAGAAGGGCGGAATCATCTATCAACCGATATATTACTGCATGTTCTATGGCCGTGACAAGTCGTTGGACGACACAGCCTATATCATTCCAGAGATAAC
>JAZNYG010000004.1:0-17278 GCA_045594245.1 Bacteroidaceae bacterium
CGGTGAGCCTGCACGCCCATACGGCGGGCACCCACATCGGCATTGAGCAGCCATGAGCCATCAGAGGTAGTCTGCTGACGTGCCTTGATATACTTGTAGGCCATATTCTCGAGCATGAGCGCATTGGGATCGCGCAGGAAACAAGCCATCGTAGAGTACGAAGTAATCTGGTCAAAGAGGAAGAGGCTCCAGTCATTGCCATTGGGCATGGCCAATTCGCCATCGGCCAGAGCGAGCCAGTTGAGCACCTCGTCCATCACCTCCTGATTGTTGTGCATCAAGGCATTAGTCTTCCACTTCTCCACGCCTGTAGTACCCAGCTGAAACATCTTCAGTGCCAGGGCAGCCTCGCCCAGCTCCTGCATCACCACGTTCTGGTAGCTGGTGTGGAAAAGGTTATGATTCTGCAAGGTGAAGTCATCGTAGAGGTTCTTTCCCTTATAGAGGTCGGCCACAGTAGTGTTGTCATAGTCGGGATCGATGACAGTGCGGTCGGTAGCATCAGCATAGTGCGAGTAGCTATTGATGGCAAACTCACGTAGGCGAGCAAACCATCTCGGTGCCAGTTCATCATTAGGGAAGAGACCCAAGGCAGCAGCCAGCACATCAGCTTCCCATCCATTCTCCTCAGCCTTGGAGTCAGAGACATAGCCCGTGGGGATAGAGCGCTCCAACTCGTAGTTACATTCAGCCTTGAGCAGGGCGTAGATGTATCCCTTCTGCTCATCAGTGAGCTTATTCCACTGGAAGTAGGCCGAGTAGGCTACAGACATGGCCCATAGCGACGACTCCCATGTGTAGTCGTTCTTGCTCGTGGAGCCCCAGTAGTTGTTGCCCTTGCACACCTTGAGGCGGTTGGCCTTGTGGGTAGAGTAGGCAAACACAAGCGACTGCATAGCCATATCCTCCACATCGGTCCATGTCACGCCCTTAGGCAGGGTCACCTTATCCTTGGCATACTTCACCAGGAAGGCACATATCATCGAGAGGTCAGCATTGGGGCGCACACCACGCTCATCGTTGGCCATGGTGTTCTCGCCACGGAAACAGCCACACACCTCACCTATGCTGTTGGGAGCCTCGCAGGGCTGAAAGTCGTTCTTCATCCATAGGCTGAAGTTGGCCAACATCTGCAGCAGGTCATCCTTCATCTGTGCCTCGGGCACGAAGTCGTGGGTGATGACACCCTCGGTGGGACTTGTGACATCAGTCTCATCGGGTTCTTCCGGCTCCACATAGTCATCAGGGAGTTCATACAGGCGTATATTGTCCATCATCACGCAGCTGCCTCCCGAGAGCCAATCGGCCTTCACGGCAATCTCCACATCGCCTGCCGAGGCTGTCGAAAACACTACTTCGCTCGTCTTCCACGGAGCCGTAGCAAAGAAGCCCGCACTGCCCTGCACGAAACTCTCGGTCACTGCGGTAGCACCCGCCGAGAGGGTGAGCGATGAGGTAGCACTGTTGGCATACCCCGTACGATGATCTATGGTGAGTTTGTACTTGCCTGCAGGCAGATTCTTCAGGGTCTGCGCCACCCTGGTCGTGCCCTCGGCCCATCCCTGGCGCAGGTAGTAGGCGGCCTCGCCATCGGCAACGGTGGTCACCAGCCCAAAGTTATTGTCGGCATAGCAGTCGGCCTTTACCAACAGCTGCGTCACTGCGGTGCCGCTCACCGTCCACCCCACAGGGTTGGCGAGTGTCCAGCCGCGGCGTCCGTCGGCAGAATTTGTCACTTCGGCAAGATTGGCTACGGCATCGGCCTCAAACGAGGCATTCTGCACATAGGCCTGCGTAATGTCCTTCTCATCGGCAGCCACAACTCCCATTACCGTGAACAGCGCTACCAAGCATAAATAAAATTTTCTCATACTATAAATCCGTTTATTTTCTCATTCAATTCTTTTTCGGAAAATACCTTACAACTTCCGACTACAAATATACACATTTTAGCCCGTTTTTTTATAGTATAAGAAATAAATATTACTATTTTCAAAAAAGCAGAGTTTTATAAAGACTCGTAATCAACTACCACTTACATATCCTCGGGATGGGCAAGAGACGCTAGTTATATAAAACAAAGAGAGAAGCCTACTGGCTTCTCTCTTGCGGTGCGTACGGGACTCGAACCCGTGACCCCCTGCGTGACAGGCAGATATTCTAACCAACTGAACTAACGCACCAAATTATTTGCTTACTAAGGACTGGATTTTCTGTGCGGTGCGTACGGGACTCGAACCCGTGACCCCCTGCGTGACAGGCAGATATTCTAACCAACTGAACTAACGCACCAGAAAATTTCAAATCCAAAGGCAATCTCTCTCGATTGCGGGTGCAAAGATAGACACTTTTTCTGTATTTACAAAACGTTTGAGCGTTTTTTTATTAAATTATTTTTCAAATATACGTTGATACAGCACCACGCTCTTGTATTCTCTATTAGAAAACACCCAATCGGACAATGTTGCCACATGAGTAAAACCGCATTGGGCAAAAAGATTACATGCTGCGACATTCTCGCACAACACATAGGCATAAAGTTGGTGCACTCCCAATATGGTGGCTGCATAATTGCACAGCAGCGACAGAGCCTCGCGCGCATAGCCCTGACGGCGATATGCACTATCGACAACAATACCCACCTCGGCACGATGGTAGGCTGGATTATAATCGAAGAGGTCGACAATTCCTACCACCCCACCCTGCCGATGCTCTATCATTAGGCGCAACTGCTTGTCGGCATATATATCGTGGGAGTTGGACTCTATATATTGCTGCAAAAGATAGCGCGAATAGGGGACCTTGCACGCCGACACAAGCCAAAGACGAGTATCATTCTCTATGTGGAACATAAAGTCAAGGTCTGAGAATTCAGGCGCACGCAGCTGCAAAGTTTCGGACTGAAGAAGCATAGTGTTCATTCTGAATCATGAATTATTCAAGGTATGCAGAGCAGTCTCCGTCACCAGCACCTTTGATTTTGCAGAATAGGTTGCTATGCGCAGGGTATTCCCTGGCGTATTCTCGAGCAGGCGCAGCACTGTGCCAAAAGAATATGAATCCATATCGTACACTACCATGTCATAACTACTGAAGTCATCGGCAACAGCCAAATGCCCTTCAGAGGATAGGGCTTCAGTGCTTTCAACAAAACGGTGTTTTCCTGTCGGATAAGCTTTCTCCAGCAGTACGCGTACTTCATCGAGCATAGGTGCACTGCCTACCACCAGCGCACTCTTGGAAGTGGCCTCGCCCACCCGCTCCGTGCAATGGCGGAACTGATTACCCACGTATGCCATAAATGAACGAGCCCAAATAGCCAAAGTAATGGGAATGCTCACAATAAAGGAATAGTGGGAATAGTGTTTATTGAAGAAGAGGCGCATAGCCTGATAGAAAGTATATATATAGCGGTACGAACTCTTCACCGTGCTCTCACCCTTATAATGGAGCATTCTGGAAGGAAGAAAATAGTTCTTATATCCTCCCTTGAGCAGGCGATATGAGAGGTCTATGTCCTCGCCATACATGAAGAAATCCTCATCGAGCAGCCCCACCTTATCCAAAGCCTCGCGACGAAGAAACATAAAGGCACCCGAAATAATTTCAATTTCATTAACCTCGTTCTCATCAAGATAGCGCATATAGTAGCGGCCAAACAAGCGGGATTTAGGAAACAGAGCAGCCAACCCCGACATCTTGCAGAACGCCACAAATGGTGTGGGCAGGGCACGTCGGCTCTCGGGAGCAAATGTACCATCGGCACGCAACATATAGGCTCCGGCCCCACCCGCTTCGGGGTGTGAGTCCATGAAATGTATGAAATCGCTGAATGTATGTTCCGTCACTATCGTGTCGGGATTGAGCAGCAGCACATACTTGCCCGATGACATACGTATGGCCTGATTGTTGGCACGGGCAAAGCCCACATTCTCCTTGTTCTCAATGAAAGCCACCTCGGGAAAGCGCTCGCGAAGATAGGCTATGGAACCGTCGGACGAGAGATTGTCCACCACAAACGTCTCCACCAGCAAGCCTTGGGATGCACGGCGCACCGACTCGAGGCATTGCTCCAAGTAGTACTTGACGTTGTAGTTGACGATGATTACAGAGAGTTGCACTTCTATAGACGGTCTGACAGATTCGTATTCAACACCATTATTCTTTGTCGGCATCCATAGTCAGCTCCACCTTCACGCCTTCGGCAGAAGGCAGACAGAACAGCGAGGCCACAAAAGCCGCAAGGCCATAATACATGCCCCAATTCTCCAAAGTTGCATAGTACAAGAATGCACCGTACAACATCAGTGCGCCCAATATCGCTATACGCACAAAGCTGTAGCCGGTATAAAGATTTGCTCTTTGCAGGCTTTCAGCGACAAGCACCTTATGATGCAGACACCAATGGAAGCCCTTGAGCGCAGCCAACAGACCAATACCCACCACAAAAAGTGTTGCCACCTCAAGGACATACATCGCAGTGGCATCAACATCGACCAACAAGCCTTCCAGCGGCAGCAGATTCAGTTCACAAGACACGACGAACGCCACGACAGACGCCATGAGCACAGCATAGAAGATGAAGATGTTGCGGCTTATTTTCTTATAGTCAATCATATTCAATATTATATATCCGTATTTATCAATAGCTTTTTCCTGTAAAAGGCATGCGGTTCACCAGCGAACGTCCCAGCGTAGCCTCATCGGCATACTCCAACTCGTCGCCCACAGAGATACCACGCGAGAGCACCGACATCTTCACGCCCGTAGCTTCGAGCTTGCGATAGATGTAGAAGTTAGTGGTATCTCCCTCCATCGTAGGACTGAGCGCAAAGATAACCTCCTTCACCTCGCCCGAGCGCACACGCTCCACCAAGCTGTCTATTTCAAGGTCCGAAGGGCCTATGCCGTCCATCGGCGAGATGACTCCACCCAGCACGTGATACAGGCCCCGATAGAGCGACGTGTTCTCCACAGCTATCACATCGCGCACCGTCTCCACCACACACACCATACTGTTGTCGCGCGAGGGCTGCGAACAGATGTCACACACATCGCTATCAGAGATATTGTGGCACACCTTGCAATATTTCACCTCACGGCGCAGTGTAGCTATGGCATCGGCAAATGACTCGGCTTCGGCTGCTGGCTGACGCAACAGGTGCAGCACCAGACGGAGTGCCGTCTTGCGCCCAATGCCCGGCAGTTTGGCAAATTCGCCTACTGCACGTTCCAGTAATGTCGATGAATATTGCTGCATCGCTAAAAATAGGGTGCAAATATACAAAAAAAACTGCCAAGAAGCATAATACTCAAGCAACTATTTATAGATGAATAGCCAAGACTAAAAAATATCATTTAAACACATATACAAACTCACGTTTTTTCCGTAATTTTGCATTTCTACAGAAAGAAACATATTAAAAAAGATGAACAAACGTTGGCACCTGCCTTTTCTCTTATTCCTTATCATAGGAAGCGTTATCATACTAAGTAAGAGTAAACCCACGTACCGCACACAGCAAGGAAAGATTTTCGGTACGCTCTACACCGTGACCTACGAGCATAATGCCGACCTGCAGGCCGACATTGTAGGAGCCATGCAGGCAGTAGACAACTCGTTGTCGCCATTCAACAAGCGCTCCATCATCACCCACATCAACAACAATGACTCCATCATCGTAGACTCACTCTTCACCGAGGTATTTCGCAATGCCCAAGTGGTATATGAGGAGAGCCACGGAGCCTTCGACCCCACAGTAGCACCGCTCGTCAATGCATGGGGCTTCGGCTTCAAGAACGGCATCGAGGTCAACGCCTCCACCATCGATAGCTTGCGTAGCCTCATCGGCATGAGTTGCATCAATCTCATTGATGGCCGTGTAGCCAAGGACGACCCGCGCATCATGCTCGACTTCAGCGCCATCGCCAAAGGTTACGGCAGCGACCGTGTAGCCCGCGTGCTCGACAGCTGTGGCATAAAGAACTACATGGTAGAGATTGGAGGCGAAGTGGTAGTCAAGGGGCACAACCGCCATGGTAACCCATGGGGCATCGGCATCAACAAGCCCATCGATGACTCGCTATCGACCAATCAGGAGCTGCAAACCGTATTGCGCCTCCAGGATTGCGCCATCGCCACATCGGGCAACTACCGCAACTTCTATTACAAAGACGGCGTAAAGTATGCCCACACCATAGACCCACGCACAGGATATCCTGTGCAGCACTCATTGCTCTCGGCTACCGTGATTGCCGACAACTGCATGCGTGCCGACGCTCTCGCCACTGCCTTCATGGTAATGGGGGTAGACTCGGCCATAGCCTATTGTGAGCGTCACCCCGAGATTGACGGCTACTTTATCGTAGCAGCCGACAGCGGGCGCTACGAGGTGCTCCGTACCTTTGAGGAGGGGAAATATTAATCTTTTTTAGATGAGTTCATTTTTTTGTGAAAAACACAAGCATCTGACAAATGAAAAAGACTATCATCATCATCGCCTCTTTACTATACACAATTGGGCTTTCCGCCCAGATGCAGTGGGGAGTACGCTTAGGAGCCAATCGCTCAAGATACACAGAACCTGGCCCCTCAAAATCTCTAACAGCACAATGGGGAGCGACCGTAGGAGTCACCACCTACTACACGCTGACTTCGTGGCTTGATATACAGGCCGACCTTAATTATACGCAACGAAACTGTAAAGATGAGACGCTTATCGTAGATATGGATACAGAAGATTTTTTCCGTCTCCAACAACATTACCTCACGCTTCCAATCCAGCTGAAATTCTTCCACCCCACAATAATAGATGGTGCCAACATCCACTTTGGCCCTCAACTGGGGCTATTATTACATCGGGATGACAACCTTGACATTAGCGGCGATGCCAACCCCTTCGACTTTGGCTTCACGGCCGGTATCGGCTGGCTTTCGCCTACGGGCTACTTCATCGATGCCGACTTTTATTGGGGCTTAATCCCTATATACAAGAGTCCATACGGACATTTGGAGGGCTTTCGGAACCACTCGCTGCAAATCAGCGTAGGAAAGTTTTTCTAACCTGCCGCCTGCGCGCTGATATTCAGAATCAGTTCGGCGATATTATCGGTAAAGAGGCGTACGGCCACGGCCATAAGAATAACGCCGAAGAACTTGCGCACGACATACACGCCTCCCTTTCCCATCCATCGCTGCACCTTATCGGTCATCGTCAGCACAAAGAACACAAAGCCCATATTAACGAGCAAGCCGAGAAGGATGTTAATGTCGGCATACTCGGCACGCAACGAGAGCAATGTGGTAAACGAACCGGCACCAGCAATCAGCGGAAACACAAGCGGCACAATAGTAGCCTCACTCGTGGGCCCCTTGAACTTGAATATCTCCACATCGAGCAGCATCTCTATAGCCATCAGAAAGATGACGATAGAGCCAGCTACCGCAAACGAAGCTATGTCGACATGAAAAAGCTTGAGCATCACATCGCCAGCATAGAAGAAGGCTACGAGCAACAAGGTCGACAGCAAGGTCGCCTTCGTTGGCTTTATGGTTTTTCCGCCCTCACGCAACGAGATGATAATAGGTGTAGACCCCACGGCATCAATCACAGCAAACAAGATGATAAATGCACTGATAAACTCCTGAAAGTTGAATGTTCCGAAACTCATACTGTCTCCTTTATTATATTATATAGTCGTTGAGGAAGAATAACTCCCCATTAGTTTCAACAAGCAAAGGTATGAATTCTTATACAAATATGCAAAATTTTTTATCGTTGCATCGCCTGTAGCACACTCAACGCTGTCTCCACGCTGTCGATACCCTTGATGAGCAGACTACGCTTGCCCGACAATTCACGGAAACGGCATTCGTAGGGAGTCATCGCCGTATAGTTCATCACGCGGCCAAAGGCAGCACTGTCATAGTAGGGACTCTCGAGGTTGCTCACGAAGTAGAGCGCCATCTGGCCACCCTTGAGCAGGATTTTTTCGATACCCAGCTGCTTGCCTATGCGGCGGAGCGGTACCACGCGGAGCAGCTCCTCGCCCATCGGGGGCACAGGACCAAAGCGGTCGGTGAGGCGTGTGCGGAACTTGGCCACCTCCTCATCCGTCTCCAAGCTATCGAGCTCGCGGTACACGAGCATGCGCTCACTGCTGGTGGGGATATACTCATTGGGGAACAGCAGTTCGAGGTCGCTCTCCACGGCACACTCCTCCACGAATCCGTCACCGCTGATTTTCTCCCCTTCGGCCACGTCGCCCATGAGGAGGTCGGCAAACTCATTGGTCTTGAGTTCGTGCACCGCCTCGCCCAGAATCTTCTGATAGGTCTCGTAGCCGAGGTCGGCAATGAAGCCGCTCTGCTCGGCACCCAGCAGATTGCCTGCACCGCGGATGTCGAGGTCCTGCATGGCGATATGGATGCCACTGCCCAGGTCGGTAAAGTTCTCGATGGCCTGCAATCGGCGACGTGCCTCGGGGGTGAGCACTGAGAGTGGCGGAGCCAGCAGGTAGCAGAATGCCTTCTTGTTGCCACGCCCCACGCGGCCTCGCATCTGGTGCAGGTCGCTCAGGCCGAAGTTGTGTGCCTGATTGATGATGATGGTATTGGCATTGGGTATGTCGATGCCGTTCTCCACGATAGAGGTGGCTATGAGCACGTCGTAGTCGTGGTTCACGAAGCTCATGATGACCTTCTCCAGCTCCTCGGGCGGCATCTGTCCGTGCCCGATACATACGCGGGCATCGGGCACATTGCGTGTGACGAGTGCCGCCAGCTCGGCAAGGTTCTGTATGCGGTTGTTGATGATGAAGAGCTGTCCGTTACGGCTGAGCTCAAAGTTCACCGCCTCGCGGATAATCTCCTCATTGAAGGTGTGCACCTCGGTCTGTATGGGATAGCGGTTGGGTGGCGGAGTCTGTATGACGCTCAGGTCGCGTGCTCCCATGAGCGAGAACTGCAGGGTGCGCGGTATAGGGGTGGCCGTGAGCGTGAGCGTATCTACGCTCACCTTCAGCTGGCGCAGCTTCTCCTTCACCGATACGCCAAACTTCTGCTCCTCATCGATGATGAGCAGGCCCAGGTCCTTGAACTTCACGCCCTTGCCTATGAGCTTGTGCGTGCCCACCACGATGTTCACCTCACCGCTCTTGAGCCCCTCCAGCACCTTCTTCGTGTCGGCAGCCGAGCGGGCACGGCTCAGGTACTCCACGCGGCAGGGGAAGTTTTTCAGTCGCTCCGAGAAGGTGCGCCAATGCTGGTAGGCCAGCACGGTGGTGGGCACCAGCACCGCCACCTGCTTGTTGTCGCAAGCCGCCTTGAAGGCTGCACGCACGGCCACCTCGGTCTTGCCGAAGCCTACGTCGCCGCACACGAGGCGGTCCATCGGGCGCTGGCGCTCCATGTCGGCCTTGATGTCTACGGTAGCCTTCAGCTGGTCGGGCGTGTCTTCGTAGAGGAAGCTCGCCTCCAGCTCGTGCTGCATGAAGCTGTCGGGGCTATAGGCAAAGCCCTTCTCCTGCGCACGCTGCGAGTAGAGCTTGATGAGGTCGCGGGCGATATCCTTGATCTTGGTCTTGGTGCGCTCCTTGAGCTTCTCCCAAGCGCCCGTGCCCAGTTTATTGATGCGCGGTGCCTCGCCCTCCTTGCTCTTGTACTTGGAAATCTTGTGCAACGAGTGGATAGACACGAACACCACATCATCGTTGCTGTATACGAGCTTTATCACCTCCTGCGTGCTGTTGCCGTTGGGCATACGCACCAGTCCGGCAAAGCGGCCCACACCGTGGTCGATATGTACCACGTAGTCGCCCGGCTCAAACTGGCTGAGTTCCTTGAGCGAGATGGCCATCTTGCCGCTACGCGCCTTGTCGCTACGGAGGTTATACTTATGGAAACGGTCGAATATCTGATGGTCGGTAAAGCAGGCCACGCGCATGGTGTTGTCGATGAATCCGCCATGAATGGTCTTGTCCACCGCCGTGAAGGGGATGTTGCTGCCGCGCTCCTCGAAGATGGTCTTCAGGCGCTCGGCCTGCTTGGCACTGTCGGTGAGTATATACACCTGATAGCCTCGCTCTATGAGGTCGGTGAGCGACTGCTCCACCAGTTCAAAGTTCTTGTGAAAGAGCGGCTGGGGCGAAGTGTCGAAGGTTACCGTAGCATGAACAGCCGAGGATGCCTTCACACCAAACTCGATGCGGCGGAAGTCTGTGGTCTTGCGCAGGAAGTCCGTTGCGTCAAGGAGATGGAGCACACAATCAGTTGCTTCATCCATTGCCTGCACCGCCTGCTGCGAAAAACCCTCCTCATTCAATTGTTCTATCCTTTCATGCACCCAAGCGTAGTCCTGGAATGCCAGCGCACTGCCCTTGGGCAGGAAGTCGAAGAAAGAGACCTCATCCCCTGCCCCACCCTCGAAGTTAGGCACGATGCTCACCTGCTGCACCTTGTCGCGCGAGAGCTGCGACTCAATCTCAAACGTACGTATGCTGTCAATCTCATCCCCGAAGAGGTCGATACGGTAGGGATACTCCGAGGCATAGGAAAACACGTCGATGATGCTACCACGCACGGCAAACTGCCCCGGCTCGTACACATAGTCCACCCGCTCAAAGCCCTCGCCCACCAGTGTCGCCTCCATCTGGGGAATCTCCACCGTGTCGCCCACGGCAAGGCGCACCGAGCGGTCGTTCAAGGTATCGCGCGACACCACCAGCTCGGCCAGGGCATCGGGGTAAGAGACAATATACAATGGACAATTGACAATGGACAATTGACAATTATTGCCATCCGGACGGTTCTCGTGTTCTTCGCAAGTCTCCGTACTATTCATTGTCAATTGTCCATTGTCAATTGTCAATTTACTCGCCTCTGTGAGGCGAGTAAGCACCTCCGTGCGCAGCACCTCATTGGCCGAGTCCTTCTGCCCGTACTTGATGGCCCGCTTGTATGATGAGGGCAGAAAGAGTACCCGTCCCTCGCCCAGCACCTGTGTGAGGTCGTGGTAAAAGTAGCCCGCCTCTTCCAGGTCGTTCAGCACGAAGAGCGCCACAGGCACCCGCCACGGCTCATCGGCGAGGGCCAATGCACTGAACAGCATCGGAGTCGCCGAAGCCGCGAGCCCCTTCAGATGTATCGTACGCACCGCCTCATCATTCCATACATGCCGCATGGCACTCACTCCCGAGTGCCCGGCAAAGCGTTTTGCCAATTCCTGTATTTCCATAGTCTATACGCACGTTGGGCAGACAGGGACATCACCCCATCTGCCTAACTATAATAATATAATGCAAAGATAGTACAATTTTTCATTGTTGCAAAGAAAAGCGGCCTGCACATGGTGTGTGCAGACCGCTGTGTTCGCCTCCAGGGAAGGGATATGCCCGGGGCTTCAGAAATGCCGGTTACAGGTCTATAGAGAAGTAGTAGCCTACGCTCAAGCCCCAGAAGAACTCGTTCCAAGCTGGGTTATACATAATTTGAGCCGATACGGGCAGTGTGCCGCCATGATTGAACTCAAACTCGTGACCGGCACTGAGGTTGAGATTACAGATACCGAAGGCGTCGTTCCCATAATACACCGAACCGTAAGGCCACATGCCTGCAGCTACGCTAAAGTCTACAGCCGAGATGGAGAAGTCATACACCACCTCGAAGTAGGAGGGGAAGGCTGTAGCCCAGTCGAAGCCACCACCATCGAGCGATCCCTCGAAGGTCTGATTGATGATTGAGTACCACGAGAAGGTGACGGGGATATTCTCGCTCAGGGTGTAGCTAAGTCCGAAGTCGAGGAAATGCCCCTCCTGCCAAGGACCGAAGTAGCGGCCTTCGGCATAGTCGGCAAGCGACAGCGTGAGGTTGCGCCACGAAGCCTCTACAGAGAGGTCGAGCTCGTTGTAATGCTCTCCGTAGCGGTTATGAAACAGCGATTTGGTGCCCCACACGCCGAGGCTTACTGCCCAGTCGCCCTTCTCATAATCAAAGTAGGCCGATGGCTGCACACTGGGGCCACCCAGCTCCATACCGCGCCACAGGTAATGGCTCACGGCATCGGCACCTACGGTCATAGACCAGTCACCACTCTCTTGCGCACAAAGCGGAGCCACTGACGACGTACCGAGAAGAAGAGCGCAAGCAATAGATAAAAAGTTGTTTTTCTTCATTTTTGTTACAAATAATTAGAATAGGTTAATAAAATTCGCCGACAAATTTAGCGCAAGCCGAGCGAAAATGCAAACTTGTTTGTAATTTTCCGAGGCGCCGCCTAAATTCTGTGTTCGCAAAGCGAATACTAAAGGTAATAAATTTCACTTTTTGCACTATCTTTAGCCTGCTTTGCAGGCAGAAATTAGGCTGCGGCTCGGAAAAAATCAAGTTTTACTTGTTTTTTCTCTCGCCTTGCACTAATTTTGTCCTCACTTTTTGAGAAATTAGGATTTTTTATGTTGTATTACCTTGTAATAAAGTACGGCATTGGCTGAAAACAGAGTAGAACCCGGTGGTAACATCATCGATATCAAGCACGTGTCTAAATGGTTCGGAGACAAGCAGGTGCTGGATGATGTGAGTTTGTACATCAGAAAGGGAGAGTTCGTCACCATCCTTGGTCCCTCGGGATGCGGCAAGACGACCCTTCTGCGAATCTTGGCAGGTTTTGAGACTGCCTCAGAGGGAGAAATCCTATTGGAAGGTGCCGACATCACACAGACACCACCGCATCAGCGACCGATGAATACGGTATTCCAACGCTATGCGCTATTTCCACACCTCAACGTATACGACAACATAGCCTTCGGCCTGAAGCTGAAGAAGACCAAGGCCAACATCATAGAGAACAAGGTGAGACGCGCCTTGAAGATGGTGGGCATGACGGACTATGAGCATCGCGACGTGAACTCGCTCTCGGGCGGACAGCAGCAGCGCGTGGCCATAGCACGTGCCATCGTGAACCAGCCCACCGTGCTCCTGCTCGACGAGCCCCTTGCCGCACTCGACCTCAAGATGCGCAAGGACATGCAGATGGAGCTCAAGGAGATGCACAAGACGCTGGGCATCACCTTCATCTATGTCACCCACGACCAGGAGGAGGCGCTCACACTGAGCGACACCATCGTGGTGATGAGCGAGGGCGTGATACAGCAGATAGGTACGCCTACCGATATATATAACGAACCGGAGAACTGCTTCGTGGCCGACTTCATCGGCGAGAGCAACATCCTCAACGGCACCATGGTGGAGGACCGCCTGGTGCGCTTCATGGACACGGAGTTCAAGTGCGTCGACGAGGGCTTCGGCAACAATGTGCCCGTCGATGTGGTCATCCGCCCCGAGGACATCTACATCATGGCCCCCACGGAGAGTGCCATGCTGCATGGACGCGTGTCGTCGTGCATATTCAAGGGGGTACACTACGAGATGACCGTGCAGCTGCCCAACGGCTACGAGCTGATGGTGCAGGACTACAACGCCTTTGAGCCAGAGAGCGAGGTGAGCCTCATCATCAAGCCGTCGGACATTCACGTGATGAAGAAGGAGCGCACATGCAACACCTTCGAGGCCGTGGTGGTGGACGAGACGCATATCGACATGCTGGGAGCCACCTTCGAATGTATGCCCCACTCGCTCGAGAAGGGCGCTGAGGTGAAGGTAGAGGTGGACTTCGACAAGATAGAGCTCACCGACGACAAGGAGGATGGTGTGCTCGAAGGTGACGTACGACTCATCCTATACAAAGGCAACCACTATCACCTCACCATCGTGACCGACGAGGACGACTACCTCTACGTAGACACCAACGACGTGTGGGACGATGGCGACATGGTGGGTATCAACATATTGCCGGGAGATATTCGAATAATTGAAAATTGAGAATTGACAATTAGGCTCCGCGTCAAGACTAACTCAAAAGCATTATACTAACTCCCCCTCTGTTCATAGAGGGGGTGCCCAAAGGGCGGGGGCGTTACAAGCGTAGCACGTAGTATAAGACGAGCGTAATGAAGCGGAGGGGTCTAACAAGAATTTATAATCCCAATGAACAAATTCATCAAATTCATATCGCGCCGCAGCACATGGTCTATCCCCTATGTGATATTCCTGCTGCTGTTTGTGGTGTTGCCGCTGATACTCATCGGCGTGTATGCCTTCATGGACTATAGCGGCAACTTCACCGTGGCCAACTTCGTCAAGTTCATCGAGCAGCCCGAGGCCATCAAGACCTTTGTCTACTCCGTGGCCATAGCCATCATCACTACCTTCCTGTGCATACTGCTGGGCTACCCCGCGGCATACATACTGAGCAACAAGGAGTTTAACCGTTCCAAGACGATGGTGTTGCTCTTCATCCTGCCCATGTGGGTCAACATCCTCATCCGTACACTGGCTACCGTGTCGCTCTTCGACATCACCGGCATACCGCTCGGCGAGGGTGCCCTGCTCTTCGGCCTCACCTACGACTTCCTGCCCTTCATGATCTATCCTATATATAATACGATGATGAAGATTGACAAGAACCTCATTGAGGCAGCGCAAGACCTCGGAGCCAACCAGCTGCGCGTGTTCCTCAAGGTGATACTGCCCCTCTCCATGCCGGGTGTGGTGAGCGGTATCATGATGGTGTTCCTGCCCACGATATCGACCTTCGCCATCTCTGAGCTGCTGACGATGAACGATATCCGCCTCTTCGGCTCCATCATCCAGGAGAACATCATGCTGAGCGACACGATGAACTATGGTGCTGCCCTGTCACTCATCATGCTGATTATCATTGGCATCACCAGCTTCTTCAGCGGCGACGATGAGGGAGAGGTGAGCCATGGGGGAATAATATAAATTGACAATTCACAATTGATAATTGACAATTAGAGTACTCTGAACTCTCCGGGTACTCCGAAAAACAAAGAACAAGGATGAACGCAAAAAAGATATTAGCCAAAGGGTATCTGTGGTTGCTGCTGGCAATCCTCTACACCCCGATTCTCATCATCGCCATCTTCTCGTTCACCGAGACGAAGGTGCTGGGCAACTGGACGGGCTTCTCCCTGAAGCTCTACACCAACCTCTTCGACGGGGGCATGTCGAACTCGCTGATGAGTGCCATACAGAACACCATCATCATTGCCCTGGTGGCCTCGTCCATCGCTACCGTGCTGGGCAGCGTGGCCGCCATAGGCATCTACAACCTGAAGAACCGCCAGCGACAAGCGGTCAACTTCCTCAACAACATACCCCTCATCAACCCCGACATCATCACCGGTATCTCGCTCTTCCTGCTCTTCGTAGCACTGGGCATATCGCAGGGCTACACCACGGTAATCCTTGCCCACGTCACCTTCTGCACCCCCTACGTGGTGCTCAGCGTGATGCCGCGCCTCACGGGCATGAACCCCAATATCTATGAGGCGGCCCTCGACCTCGGCGCTACACCCTTCCAGGCATTGCGCAAGGTCATCATCCCCGAGATCAAGCCCGGCATCATCAGCGGCTTCATCCTCTCGTTCACGCTCTCTATCGACGACTTTGCCGTGAGCCTCTTCACCAAGGGCAACATCGGACTCGAGACCCTCTCCACCTACATCTACTCCGATGCACGCAAGGGCGGTCTCACCCCCGAGCTGCGCCCCCTGTCGACGATAATCTTCGTCACCGTATTGGTGCTGCTCATCATCATTAACCGACGCTCGGCAAAACAAACCAAGGCAAAGGTCTGATATATAACGAAGGCTCGAAAAAGTTTGGGGATAATATAGATGTTTACCCGAACCTCAAGATTGTCCCCCTAAATTAGGGGGACGAGCGCAGCGGAGGGGGTATTTTTCTAAGAAAGCCATACCACCTCCCCCTCTATGCGGGTACTCCTCCTAAGTTAGGAGGAGAATTACAAAATGGGTAAGCTCCTATATTATTGCCAAAGTTCTTACTTTCTTATCCCATACCGCGCCGTACCACCCAGCGCCTCCTCGATACGGATTAGCTGGTTGTACTTGGCTATACGGTCGCTACGGCTCATCGAGCCCGTCTTTATCTGTCCCGCATTCACCGCCACGGCAATATCGGCAATCGTGGTGTCCTCGGTCTCGCCCGAGCGGTGGCTGATGATGGTGCTGTACCCATTGCGGCGGGCCATCTCGATGGTGTCGAGCGTCTCGCTGAGCGTACCTATCTGGTTCACCTTCACAAGCACGCTGTTGGCGCAGTTCTGCTCTATGCCTTTGCGCAGGTACTTCACGTTCGTCACAAAAAGGTCGTCGCCCACCAGCTGGCAGCGGTCGCCAATGCGCTCGGTGAGCATAGCCCATCCCTCCCAGTCGTTCTCGGCCATGCCATCCTCGATGGAGTCTATCGGGTAAAGCCCTATGAGTCGTTCGAGGTAGTACACCTGCTCGGCAGAGGTGCGCCGACTACCGTTGGGCCCCTCAAACAGGCTGTAGTCATACACCCCATCCTTGTAATACTCCGATGCCGCGCAGTCGAGTGCCAGCGTCACCTCCTTACCGGGCTTGTATCCGGCAGCCTCGATGGCCTGCACGAGCGACTCCAGCGCCTCTTCGGTGCCCCTCAGGGCAGGGGCAAAGCCACCCTCATCGCCTACGGCCGTGCTGTAGCCCCGCTTGCGCAACACGCTCTTCAGTGCACCAAACACCTCGGCACCCATCTGTATGGCCTGCCGTATGCTACGTGCCCCGATGGGCCTTACCATAAACTCCTGAAAGGCGATGGGCGCGTCGGAGTGTCGGCCACCGTTAAGCAGGTTCATCATCGGTACGGGTAGCACATGGGCATTCGTGCCACCGATGTATCGGTACAGCGGCATGCCGCACGACTTTGCCGCAGCCCTTGCTATGGCGAGCGACACGCCCAGCATCGCATTGGCTCCGAGGTTACGTTTCGTGGGCGTACCGTCCAGCTCCAGCATCAGCTTGTCCAGCTCGCGCTGGTTATACACGTTGCATCCATGCAGCACGGGAGCTATACGCTCGTTGATGTTCACCACCGCCTTCGTCACTCCCTTGCCGCCATAGCGACGCTTGTCGCCATCGCGCAGCTCCAGCGCCTCATTCTCACCCGTAGAAGCCCCCGACGGTACGGAAGCACGTCCTACAACACCATTCTCAAGCACCACGTCGGCCTCTATGGTAGGCGTGCCGCGCGAGTCCAGGACCTCACGTCCTCTGATATCCGTTATTCTCATATCTTCGTTTCTTATTATGGTTTATACTTTAATACTAACACAATGATAGCAACAAACGAGCGAAATATAAAGTTTGCAGC
>JAZNYG010000005.1:0-36723 GCA_045594245.1 Bacteroidaceae bacterium
TCAATGTATAGATATCAACAACCAATTCACGAGCATCCATCCAAATGCGTAAATTTTCCAGTTTCCTGCCCGCCATAAGTCTGTTGTCTGTTGTCCGTTGTCTGTTGTCCGTTGACTGTTACTTCACTATTCCCTTCTCCAAATACTCGACAAGGTTAGTACGCACACGGTCGCCGGCACGCTCGATGGCCACCTTGGCCATATCGGCATCGACCATAATCTTTACCAACTGTTCGAAGGAGGTCTTGCCAGGATCCCAGCCGAGCTTGGCGCGGGCTTTCGTGGGGTCGCCCCAGAGGTTTACCACATCGGTGGGACGGAAGAAGTCGGGGGATACCTCGATGACCACATCGCCCACAGACAAGCCGGGGTTGACGATGACCAGCTGGGGATCGATGCTCTTGATGATGCCCTTCTCGTTCTCGTCCTCGCCGATGAACTCGAGCTCGATGCCTACATGCTTGAAGGCATAATAGCAGAAGTCGCGCACGGAGTGCTGCACACCCGTGGCGATGACGAAGTCTTCGGGCTTCTCGTTCTGCAACATCAGCCACATGCACTCTACATAGTCCTTGGCATAGCCCCAGTCGCGCAGCGAGGAGAGGTTGCCGAGGTAGAGCTTATTCTGCTTGCCCTGGACGATACGTGCAGCAGCCAGTGTAATCTTGCGGGTCACGAAGGTCTCGCCACGGCGCTCGCTCTCGTGATTGAAAAGGATACCCGAGCAGCAGAACATGCCATATGCCTCGCGGTACTCTTTCACTATCCAGTGGCCGTAGAGCTTAGCTACGGCATAGGGGCTATAGGGGTGGAACGGGGTATTCTCATTCTGGGGTACCTCCTCGACCTTACCATAAAGTTCCGAGGTGGAGGCTTGGTAGATATGGCAGGTCTCGGCCAGTCCGCAGAGGCGTACGGCCTCCAGAATACGGAGCACACCGGTGGCATCGACATTGGCGGTGAACTCGGGGGCGTCGAAGCTGACCTGCACGTGGCTCTGGGCTGCGAGGTTGTATATCTCGTCGGGGCGCACCTTGCTCACCACTTGAATAAGGCTCATGGAGTCGCCCAGGTCGGCATAGTGAAGGTGGAAATTCGGGTTGCCCTCCAAATGGGCGATACGTTCGCGGTAGTCTACGGACGAGCGGCGGATGGTACCGTGGACGTCGTAGCCTTTGCTCAGGAGGAACTCGGAAAGGAAGGAGCCGTCCTGACCGGTAACACCGGTAATCAATGCTGTTTTCATATCTTGTTTATTTAATTAATTCTCACACAGAAAGCACGGAACCTTTAGGTCGCTGGCCGTAAGGGAAAAGCAATACACAGAAAAACGCTTGTTGTACTCGCGTTGCCTCCGGGATGTTACATAATGCCCACGAAGAACACGGATAATCACGAATTAATTCTTTTCTCACGCTAATCTCGCTAATCTCACGAAAGGGCAAGGTGCTACGCTCTTGCTAGGCGGAACACCGAGTGTTTTCTTTTCTCACGCAGACAACGCAGACTTACACAGAAAACGCTAGTTGCACGTGCGTTGGCCTCTGGGGTGATTACTTTATCAACCACAGATGACACGGATTACACAGAGGGCGCGTCGCTGCGCCCGCGCTTGTCGGCTTCGCCGAGCGTTCTCTAAACCATCAACAATCAACCATCGACTTTTTATTCTCACGCAGACTGCGCAGACTTACGCAGAGCATGCTTGCTGCACTCGCATGGGCCCCCAGGATGATTACTTATCGCACACGAAAGGCACGGATGATTACGAATTTAGTTTCTCACTTTCGTCTCTCATCTTTCATCTTTGACTTCAACCCCTACGGGCGTCGACCTTCGGTTCATCTTTCAACTCTCAACTCTCCCCTGTCGTCGTAGTCAAAAAGCTGCTTGTTTTAACTTTTAATTCTTAATTTTTAATTCAGCGAAGCTCTACGCGTCCAATGCTTCGTACTTGGAGCACTTGCTCTTGTACTCGGGGACAATCTCTTTCATGATCTTGACGATGGCCATATCATCGAAGGTGTGGGAGGCTTCGAGGAGGCGGGATTCGTTGCGGCAGGCTTCCTCGTAGTCGTACTCGCGGACGGAGGCAATCATGATCTTCGGATGGTGGGTGGGCTTGGTCTGCTCGGCATCGTTGAGCACCTCTTCGTAGAGTTTCTCGCCATCGCGGAGGCCAGTGAACTGTATCTCTACATCCTGGGCACCGGAGAGCTTGATCATGCGCTTGGCGAGGTCGACGATGCGGACGGGAGCACCCATATCGAATACAAAAATTTCGCCACCCTTGCCCATGGTACCTGCCTCGAGGACGAGCTTACAGGCTTCGGGGATGAGCATGAAGAAGCGGATGATATCGGGGTGAGTGACGGTGATGGGACCGCCTTTGCGTATCTGCTCCTTGAAGATGGGAATGACGGAGCCGTTGCTGCCAAGGACATTGCCGAAGCGGGTGGTGACAAACTGGGTGACACCCTGGACACGACCCTCGACGATGGCCTTGTTGAGCGACTGGCAGTAAATCTCACAGATGCGCTTGCTGCAGCCCATGACATTGGTGGGGTTGACGGCCTTGTCGGTAGAGATCATGACAAACTTACGGGTGCCATACTTGACGGCAAGGTCGGCTATCACGCGCGTACCATATATATTGTTCTGCACGGCGACACCGGGGTTGTCCTCCATCATGGGGACGTGCTTATAGGCGGCAGCATGGAAGACGTAGTGGGGACGATGGGTAGCGAAGATGCGCTCCATGTGCTCGACATTGGAGATGCTGCTGACGATGGTCTCGCACTGGATATCGGGGAACTGGCGGGCCATCATGAGGCGTACGTCGTGCATGGGGGTCTCGGCCTGATCGATGAGAATCATTGCAGAGGGCTTGTAGATAGCTATCTGACGAACCATCTCGGAGCCGATGGAGCCAGCAGCACCGGTGATGAGGATGACCTGGCCGCGGAGCTGGGCACCGATAGCGTCCATATCGACCTCAATCTTCTCGCGCGGCAGGAGGTCTTCGATATCTACCTCGCGGAGGTTGCGGTGGGTGAGCTCAGAGCTGCCATCCCACTCCTCGGCGGCCGGCATCATCAGAATCTTGATGCCAACGGAGAGGAAGGCATCGATCATCGCGGTATTCTGACGGAAGAGCTCGCTCTTAAGGGGCGACACGAGGAGGGTCTTGACACCCAACGACTTCATCCTATCGGCAATACCCTCGCCATTGGTATAGATACGCTTGCCCATTAGCGTGGCATTCTTCATCTCGTTGGTATCGGAGATGAAGGCTACAAGGCGAAACTCCTTGTTCTTGATGGAGGTGATGCTATTGGCCAAGCTCATACCACCTGCCTTGGTGCCGTAGATAGCGACAGGAGTAGCCTCATCGACACTAAAATTATCGAACAGGCGCTTTACTACCAAGCGCTCAATCCACAGGAGCAAAGTAGAGACGAGAAACAAGACACCCACTCCCAAGAGGCCCGGCATGAAGACGGCAGGCACACCGCGTAGCAGCAGCGAGGCTGCATAGGTAAGCACAGAGCCCAAGAAGGTGGCATAGCCGACATGCTGGAGGTCAATGAAAGAGGAATAGCGTATGATGCCCGAATAGGTATGGAACATACGGAACGGCACCAAGAAGAGCAGCACGCAAATCAAGGCACCTGTAGTCATCGGCCAAAATGAGACAGCAAACTTCCAACCACCTATCTCTATATAATTGCCCACGTAGTAGGCAAAGGCCACTACGATGCAGTCTAACGCAAGCACATACCAATAGGGAAGCGCCTGCTTAGAAAAATACCAGCCAGTAAGCTTCGACAACAATCCACTCATCGCTTGTAAAGATTTGTTTTTAGATTCTATTGCCCCCACACTCATACCACCACAGCAAAGCCCTGCTCACCATAGCACATGGGGAATCCCACCTCAGGAAAGGCAGAACAAAGAAACAATAATGTAAAAATCAAGGATTTAAATCAGTAGAGAGGGAGCAACCGATAACGCTCCGCGGCTACCTGTAACAACCCACAGATAGAATTCTCGACAATTTATACAGGGCAAATTTAGTACTAAAAAAACAAAAAAACAAATTTACAACGATTCTTTTAGAATCTATCATCACGCCACCGACCTCCCAACGCAAAAAAAACGGCTGTGGCGGCGCCTTTATTCGTCTGTTTGTTATACCTTTGCCGCACATAAAAGAAAAAGCAGAAAAAATGATGGAGCCACTTACGCTATACGAGCTGAACAGGCTGATACGCGTCGCCATCCGCGAAGGTATGCCCGACGCCTACTGGGTGCAGGCCGAACTGAGCGAGGTGCGCGAGGCCTATAACGGACATTGCTACCTGGAGCTGATACAGAAGGCCGAGCGGGGACAGACCCTGCTGGCCAAGGCGCGAGGTACCATATGGGCCAACCTATACAAGATGCTGAAACCCTACTTTGAGCGTGAGACAGGACAGTGCCTCACTGCAGGCATCAACGTGCTGCTGCAGGTGACCGTAGAGTTTCACGAACAGTATGGCATGACACTCAACATACAGGACATAGACCCTACCTACACGCTGGGCGATATGGCCCGACGACGCCGAGAGATACTGATGCAGCTGGAGAGCGAGGGGGTGCTCACGCTCAACAAGGAGCTGACCATGCCCCTGCTACCACAACGGATAGCCGTGATATCGGCTGCCAGTGCAGCAGGCTACGGGGACTTCTGCGACCAGCTGCTACGAAACCACTATGGATTTGCCTTCTACCCCAAGCTATTCCCCGCCACCATGCAGGGAGAGCGTGTAGAGAGCAGCATCATAGAGGCACTGGACCGCATAGCAGCAGAGCGGGAGCAGTGGGATGTGGTGGTCATCATCCGTGGTGGAGGAGCCACGAGCGACCTCAGCGGATTTGACACGTATGCACTGGCTACCAACTGCGCCCAATTCCCCCTACCGATCATCACTGGCATCGGGCATGAGCGCGACGACACGGTGATCGATGCAGTGGCACACACCCGGGTGAAGACGCCTACCGCTGCCGCCGAACACCTGATAGCCCTGATGGTACACACCTGCGAGGTACTGGACGACCTGGTGAGCACGCTGAGCAGCCGCATCAACGAGCGCATACATAGCGAGGAGCTACGCATAGAGCAGCTGGCCTACCGACTGCCATCCCTCTATGCACTGACACACACCAACCAGCATCACCGCATAGAGCAGATAGAGACGAGACTAAAAACAGCTATAACCCGTCGCATAGAGCAGCAGCTACATCGCCTGGAGGTAATAGACAAGGTGCTAGAGGGGGCATCGCCCCAACATATCCTAGAGAGGGGATATAGCATCACCCGATGCCAAGGGAGAGTAGTACGTGACGCATCGGCACTGGGCGCGGGAAGCGTGCTCGTGACACAACTGGCCAACGGGAAGGTGAGAAGCAAGGTGGTAGAGGGATAAGCAACGAACAATCAGGTACACAAAAAACAATAAATAGCAATAACAATGAAATACGAAGAAGCCATAGCACGACTCGAAAGTATCGTAGCGCAAATAGAGCGTAACGAACTGGATATAGACGAACTCGCGGATAGCCTCAAGGAGGCACAGAAGCTCATCAAGCTTTGCAAAGATAAGCTGTATAAGACTAATGAGAAGATAAAGGGGGTGATGGGTTAAGGGGACAGCCAAGGCTGTACGATAACGTTGACGATAACGAAAACGAAGGTCGAATTACGAAGTGCGAAAACGAAAATCTTTAATCTTTAATCATTGACTTCAGCCCCTGCGGGCGTCGACCTTCGGTTCATCATTAAGCATTCATAAACCTTTTATTCTTACGCAGAAATTAGGCGGCGGCTCGGAAAAATGCAAGTAAACTTGCTTTTTCTCTCGCCTTGCACTAATTTTGCAAAAAAAATGAAGAAGTATGACAGAAATTAATCCTAGCAAGACAATTACCGTATCATATGATATGTATACCGAGTATGAAGGCGTGAAAGAACTTGTAGAACAAGCTACCGAGGAACACCCCTTCCAGTTTACCACCGGCCTGGGCTTCACCTTCGAGGCTTTCGAAGAGAAATTCAAGACACTGAAGGAGGGCGATACCTTTAACTTCACCCTCACCAAGGACGAGACCAATGGCGACCGCCGCGACGACCTCGTATTCGATGTAGACAAGAACATCTTCTGCGTGAATGGTAAGTTTGACAACAAGCAGATCTACCCCGGCAACGTGATTCCGCTCATCAATGCCGACGGACAGCGCATGAATGGCCTCGTGGTAGAGGTTAAGGAGGAGGCTGTAACCATCGACCTCAACCACCCCTATGCTGGCATGAGCCTCGTATTCGAGGGTAAGGTGCTCTCTATGCACGATGCCACCAAGGAGGAGATCCAAGCACTCATCAACATCATCACCGGACAGGGCGGCTGCAGCTGTGGCTGCGATAGCTGTGGCGGTGGCTGCGACGGATGTGGCGACCACGATGGCGGCTGCGACTGTGGACATTGTCATTAAGATAGTGAAGAGCTAACTTTTCACTTTTTCCTCATGAATTCCTTCGGAACCCTCTTCCGCCTCACCACCTTTGGTGAGTCGCACGGCCCCGCTATAGGAGGCGTGGTAGACGGTATGCCTGCCGGCATCACGGTAGACATGGACTTCATACAAAACGAGATGCGCCGTCGGCGTCCTGGGCAGAGCGCCGTCACGACAGGACGCCATGAGGCCGATGAGGTGGAGTTCCTATCAGGTATCTTCGAGGGACGCACAACGGGTACGCCCATCGGATTCATCATACGCAACACCTCACAACACTCGGCCGACTACGATAACCTGCGCGACATATACCGCCCCTCGCATGCGGACTTCACCTACCAGCAGAAGTACGGAGTGCGCGACCATCGTGGCGGTGGACGCACATCGGCCCGCGAAACAGCCACTCGCTGCGTAGCCGGGGCACTGGCCAAGCTCGTTCTGCGCGAGTTGGGTATCACCATACAGGCCTACACCTCACAGGTGGGCTACATCGCCCTTGACAACGACTACACCCGCTACGACCTCTCGCTCGCCGAGAGCAACATCGTGCGCTGCCCCGACCCAGAGAAAGCACGTGAGATGGAGGAGCTCATCCTACAGGTCAAGAGCGAGGGCGACACCATAGGCGGCATCGTCACCTGTGTCATCACAGGGTGCCCCATAGGGTTGGGCGAACCGGTCTTCGGGAAGCTGCACGCTGCACTGGCTGGTGCCATGCTCAGCATCAATGCCTGCAAGGGATTTGACTACGGACGCGGGTTCGACGGCATCTGCGAGCGTGGATCCGAGCAGAACGACCCCTTCACCACGACTGCCGACGGCAAGGTGACTCCCCGCACCAATCGCTCGGGAGGCATACAGGGCGGCATCAGCAACGGACAATCTATCTACTTCCGCGCAGCCTTCAAGCCTGTAGCCACACAGCTAGGTGAGCAGACTGTGCTCGACATCCACGGCCATGAGCATACGCTGCAGGCCAAGGGGCGTCACGACCCTTGTGTAGTGCCACGCGCCGTACCCATCGTAGAGGCCATGGCTGCCATCACTATCCTTGACTATTATTTGCAGAGCGGGAAGGTTAGGGGTTAAGGGTGAAAGTTGAACCGAAGGTCGACGCCCGCAGGGGCTGAAGTCAATGTTGAATGCTCGCTCTTCGAAATTCGACCTTCGAACTTCGTACTTCGTTATCGTCATCGTTAACGTTATCGTACAGCAAAGCTGTCCCATAACCCGCCACCACTTACAAGAACAAATCCGTAGAGAGGTAGCGCTCACCTGTATCGGGGAGCAGGGCTACGATGGTTTTACCAGCGTACTCCTCACGCCGTGCCAGCATCAACGCCGCATGGAAGGCTGCGCCTGAGGAGATACCCACGAGCAAGCCCTCGCGAGCAGCCAGCATACGCGCTGCACTGATAGCCTCATCATCGGTCACCCGCACAATCTCATCGGCCACCTCGGGATGATAGTTTGACGGTACAAATCCAGCACCTATGCCCTGTATCTTATGCTTTCCAGGAGTGCCACCGCTCAGGACAGGCGAGGAGTCGGGTTCGACGGCTACTGCCCAGACAGAGGGGTTGTGACGTTTCAACCCTTCGGCTACGCCACTCAGCGTGCCGCCAGTTCCCACAGCAGCCACAAACACATCGACTGCCCCATCCGTATCGTGCCATATCTCCTCAGCGGTAGTACGTACATGGATGGCAGGATTAGCAGGATTATCGAACTGCCCCAACAGGATGCTCCCAGCGTGCTCCTCCTTCAACTGGTGGGCCTTGCGTATAGCTCCTGCCATACCCTCACCACCAGGAGTCAGCACTAACGTAGCGCCCAATGCACTCAGCAGGCTCTGCCGCTCACGGCTCATCGTATCGGGCATGGAAAGGATGAGGCGGTAGCCCTTCATCGAGGCCACCCAGGCCAGACCTATACCCGTATTGCCACTCGTAGGCTCTATGACGACTCCACCGGGGCGTAGCAGTCCGCGCTCCTCGGCATCCTCAATCATAGCGAGCGCCACACGATCCTTCACACTACCACCAGGATTGAAACACTCCAGCTTGACGATAAGCCGTGCCTTCAACCTCTCGGCCCTTGCTATACGCTGCACCTCCAGCAGGGGAGTATGCCCCACGAGGGAGAGCAGGCTATTATAAATCTTTGCCATAAAACTACTATATGATATAATATGGTACAAAATTACGAATGATAACTAGCATTTACAACACTACAGGCCATCATAAATAAAAAACCTACCGGCGAAATCACTTCGGCGGCAGGAGTAAGAAATGGCATTTATCAGAAAAACAGAACAAGAAAAACTTCGTATCAGAAACTGAATTGGGTCATCACACTCACACGACGTGCCCAGCGACTCTGTCCGTCGGCATTCTCACGCTTACCGAGATTGAGTTCGCCTCCCACCTGAATGCGAGGAGTGATGTTCCAGAAGAGGTTGAGGGCACTATATAATCCATACTTATACTCCGAAGGAGACTGTCCGTATTCGGGAAGGTAACGGAGCTGGCCGAAGGTAAGTCCCGTAAAGAGGTTGGGCGTGAAGTGATATTGCGCCGCACCATACCAGCCGTAGAGACGGGGGGCATACATCTCGCCCGGTGTATTAGGATTGTTTACCAAATCGTAGTTGCCCATGATGAGGTCGCCCGTGAGGCTACCGATGCCGCGGCCGTAATTGCCCATGAAGTAGAGCGTGAGCGGCTTCCAGGGACGCATCACGGAGCTGAGCTGTACGCCCCACCCCATCTGGTTGCGGTTCTCACCCACTACAAGGTCGCGGTAAGGGAGGGTGCGCAGGATACCTGCAAGGCGCACGTGCTGATTAGGGGCCCACTCATACTGGCTGAAGGCGGCAAAGTTGGGCATCCAGTCACTCAACTTCTGCGTAGTGGTACCATTGGCATCGACAAACGACTGAGGCATCTCGACAGAGGCAGCTACTATCCAGTCCTTGCGGAGATTGCGCATCCAACGCACCAGCACGGCGGTCGTACTCACGTAGGCATTGGGGCCTTGTCCGTCGACAAGGAGCGGCTCAGCAAGCGGGTCACTGAAGGTAGAATGAGCGTATCCAATGGTCCAGTCGTTGATGGTGGCATAGGACTTCTTGAGGAGGAAGCCACGCTGATTGTACCCATCATAGTTGGCCTCTATATAGAGCTGATAGTCGCCCACAGTGGCATTATGGCCCAACACACGGAAGTAGAGCGCCGTACCAGCAGGTGTAGAGCCCAGCCATCGGCTATGTGCAGGATTCTTAGGAATGGCGATATTGTATGGGATGAAGCCGTTATTGGGCATGGCACCAGCCCAGTCGTACCATCCACGCATACGTACCACACCACCAAGACCCATGGCAAAGTTGGCATCGCGACTCATGAAGAGGAAGTAGGGTGCACGGGGGTCCTGGGCATTGCGAAACTGATCATAGTAGAAAATATCGAGCAGCGCACGCTCATCACCCGCAGAGGGTTTGTCGCCCTCACCCAGGTATTCGATGCGGTGGGTGTTCTTAAGCGAGTCGATATACTGTTCTACACGGTTCTGTGGACGGTCTTGCGCCTGAGCCGAAGCTACAGCTACCGCCACGAAAGATACTAGTAGGAAAATCTTTGCTTTCATACAGATTGCCGAATGATATTGTCACACTAAGAAACAGCTATGAAAGAAAAAGGTTTAATCCCAGCCTGTTTTCGGACGATAAATTCAGGAGCAACCTCCCATAATGATAGAAAAGATACCTACCAGGCACACTACTAAGGATTTAATTTTAACATATTCAACATTTTGCTTGCACATCCTAAAAGAATACACTACATTTGCCACAAACAATAAATATACGTTCACTATGAAGAAATGGTTGACCACCCTACTCTGCGCTATCAGCCTCACGGCCACAGCTCAAGTTTCGTTCGGCAATGCCGACAAGTTTAACACAGAATGGCGCTTCAGCCTCAATGATGACAGCGCAGCCAGCAAGCCCGACTACGACGACAGCCGCTGGCGCCCCATGGAGCTGCCCCACGACTGGAGCGTGGAGAGTGCCCCCTCGCAAGAGCTGGCCAGCTGCACCGGCTATCTGCCCGGAGGCATAGGATGGTATCGCAAGACCTTCACCGTGAACGACGATGCCGCTCGCCACTACATATACTTCGAGGGCGTGTATAACCGTAGCGACGTATACCTCAACGGTCACCACCTGGGCCACCGCCCCAACGGCTACGTATCATTCATGTACGACCTCACCCCCTACCTCAACAAGGGTGGCGACAATGTCATCGCCGTACGCGTAGACCATAGCCGCTATGCCGACTCGCGCTGGTACACCGGCTCGGGTATCTACCGCGACGTATACCTCATCAACGCCCCCGACGTGCACCTATCGCAGTGGGGCGTAGCCTACCGCGCTGCCAAGCTCACCGACCGCAGTGCCACCATCGAGGTCGACGTAGCCGTAGACAACCACACCACACAAGCCCAGAAGGTACAGGCACGCATCACGATGCTCGACGCCGAGGGCAAGAAGGTAGCTTCAACGACAAGAAATGCCAGCATAGCAGCAGAATCCCTCAACTCTCAACTCTCAACCTTCAACTTAAAACTCTCAAACCCTTACCGCTGGAACCTCGACGACCCCTACCTCTACACCCTGCAGGTGGAGCTCCTCGCCGACGGTAAGGTGATAGACCATACCGAGGTGCGTGCCGGCTTGCGCACCCTCGACTTCAGCGCCGACAAGGGCTTCGCCCTCAACGGACAGAACATGAAGGTCAAGGGTGTATGTCTCCACCACGATGCCGGTGTGCTGGGTGCCGTAGTGCCTCCCGAGGTATGGCGCCGCCGCCTCGAGTCGCTCAAGGCCATGGGAGCCAATGCCATCCGCATGAGCCACAATCCGCAAGCCCCCATCGTGTATGACCTGTGCGACGAGCTGGGTCTGCTCATCATGGACGAAGGCAGCGACGAGTGGGAGTTCCCCAAGCGCAAGTGGATAAAGGGCTGGAACAAGGGCGAGCCCGGCTTTGAGGGCACGGCCGACTTCTTCGAGGAGTGGATAGAGCGCGACATCACCGACATCGTGCGCCGCGACCGCAATCACCCCAGCGTGTTCCTCTGGAGCGTGGGCAATGAGGTAGACTACCCCAACGACCCCTACTCACACCCCGTGCTCGACGGCAGCAGCATCAGCCAGCCCATGTTTGGCGGCTACGACCCCAAGCGTCCGCATGCCGAGCGTATAGGCAAGATAGCCAAGCGCCTGGCAGCCTGCATCCGCGCCATCGACTCCTCACGTCCCGTCACGGGAGCCTTGGCAGGTGTGGTCATGAGTAATGAGACCGAGTACCCCGAAGCTGTCGACGTGGTAGGCTACAACTACACCGAGGACCGCTACGACACCGACCACAAGAAATACCCCGAGCGCATCATCTATGGCAGCGAGACCCGCAGCGACTTCGGCGCATGGAAAGCCGTACGCGACAAGGAGCACATCTTCGGCCAGTTTATCTGGACCGGAACCGACTACCTCGGCGAGTCAGGCGCATGGCCCTCACGCGGGCTCCATACCGGTCTGCTCAACTTTGCCAACTATCCCAAGGGCCGCGGCAAGTTCCGCGAGGCCCACTGGAGCGACAAGCCCATGATCTACATCGGTACCTACCGCACTGGCCGTGGCCGTTGGGGCAACCAGCTCTCCATCGATGCCGGTGATACGTGGAACTACCGCGACGGACAGCGTGTGCGCGTGGTATGCTACACCAACACTGCCAAGGCACAGCTCAAGCTCAATGGCGAGATTATCGGCGAGATGCGCCCCTACGACGACAACAGCGGCATGATACACTGGGACGTAGAGTACCGCCCCGGCACTCTCACCGCCGAGGGCTTCGATGCTGAGGGCAACCTGCAGGCTACCTATGCTATCACCACCAGCGACCGCCCCTACCAGCTTCGTGCCACACTGCTCGAGCCCGAGGTATCGGCTGACGGAGGTACCGCACAGGTACTCGTGGAGGTGCTCGATGAGCAGGGCACCATCGTGAAGCTGGCCGACAACATGATCTCTTGCCAGGTCGAGGGACCTGCCCGCCTGCTGGGCCTCGAGAACTCCGACAACAGCGATATGAGCCACCCCAAGGCACGCCAGCGCCGCGCCTACCAGGGCTACCTCGTTGCCTATGTGCAAGTCAATGGTGATGCACCCGTGACGCTCACCTTCAGTGCTCCGCTCCTTGAGGATGCCACGCTGACATTCGAGCCGAAATAAGAATCTGTCTGGAATATTCCTTAAAAGAATCGCCCCCTCCTGACTGTACTAGGAGGGGGCGATTGGTATGTCATCGTCGTGAGCCACTTGAGCGGGACGAGCTACTACTACGTGAACTACCAGAACTGCTGCGAGAGCTTGAACTAGAACTACTCTTATTAGAAGAGCTACGAGAGCTGGTAGATACTGAGCTACCCTTGGAAGAACTGCTGCGAGAGCTAGTAGAAGCAGAGCTACCCTTGCTGGAAGAGCTACTGCGAGAGCTGGTAGAAGCAGAGCCACCCTTGCTGGATGAGCTGCCGCGAGAGCTGGTAGAAGCAGAGCTACCCTTGCTGGAAGAGCTGCTACGAGAGCTGGTAGAAGCAGAAGAGCTACGCGAAGTTGTGGAAGATGTACCCGTGCGACGAGCGGAGCCTTCTACAGAGCTACTCCCACGTGATGTGTTACTTGAAGTGCTAGCACTAGCTGCAGAACCTGAACGACGTGTACTACCAGTAGTCGTAGCCGAACGATTGTTTGAAGTAGAACGACTGCCAGCAGTAGCAGCATTGTCACGCGACGATCCTGTGCGAGAGGTTACGGCAGAGGTAACAGCTGTACGACGGTTCTCTTCTGAATCCACACTCACGATGCGGCGATTCTCATCGCGTGAAGGTACACTCACGTAGCCTGCCTTAAGGTTATGACGGCTTTTCTCATAGTTCTTGCCATTGCTCCAAGGACGACTGCCTACATGCATATATTTCTTCTTACCATTGCTGTGCCAGCCATCGTGATGATGATGTTGGTATCCCCCACCCCATAAGCGGAATGCTCCGTGATAAAGGGCATGATGATACATCCCTGCATAGTAGCTATGTGCAAAATGAATACGGTAGTGAGCGCCACTATACGTATGATAGCAGGTAGGTATACTGTAGTAGTAATAGTTGCGATCGGTATAACGTGAGTAAATACGCATCCCCCACCTATTACCATCCATATAGATAGGACGATAGAAATAATCGCGCTTGATGAATCGACGGTATTGACGGCTACGAAGCACATACATAAGATCTTCGTTGCGTACATCGAGCAGATAGTAATAATAGTCGATAGCATCGTCATACCCATATACCACATCATCGATAACTTCATTGACCTGATAGAAGAAGTCGAAATTGATTTCATACACATCCTCATACTGACGATTGCTGAGACCCAGTTCATACCCCATACGATCAGTCAAAAAACGTGCCTCACGACGGATGTCGGACAAACTCATTGCCGCAAAACTGTGTGCACTGATAGCTGCCAAAGCTACAAACATAATGGCTGTTTTCATCGTTCTCATAGTAATCTCCTTTCTTTAATAGTTCGATCAATCATCTTTTCACACTGCGAAGATAGTGGGAATAATTTACCCGTGCTAATGATTATCCCTAAATATTAAAAGGAAAATTCCCAATTTATTGGGGGAAATCCCCCAAGAAAGCACTTTTTCGGTCAGAAAACAAAGCATGGTATGATTATTTATTGTAAATTTGGGGCGCAATAATGATATCACAAATTATAGACTATACTCTATGAAAAAGCATCTGTTACTCATGGCAACCTTATGCGGCCTGTTGCTCACCGCTTGCCAAAACACCCAGAAAGAGGCTCCGCAAGCTGAACCCGAAGACACCGACACTATCATTGTTGATGCCGACCAGTATCTATTGATGGAAACCAGCGAAGGAAACATTACCCTGAAGCTCTATCGGGAGACACCGCTACACCGCCATAACTTCGTAAAGCTGGCCAAGCGCGGATACTATGACAACCAGCAGTTTTACCGCATACAAAACAACTTTACCGTACAGGCCGGAGACCCCAAATCAAAAGGAGCTACCCGTGAAACGCCTTTAGGCGAGAACGATCTGGACTACACCATCCCCGAAGAGATACAACCCGAGAAATTTATCCACAAACGCGGTGCACTGGCAATGGCCAGCTACTACAAGATGGAAAAATCATCGGGTGGACACTTCTACTTTGTCACAGGATTCAAATATTCTGACACCAAACTCTTCAATGCCGAAGATGCCTATAACAAACGCCTGCGCAAGGAGGTCTTTGATTCTCTCACCAAGCCCTACTCTCCCCAACTGAAAGAGTATGCCAAAGACACCAAGCGCAATATGGCAAAAATACGCGAAATTAAAAAGGCTATCACAGCTGAGACCGACAAGGTAATGGCAACACGTCAACAATTCCATTACACCCCTGAGCAACGCAACCTATATAAAACTGTAGGAGGTGCCGCAGATCTTGATGGATACTACACCGTATTTGGTGAAGTCATTGAGGGAATGGACGTGGTAACCAAGATTGAAAAACGTGCGGTAGACGCTAAGCTCCGTCCTATTGAGCCAGCAGTCATCAAGAAGGTAAGAGAGATCGAGAAGCCTTTATGATAAACCGCCACACTCTCCCCAACGGACTACGCATCATACATCACGAAGACACTACCACGCAGATGGTGGCAGTCAACCTATTGTATAACGTAGGGGCACGTAACGAGGATCCCCACCGCACGGGATATGCACATCTGATGGAGCACCTGATGTTTGAAGGATCCATCAATATTCCAGACTATGACACCCACGTACAGCTGGCTGGAGGAGAGAATAATGCCTGGACCAACAATGACCTTACCAACTACTACATCACCATCCCTAAAAGTAATGTAGAGACAGCCTTTTGGCTAGAATCGGACCGTATGCTAGGCCTTGCTCTCACGGAGCAAAGCGTTGAGATACAAAAAGGGGTCGTGATAGAAGAGTTCAAGCAACGTCATCTCAACCGCCCCTACGGTGATGTACAGCATCTCATCCGTCCTATGGCCTACAAGGTGCATCCCTACCGTTGGCCTACTATAGGCATCTGTCCTGAGCATATTGAACAAGCCACGCTTGCCGATATTATGGACTTTTATCAGCACCATTATACTCCTGACAATGCAGTCCTCTCTGTCGTAGGAAATATCCGTTTTGCCGAAGTGGTACGACTCAGCGAGAAGTGGTTTGCCCCGATAAACAAAAAGGCAACTCCACCATGCCTTTCACCGGAGAAGCGTATTGAGCCACAGCAAACTCGCATACGCCACAAGACCGTGTACCGGCCCGTGCCATCCGACATGTTGGTCATGGCCTTCCATATGGCCAACCGTAAACAGATGGAATACCATGTATGTGACCTCATCACCGACCTCCTTGCTGCAGGACAATCGAGCCGTCTCATACAGCACCTTGTACACGAAAAGCATCTGTTCAGCTCTGTCGATGCATACATACAAGGCAGCCTCGATGAAGGTCTATTATACATCATGGGACGTACGGCCGAAGGCATCACTTGCGAAGAGGCTGAAAAGGCTGTATGGAAAGAGCTTGATGAATTAAAGATGAGGTACATCCCCAGCGAAGAGCTTAATAAAGTCCGTAACCGTTCCGAATCAGAGCGAACATTCAACAATATCAACTACCTCAATCGTGCGATAAATCTCGCCCAAATGGAACTCATAGGACAAGACTGCGACCTCTCGGAAGAGCTACAGCGCTACTGCTCGGTGACGATTGATGACATCAGGCGAGTAGCACGAGAGACCTTCCTAAAAAGGAACTGCAGCGTACTATATTATAAAAGAAAAAAAGGATAAGAAGAATCCATAGCAAGAATCATCATCTATCACTCTTGCATCATAGCTTCGGCGCTACGCCACAAACGGTCGTCAGGTACAGGGGCTACAACGTCAATCATCACTTTTGAGACAGGATGCTCAAACCGTATACGACGGGCGTGAAGGCTTATGCTGCCATCTGGATTAGAGCGTTCAGCCCCATATTTGAGATCCCCTTTGATGGGTGAACCCATCTTGGCCAACTGACAACGTATCTGGTGATGACGACCAGTCTGCAATGCCACCTCCAATAAGTGATAGTTATCCATACTTCCCAAGAGGCGATAGCTGAGCACTGAGCGTTTAGCACCATTGCGTTCTGTAGAGTAGGCATATGACTTGTTCTGCTGCTCATTCCGCACAAGATAATGCACCAACTCAGCCTCAGGCTCAGTAGGACGATTCTTCACGATAGCCCAATAGGTTTTCTGTATACGTCCACCTTCACGAAACATCGCATTAAGGCGTTCCAATGCCTTGCTAGTTCGGGCAAATACCACCACACCGCTCACTGGTCTGTCGAGACGATGTACCACCCCGAGGAATACAGCACCAGGCTTATTGTATTTCTCCTTTATATAAGCCTTCACCATTTCAGACAGAGGCATGTCTCCGGTCTTATCTCCTTGCACAATTTCAGAAGACGCCTTGTTGACTATAATGATATGATTATCTTCGTAAAGGACATTCACTTTCTCTCTCCGTTTTAGTTATCTCCAATCGTTAACCGTTCATCATTCACCAATCATATATTCATACCCAATCCCCGTAGAATCACCTGACGCGCATGGCGCTCTAGTGTACGCACATCGACATCATTTGTAATCTGTCCACGCACATAAGGTGACTCCAGACCTTTTATACTGAAATGGATAAGCGTAGCCATCACATCCGGATTCTCAAATCGAAAAATGCCCTGATCGCGGCCTTCAAGAAGGATGCCACGAATAAGATTTATCTCAAACTTATCATACTTACGGCGAATGCTATCGATAGTCAAGTAAAAGCGGGTAAAGTCGGCCCGTAAAGAACCATTACGAAAGATAGAATGACGAACATTATTCAGGCGGCTGAAGACAAACTCCATAATCTTACGATCTGCCGGAACATCTTTTTCAGCAATTGCACGTAAAACATCCAGGATTTTATTCAACTCCATCTCAATGACACGACGAAGCAGCACCTCCTTACTCGGGAAATGTACATATAGTGTTCGACGCCCCTTCTTTGCCTCACGGGCAATATCAGTCATCGTCGTATGATCATAACCGTTGCGAGTAAACAGAATACGCGCAGCCTCTATCAACACATTTGTCGTCTTACTTACCGTTAAGCTCATAACAGATGCAAAAATACAAATTTTTATCATGCCAAACGGGAAACAGGGACAAAAAAAGGCAGAAAAAGAGAAAAAATCACCCAAAAAGTTTGCATTGTAAAGAAAAAGCAGTACCTTTGCACCGTCAAAACATCGCGGAGTGGAGCAGTGGTAGCTCGTTGGGCTCATAACCCAAAGGTCATTGGTTCGAATCCTTTCTCCGCAACTACGAAGCTCAAGCATTGCTTGAGCTTTTTCTTTTCTGGCACAAAGCCTCCCACATAACATATAGTATAGATAAAGAACAAACTAAAGGACCCAAGTCTACCGACTTGAGTCCTTTAGTTTTGTAGCGCCTACGGGAATCGAACCCGTGTTCCATGCGTGAGAGGCATGTGTCCTAGCCGCTAGACGAAAGCGCCATCTTCGTAAAAGCCCCTTATGTTTATCCACCCCGGGGCGGGTGTTTTGGTAGCGCCTACGGGAATCGAACCCGTGTTCCATGCGTGAGAGGCATGTGTCCTAGCCGCTAGACGAAAGCGCCATTTGCAAAAGGTAGCGGAAGCTGGGGGATTCGAACCCCCGGTACGGTAACCCGTACGGCAGTTTAGCAAACTGCTGGTTTCAGCCACTCACCCAAACTTCCTTGGATATGCCGTTACCTTTTTTGCGAGTGCAAAGGTAGACATTTTTTTTCGACACCACAAATAAATCCGATGTTTTTTTCATCTTTACTGCAAAATAACGAGATTTTCCACACTCAAGGGATTATAAAGCAAGCTTTATTCACTCGTTTTTTATATCTTTGCGGTAACCGCGAAGATATACTGCACTCGCTGTGAAAAATATTGAAGTGAACTTCATATTTCTCGCTCGTTTCTTCGTATCTTTGCAGCACGCAGCGGACAGCAGAAATACGATTCCTGTTCTTCCTACGTTAATAAAAAGAAGACACATACGACACTATGAGCACAGAGAAGCACGACATCTTACCACGCGGCTGCCGCATCATCGACTTCCCCCAGTTTATGGACGATCGGGGCGGTCTGTCGTTTGCCGAGAGCCAAGGACACATTCCCTTCCACGTTGAGCGGGTATTCTGGCTCTACGACCTCTCGGGCTGCCGCACGCGAGGCGGACATTCGCACGGCCATTGCGCCCAGGTGGTGGTAGCCGTTCATGGTGCCTTCGACCTCGTGCTCGACGATGGCGAGGTACGCACGACCATCCACCTCGACTCTCCCCATCGGGGCGTGCTCATAGCGCCTACCGTGTGGGACGAGCTGAAAAACTTTGCCGAGGGCACGGTGGTCATGGTCATGGCTTCGCACCACTTCGATGCCGAGGACTACATCAGCGACTACGAGGAGTATCGCGGCGAGTTGGTGGAGCTGAGGCCCTACGACAGTGCCCGAGCCAGCGAGTGGGATGCCTTTGTGGACCGTGCCAAGAACGGCACCTTCCTCTACAAGCGTGGCTATATGGACTACCATGCCGACCGCTTCACCGACTGCTCGCTGATGTTCTATAAGCGCGATGAACTCATCGGCCAGCTGCCTGCATCCTGGAACAAGGAGCGGCGCACGGTAACCTCTCATGGCGGTCTCACCTATGGCGGACTGCTCCTCTCCGAAGGAGCCACCACCATCGAGACGCTCAACATGATGAGCTGCGCCGCGTCATGGTTTGCCCATCACCTTGGAGCCAAGGAATGGATCTACAAGCCCATACCTTATATATATAATAGCGTGCCGAGCGAGGAGGACCTGTATGCCCTCTTCCGCATGGACGCCAAGCTGGCGAGCCGCTCCGTAGCCTCGGCCATCAGCTGCGACCGCCGTGTAGCCATGCGCACCCTACGCAAGCGCTGCATTGCCAAGGCACGCAAGAGCCAACTCCACTACGAGGAGTCTGCCGAGTGGAGCACCTTCTGGCCCCTGCTCAAGACCATCCTCAAGAGCCGCCACGACGCCACACCCGTACACACCCTTGAGGAGATAGAGCTGCTGGCTTCCCGCTTTCCCGAGAACATACGCCTCTTCGTGGCTCGCCACGAAGGCTCTATCGTTGCCGGAGCTGTCGTATACGAGACCGCCACGGTAGCCCACACCCAATACCTTGCCGTATCGGACGAGGGCACGCGCCACCATGCTCTCGACGGACTCATCGCCTACCTTGCCGAAGAGCGCTATGCCGACAAGCCCTATCTAGACCTCGGCACCTCCATGGAGCCCGCTACCTCGCAACTCAACGAGGGACTCATCTTCCAGAAAGAGGGCTTCGGAGCACGAGCCGTAGTGTATGATGCCTACGTGATTCAATTGACAATTGACAATTAACAATTGACAATTTCCCACCAAGAGTTATTTTCAAGCTATCACCGTACTTATGATCAAGTTTCTCGACATACAAGCCATGAACGCAGCCCACGGAGCAGAGATGGAGGAGGCCGTGCTGCGTGCCACACGCTCGGGGTGGTATCTCCGTGGCGAGGAGACCCGCTGCTTCGAAGAGGCCTATGCCCGCTATATCGGCTGTCGCCATGCCATCGGCTGCGGCAATGGGCTCGATGCGTTGCGCCTCATCTTCCGTGCCTATATCGAGATGGGAGTTTTGCACGAAGGCGACGAAGTCATCGTACCGGCCAACACCTACATCGCCAGCATCCTTGCCGTCACCGACAACCGCTTGAAGCCCATCTTCGTGGAGCCCAATGCCGAGACACTGCAAATCGACGACACCCTGATAGAGCAAGCCATCACGCCCCGCACACGCGCCATCCTCATCGTCCACCTCTACGGCCGCTGCGCCTATACAGAGCATATAGGCAACCTGTGCAACAAGTACAACCTATTGCTCATCGAGGACAATGCACAGGCGCATGGATGCATGAGTAAATTGAAAATTGAAAATGAAAAATTGAAAATGGAAGGCTACGGCCACTCGGACGGCAACTTTCGCCATCAGGCTCATCAGGAAGAGAATTTTCAATTTTCAATTCTCAATTCTCAATTTAAGCGTACTGGTTCTCTCGGCCACGCCGCAGGCCACAGCTTCTACCCAGGCAAGAACCTCGGAGCGCTGGGCGATGCTGGGTGCGTCACTACCGACGATGATGAGCTGGCCACCGTAGTACGTGCCTTGGGCAACTACGGCTCTGCCGAGAAGTACGTGTTCCGCTACACCGGCTACAACAGCCGCATCGACGAGCTGCAAGCCTCCGTGCTCACGGCCAAGCTCCCCCACCTCGACGACGACAACCGCCACCGCGCCACTATCGCCGAACTCTATTATAAAGGTATAGCCAACCCGCTCGTGCGTCTGCCGCGCCATGTCGCTCCCGAGCACAACGTCTACCACCTCTTCCCCATCTTCTGCGACGAGCGCGACCGCCTGCAGCAGCACCTCAGAGAGCACGACATCGAGACTCTCATCCACTACCCCATCCCGCCCCATCAGCAGGAGTGCTACAGAGAGTATGCCCACCTGGCGCTGCCCATCACCGAGCAGATACACCGCACCGAGCTATCCCTCCCCATCGGCCCCACGATGAGCGAAGCCGAGGCACAGCAAATCATTGAGGCTATAAATGTTTTCAAATAGCTACGTCACGATCTCTAGCATTAGCGAAAGAAACAGCGTAACAGATTCAAAATACACTATTCATATATACATATACACAAACAGATTCATTATATTTTCTTAATTAAAAGAATAAAAAGCGACATTGCACCCAAAATAAACAAAATTTGCGCTATCTTTGTAGATTGTAACAAGCAAGAGCAATGAGCCAAGAAAAGAATCAGGAACAACCTACTATGATACAATGCGCCATGAACCTCGGTGCAGTGCTAGGGCTATACTATATCGGCAAGTTCTGCCTGTTTCCCCTGAGCTTACATTCCACGTTTGCAGCATTGCTGTTTCTCGGCTTGACACTGATGGTACCCTTTCTCGTTTATCGCCTTACAAAGCTGTATCGTGATCGCTACTCGGGCGGCTGCATTGACTTCAGCAGAGCGTTTGTCTTCGTTCTGCTCACCATGGGATTCGGGTCATTACTCGCTGCCGCAGCACACTACATCTATTTTGCCTACATCGATGGCGGAGCTATAGTAGAAGCATTGGAGCAGAGCATCAGTCAGCTTACCGCCATTGACTTAAGCACCCTGGAGGGCGCCGAGGGTACAGAAACCGCCATCGTCCAGTTCAACGAATACATCGAACTGATGCGCACCACTGTTACGCAACTGCAAGCGATGACACCCATAGAAATGACCATGGGTATGCTGAGCAACAACGTTTCATGGGCTATCGTCGTAGCGCTCCCCGTAGCCCTATTCGCAAAAAGAATGTAAAACATTTATAAACTCAAAAGATATGGACATATCCGTTATCGTACCCCTGTACAACGAAGCTGAGAGCCTTCCCGAGCTGCACGCATGGATCAAGCGTGTAATGGACGAGCACCACTTCAGCTACGAAATATTGTTTATCAACGACGGTAGCACCGACGAATCATGGCGTGTCATCGAAGAACTACACGCTACTAACCCCGAGGTCAAGGGCATCAAGTTCCGCCGCAACTACGGCAAGTCGCCCGCCCTCTACTGCGGCTTCGATCGTGCCGAGGGAGACGTGGTCATCACCATGGATGCCGACCTGCAGGACTCGCCCGACGAGATTCCCGAGTTGTACCGCATGATCACCGAGGAGAAGTACGACCTGGTGTCGGGCTACAAACAGAAGCGCTACGACCCCCTATCGAAGACCATCCCCACAAAGCTATTCAATGCTACCGCACGCAAGGTGTCGGGCATCAAGAACCTGCACGACTTCAACTGCGGCCTCAAGGCCTACCGCAAGGAGGTGGTAAAGAACATCGAGGTGTATGGCGAGATGCACCGCTACATCCCCTACCTGGCTAAGAACGCCGGATTCACCAAGATTGGCGAGAAGGTGGTGCAGCACCAGGCACGCAAGTACGGTGTCACCAAGTTTGGCCTCAACCGCTTCGTCAACGGCTACCTTGATCTGATGACCCTATGGTTCCTTAGCAAGTTCGGTGTCAAGCCCATGCACTTCTTCGGATTGTGGGGTTCAGTAATGTTCATTATCTGCTTTCTGTGCGTCATCTACATCGGGGCCAACAAACTCTACTGCCTTGCCAGCGGCATACCAGCACGCCTCATCACTGACAGCCCCTACTTTTACCTGACATTGGTGGGCATGATATTGGGTGTGCAGATGTTCCTCACCGGTTTCCTTGGCGAAATCGTCAGCCGCAATTCGCAGGAGCGCAATAACTATAAGATAGAAAAGGAGTTCTAATGCACCGCTACCGTCACATAGCATATCTGCTGGGCATAGCCCTAAGCTTGATTGTAAGTATGATGGCTTGTTCTGGTGAGGATTGCCCTATTAACAATACCGTAGCTGGCAAGATGGTATTTTACAACCATCTGGGTGACCCTGTCGCCATCAATGGCACGCTGAGTATAAGTGTTGTACGCCCGCAAGGTGATTCGATAGTGCTTAATCTCAAGAGCAACGCTTCAGATGTAACCATCCCTCTCAGCTATGCCTATGAGACCGACACACTAATCTTCGACTACAATAGCGGAATGGCCTACGACACGCTCTACATCAGTCACACCAATACACCTACTCTCGTGTCGGTAGCTTGCGGCACGGCTATGTTCCACTCGCTCACCACAGTACGAAGTACTCACCATGTGATAGATACCCTAATCATTAAATCTCCCGAAGTCAACTACGATGAACGCGAAAACATTCAGGTTATTTATCATACTGCTGATTAGCGCAATGGTCTTCCCATTCCTCTCCCGAGGAGAGGAGTCTAATAAGACATCTAAGATTCTTGTCCTTAAGAAAGACGAGAAGGAGCCGCTCTTTCGCGGTATCTATCTCTCTACCGATGTTTTCGGGTACATCTACCCTATCTTTGTAAAGGACAAGTACTTTAGCGCAGAAGTATCAGCCTCAGCAAACTTAACAAACCGCTTCTTTCCTGTCATCGAGGCAGGTATAGGACACACCGACATGGTGAGCCAGCTCTACGAGATAGGCTACAGCACTCGCGCTCCCTACTACCGCATCGGTATGGACTACAATATGCAATACAAGAACGGCAAACCGAACTACATATATTTAGGTGGTCGCATAGGCTACACCTCCTTTACATATAACGTAGATGCCCCAGCATTGAAAGACCCCATATGGGGTAACGAAATACCCATACATCTTACCGACATGCCCTGCCGCGCCATTTGGGCGGAAGCCGTTGCAGGAGTACGTGCCGAGATAGCTAAGAACTTCTACATGGGATGGTCACTCCGCTACAAATACCCCATACACAAAGCCCCTATCGCCAACGGAGGACCATGGTACATCCCAGGTTTCGGAGCTGGCAGCGGAACAGTATTCGGTGCGACATATAGCATCACCTATTATCTCAACTTCAACAAAAAACGCCCATGACCACGCTCGAAATATGGCTCACCGCCCTCGCCCTCGCCATGGACAGTTTCACCATCGCCATAGCCAGCGGACTCATACTTAAGCGTATCACCCTACGCCATTTCTTGACTATAGCCTTCTGCTTTGGGCTCTTCCAAGCTATCATGCCCCTGATAGGCTGGGCTGGCTCGGTATACTTTTACCGCTTCATCGAGCAGTACGACCACTGGATAGCCTTCGCCCTGCTCACCTTCCTCGGCGTGAAGATGATACGAGACGGCATCAGCGGTGACGAAGAGCATCACTTCGACCCCACTCGCCTAACCACCGTACTCACTCTTTCCCTTGCGGTAAGTATCGATGCACTTGCTGTAGGCATCTCGTTCACTTGTATCGGCATGAACACGCTGCAGCTGTTAGGCTTTCCTCTTTTTGCTATCGGATTAGCCTCTTTCGTGCTTGCCCTCATAGGGTGTTTCATCGGAAGTCTCGTAGGTAGCAAACTTCGATTCCCAGTAGAACCTATTGGTGGACTTGTACTTATCGTGCTTGCCTTCAAGATACTCAGCGAGCATCTGATATAGCAAACATTAGCCTATTGTCTGCACTTAAGCGGATATTTTCTGCATCTACAACATGAAAATCCTTGCTTCTTGGGAACAAATCTGACGTAGAAGCGTTACTTCATTGCATTCAAAAAAGTGAACCATAAAAATGAAGAAGACAATGAAGAAAACGCTAACTATGGCGGCCATAGTATGCCTGGCCGCACTTGCCGTATCGTGCGGCAACAAGAAGAGAGTAGAGCCAGCCGTCGCCATAGAGGAATACAGCGACAGCATCTATATGATCAATGACTCTACCATCGGCGACCTACAGACCTACATCTACGAGGGCATGCTTCCCACCGATGCCGGCATCCCCGCCAACTATGTGCTCACCATTAGCAGCTATGGTCTCAATGCCGACGGCACCTACACCCTCACTGAGAGCTACACCGAGACCAACGGCATGACCCGCACCAACAAGGACGAGGGACAGAAAATTGTCATGGTAGGTATGCCCAACGACTCTACAGCCGTGGTGTATGAACTCATCTCCTACAATAGCCGTCCCAAGATGCGTCTTGTAGCCGAAGGCGACAGTGCCCTGCATAAGATAGACAAGGACCTGAAGCGCGTGTCGCAGGATGTGAAGCATAAGCTGAGAAGGAAGTAGTCTACTTCCTGAGTGATGAATTCTTAATCATGAGTGGTCGTCAGGATGGTATGGCCATTCTTGGACAAGCGTAAAAAACTAACCCCTAACCCTTAAATCTTATCTTATGAAAAAATTTATTCCAATGCTCTTTGCAGCAGCGCTGCTAGTAACAGCCTGTGAGAAAACCCCTGACACGGGCAAGCTCGACGACGACTATCTGGTGTATACCAACTATGACGATGACACCAATTTCGCCAAGTTTACAACCTTTTACGTTCCCGACAGCGTACTTATTATTGGTGGCAACTCCGACAAGCCCAAATATCTGTATGGTACACCTGCTTCGGATATCATCATCGCCAACTATGTAAAAGGCATGGAGAGTGCCGGCTATGTACGTACACTCGATAAGGCCAATGCAGACCTTGGATTGCAGATTAGCTATGTGGAACAAACCTACAAGTTTCGCTACTACAACAACTATCCTTGGTGGTATGGATACCCTTGGTACTGGAACTTCAGCTATTGGGGTGACTGGGGTGGTTGGTATTGGCCCTACAATATCACTTATTCCTACTCTACCGGATCTGTATTGGGCGAACTCGTAGACCTAACCCAACCCGAGAGTACATCAAAACAACTCAAGGTGGTATGGAGCAGCTATATCAGCGGCTTGCTCAACAGCGATGGATCGCTCAACACCACGGAAGTAACACTAGCTATTAATCAGGCCTTCAGCCAATCGAAGTATCTGAAAAAATAACAATTAAAACCACTGGTTATATCCTTGACCGTTTTAATTCTTATTATCAAAACCCTTAAACCATTATGAGAACTATTAAGAAATATGCTACCCGTCTGGCAGTATTAGTGACCCTCATTGTAGGAGGCAGTATGACGGCAAAATCACAAGTATCGCTTGATGCGTACTACAACGTAGACTGGCAGTTCAACATGCCCATCAACAAGTTTGCCGACAAGGCCAGCGGCTGGGGTATGAACTTTGATGCAGGTTGGTATCTGACTCCCGACTTTGCCATCGGTGCATTCCTCAACTATCAGACCAACAATCAGTATGTAGATCGCGGAGTAGTGGATCTCACAAATGAGACAGCCATCTACACCGACCAACAGCGCTCACTCTACCAGCTCCCCTTCGGTGTCACCGCCCTGTACCGCATCATCGAGTCTGACTGGCAACCCTACGTAGCACTCAAACTGGGAGCCGAGTATGCCAACATGTCGTCATACTACTATATCTACAAGTCGTCTGAAGATACTTGGGGCTTCTACATGTCGCCTGAGATTGGTGTGCGCTGGTATCCTTGGGCCAATGGTATGGGTTTGCATGCCGCTGCCTACTACAGTTTCTCTACCAACAAAGGCAAGGTGATGGGGCAGAGCATGGAGACTCCCGGCAACTTCGGATTCCGTGTGGGCTTGGCTTTCTGATTCCTTCCCCATGCCCTCTACACAGGCAGTTGAGTTCTATCTCAGCTGCCTTTTTTTGTTGCAATCAAAAAAAAGCATTATTTTTGCAGAAAATAAGAATCTAAAGCACGACATTTGCCCGCACATCTTCTGAGATGACTGTTAGTACATGAAAAACACTATGGGCCATCAGGAAGGGGGGCGGGCTTTTTGGTGTCTTATTTAATACAGGGTTAGGATAACTCCTATTTTATTGTTTTAATTATTAACTTTTAATTTTTAATTCTCCAGTGATTTCAGTAGACGGATTGGCCGTAGAGTTTGGCGGCACCACTTTATTCAAAGACATATCGTTCCAGATTAACGAAAAGGATCGCATCGCCCTGATGGGCAAGAACGGTGCCGGCAAGAGCACCCTGCTCAAGATACTAGCCGGAGTGCGCCAGCCCACCCACGGCAAGGTGTCGGCGCCAAAAGACTGCGTCATTGCCTACCTGCCCCAGCACCTCATGACAGAGGACGGGCGTACCGTCTTCGAGGAAACCTCGCAGGCCTTTGCCCATCTGCACGAGGCCGAGGCCGAGATTGAGCGCATGAACAATGAGCTCGCCACCCGCACCGACTATGAGAGCGACGAGTATATGGCCCTCATCGAGCAGGTAGCTGTGTTGAGCGAGAAGTTCTACGCCATCGACATGACCCACTTTGAGGAAGATGTAGAGAAGACCCTGCTGGGCCTCGGCTTCGAGCGCAGCGACTTCTCCAAGCCCACCTCAGAGTTCTCGGGCGGCTGGCGCATGCGCATCGAGCTTGCCAAGCTCCTGCTCAAGGACCCCGACGTGCTGCTCCTCGATGAGCCCACCAACCACCTCGACATCGAGAGTATACAGTGGCTCGAGGATTTCATCAAGACCTCTTCGAAGGCCGTCGTCGTCATCAGCCACGACCGTAAGTTTGTAGACTCCATCACCACCCGCACCATCGAGGTCACCATGGGTCGCATCTACGACTACAAGGCATCATACAGCCACTACCTCGAGCTGCGCCGCGAGCGCCGCGAGCAACAGCAGAAGCAGTACGAGGAGCAGCAGAAGATGATACAGGAGACGAAGGACTTCATCGAACGCTTCAAGGGTACCTACTCCAAGACCCTCCAGGTGCAGAGCCGTGTCAAGATGCTCGAGAAACTTGAACTCATCGAGGTCGATGAGGAAGATACCTCACGCCTGCGCCTCAAGTTCCCTCCCTCGCCCCGTAGCGGTAGCTATCCCGTAATTGCCGATGGGGTGGGTAAGACATACGATAGGCTCATTTATAAGGATGCCACCTTCACCGTAGAGCGTGGCGACAAGATTGCCTTCGTGGGCCGCAATGGTGAGGGTAAGTCTACTATGGTCAAGAGCATCATGGGCGAGATTCCCTACGACGGCATCATCACGCTCGGCCACAACGTGCAGATAGGTTACTTTGCACAGAACCAGGCCTCGCTGCTCGATGAGGAGCTCACCGTATTCCAAACCATCGATGATGTAGCCAAGGGCGAGGTGCGCAATAAGATACGCGATCTCTTGGGTGCCTTCATGTTTGGCGGCCCCGAGGAGTCGATGAAGAAGGTCAAGGTACTCTCTGGAGGCGAGCGCACCCGCCTGGCCCTGCTCAAGCTCCTACTCGAGCCCGTCAACCTGCTCATCCTCGACGAGCCCACCAACCACCTCGACCTCAAGACCAAGGACGTGCTCAAGCAGGCCCTGCAGGACTACGACGGCACCCTCATCATCGTGAGCCACGACCGCGACTTCCTCGACGGCCTCGTCACCAAGGTCTACGAGTTTGGCCACCAGCGTGTGCGCGAGCACCTCTGCGGCATCTACGAGTTCCTTGACGCCAAGAAGCTTGAGAGCCTGCAAGAGTTAGAACACAAAAACACTTAACTAAGAGAATTCATAAAATCCAAAAGTTTTTTTGTTTTTCCATCACTTCTCACAACCTTTATGCATAAAATTTGAAAGTTTCAAAAAAAATCACAGAAGCATGAAGTATTAAACAATGAAAAAACGTAAATTTGCATTTTGATATATTGCATATATAATTCTTAAATATTTGAGACACCATTAAAAATTGCGATAAAAAAAATAAACAAATAAGATAATATGGCAAAAGAACTGAAAGAACTTACCAAACGTAGCGAAAACTATTCGCAATGGTACAATGACTTGGTCGTGAAAGCCGACCTTGCCGAGCAGTCGGCAGTGCGTGGATGTATGGTAATCAAGCCCTACGGCTATGCTATTTGGGAGAAGATACAGCGTCAGCTGGATGATATGTTCAAGGCTACAGGCCACGTGAACGCCTATTTTCCCTTGCTGATTCCGAAGTCATATCTCTCACGAGAAGCCGAGCATGTAGAGGGCTTCGCCAAGGAGTGTGCCGTGGTGACTCACTACCGACTGAAGAATGCAGAGGATGGTAGCGGCGTTGTCGTAGACCCCGCAGCGCGTCTTGAGGAGGAGCTGATTATTCGCCCGACCTCGGAGACTATCATCTGGAGCACCTATAAGAATTGGATTCATTCATACCGTGACCTGCCTATTCTGTGCAATCAGTGGGCTAACGTGATGCGTTGGGAGATGCGTACCCGCCTGTTCCTCCGTACCGCCGAGTTCCTCTGGCAGGAGGGCCACACCGCTCACGCTACTCGTGAGGAGGCCGAGGAGGAGGCAATGCGCATGATTAACCTCTACGGTGAGTTTGCTGAGAAGTATATGGCCGTACCCGTAGTGAAGGGTGTAAAGAGTGCCAACGAACGTTTCGCTGGTGCGCTCGACACCTATACCATCGAGGCATTGATGCAGGATGGCAAGGCACTGCAGAGCGGTACATCGCACTTCCTCGGACAGAACTTTGCCAAGGCATTTGATGTGCAGTATGTGGATAAGGAGAACAACATGCAATACGTATGGGCTACCTCATGGGGTGTATCGACCCGCTTGATGGGTGCGCTCATCATGGCTCACTCTGACGACAACGGTCTGGTGTTGCCTCCGAAGCTAGCTCCTATCCAAGTAGTCATCGTACCTATTTATAAGAATGCCGAGCAACTCAGCGCTATCGACGCCAAGGTAGAGGGCATCGCTTCGAAGCTGCGCTCTATGGGCATCAGCGTGAAGTACGACAAAGCCGACAACAAGCGTCCCGGCTTCAAGTTTGCCGACTATGAGCTTAAGGGTGTCCCCGTACGCCTCGTGATGGGCGGACGTGACCTTGAGAACAACACCATGGAGGTGATGCGCCGCGACACATTGGAGAAGGAGACCCGCTCATGCGACGGCATCGAGGAATATGTAGCACACCTGCTCGACGAGATTCAGGAGGGCATCTATCAGAAAGCACTCAACTACCGCAACGAGCATACAGTGACTGTGGATACCTACGAGGAGTTCAAGGCGCAGATCGAGAAGGGCGGCTTCGTGCTGGCTCACTGGGACGGTACGCCCGAGACCGAGGAGCGCATCAAGGAGGAGACCAAGGCAACCATCCGCTGTATTCCTTTCGAGGGCGACACCACACAGGGTGTCTGCATGGTGACAGGCAAGCCTTCGGCTCGCCGTGTGCTCTTTGCTAGAGCTTACTAATAACAAGGCATATTATAAATACTGACAACACCTATATTTATATAGGAAAATTGATGAGCGATTCGAAGAAGAAACTTTTGGGAATGGACCTAGCCGAGCTGCAAACAGTGGCAAAGGAAATGGGTATGCCGGGTTTTGCGGCACGACAGATGATGGAATGGGTATATGTGCGCCGCATACGCTCTATTGACGAAATGACCAATCTATCACTCAAGCACCGCGAAGCATTGAATCAACATTACGAGGTAGGTATTACTGCCCCCGTAGAGGCTGTGTATTCTAAGGACGGTACCATCAAGTATCTATTCAAGATTCGCGAAGGACAGTTCGTCGAGGCTGTGTACATCCCCGATGATGACCGCGCTACCCTATGTGTATCATCCCAAGTTGGCTGTAAGATGCACTGTGCCTTCTGTATGACAGGCCGTCAGGGGTTCAGCGCACACCTCACAGCAGGTGAGATTCTCAATCAGTTCTATGCGATTCCCGAAAGTGCTTCACTAACCAATGTGGTGATGATGGGCATGGGCGAACCACTCGACAATACCGACGAGGTACTTAAGGCCTTGTATCTGCTCACGGATTCCAAATTGTTAGCATGGAGTCCCCGCCGCATCACACTCTCTACCGTTGGCGTGAAGGGAAATCTCAAGCGCTTTCTTGACGAGAGTGATTGCCACTTAGCCATCAGTCTGCATGCTCCAACAGCACAGCTGCGATCCGAGTTGATGCCAGCCGAGCGTATCTACTCCATCGGTGAAATGGTGAAGCTGCTAAAAACATACGACTTCACAGGACAGCGCCGTCTTTCGTTCGAATATATCCTCTTTGATGGAGTGAACGATACGATGGACGATGCCCGCAAGTTGGTGCACCTACTCAATGGATTACAATGTCGTATCAATCTCATCCGATTCCACGCTATTCCCGACTCTGAACTCGACGGTGTGCCTATGGAGCGTATGGTGGCCTTCCGGAATTATCTCACTCACCACGGACTGTTCTCCACGATACGTGCATCGCGCGGTGAGGATATTTATGCGGCCTGCGGAATGTTGTCTACAAAGAAACTGAAGAATTGATAATTGTAAACTAAACGCAATATGATAATGAAAAAATATCTTGTTTACACAGTTACATGCCTCATGGCACTCAGCATTGCCAGTTGTGGAAACAAAAAGAGTGAGGCTAAGGAGAATGTCAAGGAGGAGAGCGTAAAGAAGACCACTACTCCAAAAGCTGCCAAGAAAAAGAAGAAGAGTTTATTAATGCCCAATGCTACAGGCCTTCCCTATGAGATGTTAGTGGTAATGGATGATGCTCAATGGGAACGTCCGTTAGGCCGTGCCGTATTCAACGTGCTTGATAGCGATGTTCCTGGGTTACCTCAGTCTGAGCGTTCGTTCCGTATCTCGCGCGTTGCCCCCAGTGGATTCAGCAGTAGTAACATGTTCCGCATCATGCGTAATGTCATCAAAGTTAACATCCAAGATATTTACACACAGCCCAAGCTAAAGTTTGCTCGTAACGTATACTCCTATCCACAAATGATAATGACCTTACAGGCACCCGACGAGGAGAGTCTGGCCAAATATGTAGAGGAAAACGCTCAATCTATCATCGACTTTTTCACAAAGGCAGAAATGAACCGTGAGATTGAAAATCTGCGCGAAAAGCACAACCCTGAAGTTTCACGCCTTGCCAAAGAAATACTTGAAGTTGAGGTATGGGTACCTTGGGAATTAAACAAATTTAAAAAAGGACAAGATTTCTTGTGGGCTTCTACAAATGTAGGTAAGAAAGACATGAACCTCGTACTCTACTCCTACCCCTATACCGATAAAAACACCTTCACACTAGACTATTTCCTCAATAAGCGCGACTCTGTAATGAAAGTTAACATACCAGGTGGGCCAGAAGGAAGTTATATGACTACCAACCATGAGATGGTATACGTAGAAGACGCCACTGTACGTGGTAAGTATGCCCAAGTGGCCCGTGGTCTCTGGCGCGTACAGGGCGACCGTATGGGAGGTCCCTTCGTATCGCACTCACGTGTAGATGAGGTTAATGGCCGTATCATCGTCGCCGAAGCATTCATCTATGCCCCCGAATCCCTAAAACGCGATCTTTTGCGTCGTATGGAAGCAGCTCTCTATACATTGCAGTTGCCGGCCGAACAAGAGGTGAATAGTCTTTCATATAGCCTGGAAGAAATTGTAATAGAACCCGAAATCAATTAACACTAAAGCATTCATATAATATAAATGGAACAAGATAGAATAAAGATAGGCATTACCCAAGGCGATGTCAATGGCATTGGATATGAAGTTATATTGAAAGCTTTCGAAGATCCCACAATGCTTGATCTTTGCACTCCCATAATCTATGGATCCCCCAAGGTGATGACCTACCATCGCAAAGCCCTCGAGCTAGAGACATCATTTTCTATCATCAATTCAGCTTCCGAAGCCACCCAAGGACGAATCAATGTCATCAATTGCAACAACGATGAAGTGAAAGTCGACTTGGGTAAGCCATCTCGCGAAGCCGGCAAAGCCGCTTTTGACGCATTGGAGAGGGCGATGCTAGATTACAAGGAGGGTTTGTATGATGTATTGGTAACCGCTCCCATTCACAAAGAGATGATTCAATCCGAAACCTTCACCTTTCCTGGACACACAGAATATATCGAGCAGTGCATGGGCGAAGGATCCAAAGCGCTGATGATATTAGCTAACGATAGATTGCGCGTAGCACTTGTCACAGGGCATGTGCCTATAGCCAAGATAGCTTCAACACTTACTCAAGGACTGATTGAAGAAAAGCTCAACCTCTTCAATGCTTCGCTACAATCCGACTTTGGCATCAGTGCTCCTCGTATTGCCGTGTTGGCTCTCAACCCACATGCTGGCGACGGAGGTGTAATTGGCAATGAGGAGGATACTATCATCGCACCTGCCATTAAGACTATGCGTGAGAAGGGAATGCTTTGCTTCGGTCCCTATCCCGCCGACGGCTTCATGGGCAATGCTTCGTACACCCATTTCGATGGCGTGCTGGCCATGTACCACGACCAGGGGCTCACGCCTTTCAAAGTATTGGCTATGAACGATGGTGTGAACTTCACCGCAGGCCTTCCACTTATACGTACCTCGCCCGACCATGGTACTGCATTCGATATTGCTGGCAAGAATGAAGCTTCGGCTAACTCAATGCGTCAAGCCATCTACATGGCTATTGACATCTATCGCAACCGTAAGAGCAACGCCGAGGCACACCGCACCCCCTTGCGCAAACTCTACTTCGAGAAGCGCGACGATAGCGATAAGTTGAAACTCGAATAAGAATCTGTTTTATAATTATTCGAATTTAGCAAAAAGATTCTCCAAAGAGCCTCTGACAAACCGAAAAGCAGAGTAAAAACTGATTAGTGGTAATTTTAAACAGACTCCAAGTACATGCTCTACGCTATACTGGCCGCCGGCGATGGTTCACGACTCGCCGAAGAGGGATGCGAGGTTCCCAAACCCTTGGTGCACATACAGGATGAGACACTCATTGGGCGGCTCATCCGTGTGTTTATAGCCAATGGTGCTACACGCATCGTTGTCATCTGCAATGCCAAGCATGTTGCTACACAAGCTTACCTACGCGACCTCACTCTGCACATACCGCTTGATATTGTGGAAAAATCCACTCCAAGTTCCATGCACAGTCTATATGCTATCCGCGACTACCTAAAGGCCGAGGAACGCTTCTGCGTGACCACTGTCGACACCATCTTCTCGGAAAGGGAGTTTACCCAATACATCCACACCTTCTGCGCGAACGATCTTGACGGTCTGATGGCCGTGACCACCTATATAGATGATGAAAAGCCGCTCTATGTACAGACAGACAGTGAACTCACCATCACCAATTTCTACGACAGCCGTGAAGAACGTTGTCCACATGTCTCAGGAGGCATTTATTGCCTCACATACAAAACGTTGGATACACTAACGCGTTGTATAGAGCAAGGACAGTCGCGCATGCGCAATTTTCAACGCCAGTTGGTAACCGATGGACTACACCTTAAGGCCTATCCCTTCAGCAAGATAATCGATGTGGACCATGCTTCAGACATCGTTAAGGCTGAGCAACAGATTCGTGAATGGCAATGAAAAACGTGTTATGCATATTTCGGGCAGTCTGCTTCTCACCAGGCATGATTGAGAGAGACGAAGCTATACTCCGTACTGTAGCCTCACGCCTTCAGACTGCAGGATATCCCGTGTCACTCATTCACGAAGAGAACCTCACCCTGACCACTCCCATGCCCACCATCGTACTCCACATGGCTCGTTCTCCTCATGCGTTAGACATCCTGATGCGATGGGAAGATGCTGGTTGCCATGTACTTAATCCAGTGAATAGCATACGCAATGTAGAGCGCGAAACACTTGCCCGCCTATGTACAGAACTAGCCATCCCTACCCCGAAGACATGGATAGTTGATACCGCCAATCATGGTTTCCTTACAGTTGCAATAACAAAAGGGCACACCGATGAGTTCAACTTTCCTTGTTGGGTAAAGCGCACTGGAAGCTGTGCCCAACAAGCCGACGATGTATGCCTCGTTTATAACATCAAGGAATATGAACAGATCCTTATCGGCTTCCATGATCGACACATAGAAAGAGCCATAGTGATGGAGCACCTTGAGGGGCCCTGCATTAAGTTCTATGCCGTGCGAGGCACTGGTTTCTTTTACTACTTGCCTTCTGACCACTTGGAATATGACAAGTGGAACAGATTAGATAAAACAACTGAATGCAAGTATGAGGCCTCACCTTCCTTAAAGATTTCCGATTCCTTCTTTTCTAACTCAACAAAAGAGCTTATAGCAAAATTACAAGAAATCGATAAGACTTATTTTCCTATAGTCTATGGAGGTGATGCAATCATCGGCACAGATGGTATAGCCCGCCTCATTGACCTCAACGATTGGCCTAGTTTCTCTGTTTGCCGCAATGAAGCTGCCGAGGCCATAATCCAACTAATAGAACATTCAGTACAGAATTAACGATAATAAAACGATAAGTGAGATTCTATACAACTTAACGGAACAGCAAATATAATGTACCTATTTCGTTTCCTTCAAATAAGTCCCCCTCTCCTTACCTTATCGTCCGAATAGCTTGTCGATGAGGTCGCGGCGCCCTATGCGGCGTAGCTCGTCCATGATGGCGCGGCGCATCTCGGGCTTGTACCAGAAGAAGAACTGGCGCTGGGCCTGCTTGTCGCGCGGCGAGCGGGCACTGTAGATGGGCTGCAGGGTGTAGGGGTGGAGCCCCGTATACCAGGCCTCGGTGCTCACGGTCATGGGCGTGGGCGTGAAGTCCTGCACCTGCTCGAGGTGGAAGTCCATGCGCTTGGTGAGCACGGCCAGCTCGGCCATGTCTTCGGCGGTACAGCCGGGGTGACTGCTGATGAAGTAGGGGATAATCTGCTGGCGCAGGCCCTCCTCGCGGTTGATGCGGTCGAAGGTGCGCTTGAACTGCTCGAACTGGCTGAACGAGGGCTTCCTCATCACTTGCAGCACGGCACCAGAGGTGTGCTCGGGAGCCACTTTGAGGCGTCCGCTCACGTGGCGGGTGATGAGCTCGCGGGTATACTCCACGGCAGCGCGGTTCACGGCCTCATCGTCGGAGCGGTGCTGCAGAAGGTCGTAGCGAACGCCACTGCCGATGAAACTCTTCTTCACCTCGGGCAGGGCATCTACGGCGCGGTAGATATCGAGCAGGGGCCGATGGTCGGTGTTGAGGTTGGGACACACCTTGGGGTGTATGCACGAGGGGCGCTTGCAGCGGGCACACTTGTCGGTGTCCTTGCCGCCCATGCGGTACATGTTGGCCGAAGGGCCTCCCAGGTCGCTGAGGTAGCCCTTGAAGTCGGGCAGTGCGGCAATGGCCCTGACCTCTCTTAATATGCTCTCCTTGCTGCGACTCACGATGAACTTGCCCTGATGGGCCGAGATGGTGCAGAAGGCACACCCTCCGAAGCATCCGCGGTGGATGTTGACCGAGTGCTTGATCATGTCGTAGGCGGGGATGCGCTTGCCTTTGTAGCGGGGGTG
>JAZNYG010000006.1:0-12370 GCA_045594245.1 Bacteroidaceae bacterium
GGTGAAGCCCTCGGCCTGCATGGTCTCAGCGGTGTAGCACTTACCCTTGAGACCGATCTGGAAGCGACCGATGTCGTTGAGCACTACTACGCGACCTGCCAACAGGGCCTTCACGATGTAGCCCTTCATGGCGCGGAGCACGCCCAGCACGTCGGCTTCGGTAACGGTGGTCGATGTCTGCACATCGTCCGCCAAGTCCTCAAAGTCATAGTCGCTGGTCTTCACCGCACGGCCGTGGAAGTAATCCGTACCCTCTACCCCCTTGGGGTTTCGGGTCTTCATCACTGCATAGTTTACTGCCATAATCCTTTTTTGAATTGAAAATTGAGAATTGAAAGTTGAAAATTATAGCCATCCGGCAGGGAATACATCGCGAAGCCTAATTTTCAATTCTCCATTTTTAATTTTCAATTTGTCTTGTATGCCGTGCATGGGTGTGCATGCCCGACAGGGGTTCTACATACAACCACGTCCCGCTACCGGTCACCTCGGGAGGGTTGAATTACTAATCACATTACAAGTCTTGGCCAAGGACTCTAAAGAGGTGTAACCCTCTTTTATGCAAGTTTCGCGCCAACGAGCAAAATGCAAGTGCACTTGCGATTTTACAGCGAGTGCAGCCGAAACTCGCGCTGTAAATGATGATGTATCCCCTTCATTTACACTGCAAAGTTACGAAATCGAAGACCCCATTTATTCTGAATTTGATATGCTACAGAGGGAAAAATCAGGTCATCATTGTTTTATTGTAAAATAGTTTGTATCTTCGCGATGTAATTACATGAAGAAGGATGAAATATAACCAATCGGACATACTGCATAGGATAAAAGGTACAGCCACGGAGGTGATGCCCCAAGGTACTGAGGTTATACTTTTCGGTTCACAAGCGCGTGGTGATGCTCGTGCCGATTCCGATTGGGATGTGCTCATTTTGTTGGACAAGGAAAAGATTGAGCCCTCAGATTATGACAATTATTCCTATCCATTGTTTGCTTTAGGATGGGAGATTGATGCACAGATTCATCCGATAATGTATACTCGCGAGGAATGGAAGCGCAGAAGCTACTCTCCCCTGTTCCAGAACATTGCCAAGGAGGGCATTACGCTATGCTGACAATGGAAGAGAAGAGAGCAATCATCAGCTATCGTAGACAAAAGGCATATGATAGTATGAATGAGGTGACTGAGGTTGCCAAGCTCGGTTTTTGGAATCTCGCAGGCAATAGACTCTATTATGCAGCTTACCATATGGCTTCTGCATTGCTTCTCGACAAGGGTTTCTCAGCACGCACACACAGCGGGGTAATCCATCTGATAGGACAGAACTTCATTGCTAAAGGCTTCTTGGACAAAAGTTATGGTCGCCTCTTTACTCGTCTCTTCGATCTGCGCCAATCGGGTGATTATGACGATCTCTATGATGCCACAGAAGAAGAGATTCTCCCACTCATAAACAAAACAAAGTCATTCATCAAGGCGATGGAAGATTTGCTTACGTTGGTCTGACCCATCAATCCATTTCGGTACAACCTTGTACCAAAAAAAGTACATGCATGCACCACGCGCGGTACATGCATGTATTTTTTTTATTGTCAATTTTCAACTTTGACTTCAGCCCCTGCGGGCGTCGACCTTCGGTTCAACTTTCAATTAGTTTTACGGCTCGCCAAGATATTCAAATATCAGCCTCACCTGATAGCGGGTAAAGTGGCGTGAGCCACGCGTATAGCCCGTGCGCTGCAGCGCATCGAGCAATCCGTCGGTAGCGTGCAGGTACTTGTTGAGCAGCCGTAGGGCCGAGGCACGCGAGGCACCGGGACTATAGAGTTGCGCCAGCTCGGCCTTGCCGTAGGCGCGGAGTTTATCATGTTCCATATTTGTGTCGTGTTTATAAATGTTTCACATTTTAGACCAGGGAAAACGCATTATAAAAATATTCCCGTTTCACGCAGCTTTTTGTCTCACGCGAAACGTGTTCGCCGCCCGAAGGGGCTAAAGGCAATCTCGCAAATCACGCGAAAACGCATCATTTCACTCGCGTTTGCCATCCGGACGGCTACATACGAGCGATAGCGATGTATGATTTTGCGAGATTTGCGAGATTCGCGTGAGATAATCATGCCAAATAGAGGATATAAACTGGTATTTTAATTGGAAGAAATTATAATGCGTTTTCCCTGTGTTTGCATACCGATGTTATTTACCGCTGCACAACGGCAACCTTAACCTTGCGCAACAGCAAGGTTACCGTTGGGCAACAGCAACCCTACCGTTGAGCAGCGGTAAATATCATTGTTATGTCCGAACAGGGAATACGCATTATAAAACACGAGAAAAAGAACAGACGGAAGCTATCGAGCAGCAGCAATTGCCCCATCACACCCGATAATGAAAATCGTACGCAGTGTCCGCCATTAAAGCACTGTCATCCAGCATAGTAATCTGCATTGGCGGACGGTGGCAGGTAGAAACGAGAAAAGCCTTTTTGTTGCGGTGGATTTATCAATCCGCCGCAAGCGAGCGTGGGGATTTAAAAATCCCCTGTATATTTACGGGTCACAGACCCTAATACTCGTTAACGGCGGATATATATCCGCTGTGACGGAAAGCTATAGTTCGTATTATCGCTCTCTGCCCTCTTGCCCGACCGACAGACCTATGCACTCCTCGTTGTTGTAAGAGAAGGTGATTTGGCCGTAGCGGGTGGTGTCTGCTGGGTTGCAGGAATTGGTTGAGACTTTTGGCCTCCTCATCCTTTCCTTTTACCTGTTGTCTGGTCTTATCCCACCTGTCGATATTGACCAATTTTCCTGTGGAAAAGCTTGCTCTCTCACCATTCACGGTAATTGTGGTCTCAATTGGTGTATTACCGTTTTTTCTCGCCTTACTCTCTCTGATTGCAAAGAGCACTGAAAATGAACTTCTTGTCATCTTTCTTGATTTTTAATGTTTGACAATTTGAAGCACTTAAAATCCTTATATCAAACTGAATTGCTGTGCGTTATGCTGATTTTTGCGACCATATGGCAGAAATGGCAAAAATGGTCGCGTATAAGTCGCAAAACATTGTCAAAAACTGCCCATTTTTCTATATTTGGGGGTATTCCAGAGATTGAGTTTTTACGATTCTCTCAACACAACTTTCAAGGATTTAGAGTGAGTTTAGCACACTTGCAACCTCTCGTTTGTGGAGATTTCTTGCAAACAGAACAGGTGAGATTCTTGCTGCTTTCCGCTTGTACTTTACAGAAACGAGTGCAAACAAAAATCCCTGCAACCTATTCGATTGCAGGGACTTGCGTTATAATCTGTATGTCAGATTACTTGTTCAATGCCTGAGCTACGTCAACGGCGCAAGCTACGGTGCAACCTACCATGGGGTTGTTACCGATGCCGAGGAAGCCCATCATCTCCACGTGTGCAGGAACTGAAGAAGAACCGGCAAACTGAGCGTCAGAGTGCATACGACCCATTGTGTCGGTCATACCGTATGAAGCGGGACCGGCAGCCATGTTGTCGGGATGGAGGGTACGGCCTGTACCACCACCTGATGCTACTGAGAAGTAGGGCTTGCCAGCGAGTACGCGCTCCTTCTTATAGGTACCTGCGGTGGGGTGCTGGAAGCGTGTGGGGTTGGTAGAGTTACCGGTGATAGATACGTCTACGCCTTCCTTCCACATGATGGCTACGCCTTCGCGTACGTCGTCGGCACCGTAGCAGTTAACCTTTGCACGGGGACCGTCAGAGTAAGCGATGCGCTGGATCTCCTTGAGCTCGCCTGTGTAGTAATCAAACTTGGTCTGCACGTAGGTGAAACCGTTGATGCGTGCGATGATCTGTGCGGCGTCCTTACCCAGACCGTTGAGGATTACGCGGAGGGGCTCCTTACGTACCTTGTCGGCCTTGGCGGCAATCTTGATGGCGCCCTCAGCAGCAGCGAATGACTCGTGACCTGCGAGGAAGGCGAAGCACTTGGTCTCCTCGCGGAGCAGCATGGCTGCGAGGTTACCGTGACCGAGACCTACCTTACGGTCGTCGGCTACTGTACCGGGGATGCAGACTGCCTGCAGACCGATACCGATGGCCTCAGCAGCCTCGGCAGCTGTCTTCACGCCCTTCTTGATGGCGATAGCGCAACCTACTACGTAGGCCCACTTAGCGTTCTCGAAGCAGATGGGCTGTGTCTCTTCACATGCCAAATAAGGATCAAGACCATACTGGTCGCAAATCTCGTTGGCCTCTTCAATTGATTGGATACCGTACTCGTTCAATGCAGCGAGAATCTGTTTGATACGGCGGTCCTGGCTCTCGAATTTTACTTCTCTAATCATAGTACTTTCCTCCTTATATTATTCGTGACGTGGATCAATGTGTTTTACTGCGCCCTGCTCGGCGGTGAAGCGGCCGTATGTGCCAGTAACCTTCTTCAAGGCCTCGTTGGCATCGGTACCCTTCTTGATTTCATCCATGAACTTGCCCAGGTGTACGAACTCGTAACCACAGATCTGGTCGTCCTTGTCGAGTGCTACGCGGCTGATGTAGCCCTCAGCCATCTCGAGGTAGCGGGGACCCTTGGCGAGTGTGCCGTAGAGTGTACCTACCTGTGAGCGGAGGCCCTTACCGAGGTCTTCGAGGCCGGCACCGATCATCAAGCCACCCTCAGAGAAGGCAGACTGTGTGCGGCCGTAAACGATCTGGAGGAAGAGCTCGCGCATAGCGGTGTTGATAGCGTCGCATACGAGGTCAGTGTTGAGAGCCTCGAGCAGAGTCTTGCCGGGAAGGATCTCCGATGCCATAGCGGCAGAGTGGGTCATACCAGAGCAGCCGATGGTCTCTACCAATGCCTCCTGGATGATACCTTCCTTCACGTTCAAGGTGAGCTTACATGCGCCCTGCTGGGGTGCGCACCAACCGATACCGTGTGTCAAACCTGAGATGTCCTTGATCTCTTTTGATTGTACCCACTTACCCTCTTCAGGTATGGGAGCGGGACCGTGGTTAGGACCCTTCTTTACAACACACATGTGTTCTACTTCATGTGAATAAACCATTGTTTTTCTTGATTTAATAAGTGAATGAAAATAAAATCTTCTATTTCGTGTGACAAATTTAATGCAAACCGAACGAAATATCAAATTTATTTGAATATTTCTGAGGTGCAGCTTAAATTCTGTCCTTTGAGGCAGGGCTAAATTTAGTGCAAGGCGAATGAAATTCCAAATTTATTTAACATTATTTTCTTCCTTGTCACTCGGCATAGATAAATCAAGCTTATCTCTGCTCTCTTTCCTGCGTCAGTTGAGAATTTCTGAACCGCCGCCTAAATTCTGTTTGTACGAAGCGCAAACTAAAGTAGTGCAACTGACGCCTGAGCGAGCAAGAGCCAAGCTTGTTTGAGCTCTTTCAGCGAGCGAAAAGGAAGAAGGCGAAGCCAAGGCGAATGAAATATCAAATTTATTTAACTAAAGTTTTCTTCCTTCGCACTTTCACACGCGATGAGCTAAAGGTATTTGAATAGCACTTCATGACGCGTATGAACTAACTGCCGACTGCTACCATGGTGTAAAGTGTACAAAAAGTGTAAATCTTTGTGTAATTCTTTTCGGTGTAACTGCGTTGTCGCTCAGTGGATTGTGGCGATGAAAAGTGTAAATCCTCAGTTTCGCACAATCGATGCTTTTATACCGCGTTAGTGCTTATTTCTTGAGAAGCTTGCAGATTGTTGTATTCTCCGCCATCACAGCAGTTTGAATCGCACCTTGGCCACCACGTTCATCGGGCGCAGCTGGCATACGTTGCGGTAGATGTTGAGGTTGCTGTAGTTGACCTGCGTGTAGGCCTGCTGGTTGAAGAGGTTGCTGGCCTCTACCTCGAGGTCGATGCGCTTCATCTTGTACTTCACCTTGGCATCGGCAAACCAGTGGTGGCGGTTCTCGTCGGTGAGGTTGTTGTAGCTGTCCTCGGCCGAGGCGGAGAGGGTGAGCTTCTTCGTCAGGTGCAGGTTCATCGTCAGGCGATGGGTGGCGGTGGTGATGGTGCGTGCCGAGGCGGCACCGCCCTGCACGTAGCTCTGGCTCATGCCGCAGCCCGAGCTGAAGACGAGGTTGATCTGGCGTATGGGCGTGATGGTGCCCGCGCCGCCGAACGACAGGCTGCGGTATTCCATGGGGTAGATGATGCCACCGATGTACTGCTCGTCCTGAGTGAGCGAGGCGTTGGCGAAGAGGCTCAGCGTAGCCTGCCACCAGTTGAAGCCCTGGCTGAGGCTGGCTCCGGCACGGTAGGTGTCGGAATGGGTGTCCTGTTCTATGCCCTCGACGATGGAGGTGACCCCGTCGTAGCGGTAGCCGTACACGACATTCTCGTCGAGGCGGGTGTAACCGAACTCGGCATTGGCAAAGGTACCCGAGAGGCTGTTGGCATAGCGCACATCGGCATTGGCGGCGAGTGTGCCGCGATTGAAGAGGCGGTCCACGTAGTCGCGCTGGAAGGTGCGGTAGTTGGTCATGATGGCTCCCTGATAGATGGCATTGGGGTTGCCCACGTTGCGGTGGTAGCGCACGCTGGCTCCGCCCGACAGTTCATTGCCCGTGTAGCTGAGTGCCAACGACGGCGCCACGAGCAGCTGCATGTGGTGGTAGTTCCCCGAGTGGATGCGGTCATCGAGGTTCTGCGTGTTGAGGTTGAGCGGCAGGGTAAGGGTAGCCTTGAAGTCTTCGTACTTGTAGGTGTACTCCTGCCCCAATACCAGTTCGTAGAGGCGGTACCATACATCGTTCTGCAGGGCGCTGCCCGTGAGCGGAGTGTAGCCGTCGAGGTCGCTCTCCACGTGGTGTATGCCGCCCACGAAGTTGATGCCGTAGTTGAGACGGAAGTTGCCGAGCCCTATGCCATAGCCCGTGTGGAACGTGGCGGCGTAGTGCTGTGAGGTGATGTCCTGCGTGTAGCGGTCGGTACTGTCGATGCTCACGCCGAGGGTGCTCGGCCTGTGGGCAGCGCCCACGGAGAAGTTGAGACGGAAGTTATTGTCGCCGATGCTGCGGATGGTGTTGGCCGTGTTCTTGATGGAGAACTCGGGACGGTCAAACCGCTGTGTCACGCGCTGCGCACCGCTCAGGGCGTTCGAGGTGAGCGTGCCCGTCACGGCATCGCGGTTCCACGAGCCCTTCACCTGCAAGCGGTTGTTGAAGAATCCCTCGTCGGCATTCCACTGGTAGTACGCCTGAGCATTGAGGTTGTGCAGGTGGGTTTCAGATGTGAGCGTCTCTTCCGTCACGAGGCGTGTGTCGGCAGTCACGAAGCGGTCGTTCATCGTGTAGCCCTCGCGGCGTATATCGTCGTTGTGGTAGGTGGCGTTGAGCGTGAGCTCGGTGTCCTTGTTGAGCTTCTCCAGGTGGTTGAGTCCCATCGCATGGGTGCGGTTGTCGAGGTAGCGCCGCTTGGGCAGTCCGGCACTGGAGGGCATCACCGCGCCCATGGGGCAGAAGGGGTAGAGCCCCACGCCGCCCATGGTGTACTGCTCGGTCAGCTCGGTGGACACGTCGTTGCCCGCATTGTCGCCCTTGTAGACGGTCATGTGCTGGCGGCGCTTGCCGAAGTACATCGCCGTAGCCTCGCCCGCCATGAGCGGATTACTGCCTACGTTACCCTGCAGCTGGGCACCGCCACCCAGCATGGCGTTGACGGAGAAGGTGCCCTTGGCCTCGGGGCGCAGCTTGAGGTTGACGGCCACCTTATCGGTAATCTCCTTCCCCTGCAGCGACTTGATGGCCTGATGGTTCTCCATCACCTGCACGGTAGCCACATCCTGTGCGCTGACGTTCTTCGTGGCCAGTCCGTAGCGCGTGTGCAGCATGTCCATGTCCTCGATGTAGAACTTCGATATGTTCTGCCCGTTGTACTTGATGCCTCCGCTCTCGCTCACCTCCATGCCGGGCATACGCTTGATGACATCGGCAATCACGCGGTCGTCCTGCTGCTTGTAGGCGGCCACGTTGTAGTTGATGGTGTCGCCGCTCCGCCGTATCTTGTCGGCCACGATGCTCACCTCCTTGATTGTTATCGATTGTTCCACGGTGAGGAAGTCGAGCCGCTGCGAGCGGTTGGGCACCATCTTTATGTTCTGCCCGATGGCCATACCTGCCGCCGTCACCGCCACGGAGTCGGTGTCGAAGGCGAACTCCACCTTGTAGTACCCGCTCGCCACATCCACATCGGCAAAGCCGAGGATGATGCCCTTGCCCTTGGGCGATACGGTGACGTAGGCATCGGCGGCCTTGCCGTCGGCACCTTTCACGTAGCCGTCAATAACCGTTTTGTCTTGGGCAACGCTATCCAGCGCTATCGCCGTCAAGAAGGCGACAAGTAATATGTGGTGAAGTTTCGTGTTCATCGTGCTTTGTTTTTATGGGTTGGTTATTCCAGTTCAAGGGGTTCGTAGGGGGTATGGATGGAAGTTATCTCATCGCTCAGTTTTACACTTCCGTCAGGCATGATAGTGCCTTTTCTCCATCCTACGCTTTTGGGCCAGTTCTCGGTGAATCGTTTCTGATTCTTCTGTATCTCTGTGCGTGGATACTCCTTGTAGTCTCTATATTCATAGCAGATAATCGGGTGCTTACCTGTCTCTACCTTAACGGCCTCGAAGGTGTATAGACTATCGGTATCGTGCGCTTTGAGGATAAGCCCTGGTAAACCGCCGAGTTTCCACGGTCCTTGGCGCACAGGAATGTCGGGAGTAAACCATGCCACATAGTTGCGCCCACGGAAATGACACGTAGCCTTTTGGCACGTATAGCCCAATAGTTCCTGTATCTCGAAGGAGATGATCCAGTTCTGCAACGGATATTCTTCCGTATACTGCCCGTTGTAGCGTTCCAGACGGGAGGGCATACAGGCGTATTCTGTCAGCTGACCATTCTGGATATACAGGTCGGAATACTGGTATTGTATATAGCGACTCTTGTTTTTACCGCCTGGTCCGCGCCAAGCAGGGATAGATTGTGCTTTGGGATTTTGTTTTCTCCATTCTTTTATAATTGAATCACTATTGTATACAAACCAACTATAGTATCTGGAGATACTATCCCCAACATCCAAACGTTGGTAGTCAATGTATGTATCCATATCCAAAATGCTATCAGCATTCATGGCATACCAGACACGGAGGCGCGTGGAGTCAACCACAGACATTTTACCTGTATTACGTTGGAAAGAAGGTGGGCAACCTGCTTGCTTCTGCTGAGCCACCACCGATGCAACAACCAATACAGCCGTTGCAGTAACCAATAATCTTCTTGCATTCATAATTGTATTCTCTTATTTATTCCAATTCAAGGGGTTCGTAGGGGGTATGGATGGAGACGAGTTCTTTTTTCTCTATTTTTCCATTAGGCAGTATTTCGGCTTTATGGTAGTCTGCTGCTCGCCACCAGTTTTCTGTAAATCGACGTTGCATTTTCTGTACTTTCTCACGACTCTCCACCTTGTAATTCTTGTATTCGTAGCGGATGATGGGATGCCTGCCTGTTTCTACTTTTACAGCTTCGAAGGTGTAGAGTGTATCTGTATCGTGCGCTTTGAGGATAAGTCCGGGCAAACCGCCGAGTTTCCACGGTCCTTGGCGCACAGGAATGTCGGGAGCAAACCATGCCACATAGTCCCGCCCACGGAAATGACACGTAGCCTTTTGGCACGTATAGCCCAATATATCTTGCGTCTCAAAGGATATGTTCCACGATTGGCGAGGGATGGGCTCAGAATATTGTGAGTTGTGCTCTTCAAGCCACATGGGCATACAGGCATATTCGGTAAGTATGCCATTTTGCATATAGAACTCGGAGAATTCGTATTGAATCCAGGTTCCTTGTTCCTTTCCACCAGGCCCCAACCATTTGGGGACTCCAGTGGGATTGGGGTTTTCTTCATGCCATTTTCGTAACAGCGAATCGCTGTTGTATACAAACCAGCTATAGTATTTCGAGATGCTATCTCCTATATCCAAACGCTGATAGTCTATGTAGGTGCCCATGTGGGTTATGCTGTCGGCATTCAGTGCATACCATACGCGTAGGTTGGTAGAGTCTACGACAGAAATAGCCCCATGATTCTTGACTATACACAAGGGTTGGGGTGAATGTGCTTGTTTTTGCTGAGCTACCACCGATGCAGCAACCAATATAGCCGTCGCAGTAACCAATAATCTTCTTGCATTCATAATTGTATTTTCTTATTTATTCCAGTTCAAGGGGTTCGTAGGGGGTATGGATGGAAACAGGTTCGCTCGGTTCAACTTTGCCATTCGGCATAATTTTGGCTCGATGATAGCCAACCGCTTTATACCAATTTTCGGCAAACTCTCGTTGCATTTTCTGCACCTTCTCACGCTTTTCCACCTTGTAGTCCTTGTATTCGTAGCGAATGATAGGATGTTTGCCTGTCTCTATTTTTACGGCCTCGAAAGTATAGAGTGTGTCTGCATCGTGTGCTTTGAGGATAAGACCGGGCAGTCCTCCGAGTTTCCATGGTCCTTGGCGTACGGGAATGTCGGGTGCAAACCATGCCACATAGTTGCGTCCACGGAAATGACACGTGGCTTTTTGGCAAGTATAGCCCAATAGTTCTTGCATCTCAAAGGAGATAATCCACGATTGGTGAGGGACAGGCTCGGAATACTGTGAATTATACTTATGTAACCACCCTGGCATGCAGGCATATTCAGTAAGCATACCATTCTGCATATATAAATCGGAAAATTCATATTGTATCCATGTACTTTTGTCCTTTCCACCTGGCCCTTGCCACGATGGAGCTGACTGTGCCTTGGGGTGTGCTTTGTGCCATTCGCGCAGTAACGAGTCACTGTTATATACAAACCAACTGTAATACGTGGAAATGCTGTCGCCTACATCCAGACGTTGATAGTCGATATAGGTGTTCATATCGGCTATACTATCGGCATTCATGGCATACCATACACGGAGGCGCGTGGAGTCTATGACAGACATCTTGCCTTGATTCTTTTTAAAAGGAGCACGCGCATGGCCTTGCTTCTGCTGGGCCACCACCGATGCAACAACCAATACAGCCGTTGCAGTAATCAAAAATCTTCTTGCATTCATAATTGTATTCTCTTATTTATTCCAGTTCAAGGGGTTCGTAGGGGGTGTAGATGGAGACAGCTTCTTTCTTCTCTATCTCACCGTTAGGTAGCATCTCTGCCCGATGATAGTCAACCGCCTTGTACCAATTCTCGGCAAAGGAGCGTTGCATTTTCTGTACCTTCTCACGGCTCTCTACCTTGTAGTTCTTGTATTCATAGCGTGTGATCGGATACTTCCCATTCTCTATCTTGACAGCCTCGAAGGTATAGAGCGTGTCTGCATCGTGCGCTTTGAGGATGAGCCCGGGTAGGCCTCCGAGTTTCCATGGTCCTTGACGGACGGGTATGTCGGGAGCAAACCAAGCGATATAGTTGCGGCCGCGGAAATGGCATGTGGCTTTCTGACAAGTGTAGCCCAATATCTCTTGTGTCTCAAAGGAGATATTCCACGATTGACGGGGAATGGGTTCAGAATACTGCGAATTGTGTTTATCAAGCCACATGGGCATAGATGCATATTCGGTAAGCATACCGTTCTGCATGTACAATTCGGAAAATTCGTATTGAATCCATGTATCCTTCTTTTTCCCTCCTGGTCCTAACCATTTGGGAATACTTCTGGCCTTTGGATGTTTCTTGTGCCAATCCCGCAATAGCGAATCACTGTTATAAACAAACCAACTGTAATACTTGGCGATGCTATCGCCTACATCCAAGCGTTGAAAATCAATGTAGGTGTTCATATCAGCTATGCTGTCGGCATTCAGCGCATACCAGACACGTAAATGGGTTGAATCTACTGTGGAAACAAGACCACGATTTCTAACCATATGCGAAGGATGAGGGGAATATGCTTGCTTTTGCTGGGCAAATGTGAAGGTTGCAGATAGAGCAATCAGAGCAAAAGAGATAAGTTTCTTTACATTCATAATCGTAGCTTTGGGGAGTTTGTGATTGTAAAGTTATCCCACCTGTGCTAAAGGGGCAAGAAATCATCCTTGCATTTTGCTTGCAATTGATTTTGGGGAATAAAAGTTCCTTGCAAGATTCTTGCAAGAAAACATAACAGCTTATATACCAGTAGAATGAACTTAAATATAAGATTTATCAAAAAGCGTTGCGAAGTTGTCTACCTATACGATTGTAGGCATGAACAATCTTACACAAAGCTGTTTTGGGGAGGGATACCTCACGCGAATCTCGCGAATCACGCGAAGTATACATCGCTATCGCTCGTATGTGCCATCCGGCAGGCGAACGCGAGTGTA
>JAZNYG010000007.1:0-53749 GCA_045594245.1 Bacteroidaceae bacterium
ACAACTCCTTGGCCCACAGAACGACATGGCTACGATCCGACTTCTTCTTGTCCAGCGCCGCCGCCTCGTGATACTCGCCCAATGCATAGCTCTGGTCGGCTTGGCGCAAGATACTCTCTACACCGCAACTGCTGAGCAGCAGGCAGAGGAGCAGGTAATATATATAATGTATATAGTGGGCAAGTTTCATACCTTATTTAAACTGCCGATGGGGCAATTTATTGTATGCGTCGTGGAGTATTATCCGAGAGAACCTGATGGACGATGTCGGCCACCATCTGTTTCAGCTCGGCAATAAACTGCTTGGCATCGTACTTGCGGGCTTCGATGTCGCGCAAGCGCTTCTCCCATATACCCGGCAGTTCGGCACTCTTGAGCAGTTCTTCGCGGATGAGGCTGATGAGCTCAATGCCAGTAGGGGTGGGCATGAGGTTCTTCCTGACTTTGGTGATGTAGTTGCGTTTGTAGAGTGTCTTGATGATTTCCGCACGTGTGGCAGGGCGTCCGATGCCGTTCTCCTTCATGGCATCGCGCAACTCCTCATCATCGACAAACTTACCGGCAGTTTCCATCGCTCTTACCAGCGTTCCTTCGGTATAGGGTTTGGGAGGTTGGGTCCATCGCTCCACCAACTCGGGCTGGTGGGGACCGCTCTCACCCTTGGTGAATTGACAATTGACAATTGACAATTGACAATTATCGGGGTTCTCTGAGGAATCGGAGTTCTCAGAGTTTTCCGAAGAATCTGAAACGGCATTTTTCTCAAACACCACCCTCCATCCCGGCTCCACTATCTCCTTGCCCGATGTGCGGAAGGGTATGCCGTCGCTCTCGCCCAGCACGGTCGTCGTGCGGGTCTTGCAGTCGGGGTGGAACACGGCAATGAAGCGGCGTACTATCAGGTCGTATATCTTCTTCTCAATGTCGGTCAGTGCCTGCGGATATACTCCTGTGGGGATGATGGCATGGTGGTCGGTGACCTTCTTGTTGTCAAAGACCTTCTTCGACTTTTGCAGTGGCCGTCCGTGCAGCGGAGTTATGAGGTGCTGATAATCGCGCAAGCCCATCAGTATCTGTGGGCATTTGGCATACACGTCGTCGCTCAAGTAGGTGGTGTCGACACGGGGATAGGTGGTCACCTTCTTTTCGTAGAGTGACTGCACCGTCTGAAGCGTTACGTCGACTGGTATGCTGAATCGTTTGTCACATTCTGTCTGCAGAGAGCTGAGGTCGAATAGCGAGGGTGGCAGCTCCTTGCCATCCTTCTTCGTTACCGAGGTGATAGTGAACGGTGCCTCCTTGATGCGGCTGAGTATGGCCATTCCCTGCTCCTCACTGGCGATGGGCTCCATCCCTATGTTCTCGGTATCGGCCTTTCGCCATGCCTCATCCATATCGAAGGGCACACCCTTCTTCTCGGCCTTCTCGCGCAGCTTCTCTATGTCGGCCATCAAGTCCTCATCACTGCGTTTCACGATAGCGTTAAACACGATGCCCCTGTATATTGTCTTCAGCACCCAGAACTGCTGTGGCACGAAGTTGTCAATCTCCTGCTGCCGCTTTACGATAAGAGCCAGCGTAGGTGTCTGCACGCGTCCTATCGAGAGTACCTGACGGTTCTGTCCATACTTCAGCGTGTAGAGTCGTGTGGCGTTCATGCCCAGCACCCAGTCGCCGATGGCGCGGCACAGGCCCGCCTCGTAGAGCGACTGCTTGTCTGATGCATCCATCAGTTTGGCAAATCCCTCGCGTATGGCCTCGTCGGTGAGCGACGACACCCACAGGCGCTTCACCGGACACTTGGCCTCGGCCTTCTGCATCACCCAGCGCTGTATCAGTTCTCCCTCTTGGCCGGCATCACCGCAGTTGATGATCATGTCGGCTTGTTGCATCAGGCCTTTGATGATGCCGAACTGCTTCTCTATGCCTCGGTCGTCGATGAGCTTGATGCCGAAGCGGGGAGGTATCATGGGTAGGCTACCCAGCGACCAGCTCTTCCACTGCGCCGTGTAGTCGTGCGGCTCCTTTAGGGTGCACAGGTGGCCGAAGGTCCACGTCACTTGGTATCCGTTACCCTCCATATAGCCATCGCGGCGCGTGGTGGCGCCCAGCACATTGGCTATGTCCTTCGCTACACTCGGTTTCTCAGCTATACAAACTATCATATCCTCTGACCACTCACCATTAATCGTTCATCATTCATCATTAATCGGAGCGCGAAGTTACGGTTTTTATTCAAGAATAAAAAATGGAGTGTGTTTTTTGAATAATAATAAAGAAGGAAAAGGCTTTCGCTGATAAAGTCTTTGTCTGTTCGCTCGTTTATATGTATCTTTGTAAATCAATCACAACAAACAAAAGATACTATCATGAAGAAACTATTTATCACACTGCTGGCGTCCCTCACGATGGGAGCCATGGCCCAAGAGGGGCTGATACTGCACTACGACTTCGTGGGCGATGAGGGCACGATGGTACGCGACAAAAGCAACTCGCACCACGACGGCACCCTGAAGGGAAGCGCCACCGTGGCGGACGGCACCGTGTATCTGGGCAATGAGGACGGATACATCGACCTGGGCGAGGGCATCGGCAAGGAGTTGAAGCAATTGCGCCAGTTCACCATCGCCGTGCGCTACAAGGTGGATAGCGAGGCCTCGCTCAAGGGACAGGGATACTTCCTGTGGGCCTTCTCCACCATGGAGCTCAACACGCAAACCGAGGGGCGCTACCATGCCTACAAGCTGAACGTACAACGGGCCGAGAACTCGGTGGGCGGATGGAAGAACGAGACGCTCATGGATCTGGGCAAGCCCTCGGAGAAGGGCAACTGGCAATATGTGGTGTACACGCAGAACGATGACGAGGGCCGACTCTTCCTGAACGGACGGCTGGTGGCATTCCTCAACGGCATGTTCACCATGACCGAGACCTTCCCCAAGGAGGCTCCCACATACAACTGGATGGGGCGTGCCCCTTTCAAGGGCGACTCGTACCTGAAGGGCACCAGCATCGACGATGTGCGCATGTATAGCACGGCACTCACCGAGAAGGAGGTGCGCGACCTGTACAACGACATTCAGCAGGGCGACCTCGCACGCCACGATTTCCTCTACACGGGCCAGTCGAAAAACCGACGCATGTATAAGGTGAAGGATGGCGACATCATCTGGCGATACGACAATGCCGATGGGCGGGGCGAGATAAGCGACGCGGTGCTGATGGATGACGGACATATCCTGATTGCCGACCAGTATGGCATTGCCGAGGTCGACACCGAGGGCCGCGAGCTATGGCGCCATCGGGCACCCGAAGGCACCGAGATACACACCATACAGCCCGTGGGCGAGCGCCACGTGCTCTACGTGCAGAACGGCAAGCCCGCCAAGGTGATGGTGATGAACATCGCCAAGCAGAAGGTGGTGCACGAATTCATGATTCCCTACCCCGAGAAGGGCAGCGTACACGGACAGTTCCGCAATGCCCGCCTCACGAGCAAGGGCACCCTGCTGGTGGCCAACATGGCGATGGGCTTCGTGGCCGAATACAATGCCAAGGGCAAGGAACTGCACCGATGGGAGCTGTTTGGCCCCTGGTCGGCTACCGAGCTGGCCAACGGCAACATCCTGATGGTGGGGCGCAAGGGCCCCGTCAAGGAGGTGATGCGCGACGGCACCGTAGTGTGGGAAACCAACACGACACAGTATGGCGTGGATAGCCCGCAGAAGGCCTACCGACTGAAGAATGGCAACACGGTCATCACCAACTGGTTCAACGAATGGAACAAGACGGCGGTGGCCACCTTCAACCCCTCACGCGCTCCATTGCAGATGATAGAGCTCACCCTCGACGGACATGTGTCATGGGAGGTGTCGTCATGGAAGGGCGACCGCAACCTGGGGCCTGCCACCACATTCCAACTGCTCGACGAGCCGGTGGTGAGGAAGGATTGCCGATTCGGGAGATTCAAATAGTATAAAAACACCAAACATCACACTGATATGAAAAAGATTCTTTTACTAGCCACCATGGCCCTATCGGCCATCATGGCATCGGCACAGCCGAAATTGTTTGTACAGCCCAACGAGCCGCTCGGCGAGGGCAAGGGTATTCATCCGGGATGCGTAGTATGGGTACATAGCCCCGGCGTGGCCTCATGGGACGGCGAGACGGGCCTCTGGGTAGAAGACCGATGGAACGACCAAGAGAAAGCCGACAAGATGATACGCTCGGCAGTGACCCAGCTGGCAGGCGAGAAGAGGGCCAAGAAGGCTTGGAAGGCGCTGTTCAAGAACTTCAACCAAACACACGGCCGAGGCAACAAGGGCTACAAGAAGGGCGAGAAGATTGCCATCAAGCTGAACATGAACAATGCCATCACCCACCGCGACACCATAGAGCTGAACTCATCGCCCTTCGTGACACTGGCACTCGTGCGTAGCCTGGTCAACGAGGCGGGCGTGGCACAGGAGGACATCATCGTATGCGAGCCGAGCCGTGCCATCACCGACAGCATCTACAACAAGATTCACCGCGAGTTCCCCGACGTGGTGTTCATCGACAACATCGGTGGCGAGGGACGCCTCAAGTGCGAGTACTACCCCGAGCAGCTGAAGTACTCGGTGGACAATGGCAAGATGGCCCGCGGATTGGCCAAGTGCGTGGTGGATGCCGACTACCTCATCAACTCGGCCCTGCTGAAAACCCACAATGGCCCCGGCGTGACGCTCACCGCCAAGAACTGGTATGGCGCCACCGACATCAACCTCCTGTGGCGCAAGAACGCCCACAATGGCATCAGCGCCGACAAGCGCCACGGCAAGCCGAGCTACAAGACCATGGTGGATTGGATAGGCCATAAGGACCTGGGACAGAAGTGCCTGCTCTTCCTCATCGACGGCACCTACGGCAGCCGCGACGTCAACGGAGCACCTGCACCCAAGTGGCAGAAGGCGCCCTTCAACAACGACTGGTGCTGCAGCGTCATCGTGTCGCAAGACCCCCTGGCATGCGACGTGGTGGGCATGGACATGCTCATCCATGAGTGGCCCGAGTTTGGCAGCTTCAACTACTGCGACGAGTACCTGCGCGAAGCGGCCACCATCCCCAATCCCGTGACAGGCGTGGTATACGACCCCGAGCGCGACGGCAAGCCCTTGACGGCTCCCCTCGGCCTCATGGAACATGCCGACAAGGACCGCCATTACACGAAGCTCGACATGATCTATGTGAAGCAATAGGAGGAACTCAGAATTAGACCTCATGAAATAGAAATATCCCCCGACTTTACAGCCGGGGGATATGTTTTTAGAATTAAACTTTACTATTGTTTAATCTGTCTTTAGTATCTTTTTCATCTTGACCTAAAGGATGCTCGTTTTTTTTATATCCCAGTATTATGTATTTCAACGGGAATTTCTGCCTGGTCGTTGAAGTACTTTTCGCAACCACGGAGCACGTTACGCACCTCGGAGAGGAGCTCGTGTGACTCCTGGATAAGGTTGAGGTACACGAACGCCACCTTGATGTTTTCGGCATCCTCCTGCAGGCGGTGTGTCTGCAAGCGGCGGAGGTTCGAGATCTCCTTCTTCAGCCACTTACCTTCGGCAGAGAGCTTCTCGGCATCGGTGTAGTCGCCCGTACGGATGATACGGCTGATGCCACGGAATACCTCAATGAGGCGCTTCTGATAGGGTGCAAACTCATCGTAGTACTGCGGTGAGAGCGGACGGAAGTTGTTGTCGGTATGTTCCTTCATGGGGTTGGTGATACGGGTCAGCGTATTGAGAATCTGCTGTCCGTTATTACTGCTGAGGTAATACCAGGTATTCTTCTCGAATGCCAATCCCTTGTCGATACGGCGGAATCCGAGTGTCTCCTGGCGGCGCATCTTCTTCAGCAAGGCCTTCTCCTCAACAATCTTGCCAAGCGCCGTACGCAACTTACGCACATCTTCGTTGGCAAAGGCACTGATAACGTTTTCGTAAGTATCTGCCGCGAAATCGAGGGTATGGCACAGGGTCTCGGCGGTGTGGGCCTTGAGGTTGTTCCATACTCGTCCGGGGTCCTCTGAGGTAAGGATGATATCCATCTTTTCATCGCGCACCTCCTCGTTCTTCTTGTTCTTGTAGGACATGTGGCTACGGATGAGCAGGAAGATGGCGAGAGCTACCATGACAAACATACCTACAGGCCCTGCGAGATAGTTGACCGAAGCAACCAAGCCGGCCAGGATGAAGGCGGCACCTGCGGTGAGGAACCATCCACCTATCACGGAGATAACGCCGGTGATGCGGAATACGGCACTCTCACGTCCCCAGGCACGGTCGGCAAGCGACGAACCCATACCCACCATGAAGGTCACGTAGGTGGTAGAGAGGGGGAGTTTCAATGAGGTTCCCAGTGCGATGAGCAGACCTGCCAACACGAGGTTGACAGAGGCACGCACGAGGTCGAAGGCAGCGCCCTCGTCGATGGTCACTTCACTCTGGTTGAAGCGGCCGTTGACCCATTTCTTCACATTGGTGGGAGTAATGTTGTTGAGTCCATTGACGAATCCCATACCCATACGCACGAGCTTACGGGCAAGGCTTGAAGAGCCGAACATCTCGTCGCCCTCGTCCTGACGTGAGAGGTTGATAGAGGTCTTCAACACCTCGTGAGCCTTCTTTGAAGTGCAGAGGGCAAATACCATAATGGCACCGGCACCGATAAGGAACCATACCGATGTGGTAGCGGGCTCGTTGAGGAAGCCCATCATGTATTCGTCGGGAGAGATGCCTGCAGGCACTGCCTCGCGGAAGAAGTGGAGCACACTATCCAGGGCCGCCATGGTGACACCGATAAAGTTCACCAGGTCGTTACCGGCAAAGGCCATAGCCAAGGCAAAGGTACCGATCATGATGATTACCTTGAAGATGTTGACCTTGAGGGCGTGGAGGAGCTGCATGAGCACGGTGCTCACCACGAAGATGATGCCAAGGAGCATCAGCGTGTTCTCATTGAGGAAGGCCTTGATTTCGGGGGTCATGAACGAGGCACCCTTCATGCCCTTGAAGAGCATGAAGTAGATGATGGAGGTCACGGCCACACCACCGAAGATACCGATTTTCTTGGTCAGTCCCTTCTTATAATTATAGGTAAATATAAGGCGTGCTATCCATTGCACGATGATACCGAAGAAGAAGGCTATCGCCACGGAGAGGAAGATACCGGCAATCACCTCCAGTGCCTTGCTCGTGTTGAGCAAGTCGCCGACGCTCTCTACGCCCGGCAGATTCTCTCCTGAGCTGACCTTGATGATCGCGAGGGCGAACGACGCTCCCAAGAGTTCGAACACCATTGATACGGTGGTCGACGTGGGCATACCGAGCGAGTTGAAAATGTCGAGCAGCACCACATCGGTGACCGTCACGGCCAGGAACACGCACATCAGTTGCCGGAAATAAAAATGCTCGGGTTGGAACATGCCGTGCCGAGCAATATCCATCATACCGTTACTGGTTGATGCTCCGATGAAAATACCGATTGCTGCTACAATCAAGATTACTTTGAGCGATGCCGCCTTGGCACCTACCGCCGAGTTGAGGAAGTTCACGGCGTCGTTACTTACACCGACATTGAGGTCGATGATTGCGAGGATAAACAGAAAACAGATTATCCCTACATAAAAATATTCCATAAATAACGTTTATTGGTAATTTTCGTGCAAAGATACTAAAATATATTAAGTTTCCTATAAATGTTTGTTACATTTTGGTTACAAATTTCAGCTTGCGCGAAGAGTATTTTTCACAATTGGTTATAGGGCGGCTATGCCGGCTTCGACCCATCTCTGTGCCAATGCGGTGGCATCGGCTAGTGCGGTGGCATCGTCAATGTCGTACTTTGCGGTCAGCAGGGCTGCCAATGTCTCGGGAGTGAACTCCTTGCCCTCGACCTCGCGCCATAGGTAGGCGGTGCTTTCGTTGAGGCTGATAACCTTGCTGAAGTCAATGTTGGCCACTCCGGTGGCAATGATGATGTGCTCGCCACACATTTCGCGCAGCTCGAATCCTTCGTTGATTTTCATTTTCTTTTGTGTTATTGGTTGTTATATGTTTTTATAGGATTTCTTAGGACTTCCTAGGAGAGCCTAGGATAACATTGGATTGGATGCCTCATCTCCAGGTGGCAGGCAAACGGCGGTGGATGGCCAGCAGTACGCGTCTGGCAAATGGCCACTTGGGCCACAAGGCTGAATAGTAGCGCCAGCGCCTGCCGTCGGGGGAGTAGGTCTTGTCCTTGCGTATGAGGTGCTTGGTGGCACCCACGATGTGGCTGATGTGGCATTGCTCTGTGCCTCTGACGTTGCCGTCGCCCTTGAGGGTCACCTTGTCGCCTTCGATGCGTATGATACGGTGGTATACATATTTTCCGGGAGCAATCTCTGCCAACACGGCATCGCCCACTTGCGGAGTGCAGGTGGGGCGGGTGAGCACAATCTTGTCGCGGCGGTCTTCGAGGAAGGGGCGCATGCTGAAGCCTCTCACGCGGAGTGTGGCATCGTGGCCGTCGGCGATGAGCCTTTTCACCTCTCCGAGGAAAATCTCGTTGGGGAGCTCTATGGTGTTATGGGCGGTTGTTGTCATGGATTATCGTTGGAGGTTACTGCCGTGTGACAAACTTCGGCGGCCTCTTGGTCGGGGCGGCATCCTAAGGTGTAGAGTGGTGTCAGCTCTATCAGGCGCGATACACTATCGCAGATGTCACCATAGACACGCTTGTCCCACTTCATTGTCGACATCGAGGGTAGCAGCACGGCGAAGGCTTGCAGCGCTCCCTCGCGCTCGATGTGGTTGGTAGGCTCTTGCTTGATGCGTACGAAGGCACCTATCGGGGCGCTGTCGTTCTTGTAGCAGGGGGTCTTGCCGCTCCAGGGCGAGCCGTATACGGTAGCTGCCTCGTCTTCGATGCGGATAACGGGATTGTCATCATTGAGCAGCTCGCTGCCTTCAATATGTTTCAGCCATAGGCTGCTGTGTGTGCTCTTGCCCGTGCCGCTCTTGCCGAGGAAGAGGTATCCGTGGTCGTGGTTCTTGATGACCGAGGCGTGTATGAGCATCGTCTCCATGGTGGCCGTGGCAAAGGCATAAACCAGCATCAGCGCATTGTTGACGGCAAAGGTGCGCATCGAGTCCTCGCCTCGGGTGGCTATGGTGGCTTGGCTGAAGTCGCCGTTGGCTTGCAGGAGTCCGCAGTACTTGCCTCCGGGCGGACTGATGAGTATCTGATAGGTGCCATCGGCCAGGCGGTAAACGCCAAAGTCGGCAGCTCCGCAATCGAACTCTCCGATGGTGTCGCCCTTCTCCGTGGGGTAGAATGTGTCGTCCACCGTGAGGGTAAACTGCGGTTTTTCGTCACCTGCGGCTACGGCAAATGGCTCGTAAGAGGGTAGGGCGATGCCCGTCTCTCCCTCGGGGAGGGTTACCGCGAAGGTGTGGCGGGCTACGGTGTAGTATCGTGTTGGCATCTTTGGAGATTTGCTTTTTTTGACGATTTGCAATTTACTATTTATATTTATAACCACTCTACCAGTGGGGCCAGCTTCATGCTGTTCGACCCCTTGATGAGGATGGTGCATCCTTCGGGGCGCTCGGCCTCGAGTGCGGCCTTCACCTCCTCGGTATCGGCAAAGGTGCGCTGGGTGTGCCGTGTGGCGGCAAAGGCGGGTCCTACGAGCCACACCTCGGCAAAGTCTCGGGCGTCGAGCAGGTCCACCACCTCCTGGTGGGCCGCCTCGGTGGCTTCGCCCAGTTCCTTCATGTCGCCCAGGATGAGCATCTTGTGGGGTACATCCATCAAGGCGAAGTTGTCTATGGCCGCACGCATGCTCGTGGGGTTGGCGTTGTAGGCATCCACGACGAGGGTGTTGTGCTCGGTCTTGGTCAGTTGCGAACGGTTGTTGGTGGGAGTGTATTCGCTGAGTGCTGCCGATACCTCCTCCTCGGCTACCCCGAAGTAGGTGCCCACGGCTACGGCGCACAGGGCGTTGTCAATATTATAGCTACCTATGAGCTGAGTGCTTACCTCGTGCCACTGGCCACCGCGTTTTCTCCATTGGAATCGCAGGTAAGGTGCACAGTCGATGAGCTTGCCGCAGATGTCCGCCTCTTCCGTCTGGTTGTAGGTGACGGCTTCCAGTCCCTCGGCAATGGCACACAGGCGGTGGTTGCCGGTATTCAGGAATATGGTGCGGCGCGGTGTAGTGCGCAGGTAGTCATACATCTCGCCCTTGGTGCGGATGACCCCTTCGAGCGAACCGAAGCCCTGCAGATGGGCCATTCCCACGTTGGTGATGAGGCCATAGTCGGGCTCGGCAATCTCCACCAGCTCCTTGATGTCGCCCGGGTGGCTGGCGCCCATCTCCACCACGGCCATCTCGTGCTCGGCGGTGAGTTGCAGTAGCGTGAGGGGCACGCCGATATGATTGTTGAGGTTGCCCTGCGTGTAGTGGATGTGGTACTTACGGCTCAGCACGGCGGCGATGAGTTCCTTTGTGGTGGTCTTGCCGTTGGTGCCGGTGATGCCCACGATGGGGAGGCCCAGGGTGCGGCGATGGTAGCGAGCCAGCTGCTGCAGTGCCTTCAGCGAGTCGTCCACGAGGAGGTACCGCTCGTCGGCGGGGTCGGCATACGCGGCATTGTCCACCACGGCATAACGGCATCCCTGCTCCAGTGCGCTCTTGGCATAGCGGTTGCCATCAAAATTCTCGCCTCGCAAGGCGACGAATATCATCCCCTCGCGGCACTGACGAGTGTCGGTGGTGATGCCTGTGCTCTCGTTGAAACGACTGTATAGATACTCTATATTAGTCATAAAATATTTCAGTCATATTTTTTTTGACAAAATTAATTCAAGACATATGAAATGCCAAATTTATTTTACTATTTCTAAACAACAATCTGAGATTCCGCAAAGAACCATCTTGGTGAAACATTAGTTGCGGAAAATTGCAATTATTTGTCGCAACTATTTTATTGTTATGTTTTACTGTCATGATTGATATGAATTCGTGCGGAGAGAGCACAAACGAAAGGTGAAAAGAATCTCAATTAACGAGATTTAATTACTTTTTGTGTGCGAGTTAATAAACTTTTGTTAACTTTGCGGAATTAAACGCCATTAATTGCAAGTTGGTTAGGTTAATTGACAGAATATTATTTTTTAACCCCAATAATTATTTAACGACACTAGTGTTATGCAAAACATTGACAACTACAACTTTGCCGGTAAGAAGGCAATCGTTCGCGTGGACTTCAATGTACCCTTGAACGAAGAAGGTAAGATTACTGACGACACCCGTATCCGCGGCGCTCTCCCCACCTTGAAGAAGGTATTGGCCGACGGTGGTGCGCTCATCATCATGTCTCACATGGGTAAGCCCAAAGGTAAGGTGAACGCCAAGTTCTCTCTCAGCCAAATTGTTGACGCTGTATCTGAAAAGCTCGGTGTACCCGTACAGTTTGCTCCTGACTGCGCTAAGGCTGCTGAGGCCGCTGCTGCGCTCAAGGCAGGCGAGGTATTGATGCTTGAGAACCTCCGTTTCTACCCCGAAGAGGAGGGTAAGCCCGTAGGTATCGACAAGGCTGATCCCGCATACGAGGAGGCAAAGAAGGCTATGAAGGCTTCACAGAAGGAGTTTGCCAAGACTCTCGCTTCATATGCAGACTGCTACATCAACGACGCTTTCGGTACCGCTCACCGCAAGCACGCTTCTACAGCCGTTATCGCCGACTACTTCGATGCTGACAACAAGATGCTCGGCTACCTCATGCAGAAGGAGGTACAGGCTGTTGACAACGTATTGTCAAACATCAAGCGTCCCTTCGTGGCTATCATGGGTGGTTCAAAGGTTTCTTCAAAGATTGGTATCATCGAGAATTTGCTGGGCAAGGTTGACAAGCTCATCCTCTGCGGTGGTATGACCTATACATTCTCAAAGGCTCACGGTGGTGAGATTGGCGAATCAATCGTTGAGATGGACAAGCTCGACGTTGCTTTGGGTGTTGAGGAGTTGGCCAAGAAGAATGGCGTAGAGTTGGTACTCGGTACAGACTGCACCGCAACCAACGGCCTCGACTTCGGTACAATGAGCGTAAAGGAGGGTGCTGAGATCATCACCTGTCCTTCTAATGCAGTTCCCGCTGGCTTCGAAGGCGTTGACGCCGGTGTTGAGAGCCAGAAGGCATTTGCTGCTGCTATCGAGGGTGCCAAGACCATCCTGTGGAACGGTCCTGCCGGTGTGTTCGAGTGCGATGCTTTCACTGCTGGTTCACGCGCTATCGGCGAGGCTATCGCCAAGGCTACAGCTGAGGGTGCCTTCTCACTCATCGGTGGTGGCGACTCAGTAGCTTGCGTAAACAAGTTCGGATTGGCCGACCAGGTATCATACATCTCTACCGGTGGTGGCGCTCTGCTCGAGGCTATCGAAGGTAAGGTGTTGCCGGGCGTAGCTGCTATTCAGGGATAATCGGATTGAGAATTCCAATTTGCAACTATAAGAAATGGAAGCTTCTGTGTGAGGCTTCCATTTTTTTTAGTTTTGAGAAAATCGCATAATAATGATGGTTTATTAAACCTTTTGCGGTACTTTTGTAGTATAATAGCAGAGAATGGAATCTTGATGCACGTCGGAATCGGGCAGAGATGCTCGGTGCGGCGCTGCCGATAATAAATAAAAACGTTGTACGACAGTGAAGATAAATAGCTTATCGGGCCGTTGGACCGAACTTATTGAAAAACGTCAGTTTTACCTCTTCTTGGATACCTTGCTCGAAGCGGTACGCAAAGCTGAACTCACGGAGCTGGAGTATGAGCTCAGCGGCATCATAGCTACGTATGATGCGCTGCTCGACTACTTCAACCAAGGTGCCGAGGATGCGGAGCGCGACCGTGTATACCGCCAGTTGGTGGGGCATGCCTTGCTGATTGCCGATCGTTGTACCATTGCCACACATGCCGCCAAGGAGATGCCCTACTATACGGCACAGTGCAAGACGGTACGGCGAGAGTCGCTTCATGTATACCAATTGCAACTGGAGGCTTTCGGTGATAGCATACGCGGTATACACAACGTGGAGGAGATGAAGCAGCTGGCTATGGCCCATGACAGGCAACTGAGCGCTCTCTTTACCGACTTGTGGACGGGGAGTGTGTGGGATGCCGCCACGGCAGCCGAGGCGGACAAGTTGCTCTTGTCGTCGAGCATCATGGAGGGCGACCAATGCACCATCGTGAGTGCTGTGACGTTGAGCCTGCTGCGTATGTTCGACCCACTGAAACTGCTCTTCTTATGTGATGCCTACTATCACCCGAAGGCTATGGTAAACACCCGGGCTTTGGTGGGTATTGTCATCATTTGCTATTGCTGGGCCGACCGTATAGGCTACTACGGCGAGGTGGAAGCAAGGCTCGGCTTGCTGGCCGACGACCCGGTATTTGCTGCTCAAGTGTGTGATGTCATTCTGCAGTTCACCCGTAGTGCTGATACCGAGGAGATAGACCGCAAGATGCGCGAGGAGATTATTCCCGGACTGATGAAGAATCCCAAGCTGCGTCGCATGCCAGGCATCACGAAGGAGGATGCTGACGACATCAATCCCGACTGGGAGCAGTGGATGCACGAGAGCGGACTGGAGGAGAGTATGCGCGAAATCACCGAATGGCAGATGGAGGGGGCGGATGTGAACATGAGTACCTTCTCGCAGCTGAAGCGCTACCCCTTCTTCTACACGATAAGTAACTGGTTCCGTCCGTTCGACATGTGGCAGGCCGATATGCTGGGCATCATGGGTATCCCCAACGACAACAGCAACCCAATGGCAAAGATGATACTGCAGTCGAATTTCATGTGCGATTCTGATAAGTACTCTTTCTGCTATGCCATACGCGAGATTCCGCAGATGCAGCGCGACGCAATGATGGCACAACTCGAAGAGCAGAACACTGCTATGAAGGAGAATGCCGACATGCCCGACCTAAAGCGACTGAGCAAGCAGACGACGCAGGGCCTCATACGCCAGTATGTGCAAAACCTGTATAGGTTCTTCAAACTTTTCCCCAACGTGCAGGAGTTTGATGATCCGTTCGAATATCTTGCGCAAAGTCCCTCGCGCGACAATCCACTCTATGCCAACATCATGGAAGCCGACAGCTTATTCAAGCTCATCGGACTCAACATCAAGCAGAAGAACTATCCAGGAGCTATCTGCTATTTTGACTGTCTTGAGGAATGGCATCCCGACCGGATGGAAGCTACACAGTTGCAACAATATGGCTTGTGTCATCAAAAGATTGAGTCCTATGAGGAAGCCATAGAGGCGTATACAAAAGCAGATATACTACAACCCAATAGCTATTGGACCATCCTGCACCTAGCCCAGTGCTATCGTGCAGATGCGCAATACGAGAAGGCACTCGAATACTATGAGATTGCCGAGGGTGTGAAGCCCGATAATCTGAGCATCACCTTCCACATCGCCGAACTCCATTACGAATTGGGCGACTATGAAGAGGCTTTCCCTTATCTGCACAAGGTAGACTACCATCATCCCGAATCGCTCAAGACTGTGCGTTTATTAGCTGAGTGCAACCTGTTTAGCCACAAGTTTGAACAAGCAGCCAAGTACTACGAGCGAATGATGACAGAGCATACTGACGAGCTCACAGTGAGGGATTGGAAGAACATAGCATATACCTACTTGCTCTTAGGCAAGCGAGACTATTTCTTTAACTGCCTGCGGCGCGCAGAGCAACTACACGAAGAATTGCCGTATGAAGAGGTAGAGATTGACGGAAAGTGGTATACAGACAAATTATCTTTTGCCGAGGAGGTGCAGGAAGACTTCAATCTTCTCCATTCTCTCGGTATCAGCAAGGAACAACTGAGCTATCTGTATGATGCGTATTGCAGAAGTAAAAGATGTTAGGTATGCTAATTCAGAATACTACAAGTGCTGAGAAATGCAAATATACTTTCTCAATCATTAAATAGTGTTATATTGACACGTAAACTTTTTGCCGTGCCGAAAGTTTCCTGTACCTTTGTACTTGATTTCGTGCATGACTATGGAAAAAAGTGTTGAAAAAATAGATTTGCGTGAGCGTATCGTAATGGAGGCCACCATCCTGTTTCAGGCGCAAGGCGTGAAGCAGGTGCGTATGGACGATATTGCACGCGAACTTTCCATATCTAAGAAGACGCTGTACGAACTGTTCTCCGACAAGGAGGAACTGCTGCTTGAGGTGGTGAAAGTAATTTCCATGGGCTTCCACCAAAATGTCAAGGAGATTATCTGTAGCTCGGCCAATGTGCTGGAACAGATATTTATGCTTTACAAGTGGGTGATTGAACATTGTCGGGAGGTCAATCCTTTATTCTTTATTGAACTCATGCGCTACCCTCAAGTGCAGACATTCTTCGAGCAGGTGCATGTCCAACATGCCGACCGCATCAAGGAGTGGTTGCAGATGGGAGTAAAGCAGGGATTGCTGAGAGACGATGTGAACTACGAGGTGTTCCTCCGGCAGGATGGCTTTCAGATAGATAAGCTACTCATCAACCCCGAAGTGCGCAACTATCCTCCCAGGGTGATATACGACTCGGTGGTGCTGGTGATGCTGCGCGGGTTGGCTACCGATAAGGGACTGGAGATAATAAAACAATGGAAATAGTAATAGTTTTTTAAGCGAAAAAGCAAAGAAATGAAAAAGATGTGTACTGTCGGCAAACGGCCGATAATGATGGCTATCCTCTGCCTGTGCGCTTTGGGTGCCATGGCACAGGAGAAGTTGGCGCTGACGCTCGAGCAGGCAATAGAGATTGCCCTGAGCGACAACCCTACAATCCAGGTGGCGGAACAAACTGTTCAGTTGAAGAAAATCTCCAATAAGGAGACGGTGCTGGGATTGCTTCCCGAGGCATCGCTGGCTGGCTCGTATACCCGCACCATCAAGAAGCAGACGATGGTGATGAACGGTATGGAGTTTCAGGTGGGTATCGAGAATTCATACAATGGTGGTCTCTCGGTGAGCCTGCCCATATTCGCTCCTACGCTCTACAAGAGCATGAAGCTGACCAAGACCGATGTGGCACTGGCCGTAGAGCAGGCACGCTCATCAAAGCAGGACCTGGTGAATCAAGTGACCAAGGCCTTCTATCAGACGCTATTGGCACAAGATAGCTACGCGGTGCTGGAGAAGAGCTTCGCGCAGAGCGAGGAGAACTTCCGCATCGTAAACGCCAAGTTTGAGCAGGGACGCGTGAGCGAGTTCGACAAGATCAGCGCCGAGGTACAGATGCGCAATCTGAAGCCTTCGGTCATCTCGGCACGCAATGCCGTAGAACTGTCGAAGCTGCAATTGCTGGTGCTGATGAACATCGAGCCTGAGACGGAATTTGAACTCATCGGCAGCCTCAAGGACTATGAGGAGAACGTGTACGCAGGTATCCTCACCGCCGACACCAATTCGCTCAAGGAGAACAGCGCATTGAAGCAGATGGACATGAACGTGAAGATGTTGCAGCAGACCCTCTCGCTCAACAAGCAGAACTTTGCCCCGATGGTAGCCCTGCAATTCAACTACATGTACACCTGCATGGCCAACGACTTCAAGTTCAAGGAGTACAACTGGAACCCATACAGCAACTTGGCCCTGAGCGTGAGCATCCCCTTGTTCAAGTACAGCAACTTCTCGAACGTGAAGAAGACGAACATACAAATCAGCCAGCTGATGCAGAACCGCGACTATACCGCACGCCAGCTTGCCATGCAGCAGCAGAGCTACCTCAATAGCATGGCGGCTAGCGCCGAGCAGGTATCGAGCAACAAGGAGGCCATCACACAGGCCGAGAAGGGACGCGCCATCGCAGAGAAACTCTACGAAGTGGGCCGCGGCACCATCCTCGAGCTCAACAGCGCCGAGGTGGCACTCACACAGGCACAGCTCACCTATGCACAGTCGATTTTCGATTATCTGAGCGCCAAGGCCGACTTGGATAAGCTGCAGGGAAAGGAATACGTAAGAGAATAATTGCGAAAAGGGTTTTATTGCGGACGCGGCTATTAGGCTTTTGCAAGAATTTTCATCGAAGTGAAAAAATATTTTCATAGGCGTGAAAAATTATTTTCACAGGTGCGATAAAGTTTTTTCACAGGTGTGAAAATTTCCAGTAGCAGGTTATAGCAATCAGAATTCCTTAACTCCCAAGAAATAAAAAACAAATAAAACTTATATATAAGATGAAAAGAAAAGCATTCTCGTTAGCAGCCATGGCCCTGACCGTATTGTTGGCTGCTTGTGGCGGCAAGAGTCAGACAACACAGACTGCCGTCGAAACCGAAGAGGTGAAGCCTGCCGTGAAGGTGGCTAAGGTGGCAGTGCGTCCCGTTGATCAGGTGCGCGACTATGTAGGTACCGTACAGGCCGAGGTGAAGAACAACATCGCTCCTCAGGCTCCCGGTCGTATCAACAAGATCTTTGTAGAGGTGGGCGACCACGTACGCAAAGGTCAGAAGCTCGTACAGATGGATGCTGCCAACCTGCAGCAGCTAACCCTGCAGATTGAGAACCAGAAGGTTGACTTCGCCCGCGTGAAGGAGCTCTATGCCGTAGGCGGTGTGTCGAAGGCTGAGTTTGACAACATGAAGATGTCGCTCGAGGTGGCTGAGAGCCAGTACAACAACATCATGGAGAATACCCAGCTCTTGAGCCCCATCGATGGTATCGTCACTGCCCGCAACTATGACAATGGTGACCTCTATGCTGGTGCAGCTATCCTCACCGTGGAGCAGATTCGTCCCGTGAAGTTGCTCGTCAACGTATCGGAGAACTACTACTCCAAGGTAAAGAAGGGCGACAAGGCCATCATCACCCTCGACGCTCTGCCCGGCGAGAAGTTCACCGCTACCGTATCGCTCAAGTATCCCACCATCAATGCAGCTACCCACACCTTCCCCGTAGAGCTGATGCTCAGCAACCAGGACGAGAAGGTGCGCCCCGGTATGTTTGCTCGTGCTGAGCTCAACTTCGGCACCGAGCATCGCGTGGTAGTGCCCGACATGGCTATCGTGAAGCAGCCCGGCTCTGGCGAGCGCTTCGTGTACGTATATAATCATGGTAAGGTAAACTACGTGAAGGTAGAGTTGGGCCAGCGTCTTGATGATGCCTATGAACTCCTTGGCGGTGTTCCCGACGGCGCTACTGTAGTCATTGCTGGTCAGGGCCGATTGGCTGACGGCATGGAGGTGAGAGTGGAGAAGTGATATTAATTCTGAATTCTGAATTTTGAATTCTCAGTCTGCTATACTCGTCCTAGAAGTGTAGTTGCAGCGCGGAGCCTAATTCATAATTCATAATTCATAATTCAAAATTAGAAAACATGAGTTTATATGAAGGTTCGGTCAAACGACCGATTATGACTGCGCTCATCTTCGTTGCCATCGTGGTGTTCGGTGTGTTCTCAGCCACCAAGCTCCCGATCGACCTTTACCCGAAGATGGACCCGAACGTCATCATGGTGATGACATCCTACTCGGGCGCCAGCGCATCGGATATTGAAAACAATGTGACACGCCCCTTGGAGAGTACGCTCAACTCGGTGGCCAACCTCAAGCACATCACTTCGCGCTCAGCGGAGAATATGTCTCTCATCACACTCGAGTTTGAATACGGACACGACATCGACGACCTCACCAACGATGTGCGCGACAAACTGAACATGATAACCTCGGCGCTGCCCGATGCCGTGAGCACGCCCATCATCCTGAAGTTCGACTCCGACATGATGCCTATCATGATCCTTTCGGTGCAGGCCGACCAGTCGACCAACGGACTCTACAAAATCCTCGACGACAACGTGGCCAACCCCTTGGCACGTATCCCCGGTGTGGGTTCGGTGTCGATCGGTGGTGCTGCAGAGCGTGAGATATACGTCTACTGCGACCCTGTGAAGCTGGAGGCCTACAACCTCAGCATCGAGGCCATCAGCCAGATTATCTCGGCTGAGAATATGAACATCCCCGGTGGATCGTTTGACATCGGTAACGAGACCTTCCCGCTCCGTGTAGAGGGTGAGTTCAACGACCCCAAGGAGATGGAGAACATCGTCGTAGCCTCTATGGGTGGCAGCGACATCTATCTGCGCGATGTAGCCGAGGTGGTAGATACCATCCAGGAGCGCGGACAGATGACCTTCACCAACGGAGTGCGCGGTGCTACCATCGTAGTGCAGAAGCAGTCGGGAGCCAACTCCGTGGAGATTTCCAACAAGGTGCTCGAGATGCTTCCCAAGCTGCAGGAAAACCTCCCCTCTGACGTGAAGATTGGCCTCGTAGCCAACACCTCGGAGAATATCGAGAACTCCATCAGCGGACTGGCCGAGACGGTGCTCTACGCCCTGCTCTTCGTAGTGCTTGTGGTGTTCCTCTTCCTCGGTCGCTGGCGTGCCACCTTCGTTATCGCCATCACCATCCCCATCTCGTTGGTTGCCTCGTTCATCTACTTGGCAGTCACCGACGGTTCGCTCAACATGATTTCGCTCGCCTGTCTCTCTATCGCTATCGGTATGGTGGTGGACGACGCCATCGTGGTATTGGAGAACGTGACTACACATATCGAGCGAGGCTCTGACCCCAAGCAGGCAGCTATCCACGCTACCAATGAGGTGGCCATCTCCGTTGTAGCCTCTACGCTGACGATGATTGCCGTGTTCTTCCCCATGACACTGGCCGGTGGCATGATGGGTATGATGTTCAAGCAGTTGGGTTGGATGATGTGTGTGATCCTCACCGTATCTACCGTGTCGGCCTTGACACTGACCCCGATGCTCTGCTCGCAGATGTTGCGTCTGAAGAAGAAGCACAGCAGCTTCTATACCATCTTCTTCACACCTGTGCAGCGTGCTCTCGATGGCTTGGATGCTTGGTATGGCCGCATGATCGACAAGGCCGTGCGTCACCGCAAGAGTGTATTCGCGGTATGTATAATCATCTGTATAGCCAGTTTCTTTACCTTCAAGTTTGTAGGTGTAGAGTTCTTCCCCTCATCCGACGACAGCCGTATGACCGTGAAGATGTACATGCCCGTAGGTACTCGTACAGAGCGCACCCATGCCATTGCCAAGGAATTGGCCGACAAGTGGATGAAGGACTTCAAGGATGAGGCCCGTGTAGTCAACTACACCGTAGGTCAGGCCAGCGAGGACAACACCTTCGCCTCCATGCAGGACAACGGTACTCATATCGGTTCGTTCAACATCACGCTCGTTGACCCCGATGAGCGCGAACGCACTCTGTTTGAGATTTCCGAACTTATCCGTGCCGACCTCAACAGCTATCCGGAAATTGAGAAGTATACCGTAAGTGCCGGTGGAAACTCGGGCATGGGTGGACAGTCATCTATCGACTTCGAAATCTACGGATACGACTTCGATGCTACCGACAAGGTGGCTCGCGACCTGCGTGCCGAACTGCTCAAGCTCGGCGGTGTGAGTGAGGTGCGTATCAGCCGCTCAGACTATCAGCCCGAAATACAAGTCGACTTCGACCGCGAGAAGCTGGCCCGTCACGGACTCAATGTGAGCACGGCAGCGACCTACTTGCGCAACCGCATCAATGGTTCTACAGCCTCATTCTACCGTGAGGATGGCGACGAGCATTACATCAAGGTGCGCTATGCGCCCGAGTACCGTACCAGCATCGAGGACATCGAGAACATCCTCATCTATGGAGCCAACGGCGGTGCCGTACGCATCAAGGATGTGGGTACCGTAGTAGAGCGATTCTCGCCTCCCTCCATCGAGCGTAAGGACCGCGAGCGTATCAATACCGTCAAGGCCATCATCAATGCCGGTGTGCCCATGGGCGAGATTGTGAACGCCAGCAATAAGATTATCAAGAATATGGACATCCCCTTGGGTATCAATGTGAACCTTGCCGGTGACTTTGAGGATCAGCAGGAATCGTTCGGCGACCTTGGTGTACTTGGTATACTCATCATCATGCTTGTGTTCATTGTATTGGCAGCTCAGTTCGAGTCGTTCACCGACCCCTTCATCATCATCACTGCCGTGCCGCTCTCTATTGCCGGTGTGATTCTCGCCTTGGCGCTCACAGGCACCAGCCTTAACGTGATGAGCCTCATGGGATGTATCATGCTATTCGGTATCGTGGTGAAGAACGGTATCGTGCTTATCGACTACACCAAACTGTGTCGCGAGCGCGGTATGAGTGCCATCCAGTCGGCCATCACTGCAGGCCGCAGCCGTCTGCGTCCTGTACTTATGACCACTCTCACTACGATTCTCGGTATGGTGCCTATGGCTGTCGACCAGGGTGAAGGTTCCGAGATGTGGCGTCCGCTGGGCGTATCGGTTATCGGTGGTCTCACCGTATCTACCATCCTTACCCTTGTGCTCGTGCCCGTACTATACTGTATGTTTACTGGTGTAGGCATCAAGCGTAAGCGTCGCAAGCACCGCCGCCAACTTGCTCTCGATGCACACTGGGCTGAGCATAAGCACACGATGATTAAGAGCAAGAAGTGATAACCACATTTACAATTTGACAATTTACTATTTACTATTTATTTGCCAATTGAATTATTTGATAATTTGGGCATAATTCCTGTAAATAGCAAATCTCCAAATTGTACATAAATTGTAAATAGTAAATTTGTAAATAGTAAATAAAAGACATGAAATCCGTATTTATCGCCTACGACCAGGCATACCAAGAGAAGATACTCTTCACGCTCGACCACTTTAACTGTCGTGGATTCTCCATGTTCCCCCAGATACAGGGACGTGGCAGCAAGACTGGCGAGCCCCACTACGGCAGTCACGCATGGCCCTCCATGTGCTCGGCCATTCTCACTATAGTGCGCGACGAGCAGGTAGACCCGCTCCTCGAAGAGCTGCACCGTATCGACAAAGAGACCGAGCGTCTCGGCCTCCGCGCTTTCGTGTGGGATGTAGAGAAGACCATATAAGATTTTTCCGTATAGAAAGAATAAGCCAAGAGGTAAAATTCTACCTCTTGGCTTATTCTTTTACAGTTTGAGGACTGCTAGTTACCCATTTCACTGATGAATTTTATACGTATAAGACGAATCTCCTCTTCTGTATAGTCATCCCCTAACTCATCTATTGCTTCATCCACATCATCGGTTTCCGATTCTTTGAAATATTCATAGACTTCGTCTACCTTGTCATCGTCAAGCACTTCTTCTAAGAAATAGTCGATATTGAGTTTTGTTCCAGAATAAACGATGCTTTCTATCTCATCAAGGAGCTCATCAAATTCAATACCTTTAGCAACTGCAATATCGTCAAGTGCAACCTTGCGGTCAATGCTTTGGATGATACTTACTTTTAATTGTGATTTTTTTGCAACGGTACGTACACGAATGTCTTCAGGACGTTCTATCTCATTTTCTTCAACATGGCGATGTATAAGCTCTATAAAATCTTGTCCGTATCGCTTTGCCTTACCTTCACCAACACCAGGGATGTTTTTGAGCTCGTCTAATGTGATAGGATAAGTAGTGGCCATAGCTTCAAGCGAGGGATCCTGAAATATTACATAGGGTGGTAGATTATGCTTCTTTGAGACCTTTTTTCGTAAATCTTTGAGCATGGAGAAAAGAGCGGGGTCGACTACGACAGTACCTCCACTGCGCATGGGAGCCTCTTCATTTTCTTCTTCATCAAAATCCCGATCTTCCACTATTTTAAAGCTTTTTGGATTTTTTAGGAATTTCTTACCTGATGCTGTTATCTTTATGAGACCATAATTTTCTACATCTTTCTCTACATATCCAGCAATAAGTGCTTGCCGTACGACAGAATTCCATGTCCTCTCCTCATCACCAGCTCCAGTTCCGAAAGTCTCTAGCTCATCATGCTCATGAGCAATAATCTCTGCAGTCTCTTTCCCGAGAATAACATTAATGATATAATCTGATTTGAAATTTTCTTTTACGGCAATTACCGTTTCTAAAAATGTACATAGTAAATCTTGAGCTTCCACTTGTTTTTTGGGGTTTAAACAGTTATCACAATTTCCACAATTCTCCTCTTCGTAAGTTTCTCCAAAATAGTGGAGCAGCAGCCTTCGCCGGCATACAGACGATTCGCAATATGCTGTCGTCTCTTGCAATAGTTGTCGACCAATGTCCTGTTCTGCTATAGGTTTCCCTTCGAGGAATTTCTCTAATTTATGTAAATCTTTATTACTATAAAATGCAATGCAACGCCCTTCGCCACCATCGCGTCCACCGCGTCCTGTTTCTTGATAATACCCTTCAAGACTCTTAGGAATATCATAATGAATAACGTAACGAACATCGGGCTTATCAATGCCCATGCCAAAGGCTATAGTGGCCACAATGACATCTATACGTTCCATGATAAAATCGTCTTGTGTCTGCGAACGTACAACAGAATCCATCCCTGCATGGTAAGCAGCAGCTAAGATGTCGTTAGCTTTAAGCACTTCAGCCAACTCCTCAACCTTCTTTCTGCTTAGGCAATATATGATGCCTGATTTCCCTTCGTTCCCTTTGATGAAGCGTACTATGTCGTGGTCAATATTTTTAGTCTTGGGGCGCACCTCATAATAGAGATTTGCTCTATTGAAAGAAGCGCAGAAATCCTTTGCGTGCATGATTCCAAGGCTCTTCTTAATGTCGTCACGCACCTTATGAGTTGCAGTAGCAGTAAGGGCTATTATAGGGGCTTTACATATTTCGTTGATGACGGGGCGAATCTTACGGTATTCAGGACGGAAGTCATGCCCCCATTCCGAGATACAGTGCGCTTCGTCAATTGCATAGAATGATATTTTAATGGTACGGAGAAATTCCATGTTTTCCTCCTTTGTCAGCGATTCTGGTGCGACATACAGCAGCTTGGTCTTTCCAGATACAATGTCGCTCTTCACCTGATCTATGGCAGACTTATTAAGTGATGAGTTTATAAAATGCGCAATTCCGTCTTCTTCGCTATAATTGCGGATAGCATCCACCTGATTCTTCATGAGCGCAATCAAGGGTGAAATGACAATGGCTGTACCCTCCATTATAAGCGAGGGAAGTTGATAACACAGTGATTTTCCCCCTCCAGTAGGCATAAGGACAAATGTATCATTTCCTGCAAGTAGATTGCGGATGATGGCTTCTTGATCACCTTTGAATGTGTCGAATCCAAAGTTTGTTTTAAGAACCTCCTGAAGTGTAATCTTTGCTGTGTTCATAATCTAAAGTACCTCTAATCGGACCTTTTTGGCAAGTTTCGATGAGGAGCATCACAAAGTTATATATTAGTTTGTGAAACTTGCAAACTTTTAAGTGCTTTTTTTTAGCTAAACTGGATTTTATACCAAGTAAATGCTGAATAATTTAGAAAAGAGGAATAATATAGTTGCTTTATCTTACAGTAATATGTAAACAGCTTTGTTTTCGCTCATATTTTACATAGCAGCGCCCTGATTCACGCATATCATAAACTGTTTGCATCAACAATTGTAATAATTTAGGATCATTAGCCCGGTATTCTTCAGGTTTGTCGAAACGTACATAAGTGATATCAATTGTTGTTCCATATTGATGGCATGAGTTTTCTGAAGCATTGACATTTCCACTACGCCGTAGGCGTTTTATATGATCTTTCGTCCGGTAAACACTAGTCACGATAAAGCGATGACGGCAATCATATCCTCGATTGAAAAGAGAATCCTGAAAAGCTGTTCCTAGATCGTCAAGAAAGTCCTTAGCCTTGGGCACAAGATAAGGGGCAGAGTGAGTGAGGGGATCTACTTTATATAGTTCGTTTGTCTTTACATATTGCAAGCCAAATGCCCCAACCTCCAGCTCTTCTATGCTGAGTGCTCGTGGCGTACCATTTGCCTGCGCGGCCATCAGCTGTGTGTCGTTTAAGTCATTAAATATACGTGGGTAGTTACGATATGGGTCACGACGGTCTTTGCGGTTTGGGTCACGATTGGGCTTCTTGATCTCCTTGTGTGGAATGGCTATGCTCTCTGTGATAATTTCTTGGAGATGCACATGGAATATGCCACGTAAATGATATACACTTACGATAGCTAAAATTACTATAGCTAGCGTACCTCCTATTACGGAGAGTCCTCGGAGATTAAAGAGATGCCCCTGGGCTATGCTGTTGATAAAGCGTACGTAATGTCGTAGCAACCCCTTGCCATACCATTTGAACTCATGTGCTATAATAGGGACGAAACAAAGGGCGATTTTATAGCCTAAAAGGTCGCTTGACGCGGTAAAGACCCCGCACAATGCCGTAACAAGCAGATATAGTGGATAACCAATATAAGCTAGTTGACGTACAGAACACTTTAGTACATTGGTGCCTATGAGGTATGCAATTGTAAATGCAGTAATATGTAAAAACACTTTCAAACGGAATATAACACGTATTTGATATTCGTCGCCCACGAAAAGATTGCCAGTGAGATCCGTGAGCAGAAATAGAATGCACACTAAAGGAATGAACTGAGCAACGAAAAGGATTCTTTCTTTGCGATTGGTATTCATAGATGTTAAATGGAATACAAAATTAGTGTAAGCAGAATGAATTGCCAAATCTTTGTTCTAAAAAAAGAACTTCAGTACAAAACTAGTGACTAAATCTGCGATATGCCAGGAAATACTTTTAGTTAAACGTGTCTAAATTGTAAGTGTAAAAAACTTTACGTACTTTTGTCGTTAGATATAATTAATACTAATATTGGTGGTACATTTAATTTCTTAACTTACGATTATAATGTCTCTTCCCGTAGCTTTCGAACACACCATGCGCCAGTTGCTTGGCGCCGATTATGAGGCTTTTCGCGCGGCTTTGCTTGGCGAGCCTGCCGTGAGTATCCGTATCAATAGAGATAAATGGTCGGAGGGGGTGCCCTACGAGCGTGTGCCGTGGGCCGCTGAGGGGTATTACCTGCCTGAGCGTCCGGCATTCACGTTCGACCCTCTGCTGCACGCGGGTAGCTATTACGTGCAGGAGGCTTCGTCGATGTTTGTGGAGCAGGCGGTGAGGCAACATCTCGGCACGGCTCGCGTGGCCCTCGACCTCTGCGCGGCTCCGGGCGGCAAAAGCACGCTATTGCGCTCGCTCCTTCCCGACGAGTGTGTGCTCGTGTCCAATGAGGTGATGCGTCCCCGTGCACAGGTGCTGGCCGAGAATATCACCAAGTGGGGACATCCGCGCTGTATGGTGACATCGAACTATCCTGCTGACTTTACGCCCCTGGGGCCGCTCTTCGACCTTATCCTCGTGGACGCTCCCTGCAGTGGAGAGGGCATGTTCCGCAAGGATGAGACGGCAGTGGCCGAATGGAGCCCCGAGAACGTTGCCGTGTGCTGGCAGCGCCAGCGCGACATCCTCACGGATATATGGCCTACACTCCGCCCCGGAGGCTTGCTCATCTATAGCACCTGCACCTTCAATACCGCTGAGGACGAGGAGAATGTGCGCTGGATGATGGACGAGCTGGGAGCCACGCTACTGCCTATAGAGACCGCCCCCTCGTGGGGCATCACGCCGAGCCTTGTGCCTGCCGATGTGGCTCATGCCTACCGCTTCCTCCCTGGCCGCACACGGGGCGAGGGCTTCTTCCTTGCTGCACTGCGCAAGCCTGCCGATGCCCCTGCCGAGCATCAGGGCGACGCGCCAAAGGCGAAGCGAGGCAAGAAGGAGAAGGCCAAGCGCCCCGCCATGCCTGTGCCTGCCGAGTGCAAGGGGTGGCTCACGACGAATGACTATACCTTCAAGGTGCAAGATACGGATGTGGTGGCTCTCCCCACCGATATGGAGGAGCTGCATGCCATCTTGAGTGAGCGGTTGTATGTGCTGAAGGCGGGCATCACCCTGGCCGAGCTCAAGGGGCGCGACGCACTCCCTGCCCACGAACTGGCTATGAGCACGGCACTCCGCCCCGATGCCTTTACCCATTGCGAGCTCAGCTATGCCGATGCCTTGCGCTACCTGCGCCGCGAGGCCATCGCGCTCCCCTCTGACATGCCGCGTGGCTTTGTCATCGTCACCTACCGCAACATCCCTCTCGGCTTTGTCAAGAACATCGGCAATCGCTCCAATAATCTCTATCCGCAGGAGTGGCGCATCCGTAGCGGACATCTGCCCGAGGGCGAGGTGAAGGTGCTGTGATGATTCTGATGTTAAAAATATCTTTAGGACATCTTAGTTTTGGTTCCTAGCCAACTGATTTTTTGCTGATCTTATACCCCGTCCACGCAACAATGATACTCATCAGCGGACTAATAAGATTAAAGAAACAATAGGGCAGATAAGTGAGTGTAGCCACACCGAGAATGGTCGCTTGAGTCATACCGCACGTGTTCCACGGCACCAGCACAGAGGTCACGGTAACGGCATCCTCAGTTGTGCGGCTCAGCAGACGGCTCTCATACCCACCGCGCTTGTATATATCCTTAAACATATTGCTCGTCAGAATGATGGAAATGTACTGATCGGCCGTTGCAATATTGAAGAAGAGCCCTGAAGCCACGGTAGATGTCACCATACTCGTCCGTTTACGGGCAAAGCGTACAAACAAGCGAGTGATGCTCTCAAGCATGCCACCTGCCGTCATTGCGCCACCAAAGCACATGGCACAGATTACAAGCCATATCGTATCCATCATACCACCCATGCCACGGGTGGCTATCAGTTCATTCACCTCGGCACTACCCGCATCGAGCGAAGTAGCCCCATAGAGCATCATAAAAGCACCCTTTGCCATAGCAAGCAAACCACTACCGGCATCGGCACCAATCTCCATCAGCAGATGAGGTTGAAAAAGCACGGCAAAAAGCACGGCAAGCATAGCGGAGACGAAAAGAGTGATGATGGAAGACACCTTTCGTGCAATAAGTATACCTGTCACGACAGACACCGCCAACAACCACGGAGTAATGGCAAACTTGGCATCCAAGGCCTCCGTAAAAAGTGCCATTTGCGATGTATCAGAAGCCTCGTGGGAGAGACCTGCCACGGCAAATATAACAAGTGCAATAAACATAGAAGGCACCGTTGTATACATCAGATAGCGGATATGCGTAAAAAGCGGAGTGCCCGTTGTAGATGAAGCAAGCACCGTCGTGTCAGATAGAGGCGACACCTTATCACCAAAATAGGCTCCAGAGATGATTGCACCGGCTATCCACCCCTCAGAAAAGCCTTGCGCCTTGCCTATCCCCATCAGGGCAATACCAATCGTGGCAATAGTCGTCCATGAGCTACCTGTCATCACCGAAACGATAGCACAAATAATACAGGTACACAACAGGAAGAAGTCAGGGTGTATCACCTGCACACCATAATAAATAAGCGTAGGCACCACTCCACTCACCACCCACGCACCCGACAAGGCACCTATGATGAGTAATATGATGATGGCCGTACCCACACCCGTAATATTGCGCACCATAGCCTCCTCAAACTCAAGCCACGGCTTGCGCAATACCCCCATACCAATAAATACACATACACCAGTGGCAATAAGCAGACACACTTGACTACCACCACCAAGGGCATCACTACCGAAAAGATATATCGTGATGGCCAATAATGCCACCAATATCACTATCGGAAGAAATGACAAGAACAAAGAAGGCAACCTATGAGAATACGGATTTTCTGACATAAATATTCGTTTTGGAGCGCAAATATAATACAAACATACGATATGTATACACTTCCCCGCCTTTGTTTTTCGGAAAAAGAGCATCATTTTCATCCACTTAACGAAATATCCTCAAAAAAGACATCCATTTTCGTCAGCTTTGCTTATCTTTGCCGAGAATTATCCACATTACAAGCATGACGACTATGACACGAACGATTCTTTGCTTTATTGCCACACTGCTCTGTACGGTATCATTATCGGCTTCCATCACCATCAACGAAGCAAGTGGATGGTTTGAATCAGGCTACATAACTTGGCAACCCATAGAAGGAGCGCATACATACCACGTATATTACAGTACAAAGGAAGGTCCATACCTACCACTCGACAAAGAACTCATACGCAACTATGGGCACTACGGAAGAGCCGACGTACTGGGTCTCAAAGAGGGAGACTACCGTTTCAAGGTAGTAGGCGTAGATAGCCTCGGGAAAGAAATACCAGAAACCGCTACAGAGAGCCAGTACTTTACAACCAAAGCGCATGACAGAGGCGGATTCGCCCATTTGAGCTACCAAGGTATAGGAGCCTACAACGATGACGGTACGCTCAAGGAGGGAGCCAAAGTACTATATATAACTAGCGAAACCGCTAAAACCGTATCCTGTGATGTGATTACAAACAGCAAAGGCACAATACAGAATTTCACAGGCCTACAAGCCATCATTGATGCCCGACAGAAGGGATACGACACCACCCCACTCGCCATACGCATCATTGGTACCATCACTGCTGACGATATGGACAAATTCTCGAGCAGTGCCGAAGGGCTTCAGATAAAAGGGAAGAAGGCATACAGCGAAATGAACATCACACTGGAAGGCGTAGGCAACGACGCTACGATATACGGTTTCGGCATCTTGGTGCGCAACTGCACCAGCGTGGAAATTCGAAACATTGGCATCATGCTATGTCTGGACGATTGCCTCTCCTTTGACACCGATAATAGCCACTGCTGGGTACACAACGTAGACTTCTTCTACGGACAGACAGGAGGCGATAGCGACCAAGAAAAGGGCGACGGCTCGCTCGACTGCAAAGCCGACTCGAAATACATGACCTTCTCCTACAACCGTTTTTGGGACTCTGGGAAAATGGCTCTCTGCGGTATGACGAGCGAAACGGGCGAGAATTTTATTACTTATCACCACAATTGGTTCGACCACTCCGACTCACGCCACCCGAGAGTGCGCACCATGACCGTGCATGTATACAACAACTACTTTGACGGAGTTTCCAAGTACGGTGTAGGTGCCACAACAGGAAGTAACGTCTTCGTCGAAAACAATTATTTTCGCAATACCAATAGGCCGATGCTCATCTCCCTACAAGGAACCGATATAGCTTCTGGAAAAGGCACCTTCTCTGGCGAGAGCGGAGGTATGATCAAGGCATTTGGTAATGTTTTTGCCGATAAGTCAAGCAACTTCAAGCTCGTGTCACACAATGAGTCAGCCACACAATTCGATTGCTATGCCGCCAACTCACGCAACGAACAAGTACCCAGCACATATACTACCGTATCAGGCGGACACGCTTACAATAACTTTGACACCGACGATACCAAGATGTATGCATACACCGCACACGAAGCATCCGAAATACCAGCCATCGTCACAGGAGAATATGGTGCGGGACGCATGCAGCATGGAGACTTCAAGTGGGCATACAACAACAGTATCGATGACAGCAATTACGACATCAGCAATGCCATGAAAAGCACCATTGAAGACTACCAATCAACACTGATTGGATATTTCGGTTCTACAGAAGAGGGAGAGGATAACATTCCTGGAGAGGACGAAGAGGAGCCTACCCCTGACGAAGACGCCCCCACCACCCCCTCTGACGGAGACTACAGCTGTCACTTTACCGACAAGAAACCCTCAAATGATTTCTACAGCGTCGTGGGCAACTACTCAACCTCAAAAGGCACAGCTACCGTCAACGGCACCACCTATGACACCTGCTTGAAGATGGAGAGCAGCACAACCGTCACATTTACCATCAGTACTCCCATGCAGCTCACACTAGTCTTTGCCGAAGGGAGCACACCCAATGTTAAGATCAATGGGAATAAAATTGCATCCACTGGTGGAAACATCATCTACCACAACCTCGAAGTTGGAGCACAGATCATCACAAAGGTAGATGTGAACAATTTGTTTTACATAGACCTAGCACCAATAGGGACTAAGATACCACAACACATATATACAACCTACAGCAACACGTCATACGATTTATTTGGGAGAAGACATCAAATTTCCACAAACAGAAACAGTATATATATCAAGGAAAACAAAAAACACCTTAAGCGTTAACATAACAGAATTCAAACGGGCACAGTAGTTTCGCTACCAAAATTTGCTTTTCCGACAAATTTATATTACCTTTGCCCAACACACACAAACACTTTTTTAATACGACATGAAGAAAACAACAATTCTCCTTGCATTAGCAGCGTTGATGATGAGTTGCTCATCAACGACCCCTAAGAAGAGCGAGGTGCTGAGCATCATCGACAAAGTGAACAACTATTGGCAAGCCAACAACAAGCCCGAGACACGTCCTTTCTGGGACAATGCCGCCTATCACACAGGAAACATGGAAGTATATTTCCTCACTGGTAACGAAGAGCAATTGGCATACACCAAGCGCTGGGCTGAACACAATCGTTATTGGGGAGCCACCAACACGAACAAGGAAGAATGGCGCTATTCATATGGCGAACGCCCCGAATATGTACTCTTCGGCGACTGGCAAATTTGTTTCCAGACATATGCCGACCTCTACAACCTTGAGCCCGATACAATAAAGATTGCACGTGCACGCGAGGTTATGGAGTACCAGATGAGTACTCCACAAAATGACTATTGGTGGTGGGCTGATGGTTTGTATATGGTAATGCCCGTAATGACTAAAATGTACAACATCACAGGCAACCAACTCTACCTTGACAAACTGTACGAATACTTCAAGTATGCACAAAGCATTATGTATGATGAGGAGACAGGACTCTTCTACCGCGATGCCAAGTACGTTTATCCCAACCACACAAGCAACAATGGTGGCAAAGATTTCTGGGCCCGTGGCGATGGATGGGTGCTTGCCGGTTTTGCTAAAGTACTAAAAGACCTCCCCAAAGACGATGCACACCGCGATGAATATATCCAGATTTACACCAAGATGGCTAAAGCCGTAAAGGATTGTCAACAGCCCGAAGGATATTGGACACGCAGTATGTTCGATAAAGATCATGCTCCTGGCCCCGAAACTAGCGGCACCGCATTCTTCACCTATGGCCTCCTTTGGGGTATCAACAATGGCTTCCTTAGTGAAGAAGAGTACTGGCCTACTGTAGAGAGTGCATGGACATACCTTACCACAGTAGCATTGCAACCCGACGGACGTGTAGGTTATGTACAGCCCATCGGTGAGCGCGCTATCCCTGGCCAAGTAGTGGACGCCAATTCTACCGCCAACTTCGGTGTCGGAGCATTCCTCCTTGCTGCTTGCGAGATGGTTCGCTATATCGACAGCCATTAATCATTATGTATACTGCAGCAATATAGCCACAGTTACAAGTCAACACATCATTGCACGGGGTTCGCTCACAGCTTATCCCGTGCTTTTTTATCAAAAACAAAGCATTTATGAAAAGAATCATTCTACTATCCAGCCTCCTCGCCACATTCCTTAGCATCAATGCACAGGAGCGTACTCTCATCTGGAGTGATGAATTTAACATCGCTGGACCACTTAACGAAGCAGACTGGAATTACGAAAAAGGTTTCGTACGCAACTATGAACTACAATGGTACCAACCCGACAATGCCATCTGCCGTGATGGTTGCCTCATCATTACCGCACGTCACGAGCAGGTTAAGAACCCTAATTACGTGAAATTTGATGATACCAACAAAGATAGCCGTCCCCGTCGTCGTCGCCCCGACTGGCGCCAACAGCGAGAATATGCAGAGTATACCTCTGCCTCTGTAAATACTCGAGGGAAACAAGAATTCCTATACGGCACACTTGAAGTCCGTGCACGTATTCCCGTACTTGAAGGAGCTTGGCCCGCAATCTGGACACTCGGCACCCAATGGCACTGGCCCTCTTGTGGAGAAATAGACGTTATGGAATACTACCGAATCAATGACGTACCCCACATCTTGGCCAATGCTGCATGGGGCAACGATAACAACCAAGCAGTATGGAACTCTAAGGCCATTCCTTTCAGCCATTTTACAGAAAAAGCCCCCGACTGGGCACATAAGTTCCATATATGGCGCATGGAGTGGCAACCCGAATACTTACGTATCTATCTCGACGACGAACTTCTCAACGATATAGATCTCACAAAAACAATTAACGGAACTTATGGTGAAGGAAAAAATCCCTTCCACACCCCACAATACTTTTTACTCAATCTAGCCATTGGCGGACAACACGGAGGTGAGCCTGCACCAGAAAAGTACCCCTTGCGTTATGAAATCGACTACATCAGATTTTATCAAGACAAGTAGATAATAATGCGAGGCTCGCATTATTAGACTCAGCCTGCATATTCTATCGCAATCCGTTCTGTCACATCAAATTCGGTGTTATCATCATAGCGGTTCACGATATTCATACCTCGATACTCTGAAGGTATTATAAGGGTATGAAGACGAGACCATTGAGGCTAGCTGAAGTCATACGAAGAATACACTTTTTGAAACAGTTCCCAAAATGCTGATAATTTTCAGCTATAGAAAACATGTACATAACTGCTTGTTAATGGTTATCAGCAGGTTATATGCATATTGGGACATTTTGTTTTGTGCGCCTGATAGGACTCGAACCTACACGTATCACTACACCAGATCCTAAGTCTGGCGCGTCTACCAATTTCGCCACAAGCGCAAACTTGAATACTTTGCAAAGGTAGATAATTTATTTTAATTATGTATCATTAATTATGAATTATTTTTACTAGACCGTTCTTGGAAAAGTGAATAATGTCTATTCTTGCTACTATTGCGAGTATATTCTTATTGACGTAAAAATACTAATTACATGAATAATTCTCTATGCATAACAAATCCTTTGATAAGAGAGTAGGGGTTATAATAATGTTTTGTATATTTGCAATCGGAATATTAACAAGACAGAACCTATGAAAAGACTGACACTACTACTCGCTGCTGCGCTGATGTTAAGTGCCTGTGGCAACAAGAAAGAAAAGGTTACGGCCGTAGCCGAGGAGTCCACCAAGCAGGAGATACGCAAGGCACGCGGTTTCCGTACCGACATCCCGCTCGACTCGATCCGTCTGAGCGACCCCTGCATCATGGCCGACAAAGCCACTGCCATGTATTATATGACCGGTACGGGCGGACGTATGTGGAAAAGTCGTGACCTTGCACGATGGGAAGGCCCCTACCACATTGCCCTCACCGACAGCAGTTCATGGATGGGACCGCATCCGCAAATCTGGGCAGCAGAGTTTCACCAATACAACGGCAAGTACTACTACTTTGCCACCTTCACCAACAACGCCATCAAGATAGATACCGTAGCGGGCAACGTCATTCCCCGCCGCGCCAGCCACGTGCTGGTGAGCGACACGCCAGAAGGTCCCTACCTCCCTATGGCCGACCCCACCTACCTGCCCGACGACATGCCTACGCTTGACGGCACATTCTGGGTCGACACCGACGGGAAGCCCTATATGGTGTACTGCGGCGAGTGGTTGCAAAACCTCAACGGCACCATGGAGAAGATTGAACTGAAGGCCGACCTCAGTGGTTCGGTGGGCGAAGGCAAGGTGCTCTTCCGTGCCAGCGACTCGCCTTGGAGCCGCGAGAAGATTGACGGCAAGATAGTGCCCAACCGCGTGACCGACGGTCCCTGGCTCTTCCGCACAGGCACAGGACGCCTCGGCATGATATGGACCAGCTGGATATACGACGTATACACACAAGGCGTGGCCTATTCTACCAGTGGCACTCTCGACGGACCGTGGGTGCAGGAGCCCGACCCCATCACACCGCCCAACTTCGGACACGGCATGCTGTTCCAGGATTTGAACGGTCAGTGGCTGATGTCGGTACATAGCCACCGCGATGTGGGGCACTACATCCGCATACCTCACTTGTTCAAGATTGACCTCTCGGGCGACAAACTCGTAGTGGGTGAGCGATATATTCCGTAGGAAACGAAGATTCAGACAGGATATTTAGGCTGCTGATCAGGAGTGTGATTATCAACTCTTGGTCAGCATTTTTCGTGCTGCCTCAATGATGGTATCTACTCCGCGAGCGCAGTCCTCATCACTCATGTCGACCTTCACATCGGGGTCTATGCCAAACTCTGTGTGCTGCATATCCACATCGAAGGAGGGGCAGGCCGAGAAGCGTACGCTCCACCCATTGGGCAGTTCCGATGAGAAGGGCAAGCCGGAGCCACCGCCAGTGCGGTCGCCTACGATGGTGACCAGAGGCAGGGTACGCATGATCTTCACGAAATCGTTGGTGGCGCTATAGGAGCTACGGTTGGTGAGCACGCACACGGGCTTCTGCCAACGTATGCGGTCGGAACTCTCAAGATATACGGGTTCGGGCGTGGAGAAATCGGTATGTCCGGGGCCAGTCTTATGGCAGATGTATCCTGTGAGCACACGTTCGTTGGTGAAGCGGGCGGCCAGCGTCTCGGCATAGGAGAGGTTGCCGCCTCCGTTGCCTCGCACATCCACGATGAGTCCGCGGCAGAGCGCCAGGGCATGGAGGCACTCGTCGAGGTTGCCTTCGCCGATGGCGTTTGAGAACGATGGTACGTAGATATAGCCGATGTTGTCGGGCAGGATGGTATAGCGCAGGCCTGAGGCTATCTTGTAGTCGGTGCCGAGGTACTGCTTCTGCACCTCCTCGCGGAAGTTGGTGGCATATCCCTCGCGGAAGTCCCAGTAGCGTGCCACGTCGTGCGCGGCATAGAGGTTCACGTGCCCGTCGCGCAGTTCGTCAAGCATATCGCCCAGCACCTCGAAGAGTCCGGCACGGCTCATGCCATCGTCAATCTTATGCTTGTAGCGGCGATACACGGTGTTCCAGTTGAGTCCATACTCCTCGGCCTTGTAGTCGAGGAAGCAGTACTTGGTATCGATAATGCTCCACAGGGCTTCGAAGTTGCCGGTGGGAGTATCTTCGTAGGTCTCTACTTTTGTGCAAGAAGAGAGAAACACGGCACAGAGCGCTATGAGAAATTGAAAATGGAAAGTTAAAAATTGAAAATTATTCTTCATCGTCTAATAGTAAATCAATACGGAATATACTGCCTCGCCTCATCGTCGCGCCATACGTGGTAGAGGTTGCTTACGTAGCCCAGCATCACAGAGTGGGTAAACATGCGGTACTGCTGGTTGCCCAGCTGCCATTGGTAGAGGTCGCTAAGCATACTGAGGCGCATGGTGCACGAGCGGAACTGCACGTCGTAGCTGAGGCCGGTGCGTAGGGAGAGGTTATTGTGCGGAGCAGTCACATGCACGCAGTTCTCCTCGTGCCCGAGGTAGAATATCTCGTAGTACGACTGCCCGTAGTCGGGCGCGAAGGCAAAGCCGAAGAGAGGTACGTCGGCTTGCAGGCGCACACTCATCGGGGCGCTCCACAACGTGAAGGCATACTTGCCCATGGCTGAAGCGCCCAGGTTGACGCCGAGCTTGAGCTGGGCCGGGTTGTTTGAGTTGCGTAGGTTATAGATTCCTCCTATGCGTAGTTGCCCTTGCGGACCTACGTAGAGGCTCCATCCATTCGTGTGCAGCGGACGATAATAATAGGTATAGCTATAGTCGGCCATGCCGCCAATGGTGAGTCCGCTGCCCGTACGAGGCGTGGTGTAGTCGGCATGGAGCGTAAAGAGCGACTGGGCAAACCACCGCCCATTCTCACACGTGAGCTGCCCGAAGCGCTCACTCTGCAATGCTACCTGTCCGCCGCCATAGCGCAGGGGCGACAGGTAGGTGTCGAGCAGACTGGTATACCCGCCACCCAAGGAGAAAGTGCGCTCCTCGAAGCGGTCGCTCCGGAGCGGCTGAGCATCCATGCCCTGTAGTGCACTTGCAATTATAATAAGAGATAGTAGAAACTTCTTCATTGTATAAAAATGTCTTTATGTTGACCTTGTCATTTTGAACGTAGCGAAAAATCTCTATCTTGTTACTGCTCACAGAGATTCTTCGTTTCACTCAGAATGACACGAGGAATGAACTCCATTGCCAACTTATGCAACAAAGTTCGCTAAGTTTTCCGAGCTATGCAAATGATTGTATGGGATTTTTTCCATCTTTATGGTAAACCATGAAGATACACTGCGCCTCGGAATAAAAAATAAACGAGTTTATTTTGTTCTCCTCTCGGCTTGTTGTATCTTTGCCAACAGAACTTTATAAATCTGTTATTATGGCTTTACATATCATTGACCATCCATTGGTGCTGCACAAGCTGAGCATCATGCGCGACAAGAACACATCTACCATGAAGTTTCGTGGCCTGCTCGAAGAAATTGCCATGCTCATGGGCTACGAGATCACTCGCGACCTCCCCCTGACCTACGAAGACATTGAGACACCCCTGATGCCCATGAAGGCACCCAAGATAGCGGGCAAGAAGGTGGTGATAGTGCCCATCCTGCGTGCGGGGCTCGGCATGGTGGAGGGACTCATGCGCCTCATGCCCTCGGCACGCATCGGCCACATCGGCCTCTATCGTGACGAGGAGACCTGTCAGCCCGTGTTCTATTACTACAAGATGCCCGAGCATAAAGACCGCCTCGTGCTGCTCACCGACCCCATGCTCGCCACGGGAGGCAGTGCGTGCGATGCCATAGCACGCCTCAAGGCCGACGGCTATACACAGATCAGGCTGCTGTGCCTCGTGGCCTCGCCACAGGGCGTAAAGGTGGTACAGGAGCGTCACCCCGATGTCGACATCTACGTGGCCTCCATTGATGAAGGCATGAACGACAAGAACTATATCCTCCCCGGATTGGGCGATGCCGGTGACCGCATCTTCGGAACAAAGTAATCACCGAAATACTCCACTTTAAATATCTAATACTATGAACAACAACAAGACACTGGGCCCCGTGCAGAAGACCATCGTAGGCGTGCAATTCCTCTTTGTCGCTTTCGGAGCCACCGTACTGGTGCCGCTGCTCGTGGGCATGGACCCCTCGGTAGCCCTGTTCACCGCAGGTGTCGGCACACTCATCTTCCATCTCGTCACCAAAGGCAAGGTACCCATCTTCCTGGGCAGCAGCTTCGCCTTCATCGCACCTATCATCAAGGCCACCGAGCTGTACGGCCTCCCCGGCACACTCTCGGGACTTATAGCCGTGGGTGCCGTCTACGGCATCATGAGCGCACTGGTGCGCTTCCGTGGGGTAAGCTTCATCTCACGCCTCTTCCCTCCCGTTGTGGTGGGCCCTGTAATCATGCTCATCGGTCTGTCGCTGGCGAGCACAGGCGTCGATATGGCCAAAGAAAACTGGCTGCTGGCCATCATCTCACTGCTCACCACCATCGTCGTCTCTCTCTTCGGTAAGGGACTGCTGCGCCTCATCCCCATCTTCTCGGGTATCGTGGTGGGTTATATTGCAGCCACCATCATGGGACTTGTAGACTTCCAGCCCGTAGCCGATGCCTCATGGCTTGCCTTGCCCGCCTTTGTGCGCCCCGAGTTCTCATGGGAGGCCATCATCTTCATGATACCCGTAGCCATCGCTCCCGTCATCGAGCATATTGGCGACGTGTATGCCATCAACGAAGTGGCCGGCAAGGACTTTGTCAAAGACCCCGGCTTGCACCGCACCATGCTGGGCGACGGCTTGGCCTGTATGGTCTCAGCCTTTATCGGAGGCCCTCCCGTGACCACCTATTCGGAGGTTACCGGTGCCATCTCGCTCACCAAGATTGCCGACCCTGCCGTCATCCGCATCGCCGCCATCACGGGCATCCTCTTCTCCGTGTTGGGCAAGGTGAGCGCTATCCTCAAGACCATCCCCAGTGCCGTGCTTGGCGGCATCATGCTCCTGCTGTTCGGCACCATCGCCTCGGTGGGCATCAATAGCCTTATCAAGAACAAGATCGACATGGGCGACACACGCAATCTGGTCATCGCCTCGCTCATCCTCACCCTGGGCATCGGTGGTGCCGAGCTCACCTTTGGCGACTTCACCATAGGTGGCATTGGTCTCGCAGCCCTGGTAGGTGTAATTCTCAACTTGATTATCCCTAGAAAATGAACGATCGAAATTCTGCGCAAAGTGCGTATATAATATGTTGTGAGGTGTTTTTTTGCAAATCTAGTGTTTTTCGTAAGTGAATGCTAGCAAATGGTGATATTTTTCTTTTTTTACAGAATAAGCAAACGACTGTATCGAGAACAAGCAGTTTTGCTTGTTCATTCAACAAGATGTGAAAAACATGAATATCCCTTGGAAATGTTTAATATAATTCTCATCTTTGTAAAATATATGACACAACAATGAATACTTATCTTATACTTTTGGCTGCCGTCCTTCCAGCTGTTGTTTTAATGTACTATATCTGGCATAAGGATAAGGAACATCCGGAGCCGACAAATCTATTGATGAAGGGATTTGGTTATGGAGTACTTTCTGTATTTCTCTCTTTGCTGGTGTCGATTCCATTGGGTGAGTTGGGGCTGTACAGTGATGCTGTAACGACTTGGGAGGGTGCTATCTCTATGTCTTTTTTCGGAGCGGCAATTCCAGAGGAATTAGCTAAACTGTTTATGCTCTGGATCTTGCTGAGAAAAAATCCATATTTCGATGAGCATGTGGATGGCATTGTATATGCCGTGTCTGTCTCTATGGGCTTTGCGGCTTTGGAAAATATAGCTTATCTGTTTTCCAATTATGAGTCGTGGCAATCGGTGGGTGTGGTACGTGCATTGGTGTCTGTGCCTGGTCACTATGTATTTGCGGTATTTATGGGTTATTACTACTCGCTGTATCGCTTTGGCAGTGCAGACGATAAGACCTATTATGGTATTATGGCAGTAGCCGCTCCTATATTATTGCATGGCGTGTTTGATATGTTGCTGTTTATGTCGCCTATTAGTGAAGGGTTCGCTCCTGTTGTCTTGATCTTGTTCTGTGTTTTCTGTAGCTATATGCATAAGTATGCTGCTCGTCGAATCAAGGAACATCTGGAGGCCGATTCCAAAAGGGAAGTAAAGTGGTAGTATTGTAATGAGATTAATTCCTCTCGTGGTATATTACGTGTTTGGTCTCTTTATTAATCCATCTTGTACAATAATTTCCTCCTCTTCAACGAGGCGTTGCAGGAAAGGTTTTAGTAGAGTGCCGTCGATGGGGAGGGTGCGTAGCTCCTCTAAGGAGTGGGGCGCGCTGTCGGCGATCAGGTGGAGCAGCATCTCGCGGTAGGCGCGGTAGTGGAGCTCTGAGAAGGGCGTGTGGCGGTGCTGGCGGCAGTTGTCGCATACCTGGCAGAGAGGTGTGGTGTACTCGCCAAAGTAGCGGAGCAGCATGCGGCTGCGGCATTGGTTGTCTGACAGGACGTACTCCTTCATGGCTTCGATGCGCTGGGTGTAGCTCTCCTTGCGCTCTTCATAGATGGCAGGGGGGATGATGACGCGGTCGGTGTCGACACGTTTGCGCACAAAGGTGACCGAGGGACATGTGCGGCGAGGTATATAATGTATCACGCGCGCGCGACTCAGTCCGAGCAGGGCTTCGTAGAGGGGCTCGAGGTCGATGCCGCTCATCTCGCTGATGAACTTCTCGTCGATGAACACATAGTCGCTGAAGACGCCGCTATAGAGGCGCAGAAGGGTGCGGATTAAGGTGTCGGTGATGTCGCTGTCGTCGCGGCGGCGGTATAGTTCATCGCGCTGGATGGTGAATCGCAGGCGTGAAGTGTGCTCCTCTTCCTCCTCGTAGTGAATATATCCTGCTTGTGTGAGCAGGCGCAGGGCACTTTCGGTTTGCACGAGGGGCAGGTGGTAGGCATGGCAAAACTCGTCGAGGTGGAAGTCGTAGTGGCATCCCTCGCCATCGCCCACAGCCATCTGGTAGTAGTAGCCGAGGCGCTCGTAGATGCCGCGTATGAACTCCTTGTCGGGGTAGTTGTCGCTCACACGGCGCGAGAGCTTGCGCTTGTCGTCAGGGGTGTAGAGGAGCACGGCGTAGGCCGTTTGTCCGTCGCGTCCGGCACGGCCTGCCTCTTGGTAATAAGCTTCGGGCGAGTCGGGCATCTCGTAGTGGAGCACGATGCGTACGTCAGGCTTGTCGATGCCCATACCGAAGGCGTTGGTGGCTACCATGATACGGGTGGTGCCGGTGGTCCAGAGGCTTTGGCGCTTGTCCTTGTCGCGGCTGTCGATGCCGGCGTGGTAGAAAGCGGCACTGATGCCGTGGTCGGTGAGTAGGCGGGCTATCTCGCGGGTCTTGTCGCGGTTGCGCACGTAGACGATGGCCGAGCCCTGCACGCTCTGAAGTATGTGGAGCATCTCGGCCTCCTTGTTCTCGGTGTGGCGCACGATGTAGTTGAGGTTTTTGCGCTCGAAGCTCATGCGGAACACGTTCTCCTCGCGGAACTGCAGGCGGTACTGTATGTCCTTCACTACCTGGGGGGTGGCTGTAGCCGTAAGGGCAAGGATGGGGATATCGGGCAGCTGCTTGCGGATGTCGGCAATGGCAAGGTAGGAGGGACGGAAGTCGTAGCCCCACTGGGATATGCAGTGGCTCTCGTCGATGGTGATGAAACTCACCTGCATACGGCGCAGCTTGGTGAGGAAGATGTCGGAGGTGAGGCGCTCGGGGGAGATGTAGAGGAACTTGTATCCGCCAAGGATGCAGTTGTCGAGCGCTGCCACGATATTGTCGCGGCTCATGCCTGAGAAGATAGCTACAGCCTTGATGCCGCGTTCGCGTAGCTTGGCAACCTGATCCTTCATAAGGGCGATGAGCGGAGTGATGACAATGCAGATGCCTGGCATGGCCAAGGCGGGCACCTGGAAAGTGATGCTCTTGCCGCCTCCGGTGGGCATGAGGCCAAGGGTGTCTCGTCCGCTGCCTATGCTGCGGATGATGTCTTCCTGTATGCTACGGAACGAGTCGTAGCCGAAGTGCTCGCGAAGGACCCTTTGGTATTCCATTTTTTTTATGATATAGATATTGTCCGCATCCCTTAAATTCTCCTCCTAGGTTAGGAGGAGTACCCTCGGAGGGGGGAGGTGGTATGATTCTTGTAAACAATATATAAATAACACCCCCTCCGCTGCGCTCGTCCCCTAACATAGGGGACAATCCTAAAACTTGGACAACTGCTATATTATTGCCTTATTTTATAACTCTCAACTTATAGTACTCATCGGACTCCGAGTCCCCCTCCTCGGGAGGGGTTAGGGGAGGCCGCTCCATCAACCATCATCCAAGAGTCCGTGGCTTGATGCTCTCGATGAACAGTTGCACCTCGCCGCGCTTATGGGTGTTCTCCTCTATGGTGTAGCAGATGTCGAAGGCTTGCTTGGATTTAATGTAGCGTGCCTGTGAACTCTGGCCAAAGGCGATACCATTCATCACGCGATTGGATTGGTTGTCGACCAACTCCAGCTTGATATGCTCTTGATTGTGGCCAACCACTTTGCTGGTGCCGTAATCGTATACTTGACGGGTGCAGAACACGGGCTTGAGATTGTCGGGGCCGAAGGGCTCGAAGCGTTTGAGGTCGTTGTAGAGCTTCATGGTTATGTCCTTGAACGAGAGCTCTTCGTCGATATAGATGATTGCATCCGTCTGGGTGGGTTGGATGTTCTCTGAAACATACTCCTCGAAACGGCGGGTAAACTCCTCGATGTTCTCGACCTTGAGCGAAAGTCCGGCAGCATAGGGGTGACCACCGAAGTTGTCGAGCAGGTCGCGGCAACTCTCGATGGCCTTGTATACATCGAAGTCGGCCACTGAACGTGCCGAACCGGTGGCAATGTCATTGGTCTTGGTAAGTACTACCGAAGGACGGTAGAAGAGCTCGGTGAGGCGTGAGGCCACGATACCGATGACACCACGGTGCCAGTCTTCGTTGTAGAGCACGATGGAGCGCTTGTCGGCCAGCCCCTCGAGATTGTCGACGATGCGGTTGGCCTCCTCGGTCATAGTCTTGTCGAGGTCCTTGCGTGCTTCGTTGTATTCGTTGATTTGGTTGCTCAACTCCAGGGCTTTGTTATAATCCTTTTCTGTGAGCAGGTCTACAGCTTCCTTGCCTGTCTGTATACGTCCTGAAGCATTGATGCGGGGACCAATCTTGAAGATGATGTCGTTGATTTTGATCTCTTTATCCTTGAGCCCACAAACTTCGATAATAGCTCGCAGTCCTATGCTGGGATTGTGGTTTATCTGGCGCAGCCCGTGGTAGGCGAGTATGCGGTTTTCGCCCATGATCGGTACGATGTCAGATGCGATACTTACAGCCACTAGGTCGAGATAGGGGATGAGCTGGCTGAACTCAATGCCATTGTCTTTAGCAAAGGCCTGCATTAGCTTGAAGCCTACACCACAGCCTGATAGGTGAGGGTAGGGGTAGTTGGATCCGATGAGCTTGGGGTTGAGGATGGCTACTGCAGGAGGCAAAACCTCGTCCTGCACGTGGTGGTCGCACACGATGAAGTCGATGCCCAACTCCTTGGCATAGGCAATCTCATCCACAGCCTTAACACCGCAGTCGAGCACGATAACCAGTTTCACGCCTGTTTCCTTGGCATAGTCGACTCCCTTGTAGGATACTCCGTAACCATCGTTGTAGCGGTTGGGGATGTAGTAGTCGATGTTGGTGGTAAACTGCTGCAAGAAGCGATATACCAAAGCCACGGCAGTGGTGCCGTCGACGTCGTAGTCACCATAGACGAGGATACGCTCCTTGCGTCCCAATGCTTGGTTGATACGGTCTACAGCAGCATCCATGCCATCCATAAGGAAGGGGTCGTGTAGGTCTGTTAGGCTGGGGCGGAAGAAACGCCTGACGTCTTCACTCGTTGATACCCCTCTGCTTATCAATAGCTGACATAGCTTGGGGTTGACACCTGTCTCTTGGGACAGCGTATCAGCCTTCAGGATATCTTGCTCGGTTGGTGGTTGATAATTCCATTTGTAATTCATTATATAGTTCTTTTTTGTTGTCTTGTCTCAGAGACGCTTAAGCCGCGTCAACTCAATAGGTTACAATAAATTGAACCTATTTCGGCATTTTAATCTTGTAAAGATACAAAAAAGAATGATTACAAACGAAAGATTATGCTAAAATATAAAATTATTTAACAGCTTTGCTGCTTTCGGCCTCTTCGGAGCCTTTGATTTTGTCAAGAGCTTCCTGAGCTTCCTTGTATTTGGAGAGTTCCTTGCCCATCTCGTTGAATGCCCACGCAATGATGGCAGCATCGTCGACAAGGCCGGCAACGATGAGGAAGTCGGGGATGATATCGAGAGGCGACACAACGTACAAGATAGCGGCGACGATCAGGGTAAGATGTGTCTTGTTGTACCCTTTGTAGCGCCCCGAAGCTACATCCTTGACATAGTTCGTCATTAAGGTCAGGTGCTCGCTCACGGACTTTAATCCGTTTTTCTTGATATATATTCCTGCTGAGAGCCCCAGCTTGGTCATTGCTCCAGGGGTCTTGATGCATTTGGTGGCCTTGGCTAGCCACTTGGAATGTAGGAATTTGTCTATGATATCCATATTGTTTGTTGTCCTTATTATGAGGCTAAGTTACACTTTTTTACAGATAACACGTGCAATAGCGTTGTTTTTTTATGTTAAAACAATATATTTGTGTATTTTTGCAGTTAGAACATTCTAAAAAGTAATGCTATATGAAGAAACACATCTGTAGGATACTGCCATTGCTGGTATGTATTTCTTGTGGTCAAAGCCCAAAGAATGATTATGAAGCGGATGCCTGGCGTCGCGCCGATAGTTTGGTGAACCTGCTGACGTTGGAAGAGAAGGCACAGCTCACGATGGATTATTCCAAGTCAGTGGAGCGCTTGGGCATCAAGCAATATAATTGGTGGAACGAGGCGCTGCATGGCGTGGCCCGTGCTGGCTTGGCTACGGTGTTCCCGCAACCTATCGGTATGGCGGCTTCGTTTGATACTGATGCTGTGTATAATGTTTATACGGCAGTCTCTGATGAGGCGCGTGCAAAGAATGCGCAATTTGTCAGAGAGGGCACTCGCGAGCGCTATCAGGGACTCACGATGTGGACTCCTACGGTAAATATTTTCCGTGACCCGCGTTGGGGACGTGGCATCGAGACCTATGGCGAGGATCCCTACCTGACTTCAAGGATGGGCGTTATGGTGGTGAAGGGATTGCAGGGACCTGCCGGACAGCCTTACGACAAGCTGCATGCCTGTGCCAAGCATTTTGCCGTGCATTCCGGTCCCGAATGGAATCGTCACACCTACAATGCGGAGAATATTGAGCCGCGCGACTTGTGGGAGACCTATTTACCTCCGTTCAAGGCACTTGTGCAAGAGGCCAACGTGGAGGAGGTGATGTGTGCATATAATCGCTTCGAGGGTCAGCCTTGTTGCGGTAGCGATAAACTGTTGCTCGATATCCTGCGCGACGAATGGGGCTACGATGGTATCGTTGTGGCCGACTGTGGTGCCATAGCCGACTTCTATAGAGAGAATGCGCATCGTACTCATCCGTCGGCAGTAGAGGCTTCGGCCGATGCGGTGGTTCACGGTACCGACCTTGACTGCGGATCTTCGTATAAGGCTATCGTGAAGAGCGTGGAGCAGGGCCTGCTTGACGAGGCCAAATTGGATGAATCGGTACGCCGATTGCTCAAGGCGCGCTTCCGATTGGGTGAGATGGATGATCCTGCTCAGGTGGAGTGGACAAAGATTCCCTATTCCGTAGTGGCTTCTGACAAGCACGACAGCATTGCGCTGGATATAGCCCGTAAGTCGATGACGCTGTTGGTCAACAAAGATGGGGCGCTGCCTCTCAAGCGTGGTGGACTCACCGTTGCCGTAATGGGTCCCAATGCCAATGACTCGGTGATGCAGTGGGGTAATTATAATGGCACTCCGCGCCATACCGTGACACTGATCGAGGGCGTTCGTGCGAAGTTGACCGACAGTGACAGGCTAATCTACGAACCCGGTTGTGCGCATGTGGAGCGTACGCTTGTTCGCAGTATATTCGACCAATGTGTGTCGGAGGGTAAGCCGGGCTTTACGGCTTGTTATTGGAACAATACCCGTCGTGAGGGTGATCCTGTCAATGTAGTGCAGGTGACTACACCTCCTCAATATTGTGCAGCAGGTGCTACGGTATTTGCGCCTGGAGTCAATCTGACCGACTTCTCGGCTACCTACAGCACCACGTTTGTGCCTAAGGAGGATGGAGAGTACCATTTGGATATCTATGCTTATGGAACTGGGCGCATCCGCGTCAATGGCAAGGAGGTAAAGGGCTATTCCAACAAGCATGGTGCCCGTAAGTCGACTTACAAGCTGAAGGCCCGTCGCGGACAGCGCTATGATATTGAGGTTGACTATGAGTTCTTGCGTGCCGATGCGTTGCTTAGCTTTGATTTTGGCATTAAGGAGGATATCAATATTGAGCGTAGCGTAGAGCGTGTGAAGGATGCTGATGTGGTCATCTTTGCCGGTGGACTCAGTCCCATGCTCGAGGGCGAAGAGATGGGTGTGTACCTGCCCGGTTTCCGTGGAGGCGACCGCACCGAGATAGAACTTCCTGCCGTGCAGCGCGAACTTGTGGCTGCCTTGCACGAGGCGGGCAAGCGTGTGGTGTTTGTTAACTTCTCAGGCTCGCCCGTAGCCTTGATCCCCGAGGTAGAGCATAGCGTGGCTGTGCTGCAAGCATGGTATCCCGGTCAGGCTGGTGGACGTGCTGCTGCCGATGTACTCTTCGGTGACTACAACCCTGCGGGACGCCTGCCGGTGACCTTCTACAGCAGTATAGCGCAGTTGCCCGACTTTGAAGACTATAACATGAAGGGGCGTACTTATAGATATATGATCGAGGCTCCGCTCTTCCCCTTCGGATATGGACTCAGCTATACCACCTTCGCTTACGGTGAGCCTCGTCTATCTAGAAAGTCCTTCTCGGAGGGTAAGACCCTCACGGTGACCGTTCCCGTGACCAATATAGGGACGATGGATGGTGATGAGGTAGTGCAACTCTATATGCGCCGCGTAGATGATGCCAATGGCCCCGTGAAGGCTTTGCGCGCCTTCCGTCGCGTACATGTAACTGCCGGGGCTACCGAGCGGGTGGCGCTTACGCTTACCGATCGTGAGATGGAGTGGTGGAACCCAGAGACCAATACGCTATGCATCTATCCTGGCGAGTACGAACTCTTTGTAGGAGGCAGCTCGCGCAATGAAGATTTGCAGAAACTGGCGTTGACCGTAAAATAGGACATTACGTGATGATATGCCGAGAGGGTGTGCATGCACACCCTCTCGGTCTTTTTTTCCTCTTATTCGTACCACTCCGTCAGTTCGGCTTTGGGGTAGTAGTGATGCAGTATCTCTTCGTAGCTATAGCCTTGGGCGCCCATCACGGCGGCACCTATCTGGCATAACCCCACGCCATGTCCCCAACCACGGCCATGGAGGATGAAGGAGACCTCCCCAACCCCTTCCGAGGAGGGGCTTTCAGGCATCGCGATACTGTTTTCAGTGGTCTCTGTAGCTCCCTCTCCTTGGGAGAGGGTTGGGGTGAGGCTTTCTACCTTTTCCACCTCGAAGGCGCTGCTGTAGAGGTGGTTTTCCGAGAGTGTGCGTCGTATCTCCAGCTCCTTGCCGATGATGCGCGTGGCCTTGGTACCTACGATCTGCAGGCGCACGATGCGGCCCGAGGGCCCACGCTCTATGGGGATGAGGTCGATGATGTCGCCATAGTCGAACCCGCCTCGGCGGCGTACCAGTTCGCTCAGCTCGGCTTGCGTATACTCTACCGTCCAACGGTAGAAGTCGGTGGACTGGTCATAGTGGTTGAGCACCTCCGAGAGTACCTTCTCGTCGTGTGTGTTGCAGAAGGGGTCGTCCACCACACTAAGGTAGGGGTGGGGCGTATCGTCCCAGCAGCTCTCATACAGCTCGCTCTTGCCACCGCAGCACTTGCTGAAGCGGGCGTCGCATACCTCGCCTTCGTAGCTGAGCACGATGCCGCGTGTGGCCCGTATGGCCTCAATCACCTGTGGCGTCATCTTACGGCTCACTCCCTGATAGCGCTGGCAATGGTCGTCGGCACAGACGTCAAAGTGGGTGTGGGCTTCGCGGTCGTACCAGCGAATAGCCTCCCCCCTGCCCCTCCTTGGGAGGGGCAGGGGGGAGGCCCCCTTCCCTATCTGCGCCAGCAACCAACTGCGTGAGATGATGGCATGTGCCTTCAGTAGCTCTACGGATGAGGTGCCGCTCATCTCTGAGGCGATGACGCTGGTGAGATAGTCTTCGATGGCAATGCGGTTGATGGCATGCAGTTCGCCATCGATGATGCGCAGGATGAGCGAGCCTTGGAAGGTTTGTGTCTCCTGTTGCTGCCAGTGAAACTCCTTGCCGATGGTGACGTTGTGGAGACTGAACGTGGAGCTTTCAAACATAACGGAGTCTCCTGCCTTATGTCCTTCTTTCCCGTCGCTTATTACTATATAGGTGTTACCCATCTCAGCATCCTTTCTTATCGAAGCGATATAAGTCTGCAGCACAGGACTCGCGTTGTCTGCAAGCTCCCCCTTGGGGGGAGTTGAGGGGGCCGCCATTTCAAACTTTATCTCCTGTCCCTGCATGATACCTACATCGATGGTGGGCTCGGTGCGTACGCCTACCTCGCACAATATCTCCATGGTCTTGGTGGCGGTGAGGCGCTCATAATCTTCGGCGCGGGGGGTGACGATGAGTCCACACATGTCCAGTGCGCCTGGGCTGATGAGATATCTCTCCTTACCCTCTGCTGTGTAGCAGCGTGGGCGGTGTGCGTGGCGCGGAATCACGATAAGGCATACCTGCTCTCCCTTGCGGTAGGCCACCACGTTGATGCGCGGCTCATATTCCCCTTCGGGCACGGGCAGCATGGCATACAGGCGGTCGAAGGTACTGCTCTCCTCGGCATCGCGTATCAGATAGGCCATGTAGCCGAATGGCGCTATGGCTTGGCATGGCTCGTCCTGCGGTATGCCCTTGGCGTACTCCACCAGCGGGATGCCCTTGCCGATGCCCGCCTGCAAGTGCAGGTGGTCGGGCGCCGATGCACCGCACTTGGGGCCGTTGTAGAATACAATATACTCTTCGGGCAGTGCCTTCGTGGCCTGTATCAGTGCATCGTATGCCTCGGCGATGCACTGTGGACGATGGGTGGTAGATGCTATCGTGAGGTGACCTTGCAGGATGGGGTAGGGGTTTACCAACCACTCCATCTCTTCGTTGAGGGTCATGCTCCGTTGCTCGGTGGGGCGGTTGGCACTGCATAGGAAGCAGGGGCGTGCGGCGATGCTCGCCTTGTCAATACTGGCTCCGGTAGATACCATGCGTGCCGGGTTGCACTGCACGCGCAGTGCTGTAGGGAGCTTGGCCGAGGTCAGTTCACGGCTCCATACACGGGTCAGCGCCTCATGATTGTCTCGGGCGGTAGCCCATTCGCGCAGTTGCGCTTCGATGAATGATTCTATTCTGTCTGTCATACGATGCAATGCTTGTCCACTACAAAAGTAGGTAAAAATAGTCATCTGTCAAAGCATAAGGGGCAGTTCTTGTCATTGGCATTCACCGCCACAAACCTCTATTTTGCCACCCTAAGGGGCTAAAGGCGATTTGCCATGGCTCCATTATCCGTTTACTCGAAAATCTCCATCAACTTAGCAGTTAAAGCATCGCCACGCAACTGGGCAGCTACAATCTTGCCTGTAGAGCAGTCGATGAGGAAGTTCGACGGCACGCCACGCACGCCGTATTGTTTGGTCACCTCAGGGCTTTTGCGAAGGACGTTTACCCACGGCATGCCTTTCTCCTTGACAGTGGTGCGCCGTGCGTTGCTGTCATTAGTTTGACCGGTTTCATTGTATTGGTTATTTATTTGTAACAAATTTATGGATAATTTATGGAAATTCGTGTTCGAAGAAGAATAAAACACAAATAGCCATGTGATTGACCATATTTCCATGACCATAAATAGAACCTTATTGTTTGTATCGCAAAAACTCTCTACTCTTTTGTATTCAGTTTATACATTCGTTTTACTGCTGCAAAGGAACATACAAACCGTCGCGCCACCAATAAAACAGCATGGCAAAAGCGTGGCACGGCTGTATCGTCTATCTCAAAACCTGCCAGGGGGTGTTGGCAGGTTTTGCATCCGCCTCCAAGAACATGCCAAAGGAGGTTGGCAGGTTTTCTCCGACTTCGCAGCAACGTTCTCATAATGAATGAATAAGGATCTATACAATTACATTTTTGCCGCCTGGCATGTTTTTATATTTTCATCTTTATCTGCTATTCAATAAAACCAGTAGTAATAATATGAGCGCGACAAACCATTCATTTTTAAAGAACTAACTATATACAAATTTTTCTCTTCGCGAAGAGAATACTTTACCCTCGCGAAGAGAATAGTTTATCCTCGCGAAGGCAGGGTAGACGCATCAGAATAACCTCGCACAAATGATTGAGTTTCACGCAGATCTCACGAATCTCACAAACTGCGCGTCGCTTCGCCCGCGCTTGTCGGCTCTGCCGAGTGTTTGCAGCCGGATGGCGAACACGAGCGTTAGCAAGTGTGCTTTGTGAGATTCGTGAGATCTGTGTGAGGCTAATGACTTGATTTTATGAGAATAGAATACGAAATCTCCGCGGATTTTTTCTGGTGCGTCTGCCCTGTCGCGAAGGTAGCGTGTAGTGCAACCATAGAATAGAGGCAAATGCTCTGTAAATCATCACCGAAGGCACTATATAACTGTAAATAGAGGACGATAAAAAACTGCCACCCGGCAAAAATGTAATTGCATAGGGTGGCAGTAGGGGATACAATAATCCTATTTATGGATAATTTGTGGGCAATTTACGGGAATTTATGTTGAAAAAGAAAGGAAACACAAATGGTCATGAATTGGCCACGAAACGAGTTCGCCGCCCGCAGGGGCCAAAGGCAATTTTAAGGGATTATTGTTTTGGTTGCTTCATCACTTGTCCATATTCATCTTGAGCCAATATGTCACGACACCTTCGCCATATCCTTTCATCTTATCCAGTATTACTCCTTCGGGAGAGACAATGAAAAACGTAGGATATCCCATAACATTATATAGTGTGCTGATGGCATCATACTCCCGTCCCTTGAGGTCATTGAGACTGTGCCAGCTAATTCCATGTTCGATTGAGGATTGCTTCCATGTACTTTTTGCATCAATACTGATGCTAACCACTTCCAGCTTGTCGGACATTGTCTCGGCAATTGTTTTCAACTCAGGGATACTGAGTTTGCAAGGGCCACAATGGGCTCCCCAGAAATCGAGCAGAAGATATTTCCCCTTGAAGTCCTGTAGATAATGCGTATTACCAAGTGTATCATACAAGGCTACGTATGGGATGGTGTCACCTATTTCCAGTGGTCCTGCTTGCTGCTGCAATTCCGACTTCCTCTCCGCACTGCGTTTAGCACCCTTGCCACCTCTTAACTGTGTAGGTAAATCAAACTCAACAAGTACATGCTGAGGCATACGGGCAATACCATATAACTTGCCATTCTTGCCCACTGCTATCTTTTTCAGGTGACAATTGAGGTGTAGCGTTGAGACGTATTCCCCGCTATGGTCGAATACCAACACCTTGTCCGAACAGGATTTGGTGATGTCATTCACGTCGTATCGGCTCATGAGTGTGTCTACATACAGCAGATATACATAATGTTCATCGGCTGCCAATGACTTCAGTGGGCCAGTGGCTTTTTCTTTGTCGTATCGTATGGCATCGTTGGATATCTTATAATGAGGAGTACGGTAAAAGCATTCCCACTGTTTCTGCATAGTGTCACCTTGCAACCTGTATGCTGCCATATAGGGCAAGTTCTCGGCGGCATAGAAGAATGTCCTACCACTCGCAGCCATATAACCGTTAAGGTCATTGCGCATGGCATACCATGTAAGAGAGTCACCCACTGGCGAATCTCCAAAGCGACAACTAGGCTGTAACAGGCTATTCGATAATGTAAACAGACTGCCGTCACCTTTGAACAGGCACGATACGTATTGGTTGGAATTGGGTAACAGCGTATATCGGGTGTCCTTGGGCATAATCTCTTCCCCTGGTTTCGCTCTTCGGTAAGTAGCCTTCAGTCTTTTCTTTGCACTCATAGCACCATCGGAGTCAATACCGATGACTCTCAGCGACATCTCGTTGATGTCGTTAATGCCAAAAGTGTTGCCCGATGCAAATGTAAGTACTGGCTGGCGGAATTCATCAACACCGCTTCCTATACGACCGTATGCATGGCAGAACTCCAGATTGTCAGCAATAGAATACGTATGACATACACCGTCTTCGAAGAAAGCCGATACGAGAATCACAAATGAGTCAGCTACGGCAATCTGTACATCATCCATCAACTTGATGTCGTGACTTGTATATTCTAACCAATAAGCATTTTCTTTATTTCCACACGCCCCCAGCAGCACCGCCACGGCAAGGAAGAGGAATAGTTTGGTTGGTTTCATTGTATTGGTTGTTTATATTGTTACACGAATTTTATTTATGGCTAATTTGTGGGCAATTTACGGTAATTTATGTTGAAAAAAGGGAACACGAAACGAAGTTCGCCGCCCGCAGGGGCTAAAGGCAATGCTCACGAATTGGCCATAAATTTTCATGAATTAATTCTTCGTCCCGTTCATCATCTTCAGCAAGTTTTCCAGCGCATCGAGGTCGCGAGGATCGGCATTCACATCGAGGATGTTGCCGTCGCGGTCGATGAGTTTGTATGTGGGGTAGCTGTTCACGCCAAGGAAGTGCTCGATGGCGGTCTGCTGCTCGGCAGGGAGGTTGTAGTGCACCACGTTGTCGCCCGTCACGTTGTACTCCTTGATGACGTTCTTCCACGACTCCTCATCGGAGCGGTTGGCGAGGTAGAGGTATATGATGTCGTAGCCCTTTAAATGCTCGTACTCCTCTTGGCTGTTGGCCAAGGCTCGCTTGCAGGGGCCGCACCATGTGCCCCATACGTCGAGCAGGATGAACTTACCCTTATAGGGCTCTATGAGTTTTCGCAGTATCTTCTCGCCGTCGCCCATACCCTCCACATCGTCTGACGACTTCAGACTGCCGGCATTAGCCAAGTCGCGGCGTTGTATAGCAAGGTACTTCTCATTCAACTCCTTCACTGCAGCTTTGGCGGCAGGAAGTTGAATCTCCTGTTCCATCCACGCTATCACTTCGGGGTCAAGTGGCTTGCGCTCGTTGTCAATCTTTACATATAGCCTGAATGCGAGGTGAAGGTCACGTAAGTTGCGGTCGCACCCTACAGAATCTATCACGGCCAACGATTCTTGGAGTACGGCCTTATTTAAGCATTCGGTATAGCGTTCCATTAGTTCGTGAACCTCAATGACCAGAGGATCGGCCTGGAAACTGTCCCATAAAGCGTGTGCATGTGCATGTGTCGGTGCATTCATGACATCAGTATTATGTTTGTTTAACCTCGCCTCAAAACAGTCCAGCTTGTTCAGTTCTTCATCTGTCAAGGATATCTCACCCTTTTTAATCATGTTTCGGACAATATCTACCCATGTTTTGGTCTCCCGGGTACTTTCCAACTGCTCGAGATAGTCCCTCTTGAACCAAGTGAAGTCACGGTAGAGTGTATAGGGCTTGACGGCCTTCTGCCAAATCTCCTTGTTCACATAGTCCATATAGGCTTGGGG
>JAZNYG010000008.1:0-20027 GCA_045594245.1 Bacteroidaceae bacterium
TAAGCGAAGCGCGTAGTATGTCTATTTGCGGCTTTTTCTCCGCACTTCGTTTGGAACTCCCTCCGCTTCACTACGTTCTGCTCGTCCCTCTATAAACAGAGGGACAGTTAGTTGGACGTTTTCATTAAGATGTTTTTATAATGCGTTTGCCCTGAGGACATTCTTGGATCTATTACAAGCACCTATGAAGATAAAGAAGAGCTATCTATAGTCAATCATGCGGCGGACACTCACCGGAATGGTAAAATCGTACGCAGTGTCCGCCACTACTTTACAGATTTACATAAAGTTTGCTACCATCGGCGGAGACTGGCAGGTAAAAACCGCCAAACATATATAAAGGAGTTTGTTTGTTTTTTTGGTGCTATGCACACGTTTTTTTCAGCATTTTTTGAACAACGAAACAATTTTTTCATTAGCTTTGTCGGGAGAAAAACAATTTGTATCACTTTAATAACTTTAATTCATGAAGCATTTTACTTTAAAAATCAAGCAATTGTTTGCTGCCATGATGATGCTCGCCTGCATCCCGGCCAGCGCACAATTCAAGGCTACCGTAGAGCAGTATGCAAATACTGATCATTCAACCGTAGCAGCAGAGTTCAAACTCACAGAGATCGCCACTGCTCTGAGCACCGACACAGCGACACTCGTGGCTGCTCTTGATGCATGGTACAACTACGATGAGGAAAGCGGCGCAGAGAAGCCTGCCGACATGTTCTTCCTCAAGTCAGGCGAAGAGCTCATTGCCGACTACAACACCAACGCACGCGGTGGTTTCTGGATGACACGCGATTACAAGGTTGGCTCGTATGCCGTAGATGCCGTTTTCTACGAGGACATCTGGTGGGACAACGAGAACAATGCAGACTACTTCAGCATCAACCTCGGCCAATTCCCCGACTCATTGAAAGCAGGTGCTACCCTCACCCCAACCTTCGTATTGAAGCATGGTGACAAGCAGGCTACTTTCGACATCACCTACATCGTTAATCCGCTCCCCACAATGCCCGAGGCTGAGTTGGAGATTGCCAAGTTGGAGATTATTGGCGAGACAGAGGTTACTGTTGACCAAACTCCTTCTATGAGTTGGAAAGCTTATGTGGCATCTGTTAGCCTTGCCGGTGTAGCAGAGAAGTTCGGCGTTGACGCAGAAATCTTCCCGACCATGATTCCTAACCAGCTCTATCAAGCAAAGATTGACCTCACCTATGGCCTGAAGGTTGACTCACTGATAGCTATCACAGTAAATGATGGTTGGGGACGCGTTGCCATGAGTTTAGAAGGCGACACCCTTACTGAAGTTTGCTCTGCCAACTACGGTAGCTTGGAAGACCTTAAGGCATTCTACACCAATGGCTGGAGCTTCGATGCAGCTACCGACACCCTGAGCTGTAATATGGGACAATTCCCCGAGCGTATGGTTGCCGGTGACCAACTCTATTCGTATGTATACCTTGTATATGGCAATAAGGCTTTCCGCATCAAGTACATCCTCAATGTGATTGAAGACCCCAATGCCGGTAAGGACAACTTGGAGGATATGACCAAGGTTGGTTCATCAACTTTCAGCCTAGAGCAATATCCTACCACAGATTATTCAACAACCTATATATCACTAAATGCGGATAGCATTGCCACACTGCTCGGATGTTCAACTAGCGACATGGTGCTCCAAGCAATTGACAATAATGGTGCACTTTCTACAAACAGTACAGCAACCAAAGGAGGCTATTGGATGACACAAGGTGGTATCATCTGCGGATGGGGCGGCAACGCATATTTCTTCGTTGAGCCTAACGTACAAGGTGACTATTCACAACTCAATTTCGGTCAGATGCCTGGAAATACCGCTATTGGCGAAGAAGGACACACTATGCTATATTTGACAGCCAATGGAAACTACTACGAACTGGATATAACCTTAAAGATTGTTGCTAAAGAAATCGTTGGCTTAGAGTCTTTCGAAAATGTAGCCACACGCAATCTTACCATACAACAAGAATACATTACATACGAATGGTCAAAAGCTGCCTCCATCCCAATGGAACAAATCTACTCTTTGATAGGAACTACAGAGCCTGTATTATACGGATTAGCAGTAGATTCTGTAGCAGCCACAACAGGTAGCAAATACACAGATGACTATACATGCACACCATTCCCAGGTTTCTGGTTAAATGCAGAAGGCCGTAATGACAAATGGGGTAGCAGTACATTCACATGGGGAATGTCAGCTGCTGTAGAAGTCAGCGATGAAGCATACAATATCAATTGCATGCTTGACCACGGAGCTATCGGCGATGTATATAATGGTCAGTTCTTCCTTGCTAATCTTGAGAACCAGAAGATGATTACCATCAACCTCACCTATCAGATTGTTGAAACACTCGTAGAATTCGAAGTTGTAGGCGAAGAGTGGATCAACCTGCCCGTAAGCATGGACGACGCATCTGTTGACTATGACCTGACAAAGGTGGCTACCGCATTCGGACTTGAAAGCGTAAGCGCCCTCTTCGAAGGTTACTACGTGAAGGGCTTGAAGGCCGACGGTACATACACCGAGGGTCTCGATGCTATCAACTCTGGTGTAATCCTCAACACAAGCGGTGCTGCTGTCGAATATGGCGACATAGGCGTTGGCTTCAGCGAAGATTACAAACAGATCTGGACCTACTCTAACGTAGACATCGTAGCTCCCTTCAAGGCCGAAGCTACCTTCTGCTTCGAGATTGACAGCAAGCGCTATATCATCCACGCTACCCTGCTCGACCCCGAATCATACGCAGCAGGCATCGAAGGCATCAGCGCCGACAAGAAGGATGGCAAGATCTACAACCTGCAGGGTCAGGAAGTAGCAGCTCCTGCAAAGGGCATCTACATCATGAACGGCAAGAAGTTCCTGGTGAAGTAATCTTGTTACATATAGACTAAAAGAGTTGGCTCAGCTGAGCCAACTCTTTTTTATTATATAAAAGACCACTACATATCAATAATTATTCGTATCTTTGCGATAGCGAAGATACTTTCACTCGCTGTGACAAATATTCAAGCAAGCTTGATATTTCTCGCTCGTTTATTCGTATCTTTGCGATAAACTGCAAATAGTATAAAAGCACACATACAATGAAAAACAATCTTTTCAGACTTTTAGTAGGCGTCGTTTTACTTACAAGCACACAAAGTCTATTAGCAAAGACTTACGATGTAAACTCCCCCAATGGCAAACTCACCGCACGCATAGCGATAGAGGAGCAATGCCAACTCAGTATCCTGCTCGACGGCAAGGAGCTGATGACGCCCTCTACCATAGGACTCACTATCGCAGAGGGCAAGCAGCCATTTGCTCATGCCAAGGTGGCCCGCGCCAAGAAGAGCAAGACAGACGAGGTCATCACATCCCCGATGTATCGTCAGCCATCATTTCAGTTTGCAGCCAACCAACTCGACATCAAGCTGAAGAATGGGTTCGGACTCATCGTGCTGGCCTCGGACGAAGGCATTGCCTATCGATTCTACTCTACTGCGAAAGGAGACACTTATATATATAGCGAGACCGCCGACTATAACTTCGGAACCGACCGCACGGCATGGCTGGCCTATACCACCAATAAGGAGAAACCCTATGCCATGGCCTTCCAAAACATCTATCACCACACAGCATTAGGCAATGCTCAGGACCAAGTAGCCTTCCTGCCTGCTACCGTCGACTGCGGAGCAGCCAAGGTGACCCTGCTTGAAACAGATGTTGTGAGCTATCCCGGCATGTTCGTCCGTGCCAATGGTGGACAACTGAAGGCGGAGTTTGCCCCCTACCCCAAGACCATGGACTATTACCGCTGGCGCGGCATGTCGTACGTCAAGGAGACCGAAGCGTATATAGCCCGACACACTGGAGCACACTCCTACCCCTGGCGCATACTGGCCGTAACGGAAGACGACACACAGATGCCTGTCAACAACTTGGTATATGCTCTCGCACGTGAGAACAAGATAGGCGCTACCGACTGGATTAAGCCGGGCAAGGTAGCTTGGGACTGGTGGAACGACTGGAACCTGCGCGGCGTAGACTTCGTGGCTGGCATCAACTTCGACACCTATAAGTATTACATCGACTTCGCTGCTGCCCACGGACTCGAATACATCATCCTCGATGAGGGTTGGTACGACTCCAACAAGGCAAACATCATGCAGCCCATCGACGCCATTCGCCTGCCCGAACTCATTGCGTATGCCAACTCCAAGAACGTAGGCATCGTGCTATGGACGGTATTCAACGTTATTGACGAGAAGCTGGAGACTGCCTGCAAGCACTATGCCGACATGGGCATCAAGGGCTTCAAGGTGGACTTCCTCGACCGTAATGACCAGACAGCCTTCGAAATGGTGGAGCGCCTGGCCGAGTGCGCAGCACGCCACCACCTCATCCTCGACCTCCACGGTATCTATGCTCCCGTAGGCCTCAACCGCACCTATCCCAATATTCTCAACTACGAAGGTGTATTCGGAATGGAGGAGGTTCGCTGGACCGAACTGGAGAACAACATGCCGCTCTACGACGTCACCTTCCCCTACATCCGCATGATGGCCGGTGCCGTAGACTTCACACCGGGAGCCATGCGCAACGGAACCAAGGCCGACTGGAAGGCCATCTACAACAAACCCATATCTATGGGGACCCGTTGCCACCAAGCTGCCTGCTATATCGTACACGACTCGCCCTTCACCATGCTGGCCGACTCGCCCACCAACTACGAGGATGACGAGCCTTACACACAGTACATTGCCTCGCTGCCCACCGTATTTGACGAGACACGCATCCTGCAAGGCAAGATGGGCGAGTACATCGTCACCCTGCGCCGCCTTGGCGACACATGGTACATCGCCGGACAAACCAACTGGGATGCTCGCGACCTCACCATCGACTTCAGCTTCCTCCCCGAAGAAAAGAGCTACAAAGCCCATCTGCTCACCGACGGCATCAACGCACACCACGACGCCGAAGATTACCGCTTGAGCACTATGGACTGCACCTCTACTACCCAGCAAACCATTCACTTGGCACCGGGTGGAGGATTCGTGATTAAATTGAAAGTTGAAAATTGAAAGTTCTCCAAGAAATCTGAGTTCTCTGAGCGCTCCGAGAACTCTGAGTCCTCCGAGAAATCCGAGAACATCATAAGGACACCACCCAATGAAGAAACTACTCGCCGCCGCGCTACTACTCCTCACAGCCGCAGGAGCACAAGCACAAGCCCTCCCCGCAAAATGGAACACGCCAGGAGCAGGCAACCCCTTACTACCCGGCTACTTTGCCGACCCCACCATCAAGAAGTTTGGCGACACCTATTATATATATGCCACTACCGATGGTACGGGCAATGGCTATGGCCCTGCCCAAGTGTGGATGTCGAAGGATTTTGTTAACTGGCGCAACGTCACCATGAACTGGCCCACGACTGAAGTGGTATGGGCACCCGATGTGGTGCAGCAGCCTAACGGCAGCTACCGCTACTACTACTGCACGCCGTGTGTGATTTATGTAGGCGAAAGTGATAGTCCCACTGGTCCGTGGACAAACCGCCTCGGAGCACCGGATGCCATCCTCGTGCAAGACCGATTCGTACACAATGCCATCACCCTCGACCCACAGCTGTTTGTCGATGATGATGGCTCCGAGTATCTCTACTTCGGCACTTGGGGCATCTACGAAAACTTTGGCTGTGGTGTAGCCAAACTTGCTCCTGACGGCAAATCGTTTACCGACAAGAAGCTCATCCTCAATACCGAGATCAAGGATTTCTTCGAGGCACCTTTTGTGTTCAAGAAAGACGGCATCTACTACTTCACCTATTCGTCCGGCTCATGCCACGACCATACCTACCGTGTGCAGTATGCCGTCAGCAAAGAGGGACCAATGGGACCCTACGAGTATAAAGGCTGCATCCTGGAGACCAATGCCGATGGCACCATCCATGGCCCTGGCCATCACTCTGTACTCATCGATGGCGACGATTACTACATCGTATATCACCGTCACAACAATCCCCACTCCATCCATGGATTCCACCGTCAGATATGTATCGACAAGATGGAGTTCGATGCTGAGGGAAATATCAAGAAGGTCATCCCCACTCACGAGGGACTCATCCCCGAGTCGTTCAAGAAGCAGGCAAAGAAAAACTATATAGAGAACTTGGCCTATGGTGCCAAGGTAACTGCTTCATCGTACTATGATGAGTGGTTCAAGCCCGAGTATGCTACCGACGACAACAATGCCACCCTATGGCGTGCCCGCCAGTGCCATGGCGAGGAGTGGATTACGATAGACCTCGGCAAGGAGCAGAAGTTTAATCAGGTATGGACACAGTTTGAGTATACCACCTTCTTCTATCAATACAAGATAGAGACCTCTGTCGACGGCATCAACTGGACACTCTATGCCGACAAGACACAAAACACACAGCAGGGTTCTCCAATGATAGATGAGGGAGCATGCAAAGCACGATACATCCGCATCACGGTGACAGACACACAGAAGAACGGACACTTCCCGGCTATCTGGAACGTGAAGGTGTACAATGCCACCAAGCGTAAGAATCCGAAGAATCTGTTGCCCGAGGTTGCTATCGACGAAGAAGCGCTCTTGGCTGGCTATCCATGGATTCATGAAAAGGATATCGAGCCTGCCGAGCACCTGAAAACCGCCGAGAAGGGCAATAAGATTGTAGACATCAATGCCGATGACTACGCTATGGGAAAGGCCTTGAGCCTCAAGGAAATCAAGAACCGTCCGGGCGGCACCTTCAGCGGCGACAAGAACATTGTTGTAGAGATTAAGAAAGGTAAATATGCCTTCTACTTCAATGGGCAGCAGTCACTCAAGAGCAGCTTCAGCCTCCCCAAGACGATGACCTACAATGCGCCCTACACCATCACGGCATGGACACTCAACCCACAAGTGGGCAACATCGAGACGGTGGCCGAGTTTACCGAGCGCCGCAACGACCTCGCCACGATAGAGTTCCGCCAAGGCCGCGACCGCAGCAATGGCCTCGTAGCACATAACGCTTCGTTCGAGAACTCGGGCGCACCGAGAGAATGCCTCAGCGGAGAAGGTGAATGGCAACATTGGGTAGTGACCTTCGACGGTTACTATGAGCGTGTATATCTCAACGGACAGAAGATCATCGAGAAGAACATGTTCCTCATGATTCGTCCTGAAGGACGCATCACACTGGGTGCATCTATGGATGGCGGCAATAAGTTTAGCGGCTACCTGCACTCACTCCAGTTCTTCGACAAGAGCTTCACGGAGGCCGATGTGCAAGCTGCCTATGCCGCTCCATCAAGCACGAATGACAAGATTACATTCGATGGTACGCTTGACCTGCAAGTACGCAGCCTCTCCCCCAGCCTACTCAGCATAAGCGTAGTGGATGGCAATGGAGAGCGCATGGAGTCGGGCCTGCTCAACTACCGATATGCAGTGACAAGTTTCGATAAGCCTAAGAATTCTAAAGGTTCCAAGAATTCCAGCAAATCGCCATCTAACTCCACCATCGACTGGAGCACTATCCCCTCAACCAATCTATCATCGCTCATCCTCGCTACCGACGGAAAAGCCACACAGAAGTGCCTCGTTCAGGTGACCGACGACAGCGGACAGTTCTCCCGCATACTGACTGCCGATATCACCATCACAGCCGACCAGTTCGTACACTTCGGCGACAAAGCCGACAAGGCTGCCGACTACATCGCCAACAAGGAGGGATGGGATGGCGTATTAGCCAATAGCGACCCACAATATGCCATGAGTGCACAAGCCGTAGACGGGGCTATCAAACTCACCTCTGCGAACGCCAACCTCAACACACGCAAAGAAGATAATGGCATTATATTATATAAGGAGTTGGAGGGCGACTTCCTTGTGCAGACCAAAGTGGTAGCACTCGACGGTCAGGCCGAGCACCGCACACCAGCCTACAACGAGGGCGGACTCATCGTATTGGACGACTCAGGCAACCGTGGCCAGGAGATTATCCACATCGGTGTATTCCCCAACTACAACTGCGGCAACATGCTCACCCATGTTCGTGGCTATAGCCGTCCACAATATCCGCGTGGCAACGGATGGAACTACGATCCTTATCTGCAAATCGATCGCACAGGCGACATCTTCACCATACGCACAAGTCAGGATGGCAAGAGCTGGACCGACATGCCAGGTTCACCCATCCATGCCCCACAACTCAATGGAAAGAAGCTGAAGGTAGGTCTCTATCAGACGACATATACCGACAACAAATCATGGGTATCGTTCGACGAATTTGATTTATGGGAAAACAATAATAACCAAAACACCAATAATAACAAGTAACATGAAAAAAGCAATTCTGACCGCACTTGCAGCAGCCATCATCCTGCCTATCAGTGCACATCCCGGTCACAAGCACGACCACACCTCGGGTGGTTACCCCATCACCCCGGTTCCCTTTACCTCTGTAAAGGTTGAGAGCAACAGCTTCTGGGGCCAGCGCCTCGAGGCAAGCCGTGTAGTCACCATTCCTCTTGCCTTCAGCAAATGTGAGAGCGAGGGACGCTACACCAACTTCTCCAATGCCGCCGAGCACATGAAGGATCCCTCCAAAGTGTTCAAGGTAAATGGCGTAGGATACTCTTTCGACGACACCGACCCCTACAAGACCATTGAGGGTGCCAGCTACATCCTGCAGACCTACCCCGACAAGAAGCTGAAGCAGTACATTGACAGCGTATTGAACGTAATCGCATCGGCTCAGGAGCCCGACGGATACCTCTACACTGCACGTACACAGAACCCTGGCGACCCTCATCACTGGGCTGGCGACACTCGCTGGAGCAAGGTGGAGGACCTCAGCCACGAGTTCTACAACCTCGGCCACATGGTTGAGGGTGCCGTAGCACACTATCAGGCTACAGGTTCACGCAAGTTCCTCGACATAGCTATCCGCTATGCCGACTGCGTTATCCGCGAAGTAGGTGACAAGCCTGGACAAGCATGCGTAGTACCTGGTCACCAGATTGCCGAGATGGCTCTCTGCCGTCTGTACCTCGTGACTGGCGACCGCAAGTACCTTGATCAGGCCAAGTTCTTCCTCGATTATCGCGGCAAGACCACCATCAAGACCGAGTATTCACAGAGCCACAAGCCCGTAGTAGAGCAAGACGAGGCCGTAGGTCACGCCGTACGTGCTACTTATATGTATGCCGGTATGGCCGATGTAGCTGCCCTCACAGGCGACTCTGCCTACATCAATGCCATCGATGCCATCTGGGACAATATCGTCAACAAGAAGCTTTACATCACTGGCGGTATCGGCGCTACAGCATCGGGCGAGGCCTTTGGTCCCAACTACTACCTCCCCAACATGAGCGCCTACTGCGAAACCTGTGCAGCCATCGGTAATGTATATGTAAACCATCGTCTGTTCCTCCTTCATGGCGAGTCTAAGTACTACGACGTGCTGGAGCGCTCACTCTACAACGGCCTTATCAGTGGTGTGAGCCTCGATGGTGGTAAATTCTTCTACCCCAACCCCTTGGAGTCAATGGGTCAGCACCAGCGCCAGGCATGGTTCGGTTGCGCATGCTGCCCGAGCAACATCAGCCGTTTCGTGCCCTCACTGCCCGGTTATGTATATGCAGTAAAAGACCGTGCGGTATACGTAAACCTCTTCCTCAGCAACACCTCGAATCTCACGGTAGCAGGCAAGAAGGTGGTCCTCACACAGAGCACTGGCTATCCCTACTGTGGCGACATCAATATCAAGGTGGACCGCAACAGCTGCGGACAGTTTGACCTCAAGATCCGTATCCCCGGCTGGCTCAAGAGTCGTCCGCTCCCCGGCGAGCTCTACAGCTACAGCGACAACAAGCGCCTCGGCTACAGCATCAAGGTTAATGGTGTAGAGGCCGAAGGTACCGTGACAGAGGACGGCTACTTCACCATTCCCCGCAAGTGGAAGAAGGGTGATGAAGTGACCATCCACTTCGACATGGAGCCCCGCACCGTACGTGCCAGTGAGAAGGTAGAGGCCGACCGCGGTATGGTAAGCATCGAGCGTGGCCCGATCGTATACTGCGCCGAGTGGCCCGACAACAAGTTCGACATCAAGAGCGTACTCATCAACCAGAATCCCGAGTTCACCCTCGAGCAGCGCAGCCTCGATGCCTTCATCCCCGAAGCTAGCAAGGCTAAGCTCAACACCTACAAGACACAGAACATCACCACCCTCACCACCGATGCTCAGACCCTCGCCTTCGACAAGCAGGGCAAGCTCACTACCCAGGAGGTAAAGCTCACGCTTATCCCCTACTACGCATGGTGTCATCGTGGCAATGGCGACATGAAGGTGTGGATTCCTCAAGACCTCAAGGCCACCAACCCTGCAGCTCCCGCTACCTTGGCCTCACTGAGTAAGATTCACTCATCCATGCGCATCCCCGCCCTGCAGAGCATCGCCGACCGCCTCGTGCCGAAGGATGGCAACGACCGTTCCATGCCTTACACCCACTGGTGGCCCAAGAACAACTCTACAGAGTGGATTTCTTACACCTTCCCCGAGGAAGCCACCGTACAGAGCTGTTCAGTTTACTGGTTCGACGACCAGCCTTGGGGCGGATGCCGTATCCCCGACAGTTGGAAGATCTATTACAAGGATGCCAATGGCAACTGGCAACCTGTAGAGAACCCCGACGGCTATCCCGTAGCCAAGGGCGAGCCCTGCACCGTTAACTTCAAGCCTGTGAAGACCACAGCCCTCAAGCTCGAGGTTACGATGAACAAGCGCCTCTCAGCCGGTGTGTTCGAGTGGATTGTAAAATAACCGTCAACCCATATATAAAGGAAGAAGGACACCTCGTGGCGTCCTTCTTCCTTTTTTTACGATAATCTCCTCAAAGCGTTCACTCGCTAATCCCAGCAAGTGCTTGTTCGCAACGCTCTATATCGGAGGGGCGCACCACAATATTGGCCATATCGCCTTCGGCAAAAGCATACATATACTCTATAGCCACATCAGCGGTTGCCAGGTGTTCAAGAATCTCTCCCAACGCGCCAGCCTTGTTGGGGCAATGCAGATGTATCACATCGGTGAGCATCACCGCGAAGTCGGCATTGCGCAGTATCTCCACGGCTTTGTCTACGTCCGAAACGATGAGTCGCAATATACCGAAGTCTGGCGTCTCGGCCATGCTGAACGCATGCATATTGATGTCGTGACGACTCAGAATCTTTGTCACCTCATTGATTCTTCCTGTCCTGTTCTCAAGGAACACTGATACTTGCTTGATTGTCATGATTGTATATATTAAGGGTTATTACTTCAGTTTGCGGTTATCTATCACATGCTTTCCCTTGCCTTGGCTGCGCTCGATGCTGCCCGGCTCCATCAGCCTGACGTCGGCACTGATAGAGAGCACACTCTTGAGTTTGTCGGCCAACTTCTTCTTCATGTTCAACATGCGGCCTATGTCGTCGTTGAAGAAGTCGCGACGCACCTCCACCTGTACTTGAAGTGTATCAAGGTTGCCTACACGATCCACGACAAGCATGTATTGGGGTTCAAACTCGGAATTCTCCAGTATAACGCTCTCCACCTGTGAGGGGAATACATTGATACCGCGAATGATGAGCATATCATCGCTACGTCCCATGATGCGTCCCATGCGCACCGACGTTCGTCCGCAAGCACACTCGCCATCCATCAGTGTACACAGGTCCTTGGTACGATAACGCAGCAGGGGCATGCCTTCCTTGGTGAGCGTAGTGAATACTAGTTCGCCCTGGGTGCCATGGGGCAGCTGCTCCAAGGTGTCGGGATTAATTATTTCGGGATAGAAATGGTCTTCGCAGATGTGCGAACCATTCTGCTCCTGACACTCATAAGATACGCCAGGACCCATAATCTCGCTCAATCCATAGATATTGTAGCCCTTCAGTCCGAGGCGTTCCTCTATCTCCTTACGCATATTCTCGGTCCAAGGCTCAGCACCAAAGGCGCCGATGCGTAGACCTATATCCTCCTTCGTCAGTCCCATCTTCTCCAGGGTCTCAGCCAGATAGAGGGCATAGGAGGGTGTGCAGGCAATACCGCTAATCTTCAGGTCGCGGATGAGCCGGATATGCTTCTCAGTATTTCCGGTCGAGGTCGGTATGACAGTAGCACCCAGATTCTCCACGCCATAGTGAGCGCCCAGTCCGCCCGTAAACAGGCCATATCCGTAGGCTACCGAGAAGGTGTCGTCGCGAGTCACGCCGTATGCTGTGAGGCATCGCGCCATCACCTCGGACCACACAGCCAGGTCCTTACGAGTGTAGCCCACAATCGTAGGATTACCAGTTGTACCTGACGAAGCATGCACACGCACAATCTCTGAGGGAGGAGCAGCTTGCAAGCCATAGGGATAGTTGTCGCGGAGGTCCTGCTTCGTGGTAAATGGCAGCTTCACGATATCATCTATGCTGCGTATGTCTTCGGGCGAGATATCCATCGCCTGCATCTTGTTACGATAGAAGGGCACGTTGTGATATACATACGTCACCAGCTTCTGCAGTCGCTTGCTCTGCAACGCGTGCATCTCGTCGCGACTCATACACTCCTTATTGGGATTCCAAATCATAATACCTATATTAAAAATTAAATGATTAGGTTGCAAATATACATATTTCCTGATTCACGGAAACGTTTATTATAACATTTTTTAGCTGAACATCTTACAGCGGATGGTCTTCATGGAATGCTCGCATGCGCTCCTCCATCACCTCATACAACTCGCTTCGCATGCGTGAGGTACAGGCACGCACGCCCTGCTGCTCACTGCCTGTGGTAGATAGCGATATGCTGCTCACCCCATAGTAGAGGAGTTCGGTGAGGAGCTCGCCACCCGTCATCTCGCCATAGCCGATGGTGAAGAAGAAGCCATCGCCAACGGGCTGGGTGGCATCGTAGTCATATACAACATGGAATCCGTTGTCGGTAAAGATGCGTTTCATACGTTCAGCGCGTAGCGCATACTCGCGGGTGTCTGCCACAAAATTGATGGTTCCCTCGGTAGAGAGGCGCAGCATCTCGGCATAGGCATACTGGGTAGAGGCCGTGCAGCCCGATGTGATCATATATAATATGGAGGCCACGAGAGTTTGCCCGAAGACCCCGGCATCGTGGTAGCGCTCGGCAAGTGCCGGATAGTGCTTTTCAAACAGCTTGTCGCTGATACAGGTGAGCGCCATGCGCTGCCCGGCATAGCTGAATATCTTCGATGACGACAGCATCAGGATATAATTGTCTGTGTAGCGGGCCACCGTGGGGGCATAGGGTGGCTCGAAGGGATGCCCCATATCGCGGCGGAAGTCCATACAGAAGTAGGCCAGATCCTCCATCACGATGACATCGTACTGCGTAGCCAAACAGCCGATGATAGCCAGTTCCTCCTCCTCAAGGCATATCCAAGCCGGATTGTTCGGGTTGGAGTAGATGATGGCCGCTATATCTCCACCTTTGAGAATACTCTCGAGCTTGTCGTGCAGGGCTGCACCGCGGTAGTGGTAGATGTCAAACTCCTCCCACTCGGCCCCGATGATGCGCAGCTGCGACTTCTGGATGGGGAATCCCGGGTCGATGAAGAGTACCTTGTTCTTGCCGGGGATACGCTGGGTGCAGGCAATAAACGAGCCATACGAGCCTGCCACACTGCCTGTTGTAGGCACGCAGGAGCGCGGTGTGATGTCGATGTCGAGGAAGGCCTTCACAAAGCGTGAAGCAGCCTCCTTCAGTTCGGGAACACCATCGGCAGCGGGATACTGCGACCCCACGCCACGATCGAGAGCCGCCTTCTCGGCCTCTACGCCATAGTGGTTGACAGGGAGTCCGGGCGACCCTTGGTCCATGCGGATGAAGGGGATGCCTGTCTCGCGCTCGAGGTATTGTGCCATGAGTAGCACCTCGCCGATAGTAGCCGTAGAGAGGTTGGCTATATGAAGTTCCTGGGCGGCACGGGCCACCAGTTCTTCGCTGAAGATTTTCATGAGAGTTTCTTATTTTGTTTATAGGAGGTCCTAGGAAATCCTAAGATATTATTGCAAGGCCCAAGTCGAAGGCTTTGATATTGTCGGCCACGACCTTTTCACCCTTTGGGGCAAACACGCGGGCTATGCTCTCGCGCAACTGCTCGGGAGTGAGTATATCCATATAACGGGCCGACATTCCCAGCAGCACCATGTTGGCACTCTTGGGCAGACTATGCTCCTTGGCCACCTCCTCGATGGGCAAGATGGCCACGTGTGGCAATGCCGCCAGTTCGGTCATCAAGGCCTCCTCGTCGGGATAGTTGGGTATGTTCTTGAACGGATGCGATGAGCTCACCACCCATCCCTCGCCATGGAGATAGGGCAGGTAGCGCAACGCCTCCATCGGCTCCATAGAGATGATGAGGTCGGCAGCACCCTGACGTATCAGGTCGGAGTAGATAGGCTCGGTCGAGAGGCGCAGGTTTGACTGCACGTCGCCACCACGCTGACTCATGCCGTGCACCTCGGCCTGCTTGAGATGAAGGCCAGCCGCAGTGGCAGCATCGCCTATGATTGTGGCTATGGTAAGGATACCTTGTCCGCCCACACCTGCCAATATAATATCTTTCTTCATTACTTGGTTTTGTTTTGTCTGAGTTTGCGTTTCAATGTCTGCATACATTCGCGTCGGGGGATGATGACCGATACTCCTTCGTAGTCAATTTCTTCACGGATGATACGGGTAATCTCCTCCATATTCTTGGGAAGGGGCACCACCACACGCACGTGCTCGGGCTCTACACCAAGGCCAAGACAGATGGCCTCAAACTTATTCGTACCTGCCGAGTCCTGTCCGCCCGTCATGGCTGTGGTCAGGTTGTCAGAGATGACTACCGTGATGCGACTCTTGTCATTCACGGCGTCGAGCAGTCCCGTCATGCCCGAATGAGTAAAGGTAGAGTCGCCGATAACGGCTATAGCCGGGTGTACACCTGCATCAGCAGCACCCTTGGCCATGGTGATAGAGGCACCCATATCGACACAGCTGTCGATAGCCCTGAAGGGTGGCAATGCGCCCAAGGTATAACAACCGATATCGCCGAAGATGCGTGCATCGGGATATTCGGCAGCTACCTTGTTGAGTGCATCGTATACATCACGGTGTCCACATCCCTGACACAGAGCTGGCGGGCGCGGCATCACGTTCTGCGCATTGGCATAAGGCTGCTCTACACTCACGCCGAGTGCAGCACCCACATTGTCGGGGGTGAGTTCGCCCATACGGGGCAAGGCTCCTGTGAGACGTCCTATCACGGGATAGTCGGCACCGAGCAGTGCCTTCACCTGTTCCTCTACCATGGGCTGTCCGTCCTCGGCGATGAGTAGCGACTCGCACTGAGCGGCAAATGCCTTGATAGTAGCCTCGGGCAACGGATATTGCGAAACCTTCAAGACAGGGATACCCAGCTTATGCGGATCGTTCTCCATCACATAGTTGTAGGCGATACCGCAAGCGAGGACACCCAATTTTGAATTCTGATTATTGAGTTCTGAATTATATGGAGATTCCTCGGACTTGGAGAGCAACAAGGCCTGCTTCTCTACCAACGTAGCATACTGACGGCGTGCATTGCCGGGGAGCAGCACCCAGTGGGTGCGTTCATTATCAGGACTGAGCGGTTTCTGCGCCAACGGCTCACGCACAGCAATCTCTGCACGCGAGTGGGCCAAGCGTGTAACCACACGCATGAGCACGGGAAGCTTCAACTCCTCAGAGAGTGCATAGGCATAAGGCATCATATCGTAAGCCTCCTGCTGGGTCGACGGTTCCAGTATGGGAATCATCGCAAACTTGCCATAGAAGCGCGAGTCCTGCTCGTTCTGCGAAGAGTGCATGGAGGGGTCATCGGCTGCCAATACCACCAGACCTCCATTCACACCCGTGATAGCCGAGTTGACAAAGGCGTCGGCCGCCACGTTCATACCTACATGCTTCATACACACGAGTGAGCGTTTCCCAGCATACGACATGCCCAGAGCAGCCTCCATGGCCGTCTTCTCATTGGTACACCAGCGGCTACGCACCTCGGGGGCATGAGCCTGTATATATTCAGTAATCTCGGTTGAGGGCGTACCCGGATAGGCATACACACCGCTAATGCCAGCATGCACGGCACCTAAGGCTACGGCCTCGTCTCCTAACAATAATTTCATCATATATCATATGTCTATTTTATACATACAAAAGCTATCACACACTCATCAGATAGGCCTTGAAGTCCTCAAACGCCACTGTCATGGGTACCGACTGCTTGGTGCCGCGCATGAAGGTCTGCAACTTCTCGGGGATAGCCACCTCATCCTTGATGATACCCTCTACCGTATCGTGGAACTTGGCCGGATGAGCCGTCTCAAGGAACACGCCCTGCTCACCGTCGCGTAAGCCCTCGCTCAGGGCACGGTAGCCACAGGCTCCGTGAGGGTCGAGCAGGTAGCCCGTACGGTGATAGGTATCGGCCAGTGTCTCTGCAATCTGCTCGTCGGTATAAGCCGCACCGCTGATGAGCTGGCATATATCGGCATGCGAGTGGCCATAGAGGTCGAGTATGCGGGCAAAGTTGCTCGGGTCGCCCACATCCATCGCATTGGCAATGGTCTGCACCGAGGCACGCGGGTGATACTCACCCGTCAGTAGGTATTGATAGAAGATGTCGTTGCTATTGTTGGCTGCTATGAAGCGCTTGATGGGGAGCCCCATGCGGTGGGCAAAGAGTCCGGCACAGATGTTACCGAAGTTGCCGCTGGGCACACATATCACCAATTCGCTTTCCTTGCCCTGACGCTTCATCTGCGCATAGGCATAGAAGTAGTAGAACGCCTGCGGGAGGAATCGGGCCACGTTGATTGAGTTGGCCGAGGTAAGCCGCATGTGAGCATTCAGCTCCGCATCCATGAAGGCGCTCTTCACCAGGCGCTGGCAGTCATCAAACACGCCATCCACCTCCAGCGCCGTGATATTCTGTCCCAACGTAGTGAACTGACACTCCTGTATAGCGCTCACCTTACCCTTCGGATAGAGCACATACACATGAATACCCTCCACACCGAGGAACCCGTTGGCCACTGCCGAGCCCGTGTCGCCAGAAGTGGCCACGAGCACATTGACCGTTTTCTGTTGACCGTCGACTGTCGACCGTTGTCCATTAAAACACCCCAGCAACCGTGCCATGAAGCGGGCGCCCACATCCTTGAACGCCAATGTGGGGCCGTGATAGAGCTCCAGCGAATGGATATTGCCATCCACATGCACCACGGGGGCATCGAACGCCAGCGTGTCATACACGATACGCTTCAGCTCCTCGGCAGGGATATCCTCACCAAAGAAAGCATCGGCCACCTGATAGGCAATCTCCTGAAAACTCATCTCTGCAATGCCGTCGAAAAACTCCTTCGGCAGCTGCTTTATACGTTCGGGCATATACAACCCCTTGTCTGTGGCAAGGCCACGTACCACCGCCTCCTCAAGCGAGGCCAGCGGTGCCTGTTGATTGGTGCTATAGTAGTGCATAATGTATCGATTCTTTACCTATTGTTAATCTTTCTACCTGTCTGCGCCTTCCGCGCAGTCAGCATTTCCGTCATACAATATGCAAAAGTAATACTTTTTCCCTATTTCACTATACATTAAAATTGATAATTCAATATTTTCATTACTTATAGCATATTGTATACATCTCGTAAACGAGTAGTGTATGTAGAAACAATATGCCAGAACACATTAATTTATGTAAAATTGAATCGTACGATACGCAAGCAATTTACATAAAATGCTTAGGAAGTCGATTCTCTTGTACATAAAGGACTAAAACAGGTTTATTTCATCGACAAAGGCTCTTGCAGCAGTCCTTCGATTGTCAAAAAAAATCAACAGATGCTAAGATATGCTTGGCTTTGCACACAAATTTGCCCAAAAAGTTATACTTTTGTATTACGATATGGGAAATACCCACATCCGTACAGAAAAAAAACAACAGAATGTGATGAACGATACGATAAATACCCCATTCTTCACACCGGAAGAAAAGCTGCAGGCAGCTGCGCTCATGGAGCAGCTGAGAGAATTGGCCGGAGAGAGCTTGCGCGATGAGGACATGATGCGCATAGGCACCCTGCTTACCGACGCTATTGGCAAGGGATGCCTCCATCGCGATAGCTTCGGGCTCAATCCCATCATCAATGACCTGCAGACGGCTATCATCGTGGCCGACGAGATGGGCATGCGCCGTGCTGCCATCGTGAGCATTCTGCTCCACGACATCGTGAAGACGGGCTTTATCACTACCGAAGAGGTGACAGCACAGTTTGGCTCCGACGTGGCGGGCATACTGCGCGGACTGGTGCGCACGGCAAGCCTGTATGAGAAGAATCCGACTATCGAGTCGGAGAACTTCCGCAACCTGCTGCTCTCCTTTGCCGAGGACATGCGCGTAATCCTTATCATGATTGCCGACCGCGTGAACACGATGCGCCAGATCAAGGACAGCGAGAATGAGGCAGCACGCCTGCAGGTAGCCAACGAAGCGGCCTACCTGTATGCTCCGTTGGCACATAAGCTGGGCTTGTACAAGCTGAAGTCGGAGCTGGAGGACCTCTCGCTCAAGTACACGCAGCACGATATGTATTACCATATCAAGGAGAAACTCAATGCCACCAAGGCTGCCCGCGACAAGTATATCGCCGCGTTCATCGACCCTATAGACAAGAAACTGGCTGCTGCCGGACTCAAGTACCACATCAAGGGACGTACGAAGAGTATCCACTCCATCAGCCAGAAGATGAAGAAGCAGAAGACCAACTTCGAGGGCATCTACGACCTCTTTGCCATCCGCATCATCCTGGACTCGGAGTACGAGAAGGAGAAGCAGGAGTGCTGGCAGGCCTACTCCATCGTGACCGACATGTATCAGCCCAACCCCAGGCGCCTGCGCGACTGGCTCTCCATACCGAAGAGCAACGGCTACGAGTCGCTACACACCACGGTGATGGGGCCCGAGGGCAAGTGGGTGGAGGTGCAGATACGCACCGAGCGCATGGACGAGATTGCCGAGCGCGGACTGGCTGCCCACTGGCGATACAAGGGCGTGAAGAGCGAGACGGGCCTTGATGAATGGCTCACAAGCATACGCGAGGCACTGGAGCACACGGACGATGACGGCATCGAACTGATGGACCAGTTCAAGATGGACCTCTACAAGGACGATGTGTTTGTGTTTACCCCGAAGGGCGACCTCTTCAAGCTGCCCCACGGAGCCACGGTGCTCGACTTTGCCTTCCATATACATACTAATGTGGGGAGCCGCTGCACAGGAGCCAAGGTCAACGGCAAGCACGCCCAGCTACGCTATGTGCTCAACAATGGCGACCAGGTGGAGATACTCACCTCGAACACGCAGACTCCCAAGCAGGGATGGCTCGATATTGTGACCACCTCGAAGGCACGCACCAAGATACGCCAAAGCCTCAAGGAGATAGAGTCGCGCCAGGCAGCCTTTGCCCGCGAGACCATAGAGCGCAAGTTCAAGAACCGCAAGATAGAGTACGACGAGCCCACGATGATGCGCATCATCCGTCAGATGGGCTACAAGCAAGTGACGGAGTTTTACCAGAAGATTGCCGATGGCTCGCTCGACGTGAACCAATTCATCGACCGCTACGTGCAAGCCATCGAGCAGGTGACCGAGCCGCACGATGTGGTGACCCGCAGTGCCGAGGGATATAACCTGCAGCAAGACGAACAACTCAAGCAAAGCTTCTCGGGCGACGTGCTCGTGATAGACCAGAACCTCAAGGGTATCGACTTCAAGCTGGCTCATTGCTGCAACCCCATCTATGGCGACGAGGTATTTGGCTTTGTAACCACGGGCGGCGGCATCAAGATACACCGCTGCGACTGCCCCAACGCTCCCGACCTGCACTC
>JAZNYG010000009.1:0-68848 GCA_045594245.1 Bacteroidaceae bacterium
GCGCTGAACATCTGCTGCTCGCGATACACGTCCATGTCCTTGTTCGAGTCGTAGCGTTGTGTGATGTAGCGGTAGTATTGAGCCGGCATCAGGCTCATCGTCAGGCTTGGCAGGCGGTTTGGCCTGTAAGTGCGGTAAGCCCAATAGCCCGACAGATACATGTTCTGATAACGGAACGCCGCGAGCGAGCTGTCATTGGCCAGCTCGATGGTACGTTTCAGGTCGAGCTTCACGATGCTCTGTGCCTTGCCTGTCAATACAAATGTAGCGACACATATTCCTACACTAAGGTATCTCCACTTCATGCTTTCTCATTTTTTTACGATAAATAAACCAATATATCAAGGGGATGATAAATAGACTGACGAGTGTGCCCAGTAGCATCGAACCTATCATTGCAATGGCGAGCGGCTTCTGCAATGCCGAGCCCATATCCGAGGAGAAGAGTAGCGGCACCATCGAAACGATGGTCGTCAGCGAGGTCATGATGATGGCACGCAGACGGCGTAGGCCTGCCGTATGGATGGCCTCCAGTAGCGGAATGCCTGCCTTGCGCAGCTCGTTGATGGAGTCGAGCTTCAGGATGGAGTCATTCACCACGATACCACACGTCACGATGATGCCGATAGCCGACATCAGGTTCAGTGTATGCCCGAACATCCACAGCGCAGCCAATGCAAAGGCAATGTCAATCGGTATCTCCACCAATACGATGAGCGGCTGCAGGAAGCTCTCAAACTGTGCACACAGGATGAAGTACATCAGCAGGATAGATACGAGGAGTATCACGGTCAACTCACCAATCATCTTTCTGTTTGAGAAGAAGCTGCCAGCAAAGTCTACCTCCCATCCGTCGGTCTCCCTCACCGTATGCTCCACATCGCTCATCAATTGCGGAGCATCTTCCACATCAAAAAAGCTGATGGGGATATACTCACCATTCTTACCTGCCGTAATGCTCTTCAGATCCTCCGACGAAGCCACTCTCACCAAGCTGCTCAGGGGAATATGACTTGTCTCTCCACGGCTATTCGGCAGTGTTTGCACCAGGCTCGTCTGCAAGATACTGTTGATGCTTCGCTCCTCCCCGGCAATACCGATGGGCAGATACTGCTGATACGACCGTAAGGTCGACACCCTGTTTTCCTTGAATGCTGTGCGCAGCACACGCGTCAGCTCATTGTACGACACATTATATAATAGCAGTCGCTCCCTGTCTATCACGAGGCTTATCTGGTTACGGAAGGCAATGCCCTCGGTTGTGCATCCCGTCCGCAGCACGATATCCGCCTCCAACTGCTGCAACCTTGCAGGGTCGGGCGCTTGCGAGCGGTTGTCGGGGTGCAGCTGTACCACCACATCGGCTTCGCCCGTCACAAAGAGTTTCTCGAATATCGTTTCGGGTGGCGAGAAGGCAATCACGGCCAAGGGATAGCGTGCCTTCACCTCCCGAGCCAGTGCCTCTTGCAGCGGAGCAATGTCGTCAGGATTCTCGGTCTTGAAGTACAGTTCCGCCTCAGTGGCCGACAGTTCACTGCCGCCATTCAATATATAGTCCTGTATGCCCACGTACGCTGTGTGCTCCACTACCCGAGACTCTATCTTCCTCGTCAGGTCATCCACTCGTCGGCGATTCTCGTCCACATGGATATTCTCGTTCCACTCAATGCGCATCACTAGCTCGCTTTGCTCAATTTCGGGCATACGCTCCTTATCAATATGTAAGAAGAGGAAGACACACAGCGGCAGCGTGGCCACTGTCATTCCCACGCTCAAGACCTTGTGCGAGAATACCCAATCAATGCCAGCATTGTAGGCACGCTCCAGCCAACCGTTCTTTCGACTATTGTCAAACTGCTTTGCCAGCAGTCCCTTGCCGCGAATGCCCATGCTATAGAACAGCAAGTAAAGCACCGGAAGCAGCATGATACCCGTGATATAGGATACCAGCAGACCCGCCGCTATGGAGAAGGCCTGATCCATGAAAATGGCTCCGGCAATACCGCTCATGAATATCAGTGGCACGAATACTGCTACTGTGGTAAGCGACGAGCTGAGCATCGGTGTTATCACTTCCGTGGTTCCGGCCACACAGGCACGTCGGAGCGAGTAGCCCCGCTCGCGATATTGTGCAATGTTCTCCGTCACAATAATGGAATTGTCGATCATCATGCCCACCGCCAGTATCAAGCCCGAGAGCGAAATCACGTTGAGCGACACGCCGAAGAGGTAGAACAGTGCAAAGGTTACAACCACGGATACCGTCATGGTGAGTCCTATCACGATGGGTGAGCGCACATCGCCCAAGAAGTAGATAGCCACGATGAATATCAATAGGAAGCCAATGGTAAAGTTATCCTTCAAGTTCGAGATGGTATAGTCGAGCAGCTCCGTCTGATTGCGGCATACCTCGAATTCAATCTCCGGGTACAGTGCGGCAAAGTAGTCGGTAGTCTCTTTCAGCCGCGCCTTCATGTCGTCCATGTTCTCGTCGCTCTGCTTGATGATGGCAAGCGTCACCGCCTGCTTGCCCCCAGCTACCGACAGACCCTGTTCCTTCTGCGATACCACGGCCACGCTGCACAGGTCTTTCAGCTGCATCAGCCGTTCCCCTTTCCTTATATATATATTCTCCACATCCTCGGGAGTTCGCAGCAGGGTGGCGATACGTATGTTGTATTCATAGTATCCGTCGCGCACCAGCATACTGCCTGGCTCCACGTTGTTGGCCGCCAGAGCACTCTCTATATCGGCAATCGTGATGCCCGTGACAGCCAGCTTCTCCTGATTTGGAACGATTTGCAACATGCGTCCCGGGATGCCCGTGATATCGGCCATCGCCACCTCGGGCAGCTGTTCGATGCGGCGTTTTACCACGTTATCGGCCAGCTCACATAGCGTGAGAAACTGCTGTTCGTCCATCTCTTCATAAGGAGAGGCATTCTTCAATGTCATGTTGAGGTAGAGCACAGGAATATCCGTTGCACTCGCCTTGATGGCCTTGGGGCGCTCGGCCTCCTTGGGCAGACTGTTCATGGCGGCGTCAATCTTCTCATTCACCTCGATGAAGGCCAGGTCGGTATTCACGCCAAAGTCAAACTCCAGACGTATGATGCCCGTCCCATCGCGTGTCTCGCTCGTTATCTCACGCAGGCCTGCCACCTGTAGCAGTTGTCGGCGAACAGGTGCCACCACCGTATTCTCCAGTTCGCGTGCCGAAGAGTTCTCGCCCGTCACTTGCACTGTAATCTGTGGTATGGCAATATCGGGCAACAACGATACTGGCAACGTAAAGTAGGTCACCAGCCCGATGATGAAGCAGGCCGTAAAGGCCATCAGCACCGCAATAGGTCGTTGAATCAAGAATTTAATCATAACTTCTCGAATTGAAATCTGGACTGAGGGTCAACTTTCAATTATTAATTATCCTCACCGGTGTCTCATGTGCCAAGTTTATATTTCCCGAGGTGATCACCGTCATGCCCTCTTGTAGGTCGCCTCCCTCCCGGTTGACAAGCGTGTATTCGGTCATATTTTCCAGCCCCGTGGTCACATAGTTCCACATTGCAAGACTGTCCTTCACGGTGAAGAGCACCTGCTTGCCCGAGCGTAGCACGATGGCTGTACGCGGCACCACCAATTGGTCTGGTACCGAGCGCTTCACGCTCACGCGCACGTTCATTCCTTCATATAGCTTGTCATCACCTGTTACCTGTGCTTTGATGCGTACCATGCCGTTGGTGTCCACGATGGGATTTATCTCGCTGATGCTTCCTCGACATGCCCCGATACCAGTGGTATAGGGTGTCACCTCCACCTCGTCGCCCACTTTGATTAGCGGTAGCTCACTCTCCAGTACGGTGAAGTCCACCTCCATGGCCGCACTGCAGATGACACGGCAGAAAGGCGTGCCGCTCTTCGCCATGCTGTATTGCTTGTCGAAGAGGTTGCCCACCACGCCATCGAAAGGTGCTGTCAGCGTAGCCTGCTCCACAGCGTGCTGTGTTGCCTCGTACTGTGCCTTGGCACGCTCGTAGCCGCTCTTCACCTTGGCCAGCTCCATCACATCGGCTGGAATGTTGTCGAGGTTGTCAGGCGAGTATCCTTGTCCTATCAGTACATCGTGCATATCTAATGTAGCCTGTGCCAATGCATTCTTGCTCTGTGCCAAGCTGTTGTTCAGGGCAAAGAGGTCAAGCTCGGCCAGCTTCTGCCCCTTGCGTACTGGGGTGCCGTTCTTTACATATACCTTAGCTACCACTTCCGAGGTGCGGAAGTAGAGGTCGGCGTATGTGCCGGCCACTATCTTTCCGTTACTCACCAGTTCGTGCTGAAACTCTTTCTTTTCCAGCTTCATCACCGTCACCTCGTTCTGTTGGGTGGGGAGCACGGTTGTCACTCCGGACTTCTCGCTGTTTCCTGTTTTCATCTCTGTGCAGGCTGCCAGCAGCGCCAGTGCCATGCAGCCGAGAATGTGTCTTGTCATATTCATTTCGGTTATGTATAGGGTTTATCTCTTTACGCTCTCCACATCGTGAAAAATCATCACTTGAAGAATGGGGTTGTCATCTTCATCCAAAGAATTGGCAAGGTCGTTGATTGCTTTGTCGCCATGCTTGCCTTCGCCTTGCAGTATTGCGTATATATATCGTACACGGACAGCCATGTCGGGGTTCTGTATCTTATTCCCATTGGTGACATGTGGGTAGTCGTCCATAAGTACCCAATAGTCATTGCCTTCATAGTCCTTCATCTGATAGATTTGACGCTCCTTCTTGTCGTAGATATAGAAATGCCGGTCTACATGCGGCTTGTAGTAGTGGCAACGAAGGATATAGAATATCAAGTAGCGGGACGTTTCAAGGGTGGGATGCGCTTGGGCAAATGTTGTGGGATAGTCACTCTTGTCGATGATACGCGGTCGCACGCTCAGGTCATCCCGCATGATTTCGAATACAGTATCGTTGCCCAAGTGGGACATGAATACTCCACGCGGGCTGGTGATGAGTTTGCCATATTGCAGTTTCCCGTGACTGTCGTGCGGCAGCTTGGTCGGGAATCGGATATGCAGTTTTTTCACTTCGCTACCGTCGCTCTTGCGAACCACTGAGTAGCGCGGTCCACCGGGATTGTATTGGAAATGATTCAAAAGCAAAGAGTCGTTCAAGACGACAATCTCCGAAGCACGGTTGTTGAAGTGTCTTTTGTATTTCCCTTGCATATCATACACGTATGTCCTCCCACTCTTACCCTTGATGTCGGTTGCTTTATAGCAGTCTTGCACAAAGAGCTCGTTATGCTTGGGGTCGGCGGCAAAGCTGCTTATGAACGCATACTCTTCCGGGCCTCCCCCTCGTCGGTTGATTTTTCGAACGAACTTGCCCTTTCGGGTAAAAATGTAGATTTCTGTTCCTCTGTCCTCAAAGTAGATGTGACTGTCGGTAAACAGGAATTCATTTCCCTTGCAGGTTCCTATCAAGCGGACTATTATAGAGTCATTCGTTTCTAAAGCGATATATTCAGCATCGGCCAGCTCACTTAACTTGATATTGGTGATGGGATACTCCTTGAAGGCATCGAAGACGATGGGAATCTCTCCGTCATACCAGGTTTCTTCTTTCTCAGGAACTGCCTGAGGAGAAGGTACTTCTTCAACCATTTCGGTAGCTGTTTGAGGTATTATCGTCTCCTTTATCATCTTTGGGGATGGCTGTTGCTTGGCACTGCCTCCACAAGCAAAGAGGAATGCACAGAGCCATAAAGTGTGGAACTTTTTCATTGTTGTCTGATTTTTAATATTAGTAGTCTGTGTAATTCGGTGTAATCTGTGGTTTGGAATATAATTATCTCTTCAGTCGCCCGATAAACATGATGTTGTTGTCGTCCTCGTCCAGCGAGTTGTACAGCTCCTTCAGCACCTTCCTGTCGGCCTCGGTGCAGTCGCTCTGCTCCAGTCGCTCCTCAATCTTCTCCATCAGCTGCATGGGTTCGTACATGGCATAGATGTAACCGTTGGAGCTTTGGTTGTAGATGGGGAGGCCGCCCACGAAGTCGTTCTTCAGCTCGAAGAAGTGTGACTGCCGCGTCTTCAGATCGGTCACGATGCTGCCCTTGCTGCGCACCCAAGTGATGTAGCGGCTGGGCATGGGGAAGTAGATGCAGTAGATGTCGTCGCGCTTGCGGAAGTTCTTCATCACAAAGTCGGCACGCAGGCGGTTGGTCTTGTGGTCGTAGGCATAGAGCGTGTCGGAGTAGGTATAGGCAAACTTCAGCTCATCGGTGTTGCCGTAGTGCCACACCTCGTGGCTGAAGCCGGGGAACTGCTTGTCCCTGAACGCCACCTGCAGGTGCTTGGGCACATCGGGGCACTTGATGACCTTGCCCTCGGGAGTGATGGTAGCGGTCATCATGGTGCTCTTGTTGTCGTGGAAATACATATGTGCGAGGGCGAGGTTGCCATCGGGCAGCATCTGTATCTTGGGCTTGTTAAGGTTCTCGCCCAGCTCTACCTCGCCGATATACTTGCCCTGCAGGTCGTACTTCAGCAGATGGTCGCTCCAAGCAAAGGGAGCCAGGTAGACCCACCCGTTCTTCTCGTCGATGGCTGCACTGTTGAGAGAGCCGTATTCACCGGGGCCACCGCCCACACTACCCACGTCGCAAAGGAAACGGCCTTGACGGTCGAACAGCTTGTAGGCACCCTTGCTGCGCTGGCGTATACCTATATAATGCTCGGTGATGAGCGGCCCCTGCATCTTGAAGAGTGCCGTATCGCGGTTCTCGAAACGCACGATCTGGAAGTCGTCCACCCACTCGCTCAACGGAATGGTGATGGTGTCCTTCACTTGGTCAAAGTCACACGTGACCAGACCGCTGTTGTCGATGCTTGCGGTACCGTCACTCTGATTACCGTTTTTCTGCTTGCATCCGGCAAGCAGGCAGGTTGCCACGAGGGCAAGGGTCAAGGTTGTTTGTCTCATTGCTGTGTCTTGTTTTAAGTTTATAAGCGATACGTCGTTGTCGATTCACGCTGCAAAGTTACGCCGACTTGTAGGCGTGTCCAAGAAACGTCGATGTACATAATTTAATCATAAACCGCTATCTGTTAGGCGTATGCGATTTTGTGATGATGTACATTTGCAAAAAATGCAGAGATGAGTTGCAGTTTTATTCTATACGTTTTGCAGAGAACAGCTGTAGTATGGCATATTACAAGCAAAAGACCATATCCTCGGTGGATACAGCCTTTTATTATATGATTCGCACGCGCGATTACCCTTTTTCACCTTGGGGGCTATGGCTCTTGGTTGATGGATAATGGTGATGGATTGTGGATGATGTACAAGTGATTTCGGAAAATCGCTGTCGCTCAGCGTGATGCAAATTGTTACGATGTACATTTTGCAAAACCGTTGCTGCATTGAGGAAGTTTGCGTAAATTTGTGTGCATGAATAGAACAATGAGATATACACCTCTTCTGCTCCTCCTGTTTGTGGTTGCCTGCACTGCTCCGAACCGGAATGCCGAGTGGCTGCAACAGGCCGAGAGGCACAGCCGGGCTGGGCAGGCGGACAGTGTACTGACCTATCTGTACCGAATCGACGAGAATCGCTTGTCTGTAGAGGACAGGCATACCTTCTATAGACTGACATTTTCCTGCACGCTGGCCGACGGGCCCGAAGCCTTGCAGCAGATGCATGCGACGGCAGCCTACTACGAGGAGCGAGGCGACACGGCCAACCTGGAGGTCATGCGCAACGCCCTCGTACAGAACTATCGCTATGGACGCAGCTATGCCCGAGCCGACTCGCTCTTGCAGTTGATGGAGCGTGACTACACGCTGCGTGGCGACAGCAACGGACTCCGCTGGACCTGTGCGATGAGAGCACGCATCTGTGAACAGCAGGGCATGACCGACTCGGCACTATACTATATAGACCGTCGCATCGGACTGGAGCGGAATAGGCTGCAGGCGAAGTATCAATATGCGTGGAAGGCCGATGTGCTGTTGGGTGCACACGACTATGACAAGGCTGAGGCTTACCTCGACTCTGCCAAGGCTATAGCCACGGATGTGGGTGATGAGGAGTATCTGTATCACCTCACCGAGCGTTACCACCGCCTCTATGCCGAGCAGCACCGATACGACGACTTGATGAGCCTGCTGCAGGAGTCGCGGCGATATATGAAGCGGGCGGACGTGGCATCGCACAATCTCTACAAGGCTCAAGTGCATGAACTGATGCACAGGGACGACTCGGCACGCTATTATTATAGGTTGGTGGCTGAGTCGGAGAACCTCTTCCTCGCATCCGAAGCACTCTATCACCTCTCGCAATACTACTTGGCAGCAGACGATATGGAGCGAGCCTATCATTACCATCAGGACGCTACGGGCTATATCGATCAGGTGTTCGGAGCCTACCGTTCGCAAGCGAAGCGCAATGCTTTCAGCGAACTGAAACTGCAAGTCGAGATTGACGCACTGAAGATAAGCCGTCAGCGGCAGGTCATCGTCATCCTCTCGCTGGGGCTGCTGCTTGTGGGGCTCGCCGCGAGCATCGTCATGCTGCTACAAGCAAGGAAACGACGGGAACTGGAGGCACGGCAGATGCAGGTGGAGCAGGAAAACCGACTGCTGCGCCAAGCCGAGGAGCTGGGCCGCCTGCACGAAAAGGCCAACCAACTGCGCGAGGTGCTGATACGAAAGATGGAGATATTCCAGAAACTACCCTCAAAGAACGATGAGCTGCCCGAGAGCAACAGGGCCATTGCCATCAGCGACAAGGAGTGGAGTGAGATTCGTACACTGCTCGATGCTGAGTACGAACAGTTTACCTCACGGTTGCGCAAGATGGCACCTACCCTTACGGTGGCCGACATCAACCTGTGCTGCCTGCTCAAACTCAATGTCAGTATGCAGGACTTGGCCAACATCTATTGCATCAACAAGGCTTCGGTGAGCCGCCGCAAACAGCGTATCAAGGAGAAGATTGGCAACGAGTTGCTGCTGGGACTCACGCTGGACGATTTCTTGCAACGATTCTGATACCCACCATGAGACGTACCTTATTATATATAGCTGTCGTGCTGGCCATGACATCGTGTGGGGAGCGCAGGAGGTCTGTGACGGCTACCTCATGGGAGCAACTGCCTATAGTTGCGGAGCGGGTGGCAGTGGGCGGCGACACGCTCATCGTATGTCGTCCCGAACGAATGGCGGACAGCATCGTGCTACCCCTCAGCCACTTCGTTGAGGAACTGGAGATTGTCCCCCTGCAGAGTAGGGATGAGGCGTATGTGCGCTCCAGCAGTGTGCGTCTGTCCGATAACTATATCCTCGTCCACAGCAGCCGCAACATGCCGTTCAAGCTGTTCGACCGCAAGGGACAGTTTATCCGCACCATCGGCATATCGGGTGGTGGACACGGTAACTACGGTCGGGTGTGCGACTTTCAGCTCGATGAGAAGCTGGGCCGCATCTATCTGATGCCCTGGGATGCTACCGAGCTGATAGTATATGACCTGCAAGGCCGCTTGCAACCCTCCATACCGCTGAACAGTCCCGAGGAAAAGCCGTGGAAGTTGCCCAAGTCGGTCTTTCATGTCGATGCAGAGCGGGGCGAGGTCACTGTGGCCACCTTACCCTGGGGAGTGAATCCTCGTATGGTATGGGTGCAGGATTTCGAGGGGCATATCTTGCGTAACCTCCCATACAACCCCTACCAGCTTCCTCGTGATTATAGTCCATCGCTCCAGCATCTGCACAATACGCAGGCTTTTGAACTCTCCATCCTGAACTTCAATCCTGAAGGCGAAGACACACTCTACCATTACCACACACAGAAGAATCGATTGGTGCCGGTCCTCACCCTCGACTTCCCCGAAGGAGAACTATTGCCTCACTACCACGACGAACTTCCCACCTGCTTCATAGGCACCATCATCGGGCGAATGGAGCAAACAGGACTGAGGCTGACCGAGAGCCGTGCCCACACCAACTTCATCGTAGACAAGCGCACTCTCCGTGGCGGCCCTTACCGCGTGTACAATGATTTCCTCGGCAACACCGAAGTATATTGGCTCAATCACTCGCGCAACGGCTACTATGTGCGCAACCTCTCGCCCCACATGCTGAAAGAGGAACTGGAAAGGGCTCTTCGTCGGGGCGGACTCCCTCCTGCCATGCACCAGAAGGTAGCCTCACTGGCCGAGAGCATCAATGTGGCGAAGGACAATAACTACCTGATGATAGGGAAACTGAGACGATGAGGGTATCTCATATCTGTCTCACATACCCTGATGTCCCTATACTAATACAGCAAGTCGCGCATTACGGCATCGCTGATGAAGATGCTCTCGGGGGTGAGGCGCAGGTGATTGTCGGCGGTGTGTATGAGTTGGCCTCTATGTATATAAGGAGTGGCGCAGCGTAGGCAGTGGGTGTGGTAGCGGTCGCCGAAGTCGGTAAGCAGACTCGTGAGGTCGATGCCGCGTGCCGTGCGCAGCTCGGTGATGATGCGCTCGTCGTAGCGCTCCTCGGTGGTCAGGTGCTCCACCTCGTGCGGCACATCCTCGCCCTCGGGCGTGGCGATATAGTCGGTGAGGCTGCTGAGGTTCCACCGACGGTCGGTGCCGTCGTAGGAGTGTGCCCCCGAACCTACACCAATATAAGGAATGCCCTTCCAATAGCTGCTGTTGTGGCGCGAGTGATAGCCCGGTAGGGCAAAGTTCGAAATCTCATAATGCTCATAGCCTGCCGCCAGCAACTTTTCGCGCAGCAGTTCGAAGGCGCCGATGCTCTGCTCCTCGTCGATGGGCGACACCACACCCTGCTCCTTCATACGCCATAGTCGTGTACCCTCTTCATAGGTGAGGTGATAGGCCGATATGTGCGGCACGCCAAGTGCGATGGCTTGTTCGAGACTGTAGGTCCAGTCCTCCAGTGTCTCGCCCGGCAAGCCATATATGAGGTCTATACTGATGTTGGTGAGTCCCATCCGCTGACAGCGATGCACGGCCTCTATAGCCTCCTGTGCCGTGTGGCGACGCCCCACGAGCTGCAACGTGCGGTCGTGAAACGACTGTATGCCTATGCTCACGCGGTTGAAGGGCAGCGTGCGCAAACCCTGCACATACTCCTCGGTGAGATCGTCGGGGTTGGCTTCCAATGTTATTTCAGCAAGTTGAAAGTTGAAAGATGAAAGATGAAAGTTGCGTAATGAAGTGAGAATGGAGGAAAGCTCCTCTATCGTTAATGTCGAGGGAGTGCCACCGCCAAGGTAGATTGTTTCGATGGGTGCGCCCTGCAGTTCGGGCAGACGAAGCTGTAGCTCGTGGCACACGGTGTCGACGTAGGCGCTGCGATGACTCAGTAGCGTGGTGGAGTAGAAGTCGCAATAGGCGCAGCGGCTCTCACAAAAGGGTACGTGGATGTATATGCCGGGCATGGTTTGTTTAATGTTTTATGTCAACAGTCAACGGTCAACAGACTCAAGAGTTTTAGAGCAATTTCTCTCACCACTCACCTCTCACCGTTAATCATTCATCGTTAAACGTTCATAATTCATAATTAACTTCGTTGATACTTGGCTGCACTCGCTGAAAGATTGCAAGTGACCTTGCATCTTGCTCGTTTTGCACAAGTATTCAGCATTCATAATTCTCACCTCATCCTTCTCCGTGAGGTTCGGTATCTGCAGTTCGTAGGTCACTCCGGCAGGCAATGTCAAGGTATACTCGTAGTGTCCGTTCTTCTTCAGTCGCCACGATGCCGATACCGTGCCGTGCGGAGTCTCTGTCTTGGCCTTGGCCCAGGTGATGCGCGGCTGATAGGCGAGGGTAGGGTGATTGTCGGGGCGGTTGTCCACTTGCGGTGCAAACACCACGTGGCTGAAGCCCGGTTTGCCTGGCCGGATGCCAGCTACATAGGCATACATCCATTCGGCCACAGCGCCGTAGGCATAGTGGTTGAAGGAGTTCATGTTCCACTCATGCTTGTGGAATCCCTCTTCACGCTTGTAGGAGTCCCACCGCTCCCATACGGTCGTGGCCCCTTGGTCTATGCTGTATAGCCACGAGGGGTTCTTGCGTTGCAGGAGCAGGGCATAGGCGAGGTCGTTCATGCCCTCGTCGGTCAGCGTGGAGCATAGGATGCCTGTGCCCACGAAGCCCGTGGAGAGGCAGTAGTCGTTCTCCTCTATCAGGCGGCGCAGGGCTTGGCGTGCTGCTGCGCGGTGTTGCTCGGGCAGGAGGTCGAACCGCAGGGCCAGCAGGTAGGCCGTCTGTGTATGCTCGCGTAACGCTCCGTCGGGGAGCATGTAGCGTTGCTGAAACTCCTGCTTGACCTCTTCGTACAATGCACGGTAGCTCTCGGCCTCGCGCTGCTTGCCCAGCGTGGCAGAAATGCTGTCCATCAGTTGGGCCACATAGGCATAGTAGGCCACGCTTACATACCTGCTCTCGATGGGAGCATAGGCCAGCCAGTCGCCCGTGGCAGTGCCTGCACCGATGTGGGTGTAGCGTATGCCCTCCACCATCTCCTCCTGGGTCGATAGCCACTGCATATAGCGCGTCATGCTCTCGTAGTTCTCTTCCAGTATGGTGCGGTCGCCCGTCATCTCATACACTGTCCATGGCAGTATCACGCCTGCATCGCCCCAAGCCGCCGTGCCATAGCCCCAGAAGTTGTTGTAGGGAGCGATGTCAGGGTAGGCGCCATCCTCGCGTTGCGAGTTGCGCAGGTCGCGCATCCATTTGCGGTAGAAGTCCTTGGCATCGGAGTTGTAGAGCGCCGTGCGGGCAAATATCTGTGTGTCGCCCGTCCAGCCGAGGCGTTCGTCGCGTTGCGGACAGTCGGTAGGCACGCTCAGGAAGTTGCCGCGCTGTCCCCACCATATATTATTGTATAGCTGGTTGATGCTTGCATCGGAGCAGGCAAACTCGCCCCACTCCTCAATCTCAGAGCCCACCACCTGGCCTATAATCTTGCTTATCTTCACCTCCTCGGTGGCTGTCACCGACACGTAGCGGAATCCCATGAACGTGTGGCGCGGACGGTAGCTCTCGCCGTCGCGGTCGCCGCGGAAGGTGTAGCGCAGCGTGGCATCGGCCTCGCGCAGGTTGTATGTCCATACACTGCCTCCCGGGCCATCGTCGAGCCGTCCACGGCGGTCGCCATTGTCGTTGAGCATCTCGCCGTGTCGGAAGGTGATCTCTGTGCCTCGATCGGCCTTGGCCTCGAAGTATACCCATCCCACCATGTTCTGGCCCATATCGATGACTGCCGTCTCGCCCTTCTTAAGCGTGAAGGGGCGGTTCTTCAGGCTACGGTCTACCTTTATCATGCCATACTCGGTGTCGGTCTCCACCGTTTCGCTATAGATGGTCACCGTCTGCGGATGGCGCCACAGCGCTTTGTCGCGGATGCGCACCTCGGGACCCTCGAAGGGAATCACCGCCATGGGCATGTGCTTCAGCACCGTCACTCCTTCCCACTCGGTGGGCGTGCGCCGTGAGTCATACACCTCGCCATCGTATATCTCGCCCAGCAGCAGCGGTCCGCCGTAGCTGCACTGCCATGTGTCGTCGGTGCGTGTGGCGCATTGTCCGTCAATCACCACTTCGGCCTTCAGTGCCAGCGGAGTGTGCTGCCCATATACGCCGCGGCTTATCTCTCCTGCCCACCATCCGTAGCTCAGCTGCGCACATATCTCGTTCTCGCCCTTGCGCAGCAGTGGGGTGATGTCCATCGTCTGGCATGTCACCTCCTTGCGATAGTCCGTCCATCCCGGCTTCAGTTCGTGCCCCTCCACATGCTGTCCGTTCACGATGATGTCATACACGCCCAGTGCCGTAGCCGTCAGCATGGCCCGCTCTATCGGTGCATCGCATGTTATCACCTTGCGGAAGAGGGGTAGGGCCACTCCCTCAGCCATCTTGTGGCGTGGCATTGCTGCATACGTGCTACCCGTTATCCACTCCGCTCCGCTCAGCGGCGCTATCTCTTGTGCAGCCATTGTCAGTGAGCCGACGATGCTCGCCATGGCGAGCATGATTCTCTTAAGTAATCGTGTCGGTTTCCTATTTGTACTCATCTCGTTTATTGTCATATAGCAATGCTAATCATTTCTTAGGCTCTGTTTCCAAATCCGAGGTCAATTCTCTTTTATATTCTATGCGGTTGTTTTCGGAAATAAATCTAATAAGCAATTTCCCTTATTTCAGTACGACCCAATTACTTTTGTTCTCTTTGCTACTCTTATCAATAAATCCATTATTTCTCAGGAATGAGATTTCTCTCTCGACAGTTCTCTGTGATAACTCTAATTGTCTCGCCAAACTCTTGGCTGTATGAGAAGTGTCTTTTTTTGATTTCTCTATACACAACTTGTTGTCGTTCTGTTAGTTTTATCTCGCCATCCGTCTCGCCAAATACGCCCCTGCAAGTTAGGTATTACACAATACAGTAGGCTAATTTTTTGATTTTACTATAAATATTGTTCTATTTTGTAATCATAAACATATTCTTGAAGTTAAGAATAACCTTATCATACTGCTGAAAAAAGTCTACTCCCAAAACGATATCATCGGTTTGGTGATGCGAATTCATGTATGGGACATACACATCCTGCATATTCACATCTATACCACAAACTTCAAACTTCACTGAAGGGACCTTAATTGCCATTGTCGAATAGAAACCATCAACCCCTCCAATGGTGAGTTCTTTTGTCCCGCGAAGTTGTGAGAACTCTTCTTTATGTTTTACAAAATAGTTGTAAGTAAAGCCTGTTTCGGCACCACTGTCCAGAAAAACATTCAATAGACCTGTTGAATCTGTAGCCTTTACATAATATGAAAAACCAGTGTTTCGTAGATTCTTTCCATACTTTGGAGTTGGTGTATAGCGTGATGGAATCACAAGACACCTCTTTTTGTTATCAATTTGTATCTCGCCCAACCTTTGCAGGATATCCATACCAATAACTGCATCTACTGTTGCCACACTATCAATAGGTGTTCCATTATGCGCTGGACCTATAATATTCTTACATATAATATTACCTAATTGCAAACTATGCAAATAGAAATAATCTCCATATTTGGAACTATAACCAACAAATTCAACTCCTATGAGGTCTGCAAATCTTTTTGAAAAATAGGTGGTAGTTGCTCCCGTATCAAACATAAACTGATATTCTTTCCCATGTACGGTTACAGGGATATAATATCTGTTAGATACTGGATTTTGATTGTCAAACAATAGCGTATCGGTACATTCCATTGTGAAAGGAATGCTTATATCCTTTGAATTGTTAAATACGACTGATGGCGCATCATATTTCTTCAGCGAAAGGTTCCTTTTGTGAATATCCGCCAATCTGCTATAATCAATCGGTGCATTACTCGCTTTGATTTGTTCTATCAAATTGGCGGCTTTTTCGGCCGCTGTGCTGTACATACCCAATCGTTCGTAATTACCTAATATTATCTCTGTAAGACTCAAGGCTACATTACTGCCGCCAATCTGCTGCTGATATGAGTTTATAAGCGTACGAAATAAATCAACAGCTTCAGCTTCGCGATTGAAGTTTTGTGCTAACATAGCCTCTGCCATCAATCGAACGTAGTCATATTGAATTGAATCCTTTAATAGAGTGTATTCTTTTTCTAAGGTAAACCAATCGGAAGAATTAATCAGTTCGCTTACTCGTATATCTGCATTCTGAGCATAAGCAGAAGAGATTGTTAAGAAGGTTATTAAAGATACAACAAGTTTGCGCATAAATTTTTATAATATTCGTTAGTAATCAGATTGACGCCACAAAAATACACATAATAGCTGGAAATGCAACTGCAAAAGAATACATATTTCTTCTGAAAAACCTTAAAAGATCATTTGCACTTTAATGTAAATAATGATATGTCGTCAAATATATTCTGTTGTTCTCATCTGCCAGTGTCCGCCAATATAGGTCAACGCATAGGTTTACAATCAATTAACGGCGGATACTGCGTACAATTATCCATGTAGGTTCATGAAACTTAGAGTGAATAATTTGTGGAAAATTTATGGTAATTCATGTTCACTAAAAAACATCGTAGAGGAAAGACATATTCATGCAAATTCACGTACATTTTATGGTTTACAAAAACAACGTTATTTCCCGAAACACCCCTCCACTGGCAAGTAGTATCGCACGTTCTTACGCCCTGCTGCACGCAGTTTGCCTGCTTCCACGAAGGCAGTGAGTAGCTGTGCAGCACGGTAGCGTGTACACTCGCAGATGTTCTCCACCTCGGAGCGGTAGAGCGCTTCGTGTGTGGCAAAGTGAGCGGTGAGGCGCTCCTCCACCTCCTCCATGGTGAGCTGCTTGGTGCGTGCAGGGCCGGCACTCTTCATCTGGGCACCTCGCATGGCTTTTGTCAGCTCCTTGGAGGGCGCAAAGGCTATACGGCGCACCTTGATGTCGTGTGCCGTGACGTTGTCGGCACGGTGCTTGTTGCCGCAGGTGAGCGTTACCGAGAGGGTGCCTATCTCGCCCAGCTCTACGCGGTCGCCATTGAGCAGGGTGCGCTGCACGCGCTGGCTCAGTGCGGTGAGCACACCGGCCACGTCGGCCTCCTTGACGGTGCACGATGCCGCAATCTCCTTGGCCAGCTCCTTGGTGGTCACTGTGCGACTACCTACTACGGTGACCGCTATAGCGGGATTTTCCTCGTTGGCTTCGCCGCGTAGGTCGTGCCTTTCTTTGAGTTGGTAGGCAATGGTGCCTGCTTTCTTCTGTACAAAATTTCGTGTTGCCATAGGCTTTTCTTATTATCAGTAGGTTTGAATAATCTATTTCTTAGGTGCCAATTCTGTTTTTCTACCTATCGTTTTTATTTGCCGTTCGCGAACGACCGCGCTGTCCTTCGCGAACGATCACGTTGCTCTTCGTGAAGAGTCACGTTGCTCTTCGCGAACGGCAAATAACTTTTATATGGCGAAGTTACGAATTTCCTTGCCCTTTTCCAAATTTCCGAGGTGCTATTTTAACGCAAGTTTAAGAAGTTGTTAGGATTTTATTTCAAGTATAGTTGAGAACAGTTTTTGAGTAGATTTGTACTGTTTGATCGCAGCAAATAGTGGTCTATTCGCAAGAACAAAGAGTGTAAAGGTGCCAAAAAGAGTCTCAAATAAACAGAAAAGTACAATAAAACCTATTAGCGGTAAAATCCAAACAACTTCTAATATAAGGATATAGATATTCTCAAGACAGAATCAAAGTGGAAAGTACCATCCGAAAGGAAACTCTAAACTCTACACACTAAACAACAGATATGGACAATCGTACGCAGTGTCCGCCATTAGTTGCTTGATTACATTGAAGTTAAACTATATTGGCGGACACTGGCAGATAGAAACGGGAAAGATGTTTTTATAGCGATGTTTCTACAGTTTTAGTTCCTTTCGGAATAATAATAAACACCCCTCATCATCCGAGCAGCAGGATGGTGAGGAGCGATTATTCACGATGCTTATGCTATCGGTATCAGTGCATGACTGGCTTCATTGTAGGCCACACGGACGTAGCGTATAGTCTGCTGTCCCGTGTCATTGCTCATGATGGCCGTGAGGTCAATGCCACGCCGCTGCATCTCACGAATGAGAGCGGAGGAATAGTAGGAGCGCTCTGCCGTCCATCCCCATGAGGAGGCGAGGCTGTTGAAGTTGGTTACTAACTGATGGATTGTTTCGCATGCGAAACGTGCTTCATAGAAGCCGATACGCTCTTGGGCGTAGGAGTTTGTCTTTGTCATAATCGGATGTTTTTTTGACGTTAATAAATCTGTCCACATCGTAACTTGACCACCGTGGCATCCCTGCTCGGTTGGTGCAGCGCTACACTGCTCTTGATGTTTTCGGGGGACAAAATTAATATAATTTGAGTGAAAATACAACTTTGTTCTTTTCCTATATACTCCCAATAAGAAAGATTTCACTCTTATATATTTTTTTTGTATATTTGCGCTTTACAACAAACGGCTCAAAATATCTTGGTATGGCAAAGGATATAATAGGACTCGATAAAAATCCGTCAAGAGTATTTACTCGCAAGCAAATAGAAGAATTATTATCTGCAACCATAGGCAAGAAGCTTATAGAGGTTGATGCTTCGGGGCAATTTGATAGCCATGCTGGTCAAACTAAAGTAACAGGTATTGCTGGAGATGTTATAGAGGTGTCTGTGTTGGGATGTCGCAAGGATAGCAAACAAGAGCCTGATATCATTGTTGATGGGATACAAGTCGAGCTGAAGACAACCGGAATGGTTACGCCTAAAAAAAATGATTCGCCTTATATTTATGAATGCAAAGAGCCAGTGAGTATTACGGCTGTATCTATACCAGTGATAATAAAAGAAGAGTTTGAGACATCAAATTTCTGGCATAAGTTAGCCCATATGTTATGGGTTTATTATTGGTATAACTCCTCTGATACAGTTACTTTAGAAGGATATAAGAATTTTCCTATCTTAGGATTTCAATTCTATGAATTCAGCATCGATGATAAACTGCGATTAAAGCAAGATTGGCTCATTGTGCGCGATTTCCTCATTGTTATACACCGTAATTATAAAACTCATAAAGAAAGAGAGGCGCAATATCCTCGTTTGTCTAGTGAGTTGCGTAGTCAATTGATGTTGATAGATACGGCTCCTAAATATCCAAACAAGCCTAGATTTAGATTGAAACGTTCATTCGCGACAATCATAGCAGACAACTACTTTTCAAAAAAACATTTAGAAAAGTTAGATAATCCTATAACTAGATATGAGGATATTGATAAGAAATGCAACGAATTGACGAGTTTGTATGCTGGAAAGACTTTTGCAGAAATTGCAGATGCCTTAGGAGTCTCTTTAAAAACTGGAAGCTCGAAAGCTGAAAGACATAGTGTTACAATTAAAAACTTCGCAGAACTTGTCGTGTTAAAGATGTTTGGCAGTAAAGCTAAATCATTAAATAGCATTGAAGACTTTGCAAAGATTGGTTTAATTGCAAAAAGCCTTCCATTAGATTATAAGGGTGACCCAAAAGAATCAATGAAGATGTTCATGCCAAATTTTGATGAATGGATGTCTGAGGAGTCCTTCGAAGAATCCTTTATGCGAGACTACTTTGCAGAACATCAGATTTTATTGATTGTCTATCAATATACTGACTCCAAAGATAAAAGTCCCAGCAAAATTAAATTTGTAGGATTCAAACGCGTATACCTTACTGATGATTTTATCGACCATAAAGTTAAGCGACTTTGGGAAGATGTTCGTTCTCTTATAAAAAATAAGGAACTGAGAATTGTGAAGGAATATCGAAAAACAGATGGTAGTCCTATAATCAATCCTAAGTCTGGAACACAAAGGGAAGCGCCTAATTTTCCCAAGGAGGTAGAGTATGATGTATTTATGAGAGGTAGTGGGGAAACTGCCAGCGATTCCTGCAAAACGCTTGTGATAAATGGACTTAAAATGTTGCCTCAAGAAGTGTGGCTGGCAAAACGTGTTACATTAGATCTATTTTACAATCAAGAAATAAAAAATGTTCGAAACTAAAAAAGAAATTCGTGTAGTTGAACTCTTCGCTGGTGTGGGTGGTTTCCGCATTGGCTTGGAAGGTGCGTCAGATGCTTATCAAACAGTATGGAACAATCAGTGGGAGCCATCTACCAAGCATCAAGATGCTTCCATTGTGTATAAGGCACGGTTTGGAAGAGAAGGCCACTCCAATGAGGACATCTGTACTGTTCCAACCAATAAAATACCCGACCACGACCTTCTGGTGGGGGGATTCCCTTGTCAAGACTATTCTGTAGCTGCTACGCTTAGTCGTTCTGGAGGTATTGAGGGCAAGAAGGGTGTGCTGTGGTGGCAAATTTATAGAATATTGGACGAGAAGGGCGACAAGCGTCCCAGCTATATATTTCTTGAGAATGTAGATCGCCTGTTGAACTCCCCTGCCACTCAGCGAGGTCGTGACTTTGCCATCATACTGGCTTCATTGTCGGACCTTGGTTATATCGTTGAATGGCGCGTAATCAATGCAGCCGAATACGGTATGCCCCAAAGACGTCGTAGAACATACATTGTAGGCTATCGCAAGGACTCTGTTGTTGCAAGCCGAATGGAAGATACCGAGAATTGGCTTTTTTATGATGGAGTTATGGCAAAAGCCTTGCCCTTCGTTAAAAAAGATAACACCTTGTCTAGTTTTGATATTACAGGCTCAATCAAAGAAGTTTCCGACAACTTCAACAAAGGGAAGAAGGATAGTCCCTTCGGTACTGCGGGAGTAATGATTGACCGTCACATCCTTTCTGTTGATGCAACAACCACATACGAAGGCACACAGCAAACTTTGGGCGACATCTTGGTAGATGAAGAATTTGTACCCGAAGAGTTCTACATATCAGACGAAGAACTCCCCAAATGGCAATACGAAAAAGGAGCAAAGAAGATTAATCGCGTATCAAAAGAGGGATACGAGTATGTTTTCTCTGAGGGTGGGATGGCTTTTCCCGACTATTTGGACAAACCATCCCGTACTATGATTACTGGCGAGGGAGGATCTGCGCCTTCACGCTTCAAGCATGTAGTAAAGACACCTTCGGGAAGATACCGCAGACTCGTACCGATTGAGTTGGAGCGACTGAACATGTTTCCCGATAATCACACATACCATCCCGATGTTTCTGATGGCCGACGTGCTTTTCTGATGGGTAATGCTCTTGTGTGCGGTATAGTCGAAGTGATAGGAAAGAGCCTGTATCGTGCAATCTATAACGAGGAGCCTGTATCATCCAATCCGATATATACAAAGCGAGACAAGCAACCTGTATTTAACTTCGAATTATTTTCCGAAGAAAAGGTAAACCTAGTTGTCAATGCTCCCAAGAAAACTTATACATTGGACGAGACCAAGCATTTGCTTATAGGCCTTGTGAAGTTGGACAATCAAGAGTATTTCTTGGATGGAGCACCTACCAAAATATATTATACCGGTAAGACTAAAGCGTTCCCTTCGACTGTTGCATTGAATAAGCTATACTACTTTATGCCCTACATAAAAGGAAAAGGCGTGAAGGATCTATATCTTATACGAGTTGCTAGAATCGGTTCCAAAGCCGAGATTAACAAGGCTAGCAAAGACACTGACCCACGTCTTGTCTTTGAATTGGAATACTTGGAGAGCTTGCCGGAGTATAAACCCATAAAACTGAATATTTTTAATACGTTTAGGGATACTGTACTTGGACGGGTACTCTTATAACAACAGATAAAAACACAAAATAGGTTAGCATATAGAATAGGTCTTTGTTTATAATGAAAGATAGAGTTTGCTTTTTTTCAAGAAACGATTTGTCTGTTGGCTACAATCTAGAGATGGCGGAAAAGCGTATTATTGAGATTGAGAATGGAAGCATTCCTCAAGATTTAGAAGGCATTATTGAACTTTGGCATATTAGACGTCTATTTGAAAACGACTGCAAACTGCTTAGATGGTCAGATGGGGATTTTGCTAGGTTAAAATCTTCATCGGAAGGATACAACACCATTATCGCAAAGTTCTTTAATGGTTTAAGTCAACAAACGATAAAAGAGGAGTTTGAGGTAATAGAATGTGAATACCAAAAAACATTCTGGACGATAATTGATACTTTTGGCCTTTATAAGATTATAACTACAGATACTTTGCGCGAGATTCTATCAGGCGATACTAACAATTTGCGTAATGTATTGTGCTGTCATGGAGTAGTTGAGAAATATAAGACTATTATTCGTGAAGAGTTGTTGAGCAATAAAGATAGTGCATCCATCATTCTTGGTATATATGTTGCGAAACGAGAGAGTCAATCGGAAGACAAGTTGTACCTCCCATCTAATCTGAGCCTTAAGGATAAGGAGCAAATTATTGACGAATACTTGGATAGCGAAAAACCTAACTTGAATTATGTAAGACTAATTACACAAATCAAAAACGATAAGAATAAGATAGTATTATCTCCTAAAACTAAGTTGAAGGCAAAAAGATTAGAAGATAGACTAAACAAGGAATTATTGGAGGATCCTAATTCCTATAAAACCCGTTACTCTGTAAGTCTACGTTTTACAGAAAAAGAAGGGATACCACCACTTGAAATAGGTATAGATGAACAAGGTATTCCTACTCATACATATAGTGTGTCTTATATAAAGGAGTGCGATAATAAACAGCGCATATTATATTGTGGAGCGATTTTTGGGTGGCTTAATAATCATCTCCTTCTGAATTTGATAAATAAGAAAGTAGAGGCGGACGGATTTGAAAAACTCTTCATGGATAAGGGCGTGGATTCATATCCCGCGAATATAGTATTCAATAAGAAGGAAATGCTGTCGCAAAAATTGTTATATGCATATGATTTGGTTTTGCAAGAATTAGGAAGCTCTTTAACAAATGAGTTGAAACAATATTATGAACAACATCTACGTTTAGAGTACGATTATCCAGGTCTTGTCTTAAATTTACCTTTACCTAACGACTCATTCTTGAATAAATGTAGAATTTTGTGTCCGGAGTTAGATGCTATTGTAAAACAATATACAACATTTGTTGAATATGATGAAATAGATGAAGAATTGATACGCCTATCTCATCCCTTGAAGATTGAAGAAGGTAGAAGCATGCTGACAAATAAGTATTATGAAATAAATACAGATAATAAAGATGTTAATCTGGCTTTAGGCGGACTCTTTGCTTCAGGGAATTACATCTTACATCACGTAGAACCATTTAAGGGTAAACATTATCATTCACTTGTAGAATTGTTGGAGAATGAAGATTCTGTTTCATACTCGAACTATTCGGAACGACAAAAAGAGCTCTTAGACATTCTCATACAACAAGAATTGATAGGAATAAACTCGCAAGGATACCTATATATTATTGATGAAACAAAAATTGAGATATTAGAATCTCTTAGAGAATATGGTGTTTGCTCCTATTGGCACTACGATGATAAAGGCCGGAAAATCTTAGATGACTATTTTGAAAAGGGATGGGTTGTCACAGACGATCATTTATTGAGTAAACCAGAGCGTGAATACTTCAGTTATTATCTAGATAACATGATGTTCACAAATGGAAAGGCTTATAGGAATCATTATGCACACGGAAGTGTTACATCTGCAATCGATGATAAAGAACATCTCGACGCTTATTATACTCTTCTTAAATTACTTGTGATTTTGATGATGAAAATAGAAGATGATTTATGGTCAGCAAGAAGAGCTCTGACAATAGATACAATGAATAGGATAAAGAGTAATAATTGGACATTCTAAAGGCAATATTCTACTATTGCATCATTTCCTTGTTTTAAAAGAATCCTATATCTTTGCCATCAAGTTAGAAGCCTCAGAGCTTTTAGCCCTTCACAATCAACATCGCTAAAGAGGGACCATATGTGGCCCCTTTTTCTCTTTGTTTGTAATAAGTTTATTTTGTATTGTATCATGTACTAAAAAACAACTTCATCCTTCCCCTCTTTCCGCCCAATCCCCAAGACGGACAAAAAGAACGCAGCCACGGGGCATTAGGAAAATGCAAGAAGTAAGCGCGGACGTAAGTTTTTAAGTTTTTGAGTTAGTAAGTTTGTAAATGCGTACTTGCGATTTCTGCACCATGTAAGCAAATCCAAGGATTTACCTTACATTATGCTACAAAATTCTTGTACAGGATTTCCTCGCGTTTCGCTGAAAGATGCCGCAAAAACAACTACTTCTCTAAATCATCCCCGCCATATAAAAAAGGAATATAACTTTTTTTATTCTCCCGCAAATTTTAAAGAGCAAAATCCCCGATTTCCCGCAAATTTAAAATGGCAGTTTCCCCGATTTCCCGCAAATTCAACGGCTAAATTCCCTTTACTTCAACACATACGTCGCCAATACTCTTTGCAGTGACTTGACATCGACGTCACGCTTAAACTCCTTCTTCAGGGGGTCGGACATCCCTTTTATCCAGAGTTTCATCTCGCAGTCTCCATCAAATGTACCCGAGGTCTCTACACTGAAATGATTTATCGAGTTATAGGGCACGGAGTGATAGTCGCGCTTGCTTCCCGTGACGCCTTGCACATCGAGCATAATCAGCCGTTTGTTGGTGAAGACCCACTTGTCGCGAAAGATACGGAAGGCAGCAACAATCTCTTCTTCGGGGATGAGTATGTCGCCAAACTCGTTCTTCAGTTCGTTGATGTTGACCTCTGAGGCGTTGCCGAATAGGTGGTTGAGTAATGACATAGTGTGTTATAGTTATAAATAATACATGTTCGGGAGGCTCTTCCTCGCCATTTGCAAAGCTACGAAATAAAATCGAAATTATCGGTGTGACTGCTACGTTTATTTAGATGTTCGCTGAATATCAATCGCAAACTTGCATACATCGGGTAAAGGTTGTAATTTTACACGTTGAACCCGCAAACTAATATACTATGCCTGATATGAAAACAACACGAAACAGGGTGGTGCTATGCCTGATGCTACTTCTCTGTTTGGGGCATGCCGTGGCACGGCCTATCTCTGAGGAGAAGGCGTGTGCGGTGGCTACGAAATTCTATTATATGAAGACGATGGGCGACGACATCAAGAAGGTGAAGGCGCTGAAGGCACTCGACCTCGTGTATAGTCCGCAGCATGGGGGAGAGATGCGCTACACACAGCCCGAGTACTTTGTGTTTGCCCCTGAGAATGGAAAGGGATTTGTCATCGTGTCGGGCGAGGACCGTGCAGGAAGGCTCATCGTGGGGTATTCGACAGAGGCGAGTATCAGCCGAAGGCTGTCGAGCAGCTTGCAGGGGTACTTGAACTGCTATGCCGAGTATATAGATGCGCTGCGCAAGGGGAAGGCAGAGGCCAAGCCGCAGAGGAAGACGATGGCGGTGGCTCCGCTGCTGACGACGCAGTGGGGACAGCATGCCCCGTACAACTTTTATTGCCCGGTGCTGAACGACGAGAAACTGATAACGGGATGTGTGACTACGGCCGTGGCACAGATAATGAAGTATCATGCCTGGCCGCAATGCGGACACGGACAATGCACGGCCGAGGTGCACAACCTGGACACGACCTATACCACGGTGACACTGGGCGATGTGTATGACTGGAAGAAGATGAAGGATAGCTATAGCTACTCGGCCAAGGTGCGCACAAATGATGTGGCCCGACTGATGCGCGATGTGGGCCACGCAGTGAACATGAAGTACTCGCCTGTGCTCAGTGGCACCAACTCGGCCTACGTGCTGAAGGCACTGACGGAGCATTTCGACTATTCGCCCGAGATGAAGATGGTGCACCGCTGGCAGCATACCGATGAGCAATGGAACCGTATGGTGGCCGAGGAACTGGCTGCCAGCCGTCCTATATATTATAGTAGCCGCTCCACGAGATATGACGGACACGCCTTCGTGGTGTGTGGCATGGATGAGCAGGGGCTATACTATGTAAACTGGGGGTGGGGCGGCAGCTGCGACGGCTACTTCGACTTCGATGTGGTGACCTCAGCTGACGCGACATACAACTACGCGCAAAGCGCAATAGTGGGGATATGTCCTTTGCGCTAGTTGTTCCAAAAAGCATTCACTCAACATCATTCACGTTTCTTCTGATAAAGAGGTGAATCGCTGATTCTGGAGGAAAAGCCGTTTTTCATCTGAAAATATTCGGTGATAAAAGGGGGGAATCGCTGAAAAGTATGTATTTTTGTGGTTTAGAATTCCTATGAACAATCAGTATTAACTAATAAAACGAACGCACATGAATCATTCGAAAACTTTATTGACATTGCTCATCGTCGTATTGAGCATTTCTGCCAGTGCTAAACCAAAGAAAGCGGCTCTTGACCTGTGGCCTGATGGTACAGAGATTAGCCAATGGTTCAAGGATATCACACCTGTAGATGTGGCTAAGCTAGGGAAGAAGTATCGCCTTACCGATCATGGCATATTTGCTGACGGCACGCTGCACACAGAGCAGATTCAGGCGCTTATCGACGAGGCAGCTAGCCAAGGCGGTGGAGTCATTGTAGTACCTTCGGGTGTGTATATGACTGGCGGACTGCATTTCAAGCAAGGCACCCATCTCCATCTTGAGAAAGGAGCTGTGCTGATGGGTTCTGACTTTATCGGTGACTATCCTTTGGGAACGACACGCATAGAGGGGCAGACGTGTATGTATTTCGGTGCGCTCATCAATGTCGACAACAATGATGGGTTTACAATCACTGGCGAAGGCACGATAGATGGCAATGGCCTGAAGTATCACCAACAGTTCTGGTTGCGTCGCCAGTGGAACAGACAATGCACGAACAAGGATGAGCAGCGTCCGCGTCTCTTGTATGTTTCCAATAGTAAGAACGTGCAGATTGAGGGCGTAAATCTGCAGAACTCAGCCTTCTGGACATCGCACTTCTACAACTGCGAAAATGTAAAGATACTGGGCTGTCGTTTTTATAGCTTGGGCAAGCCCGACGACAGCAAGGGACCGTCGACCGATGCCATTGACCTCGACGTGGTGCGCAACGTGCTGATCAAGAACTGCTATATGAGCGTGAATGATGACGCAGTGGCTATAAAGGGTGGTAAGGGACCTTATGCCGATGCCTTCATGAAAGAGTACCCAGGTGTGAAGATTCCTGCCGAGAGCGTAGGTAATGGCAAGAACGAGAACATTATCATCGAGGATTGCGAATATGGCTTTTGTCATGGTTGCTTGACCTTGGGTAGCGAGAGCGTGTATAATCATAACATTATCATGCGCCGAATCCAGGTGACGAGCGAGGCCAACAACCTCTTGTGGCTGAAGTGTCGCCCCGATACTCCTCAGCAATATGAATATGTGACGGTAGAGGATATCACCGGTACAGTGAGAAACTTCCTGTATGTGGGCCGATGGACTCAGTTCTATGACCTGCTCGACCGCAAGGACCCCCCCTACAGCTATGTTGACCATATCACGATGCGCCGCTGCAAGATGAACTGTACTACCTTCTTTAATGCCAAGAAGCAGGAAGACGTCTGCCATCTCTCAAACTTTACATTCGAAGACCTCGACATCACAGCCCGCAACGGAAGTTTCGAGCACGACTTTGTAGAAGGATTCACGACTAAGAATATCACCATCAATGGGGAGAAGATTGTCAAATAATTGAATTGTTGAGGATGCGTACTTTGAGCACCTTCATAAATAATGCAAGCTGGCTCAGAATCCAAGGGTTCTGGGCCAGCAGTGTGTTTGTGGATATCCTTTTGGTGAATACTACGATGCGATGATGCTCCTTATCAGGAACCACACTACGGGCACGAGCAGTGCTGGTAGCATGTTAAGTGTCTTGCAGTCCTTCAGCTTGAGCAGCGACAGCCCCGAGGCCACGATCATCAGTCCGCCCACGATGAGCAGCTCCGCCATGAGTGCCTCGCTGATGGCCGTGCTCGATATCTTGGCCACCATGTAGAACATCCCCTGCCAGCAGAAGAGCACCGGCGCGGCAAGTATCATCCATATGCCATACGTGCTGGCAAATACGGTGGAGGTCACCAGGTCGAGCGTCGCGTTGGTGTAGAGGAAGGTGTTGTCGCCCTTCAGGGCGCTTATCACCGGGCCGAGCATGGCCAGCGGACCTATGCAGTAGAGCAGGATGGCGGTGGAGAGGCCGTCGGCCAGGTTGGCATTGCTGTTTTTCTTCGAGCGTTTGTTGATCAGTCGGGCAAACCGTCCGTCGAGGTCCAGCGCTGTGCCCACGATGCTGCCCAAGGCTATCGACACGATGAACAGTACCGGGTATTCGCTCTTGCCGAAGTTGCTGATTACGGCGTTGAGCCCGATGCCCAGGCACGCTAGCCCGAGGCCTGTGTATAGGGTGTCTTTGTACTTCTCCTTTATGCCCCTGTTCATCACGGCGCCCACGATGCTGCCTACGATTATCGTGCATGTATTGACTATGGTTCCTATCATTATTCTTCAAATTGCTTTTATCAGCGCAAAGTTACAATAAAGATACAAAAGGGGAAACTTATAAGTGAACTAAAATTTACGGATGAGGTGAAGCTGTTTACAATTCAATTGTAGAAACTTCTTCGCTAGAATAGATATATACTTCGGCTGTTTTTTGTGAAAGGTCGTCTGTCCTCTAAAATTATTCGGCGAAAAGTATGGAATAACACCGAAAAGTATGTATTTTTGTGCCATAAGTATCCCTAAAAGAAACATGTATGAGGAAGGTTTTAGGTGTATCTCTTTTGCTGATAGTAGCTCTTACATCCTGTGTTCATCACACTGAAGTATTGTCGGTCATTCCTGTTCCTTTAGAGGTTGGTTTGCAACGAGGTGTATTTGCCTTGGATGAACAGACACAGCTATGGGTCGATGCTCCTGAGGCCGACAAGGATTTGCTCGTTGGATGTGTGGATTCATCGCCATTGAAGGTGGCGGTGGCTTCTGAACGTCCTACACGGAACGCCTTGTTTCTGGAGGTGGTAGACGCACATCCTCAACTGAACTCCCCTGAAGGTTATGTACTGACCATTCAGAAGGATGGGGTGGTGGCTCAGGCTTTGTCGGGGGCAGGACTATTTTATGCTCTGCAGACACTTGTGCAGTTGATGGACGAGGAGTGTAACCTCCCTCTGGGCACTATAGTCGACTGTCCGCGCTTTGCCTATCGGGGTATGATGATTGACGTGTCGCGTCACTTCTTCGGTGTGGATTTTCTCAAGAAGCAGATCGATGCCATGGCTTATTATAAACTCAATCACCTGCACTTGCATCTGACAGATGCTGCAGGTTGGCGCTTGGAGATAAAGCGCTATCCGAGGCTTACGGAGCTGGCCGCATGGCGTACGGATACTCTGTGGAAAGACTGGTGGAATGGTGGTCGTCAGTATATGGAGCGAGGCACTGAAGGTGCCTATGGCGGTTACTACACGCAAGATCAAATACGTGAGATTGTCGAGTATGCTCGTGAACATTATATTACCGTTGTGCCCGAGATTGAGATGCCCTCGCATTCCGAAGAGGTGCTGGTGGCCTATCCCGAGCTGTCGTGCTCGCACGAGCCCTACAAGGAGTCAGACTTCTGTGTGGGCAATGAGCAGGTGTTTGAGTTTCTGGAGAACGTGCTGACCGAGGTAATGGAGCTCTTCTCATCACCTTATATACATATAGGAGGCGATGAGGCCAGCAAGCAATCGTGGAAGAGCTGTCCCCGTTGTCAGGCGCGTATGGAGGCTGAGGGGCTTGCTGATGTGGATGAACTACAGAGCTATCTGATACATCGTATCGAGGCCTTCCTGAACGCTCATGGCCGCACGCTCCTTGGATGGGACGAGATTCTTGACGGCGGCTTGGCACCGAATGCCATGGTGATGTCGTGGCGTGGCACCGAGGGTGGTCTCAAGGCCATGGCTATGGGGCACCGTGCCATTATGACCCCGGGCGAGTATTGCTACCTTGATGCCTATCAGGATGCACCTCACTCGCAGCCCGAGGCCTTTGGCGGCTATCTTCCCCTGCAGAAAGTCTATGCTTTCGACCCGTTGTCCGACACGATATCCGAGGCACAGCGTACATTGCTCTATGGCTTGCAGGGCAACCTGTTTGCCGAGTATATCCCCACGGAGGAACACATGGAGTATATGGCCTATCCTCGTATCTTGGCGTTGGCTGAGGTGGCTTGGAGCCTTCCTGCAAACAAGGATTACGATGATTTCCGCAGGCGTGCCATGAAGGCCGTTGACGAGTTGCGCGGCAAGGGCTATCATCCCTTCGATCTACGCAACGAAGTTGGCAACCGCCCCGGTGCCGACAAGCCCTTGACGCACCTTGGGGTGGGGAAGAGAGTTGCCTATGTAGATGGCTCGGCCTATTATAGTGGATATACGGCTGGAGGCGATACCGCCCTGGTCGACGGATTGCGTGGCGGATGGACCTATGGCGACAAACGCTGGCAAGGCTTCCTCGGGCGCAAGGGAGTGGATGTGATAATTGACTTGGAGTATTCTCAGCCTGTGACGTCGGTTAGTGCAGACTTCATGCAGATATGTGGCCCGGGTGTATTCATGCCGGCACAGATTATCATATCCTCCTCTCTTGATGGAGAACATTTTACCGAGCTGAAGCGTATCGACAATGAGGTGGTGCGCGACGATGCAGTCACCTTTACCACCTTTGGCTGGGATGGCTCTGTGGAGGCTCGATACATTCGCTATCAGGCCGTGCGCAGCGATTTCGGCGGCTTCCTTTTTGTGGATGAGGTGGTGGTAGAATGATTTAAAATAAAAAAGAGGCCTAATGCCTTAGACCTCTCTGTGAGCGGAAAACGAGACTCGAACTCGCGACCCCAACCTTGGCAAGGTTGTGCTCTACCAACTGAGCTATTTCCGCAATTTGCTTAGTTTTTGGTGAAGAGAATGAGACTCGAACTCACACGACCCAACGGTCACTACCCCCTCAAAGTAGCGCGTCTACCAATTCCGCCATCTCTCCATTGTTCATTAAGTCAAATACTCGTTTGGTTTGTGCCCAGAACAGGACTCGAACCTGCACGTCTCTCAACACTCGCACCTGAAACGAGCGCGTCTACCATTCCGCCACCTGGGCTTACACCGACTCATCGGTTGTAGACACAAATTCAAACTTGTGAGCGGAAAACGAGACTCGAACTCGCGACCCCAACCTTGGCAAGGTTGTGCTCTACCAACTGAGCTATTTCCGCAATTTGCTTTGCAATATTTCAAAGAACAAACGGTGTCGTTCCGTTTTGCGAGTGCAAAGGTACTGCTTTTTTGTGAACCACCAAACTTTTCTGCAAAAAAAAACTCTTTTTGTTGTTTTTTTTCTCTTCCGTGTCTGTTTGGAGCTTTTTCTTGCTCAAATATGATCGATGCAAGCGCTATAAGAGTAATTTTTGATTATTTATTATCTATTGCTCTCGAAGGCTTTGTACTCACCCAATATTGTCAGTTCCTTTGTTAGTGGCCTTACGGCATCAATACTTTGATGAAAACGGGTATAGTCATCAAATGTAACATCGACGTAGAACATATATTCCCACTCTCGCCCAATGATAGGAAGAGATTGTATCTTTGTTAAGTTGATGCGATAGAAAGTGAATATTGATAGTATTTGGGATAGGCTACCCTCTTGATGGGGTAGGGAGAATACAATGCTTGCTTTGTCGGTATGGCGTTGTATGCATCCCTCTGCCCGCAGTTCATCGGCACGCCAACGGTCGGCTACCACGAGGAAGCGGGTAAAGTTGTGCTTGTTTGTCTCGATGTTCTCTTGTAGTATGTGTAGTCCATACATATTTGCAGCATGGATAGAACATATCGCGGCATGTCCATGGAGGCTTTTTCCCTTAATCTCTTTAGCACTGAGCGCTGTGTCCTCTGCTTGCACCGCTTTAAGTTCAGGATGGTGTTGGAGGAATGTTTCGCACTGTGCCAAAGCAACAGGGTGGGAGTGTACCTCTTTTAGGTCGCTCCAGTCCTCATCGGGCAAACAGCAGATGCAGTGTGCTATACGTAATTTCTGCTCACCAACAATCATGACACCACTATTGCGCAACAGTTCATAGTTGTGTAAAAGGCTACCTGCAATCGTGTTCTCTATAGCTACTAAAGCTACGATGTTGCTGTCCGAGGAAATGGCCTCAAATACTTCATTGAATGTCTCGCAACAGATGAGCTCAATATTTTCATCCTTAAAAAACAGCTTCGTAGCAATGTCGTGATACGAGCCTTCAAATCCTTGTATAGCTACTCTTTTCATATCTTTTGCAAAAGTAGTGAAAAAAACGATTCAGAGAAGATAAATGTATGCATACTTCTGGATGTTTTTTGTATAAATGACCAATTGCCTATATTATTAACGCTGTTTAGAAATAGGTTCGTATATGTTGAAAATGGCATTGATATGATGTTTTTGGAGGATTTTGTTATATGGGTTTTCATTGTTAATTTGTATTTTTGCAAAAAAATAAGGGTTTGTTTTATTGATAATATGAAAAGAAAAGCGCTATCATTTATTGTTGCTTGCCTGCTGCCTCTGTCCGTACTTGCACAAAATGGTAAGGAGATGGAGTTCCAGACGTGGGCGCTCACCCCACCGATGGGTTGGAATTCGTGGGATTGCTTTGGTCCTACAGTCGTGGAGAGTGAGGTAAAGGCCAATGCCGACTATATGGCCGAGCATTTGGCTGAGTATGGATGGGAATATGTGGTGGTAGATATCCGCTGGTTTGTCGAGAACGACAAGGCTGGAGGGTATAACCAGACTAATCCCATATACGTATACGATGAGTATGGACGTTATACTCCTGCTGTTAATCGCTTCCCATCGGCTGCCAATGGTAAGGGGTTCAAGCCGTTGGCCGATTATGTACATAGTAAAGGGCTGAAGTTTGGCATACATATCATGCGCGGACTACCCAAAATAGCAGCTCAGAAGAAGCTACCCGTGAAAGGGGCTGATGGTATCACTTGTGATATGATTGCCAACAATGATTCTGCTTGCACGTGGCTGCGCGATAATTATAAGGTAGACTACTCGAAACCGGGTGCACAGGAGTATTATAATTCTATTTTTGAACTCTATGCCGAGTGGGGAGTCGACTTTATCAAGATTGACGATATCGCTCGTCCGTACCATAAGGCAGAGATTGAGATGATACGTCGTGCCATTGACCATTGCGGTCGACCTATCGTGTTGAGCATTTCACCGGGTGAGACTCCTTTGGGTGAGGTGGAGCACGTGAAGACGCATGCCAATATGTGGCGTACGGTCGATGACTTTTGGGACAATTGGAGTCAGCTCAACTACCAGTTCCAGGTGTGTGCAAAGTGGGCTCCTCATATCGCTCCCGGTACTTGGCCCGATGCCGATATGCTGCCGCTAGGACGCATCAGCATACGTGGCGAACGTGGTGCTGAGCGTTGGTGTGGATTTACGGAGGATGAGCAATACACGATGATGAATCTGTGGACTATCTTTAAGTCGCCATTGATGTATGGAGGCCATCTGCCCAAGAATCGCGATGAGGACAATCGCTTGCTTACCAATCGGGATGTACTATATATGCACAGATACTCTGCTGGTAACCATCAACTTAGTAGAGAAGATAACCGTATCGTCTGGACAGCTGACGACCCCGCCAATGGAGACAAGTTTGTGGCGCTCTTTAATGCTGGTGGTGCGGAGTATGTGAATCCCAAGAATGCCATCTATCGTAGTGGTACCATATCTTACCTTACGACTGGTTATGCCACCGATGTGGAGGCTGTTATCCCTGAGGGAAGCACTACTCTGGTCTTGATTGCTACTGATGGAGGTGATAGTTACGATTGCGACCATGCCGACTGGATAAATCCTACTGTGACATTAGCTGACGGTACCACTATAGACCTTACAAAGCAGGGCTATGTGCATGGTACCTGCGGATGGGGAAGTATACATACCAATAAGAACCTTAATGGTGGCTCCTTGGTGATTGATGGGAAGACTTATCAGAAGGGATTTGCCACACACGCCAATTCGATGCTACTCTTTGATATTCCTGCTAATGCCGTGAAGTTTACTGCCAAGGCGGGCTTGGACAAGACGGGTACCGATCAGGGAAGCAAGTCGTCGGTAGAGTTTATGGTATTTACTGAAGACCCTACCTATCGTGAGGAGGTGACCGATAGCAATGCTGGCTCCAAGGTGCTGCGTGTGGATCCTGCTAAGCAACTTGCTACTAGTGGGCTGGTAAGCCGCAAAGCTGAGAATCGAAATGGGCAAACCCTGCAAGCCGATATTGCTGGTGCCGATAAACTATACCTCGTAGTGACTAACGGAGGCGATGGCCTCGGTTATGATCATGCCGACTGGGCCAATCCTGTACTTGTTGATGCCGAAGGTAATGAAACAGCCTTGGGCGATATCTTGAATTGGGATGCCAATCCCATCAACGGTTGGAACTCACCGCGCAAGAACCGGAGTAATGACGGCAATGCCATTCGTGTGAAGGGAACTACCTATGCCAAGGGATTCGGTACGAATGCTCCTTCGATGCTGACCTTTACCCTACCGGAAGGGCACGAGTATGTTGCTTTCAAGTCTGTGGTAGGCTATGATGATGAGGTGAAGAATGCCCCTTCGGGCTCGAATGTGACAATGGAGTTCCGTATCTTTACCGAAGACCCTGCTCCTGTCAGCTACGATGTTGTCCCACTTGATCTCACGACTTTGGGCTTTGCCCCCGATCAGCCATGCCTGTTGACCGAGATGTGGCAGGGAAAGCCGATGGGCACCTTTGTCAATGCAGAGTATGCCGATACGATCTATGCTCACGGTAGTCGTCTATATAGGGTCAGTGCAACCGAACGTGCCGATGTGGCGAGTGTAGCCATTGAGACAAATGCCGAGCAGCAGGTAGGAATGCCATTTGATATCGCCGTGAGTGTGAGTGGAGCAACGGAGGGCTACATACAGCTTCGTTGTGACAACCGTATCATTGGCACTCTTACACTTGATGCTGATGGTAAGGCGGTATACACATGCAGGCAGATGCAGCCTGGCACTTATACTTTCAAGGCACTTTATAGTGGTACTACAAGTATTGCCAATGCTACGTCTGAGCCGCTTGTCATCTCTGTAAAAGGCGAAACGTCGATAGATATGCTATCTGACGATGGAAAGCAGAATCTCTCCGATGTGGTATATACACTTGATGGACGCAAGGTCGCAGGTGCCTCTGTATATGGTGAATCGCCTCTACAGAGCGGCATATATATATGTAAAGGAGAGAAAATCCTGATAGAATGACGATTGAAAACCCTATAATATGTAAAAATGATGAAAAAGTTATTTCTGTTATGTGCCGTTGCGTTGAGCCTCTTCTCATGTGCTCCCAACGAGGAATATATCGACCTGAGTGGTGTTTGGCAGTTCGCTCTTGATAGGGAGGGATTGGTGAAACCTGGCGATGCAATGAGTGATACGATAGTGCTTCCGGGCACTACCGATACCAACCGTAAGGGAGATGCTATAGCGTGGAAGGGTGAGACTACCCATCTCTCGCGCCCATACTCCTATAAGGGACGGGCGTGGTATCGCCGCACGGTGACCATCCCCGAAAAGTGGGCGGGCAAGAATGTCTACTTGACACTGGAGCGTACCAAGCCCTCTGAGGTGTATGTGGATGGCGTATTGGTAGGCTCGGCCAATAACATCTCTACTCCCCAGCGATTTGATCTCACGGTTGCGCTCACTCCCGGCGTGCATGAACTGGCCATCATGGTCGACAATGGCAGTGGTGTGCCCTGGCAGGTATATGACAGCAGCCATGCTTATACAGAGAATACGCAAACCAACTGGAACGGTATCATCGGTGAGATTGCTCTCACCACCTCACTGCCTGAGAAGGAGGCGATTCCCGTGCACCCGGCCTTCAAGGACTTCCACATCGAGGGACAGCAGTTCTTTGCGGGTGGTCATCCCATCTACCTCCGTGGCAGGCACGATGCGTGTGTATGGCCTCTGACAGGTCATGTGGCTATGGATGTGGACTCGTGGCGACACTATTTCAAAGTGTGCGAGGAGTATGGTCTAAATCACGTGCGTTTCCATTCGTGGTGTCCTCCCGAAGCGGCTTTCGTGGCTGCCGACGAGTATGGCATCTACCTGCAGCCCGAACTACCGTTCTGGGGCGACGTCAATCCCAAGGATACGGTGCTGATGGATTTTCTCATGGCCGAGGGCGAGGCTATCATGCGTGAGTATGCCCATCATCCCTCGTTCCGCATGTTTGCGCTGGGCAACGAATTGCGTGGCAGCATCCCCAAGATGACGGAGTTTATCGAGCACTTCCGCGCGATGGCTCCCGATAAGATATACACGCTCAGCTCCAACTACTATCTGGGCTATCAGGGTGTGAAGCCCGGTATGGACTTCTTCGTCACCTGCCGTGTAGGCGGTGAGGGATGGGGCAACTACGGCACCCATACACGCGGCTCCTTCTCCTTTGCCGATGCCGCCGACGGAGGTATGATCAATCATTTCTATCCCAACACGCGGATGAACTTTGAAGAGGGATGTTCGCTTGCCGAGGTGCCCATCATCTCGCATGAGACGGCCCAGTTTCAGACCTACCCCAACTACGACGAGATAGCCAAATACACGGGCGTGCTCTATCCTTATAATATGGAGATCTTCCGCGACCGACTGGAGAAGGCGGGCATGGCCGACCAGGCCAAGGCTTTCCACCAAGCCAGCGGTCAGTGGTCGCTACGCCTCTACAAGCAGGACATCGAGATGGACCTGCGCACACCGAATATGGCAGGATTCCAGCTGCTCGACCTGCAGGACTATCCGGGGCAGGGTAGTGCGTATGTAGGTATTCTCGATGCTTTCCTCGATACCAAGGGCATGTGCACTGCTGAGGAGTGGCGCGGATTCTGCGCTCCTGTGGTGCCCCTGCTCATTGCCGATAAGTTCTGCTACACCAACGATGAGGTGCTGCATGCCGATATCCAGATTGCCAACTATGGCGAGGAGAGTCTGAAGGGAAAGACCGTGACCTGGAGCCTTGGCGAAAAGAGCGGCGCTATCGTGGTGCCAACCGATGAGTTTGGACTCATCGATGCCGGTGTGCTCGACATACCCTTGGCAGACTACCAGCAGGCCACTCAGCTGAAGCTGACACTGCAGGTCGAGGGGAATAAGGAGTGCAACACGTATGACATCTGGGTATATCCTGCAAAGAACGATCTCGAAAAGCTGAAGGAGAAGGTTCTCATCACCCGCACCTTGACGGCCGATGTGGCCCATCGCCTCGAGAATGGCGAGTCGGTACTGCTCATGCCCGATGCCTCGGAGCAAACCGTGGGTGGACTCTTCCAAACCGACTACTGGAACTACCGCATGTTTAAGACCATCTCGGAGAACAACAATCGCCACGTCTCACCCGGCACACTGGGCATCCTCACCGATCCTGCGCACCCCCTCTTTGCCAGCTTCCCCACCGAGATGCATACCAACTGGCAATGGTTCCCCGTGGTCAAGGCAAGCCACCCCTTCAAGTTGGACAATACGGCGGCCGACTACCGCCCCATCGTGCAGGTTATCGACAATATCGAGCGCAACCACAAGCTGGGCCTCGTATTTGAGTTTGCCGTGGGCAAGGGCAAGCTGCTCGTGGTGATGAGCGACCTGGAAAAGGCTGCTGAATATCCCGAGGGTGAGCAGTTCTACCTGAGTGTGCTCCGCTACATGACCTCGCAGCACTTTGCTCCGAAGACGGCTATCACCGTGGCCGACTTCCATCGTCTGATGACGACACCCGTGGTGGCTGGCGAGATAGGCAAGCTCAACAATATATCGCCCTATAAGGCTGAAGACTATAAATAACTAACGACAATAAAACAAATCGACAATGAGAAAACTGAGATTCTATGTAACGATGATGTTGGCCTGCGCCATCTTGGGCGTGAGAGCCGACGAAGGGATGTGGCTGCTCCAGATGATGGAGGAGCAATATCTGGTCGACCAGATGAAGCAGCAGGGATTGCAACTCGAGGGTACCGATTTATATAATCCGGCAGGACCCTCAATCAAGGACGCTATAGGCATCTTTGGCGGTGGATGTACGGGTGAGATTGTCTCTGCAGAGGGACTCATTCTTACCAATCACCATTGCGGCTATGGCGCCATACAGCAACACAGCTCGGTAGAGCACGATTACCTTACCGATGGCTTCTGGGCAATGACCCGCGCCGAGGAACTGCCTACTCCAGGCCTTGAGTTTACCTTTGTGGAAAGAATTGTTGACGTCACTGATAAGGTTAATGCCCTTATCGCGAACGACAGCATCACCGAGGTAGAGGCATTGTCATATCAGTTCCTTGGCGAGATGGCCAGCGAGGAGCTCAAGGCCAGCGAGTACGATGGGAAACCGGGTATTGAGGCTATCGTCCGTCCTTTCTATGCCGGCAACCGCTACTACCTGTTCTTCCTGAAAGTATACTCTGACATACGTATGGTAGCCGCACCTCCTTCATCGGTAGGTAAGTTTGGCGGTGAAACCGACAACTGGATGTGGCCGCGCCATACGGGCGACTTTTCCATGTTCCGCGTCTATGCCGATTCAGAAGGTAATCCTGCCCTCTATAGCGAGGACAACGTACCCCTGAAGACTCCCAAGCATCTGAGTGTCTCCATCAAGGGATTGAGCGAAGGCGACTATGCCATGGTGATGGGCTTCCCCGGCAGTACGCAGCGCTTCCTCACACGCAGTGAGATACAGCATCGTATGGATTGCCAGAACACTCCGCGTATCCAGGTGCGCGAGGCTCGTCAAGAGGTGCTCAAGCGTGAGATGGCAGCCAGCGACAAGGTGCGTATCCAATATGCCGGTAAGTATGCAAGCAGCAGTAACTATTGGAAGAACTCTATTGGCATGAACAAGGCTATCATCGACAACAAGGTGCGTGAGGCCAAGACCGAGCAGGAAGCCCGCTTCGCCCGCTTTGCTGCCGAGAAGGGCAACGATGAGTATGCTGCCGTGGTGGCAAAGATTGATGAGCTGATGGCCAAGACATCTGCTGATGCTTATCTTCGTATGGCCTTTACAGAGACTTTCATGATGGGCATTGAGTTTGGTGCCCCATACCGCGTGATGGATAGCCTCAAGGTAGCACTTAAAGCGAAGGATAAGGAAGCGGTGGCCAAGTGGAGCGATGAACTGCGCAGGTCCTATGCCCAGGTTCATAACAAGGATTACGACCATGAGGTCGACCGTAAGGTAGCCAAGGCCCTTTTTGCCCTTTATAAGGAGATGGATATCGAGTTGCCCGCCTTCTATACGACCATTGACAAGGACTACAAAGGCGATATCGACCGCTATATCGATGCTATGTATGACAACTCCATCACTGCCAATGAGCAGAACCTGGAGCGCTTCCTCAAGAAGCCTTCGGTAAAGGCTATCGATAAGGACCTCGCCACAGCATATTCACGCTGCAAGTGGGAGATGTATGCCCGTCTTAGTGCTGCCAGCGCTGCCGACCGCGATGAGCTGCAGCTGCTCCACAAGACCTACGTCCGTGGTCTCTGCGAGATGTATGCCCCCACGCCCAAGGCTCCCGATGCCAATTTCACCCTTCGCCTGACCTACGGTACGGTGAAGCCCTATAGCCCCAAGAATGGTGTCAGCTACGACTACTACACCACGCTGGAGGGAGTGATGGAAAAGGAAGATGCCACCAACCCCGAGTTTGTAGTGCCCGAGCGGCTCAAGCAGCTCTATGCCGCCAAGGATTATGGTCACTACGCCTTGAGCGATGGCCGTCTGCCGGTAAACTTTATCACCACCAATGATATCACCGGTGGCAATAGCGGTAGTCCCGTGATGAATGCCCATGGAGAACTTATCGGAGCTGCTTTCGATGGCAACTGGGAATCGCTGAGCGGTGACATCAACTTCGACAATGACAAGCAGCGTTGCATCGTGGTGGATATCCGCTATGTGCTCTTCATCCTTGAGAAGCTGGGTGGTTGCAAGCACCTCGTCGATGAGATGACTATCGTGGAGTAATCTCCACCCATGCAGTGTCAAGTGTGATAAAGAGAAAGAGGGTGTGCATTCGAATGCACACCCTCTTTTCTTAATGTCATCAGCACGCCATACCCTTATATGGCGCAAAAGAAGGGTACAAGTAAGGGAACGCTGAGGTCGACAACCAGCCCATGGAAAATGGCCGCTGGGACAAATTGTGTGCCACTGATGCGCGATATGGTGGGTAGGGTAGTGTCGGCAGTGGTGGCACCTCCTATGCTGATGGGAGCCAGTGGTCCGAAGATACGGAGCAATAGTGGTGCAAAGAGCAGGGCTGTAATCTCACGTAGCACATTGTACATTAAAGCTACGGTGCCCAGCTCGATACCACGCACCTCAGTGATGAGCATGCTTGAAAGGGAGTAGTAGCCGAATCCCGAACTTACAGCTAGCCAATCGGCGATACTGCGGTCGGTGAGCAGCATAGCTGTAAGCAAGGCTCCCAGCCAAGTGCTTATGATTGTGATTACGGGCATCAATATATAGCCCTTCTTGATATGGCGGAAATTCTTGCGCAACTCCTCGTTTTGCCCGATGTTGAACCCTACACATACCAACAATAGGCACAGGCTATAGAAAGACGCACTGGAAGGAAGATAGGCATCTGCTCCCATATATCCCAGCACACATCCGCCAGCAAAGCATACGAAAATGATGATACTCTCGTGCATTGTTGTCCACAATCCACGTAGACTGAACCGCGATGTGGTGGCGCGTTCTGCCTGTTGACGATTCTTGTGCCCCTTAGGTTGCATGCAGCGCCACAATAGTAGCGAACCTGCTCCGCAACATATCGTTGTGAGTAGGGTAATCAGTAGGGATTCTGCTCCCAATTTCCCTAAAGAGCTGACCAATACGTCATTGCCACCTACCTCTATACCTATTATTAAGAGCATGAGCCATATGGAAATGGTGAGCAATCTGCTCACCCATGCTTGTGGCCAGCGGCGCAGCAGGTAGCCCACCAATACACTGCCCCAGAGTATTAATAGTACAATTAGCATGAAGGTATAATTTAAGGTAGATATTACATTTTTGATATGATAAACTACCTCAGTGCATTGTTCATTTTTTCACCTTTGTGGGGTAGCCATATATTTCTTGTTTTACCGATATATTAATTGTTCCCTATGTGTGTGAACTTTTTAACTGATACCTGCCAGCTCGATTTCAAATATCAAGGTCGAGTGTTTGGGTATACCCGCTACGCTCATAGCCCCGTAGCCCACTTCGGCTGGTACATAGATACGCCACTTGTCACCGACACACATTTGCGTGAGCGCTATTTGCCATCCCACAATAAGGTCGGCCAGTCGAAAGGCATCGGGGTATCCCTGTGCCGTGTTGTCGTCAAATACTTTACCGTCAATGAGCATACCCTTGTAATATACCGATACGATACTCCGTATGGTAGCTTTGGACCCTTGCCCGGACTTGAGGATTTCGTATAATATGCCTTGTGCAGTCTTCTGTACACCCGCTTCTATTGCTTTCTTTTTCAAGAACTCAATATTCTCTTCTTTGTAGTTGCTCTTAGCCATGATGTATATATATATGGTCACGAAGATAGATATAAAAAATGAAAAAAAGAAACATTTCGTTGCATAATCCCGAAATAGTATGTAACTTCGCACTACCAAATTCAATGCGGCAGTAGCTCAGTTGGTAGAGCATCAGCTTCCCAAGCTGAGGGTCGCGGGTTCGAGCCCCGTTTGCCGCTCTTGTTAAAGCTTTAATAGTCAACTTGCTACTATTAGAGCTTTCCTTTTTGAAATTTAGCTTGAAACTCGTGGATTTGTCTGTTTTACGGCCTTCATGTAAACCAGTATGTAAACCAGAAATTCAATCATGAGTACCTCGTTTTCAGTAGTTTGTTACAGGTCAAAGACCTTAAAGAATGGTGAAAATCCGTTAATGTTGCAAGTTTCTAAGTATGGGAAGCGACATTATCAAAGTTTAGGCGTTTCCGTAAATCCAAAATTTTGGGATTTTAAGAAGAATAGGCTAAGGCCAAATTGTCTCCACAAAGAGATTATCCAAAAAATTATTAACGACAAGTTAGCTGAGTTCCAAAACCGCATCTTGTGCATAATGCGCGTGTACGCCACGCGAGGAGGATAAACATAAGACAGTAACCCGCGCTGTGTCGGTTTCGAGTATGCACTATATATAGAGGCTTATTTTCGCGAAAATAAGAGTTTTTACCATTCACTATTTTTTACCATCGGGGGACAGCGCGTATATTAATTGTCTTATGTCTTTTGTCCTATTGCACTGTCAATAACTTTCGGGGATGGTGATATGGCAAAAAAAACATCCCGAAAAACTTGCACCGCCACTTGCTTATATGTATATTTGCAGTACAGCTTAGTTCTACACCATAAGACCCTATTTGATAACTTATAACATCGCGTAACTCCTATAAGCAGTTGACACAATGAGCAGCATGCAATATATACCATAGTATTAAACATTATTCCCCAATATTATGAGCACAAAAGAATACCCCTATGAGAACACCTTTGAATGGGTAGGTGACGGTAACAATCCCTACTGCCCAGGTCAAGAAATCTGCAAGAAAGAGTGCGACGAGAGTTGCCCTTTAGTATGCTACCAAAAAGCACACACGATGTACGGTCAAGGCAATGCCGATGAGACCTTGAAGTATCTGAGAAAGGCGATAGCCATTGTGCATGAATATAAGTACCATAAAGCATGGCTTGACTATGGTGCCATCTGTTACAGGATAGGCAAGGGGGCGGATATGGAAGCCAAGCGGCATTTTTATCTCAACCAGTCTGTAGAGGGATTCCAAATAGCCTATGGCATGTCAGAAGATCGACGCGATACGGCCCTTCTATGGATGGCCAAGGGCTTCAGGAAGATGGGTAAGTATGAAGAGGCGCTGAAGGCCTGCGACACCTATGCAAGGCACTTTGGCGAAGAGGGTATTGCCGGGGAGAGAGCCAAGATACTGAAACTGTCGGGAGATACTCACACTCTCTGACCCCGAAGAGCTACAAGCCGAGATCGAAAAACCGGAAGGAGTTGTTCTTGTTGCAAAACAGGTGATTGGCGCAAGGCAAGAAACAGGACACTTAGAAATAAAACATCACGGGAGCGCCCGAGTGGGCGGCTCCCGTGTGTGCTATAGTGAGTGATGGAGTTTTGCTATTACATGCTTGTCTTCACCATCACCTTCTTTCCATTCACGATGTAGATTCCCTTCTCTACATTCTCTACGCGGCGGCCGTGGAGGTCGTAAATTGTCAATTGTGCATTGTCAATTGTCAATTGCTCCACGCCCATCTCCTCGTCGGTGAGGGCTACGATGGTGCCGAACCTGCTCCAGGGCTTAGTAGCCTTGTAGCTCTCCAGTGCGCTGGCGGGCACGTGCAGGGTGGCCTGTCCGATATTGGATCCGTCGAAGGCACTAAGCTCTGTAGAGGGCACCGTCTCGGCATAGCAGTACATATCGGTGAGGCTGGTGCACTCACTGAAAGCAAAGCCTCCAATGTTCGTCACGCTCTCGGGGATGTTGATGGCGGTGAGGCTGGTGCATCTAGAGAAAGCACCTTTTCCAATACTCGTCACGCTATACGCCACGCCGTCGTAGGTGACGATGGTGGGGATGGTGATGTCGCCGGAGTACTTGGTACCGCTTGCCACCTCGGCCTCGCTTGTCTCAGCATTAAGGTTATACCAGATGCCGTCGATCTCGACTGCTTGAAAGCGAAAATGAGGGTAAATATGTTATAAAACATACCCGAATATTCGAATTGCAGTGCTGGGTATTTGTGGCTGCGATTTGCTCCTTGATGGTGGAAAACGTGGTGGAAAACTTTCTTGTCCCGGGCTTGCTTGGTATGGTTTTTGGGTGTACATTTGCAAGCGAAAGATGTGGCGGCGAAGTCGGTGTGTGCCCGCTATTGTCTAACCCGAATTATTAACTTAAAACTTTTCTTAAAACGTATGAGTAATCGCAAGATGAAAGGGATGTTCGACATCCTTGAAGAGGAACTTCGTGCCCTTCTCGAAGTGGTGGCAAAGGTGGATCCACAGGCGGCTTCGACCTTCAACAGGAACCTGCGCGAGCAGACGCAGAAGCTGAAAAAGGAGGATAAAAAGATGATGGACGCAATGAAGGCAAATACTGCACAGATTGAAGCCTTGCTGGACGAGAAAGAGGCGTCGCTGGACAGGACGGAGGCGTCGCTGGACAAGCTGAAGGCGGCGCTGGATATGCAACAGACATCGCAGGATGCGCGTGAGGCGAGGATTGCCCAGCGCGAAGCGGAGCTCGGCCTTAGCTGCATCCATAAACAGACGGACATGGCGCATGCGTAAATAAACACGACACAAGATTGGCGAACCGTAAGAGACAAGCATGGAGGCTGCCCATGAGGGTGCCTCCATGCTGTTTTCGTGTGGCTGCGTCACTCCTCGAACTCGAGTGACAGCTGCTCCCAGGTGCGGCGGGGCTGGTCGTCGGGCTCTTCGTCGTGGGGATTCGATACCGAGAGGCCGATGAGGCGGATGGGGCGGTCGGCATACTTCACCTCGGCGAGCAGGCGCTTGGCAAGGGGGAGGATGACCTTCATGGTGAGCAGCTCTTGTTCCTGGGTGATGCTGCGGGTGATCTGGGTGAAGTCGTGAAACTTGATCTTCAGCGTCAGTGTATTTCCACGGAAGTCTTTGGTGGCGAGGCGGTGCAGCAGCTCCTCGGCGGTGTGGTATAGTTCCACGATGACGGCTGCGCGGGTGGAGATGTCGCGTTCGAGGGTGCGTTCGCAGCCGATGGACTTGCGCACACGCACTGCCTCGACGGGGCGGAGGTCGATGCCGCGGGCAAAGTCGTGGTAGAGCTGCCCTACACGGCCAAACTCGCGGGTGAGCCCGTCGAGCGACCATTGGCGCAGGTCGCGACCGGTGTGTATGCCCAGGGCATGCATGCGGCGTGCCGTGACCTTGCCCACACCCCAGAAGCTCTCGATGGGGAGGCGGGCGATGAAGTCGAGTGCCTGGTCGGGGTGGATGGTGCAGAGTCCGTCGGGCTTGCGGTAGTCGGAGGCTATCTTGGCGAGAAACTTGTTGTACGACACGCCTGCCGAGGCCACGAGGCCTACCTCATCGCGCACGCGCTGCTTGATGTCGCGGGCGATGTCGACGGCCAGGGAAATGCCACGCTTGTTGTCGGTGACGTCGAGGAAGGCTTCATCGAGGGCCAATGGCTCAATGATGTCGGTGTAGTCGCGGAAGATGGCGTGGATGGTGTCGGACACCTCCTTGTAGACCTCCATCCTGCCGGGCACGAAGATGAGCTCGGGGCAGAGGCGCATGGCCTTGAGTGAGGCCATGGCGGAGCGCACGCCATAGCGGCGGGCCTCGTAGCTGGCCGCCGACACCACGCCCCGCTCACCGGCATGCCCTACGGCGATGGGGCGCCCGCGCAGGGAGGGGTTGTCGCGTTGCTCCACGGAGGCGTAGAACGCGTCCATGTCGATATGGATGATCTTGCGCTCAGGCATATAGCTCATACTCCCGGGTGCCGATGCCTATCTTGGCCGCATGCTCCAGGCAGGAGCGCCACTCCGACTCGGGGGTGGAGTTGGTGAAGTGGTCGTGATGGTCGCAGAAGTCGGGGCTGTGCATGTGGTCGTAGAGCTGGCTGCCGGGCAGGGGTGTGGCGGCAAGGCAGGCGTCGACACAGGCTTGGTCGAGCGCCAGGGGGTCCTTGGAGGCGAACATGCCGATGTTGGGAAGTATGGGCGCGTCGTTCTCGGCATGGCAGTCGCAGTTGGGTGATATGTCCTGCACGAGCGAGATATGGAAGTGGGGACGTCCGTCGATGACGGCCTTGGCATACTCGGCCATCTTGCAGTTGAGGAGCTGGGGAGCATGGTAGTCGGACGAGGCTATGGCGTCGAAGTTGCAGGCGGCGATGCAGCGTCCGCAGCCTACGCAGTGGTCGGTGTCGACATGCATCTTCCGGGTGTCCTCGTCAAAGATGAGCGCATCGTTGGCACACTGGGAGAGGCAGCGCTTGCATCCGCGGCAGAGCGCGGCATCGATCTCGGTTTTGCCACTGATGTGCTGCTCGCACTTGCCGGCACGCGAGCCGCATCCCATGCCGATGTTCTTGATGGCTCCGCCGAAGCCGGTCATCTCGTGCCCCTTGAAGTGGTTGAGGCTGATGAATACGTCGGCATCCATCACCGCACGGCCTATCTTGGCACGCTCTACATACTCGCCTCCTACGACGGGTACCTCCACCTCGTCGGTGCCCTTCAGGCCGTCGCCGATGAGGATGGGACAGCCTACGGTGAGGGGGGTGAAGCCGTTTTCCCAAGCGCAGTAGAGATGCTCGAGCGCATTCTTGCGGCTACCGGGGTAGAGGGTGTTGCAGTCGGTGAGGAAGGGCTTGCCGCCCAGTTCCTTGACCACGTCGACTACGGCACGGGCATAGTTGGGGCGCAGGTAGGAGAGGTTGCCCAGCTCGCCGAAGTGCATCTTGATGGCCACGAACTTGCCCTCAAGGTCGAGGTCGGCAATGCCTGCCCGCTTGATGAGCTTCTTGAGCTTGGTGGGTAGGCTGTCGCCATTGGCCTTCGTGCGGAAGTCGGTGAAGTATACTTTTGCTTTTTCCATAAGTGTATATTATAATCAGAATTATCGAATGTGTGTTGTGTATTTAAGCATTAAAAACAACTGCCACTTTTAATCGGTTCATCGCCTCGGTAATGATGCTACGAGGGCTTGCCACATTGAGTCGCATGAAGCCGGCTCCCTCCTTGCCAAACATGGCGCCATCGTTGAGAGCCAAGTGGGCTTTATCCACGAAGAGTTCGTTTAATGCCTTTACCGGGAGACCTAATCCTCGGCAATCGAGGAAGACGAGATACGAGGCCTGCGGACGTATCATGCTGACTTGTGGAAGCTCGGAAGCGAGGAACTGCTCTACATAGTCGATATTGCCTTGCACATAAGCAAGCATCTGGTCGAGCCATTCGGTACCATGCGAGTAGGCAGCAGCCACGCTATTGAAAGCAAACACATGACCGAGGTTGAGCTCGCTATGCTCGAGGTGCTGGTGGAACTTCTCGCGCAATGCCTCATTACTGATGATTGAATAGGAGGAGGTGAGGCCTGCCATATTGAACGCCTTGCTGGGCGACATCAGGGTGATGCTGCACTCGGCCGCCTCGGTTGACACGCTGGCAAAGGGGACATGGTGATAAGGAGGCAGGGTGAGATCGGCATGTATTTCGTCAGATACCACAATGACTCCCTCGCGGTGGCAAATCTCGGCCATGCGACGGAGCTCCTCGGCACTCCACACGCGTCCGCCAGGATTGTGGGGATGGCATAGGAGGAAGAGCTTGCAGCCACGTACGTCCTGCTCGAAACGTTCAAAATCAATCTGATATTGTCCGTCTACAAGGTTCAGTGTGTTCTCACGCAACACACGCCCAAGGTTTTGCGGCACATGGATATAGGGATGATACACTGGCGGCTGGATGAGGATGGTGTCGCCAGGATGGGTGAAGCAACTGATGACAAAAGCTATGCCTGGCACTATACCGGGCACGAAGTTGAGCCACTCGGGCTGTATAGTCCATCCATAGCGACTCTGCTGCCAAGCTACGATAGACGAGGCCCAGCGCGGAGTACGCACCGTATATCCCAGAATCTCGTGGTCGAGACGGCGGCGTAGCTCATCAATAATAAAGGGCGGGGTAGCAAAGTCCATATCGGCCACCCAAAGGGGTAACAGGTCGTCACGTCCCCAGATAGAGGGAATGGCATCAATCTTCAGGGCATCGGTACCCCGACGGTCTATCACTTCATCAAAATTGTACTGCATAGTATATGTGTATTCGTATGTTATACCTTATGAAACGGTATGCAAACTTACGCAATATTTTCTGTTCGGGCAAACATTCCTCAGTGCAGATTGTTTGGATAGACAAATATCTTACCCAAACGAATAACCGTATGAATAAAATGGCTAAAAGTTTTCTAGTAGGCTGCGCTGCCCTTTGCGGCAGTGCTACAGCATCGATAGCCTGTACAGGCATATCGCTTACCGCCAAGGATGGCAGCTACGTGCAGGCACGTACCATAGAGGGAGCAGCACTCAAGCTCATCAGTGAATATGTCATCATACCCCGAGGGTATGAAATGCAATCATATACCCCCAACGCCAAGAACGGCCTTAAGTTCAAGGCCAAGTATGGCGTAGTGGGGCTGTGTGTAGTACAAAAGGAATTTATTGCCGAGGGCATGAACGAAGCGGGCCTCTCTACCGGGCTTTTCTTCTTCCCAAACTACGGCAGCTACCTTCCCTATAACCCCAATGAGGCCGACCGCAGTGTGGGCGACCTGCAGCTCAATGCCTGGATGCTGTCGCAATTTGCTACCGTTGACGAGGTGAAGGGAGCCATCACCTCAGGGCAAGTACGCGTGGTAGGGCTCGATGCAGGCTCCGTAGTGCACTATCGCATTGGCGACAAGAGCGGCCGACAGGTGGTGCTGGAATTTATTGACGGCGAGCCCCATTTTTACGAGAATACCGTAGGGGTGATTACCAACTCTCCCGGATTTCCCTGGCATCTGGCCAACCTGAACAACTACGTGAACCTCTTCCCGGGCAGTGCCCCCAACCAACTACTTGGACAGCAAGCGTTGAGTCCCTTTGGGGGCAACTCGGGAATGCTCGGATTGCCTGGTGATGCCACTCCTCCTTCGCGTTTCGTTCGTGCAGCATTCTATCGCAACACGGCTCCTCAGCGCCCCGACGGATTCTGCACGGTGACTCAGTGCTTCCACCTGCTCAACAACTTTGACATACCCATCGGAGTAGAGCACAAGAAGGGCGAAGGTCCCGATATCCCGAGCGCCACACAATGGACATCGGCCATAGACCTCACCAACGGAAAGGTATACTACAAGACCTCATACAACAATAACATACGTTGTATCGACCTCAAGAGCATCGACTTCGGCAAAGTGGACTATCAATGGCATCCGATGGACAAAAGTGAGACTCAGCCCGTGGAGATGATAGCGGTGAAATAAGTGATAAATGCCTAATCAAAAAAACAGAGTACCTATTATAGATATGGTGCTCTGTTTTTTTTTATTAGATATGGTGCTCTGTTTCTTTTAATTCTTTTAGGTTGGCGGCGATTACTTCATCACTGATGCAGTTGTTGATCAGATTGCCTGCTAAATATTGGTCGTATGCGGCCATATCGATGAGACCATGACCAGAAAGGCAGAAAAGGATGGTTTTCTTCTCGCCCGTTTCGATACATTTCTTTGCTTCACGTATAGTAGCTGCTATGGCATGACATGATTCTGGGGCTGGGATAATGCCTTCGGTAGCAGCAAACAGAATACCTGCTTCGAACGATTCAATCTGCTCTATATCTACAGCTTCCATCATGTTGTCTTTCAGCAATTGCGATACGACTAGTCCTGCACCATGATAGCGCAAACCTCCTGCATGGATGTTGGCAGGACGGAAGTTGTGGCCGAGTGTAAACATTGGTATCAATGGCGTGTAACCCGACTCATCACCAAAGTCGTATTGGAACTCTCCTCGCGTAAGTTTAGGACATGAGGCGGGTTCGGCGGCGACAAAGCGTGTGGTCTTTCCATCCTTGATGTTATGTCGCATAAAGGGAAAGGCTAATCCGCCGAAGTTGGATCCTCCCCCAAAACAAGCCACTACAACATCGGGATATTCGTCAGCCATCTGCATCTGTTTCTCGGCTTCAAGGCCAATCACCGTTTGGTGTAGAGTTACATGACTAAGTACAGAACCTAATGTGTATTTACAATTAGGGGTCATCATGGCTAACTCCACAGCCTCAGAGATTGCTGTTCCCAATGACCCTTGATGATTGGGGTACTTGGTAAGGATGTCTTTGCCTGCTCTGGTTGACATGGATGGAGAGGGGGTTACTTGGGCGCCGAATGTCTGCATGATACTACGACGATAGGGTTTTTGCTCATATGATATTTTTACTTGATAAACAGCTGCTTCTAATCCGAAAACTTTGGCTGCATACGACAATGCTGCACCCCATTGCCCGGCACCAGTCTCTGTGGTGATGTTGGTTATTCCCTCCTCCTTGCAATAGTAGGCTTGTGCTAAAGCAGAATTGAGCTTGTGTGATCCGATAGGACTTACGCTCTCATTTTTGAAATAGATATGAGCAGGAGTGCCTAATGCTTTTTCCAGGCCATAGGCACGTACCAATGGTGTACTTCGATAATAAGTATACATTTCACGTACACGCTCTGGGATATCTATCCATGCATCGGTCATGTTCAATTCTTGATGAGATAGTTCACGGGCAAAGAGTGGATATAAATCTTCGGCGGTAACTGGCTGTTGTGTCTTGGGATTAAGCATTGGAAGTGGCTTTGTAGGCATATCCGCTTGGATGTTGTACCACTGCGTGGGTATTTCGCTTTCGGGCAAAATGAATTTTTTCTGTTTCATACCAATATATTAATAGATGAAAAAAATCCGATACTACTTGCGGAGCATCGGATTCGTGTATAAATACTATTTTAATAATTCTTATAATATTGCATATCGGTAACCGTGCTCAGTGTCTTATGTGAGCCACCACCAAAATTTACTCAGGTTAACCAATGCAGTCATGTTTATCTTTCCTTTTATTTTGCGACAAAGTTATAGTATTTTTGTTTATATACAAATAAATTGCTAGAAAAGTTTCGGAAATTATGATAAAATAGTAATTAGTCAATCAGTCCACGATTACGGAGCAGGGCCTCGGGGTTGGGTTCGGCACCACGGAAGCGCTTGTAGAGTGTCATAGGCTCTTCGCTACCACCCATCTCGAGGATGTTCTTGCGGAAGCTGCGACCTGTAGCCTCATCAAAGATACCCTTCTCCTTGAATGCCTCGAAGCCGTCGGCATCGAGCACCTCGGCCCACAGGTAGCTGTAGTAGCCTACGGCATAGCCACCGCTGAACACGTGGTTGAAGTAGGGACCGCGGTAACGGAAGGCAATCTGCGGAATGAGGCCAATCTTGTCAGCTATAGACTTCTCAAAAGCATTTGCCTCAAAGTCTGTATAGTCGGTAAGCATGTGATACTCCATATCGAGCAGGGCAGCACCTACGAGTTCTACGGTTTCGAAGCCAGAGTTGAATGATGAGGTGGCCTGCATCTTGGCGATGAGTTCATCGGTGATAGGCTCGCCGGTCTCGTAGTGGAGGGCATACATCTTCATTACCTCAGGCTCGATAGCCCAGTGCTCCATAATCTGTGAGGGCAGCTCCACGAAGTCGCGGGCTACGCTGGTACCACTCACCGAGGGGTACTTGGTCTGTGTGAGGAATCCGTGGAGAGCATGACCCAGCTCGTGGAAGAGAGTGCGGGTCTCATCGATGGTCAAGAGTGAGGGAGTGTCACCTGTAGGACGGGTAAAGTTTCCCACGTTGACAATCATCGGGCGCTGATTCTCACCGTCGATGTTCGATGCATCTACGATATTGTTCATCCAGGCTCCAGCACGCTTGGTAGCGCGGGGGAAGTAATCGGTGTAGAAGAGTGCAAGGTGTGAGCCGTCAGCATCGAGTACCTCGAAGGTCTCCACTTCGGGATGGTATACATCCAATCCCTCGATGGGCTGGAACTTCATGCCGAAGAGCTTCTCCGATACCATGAAGGCACCCTTGCGCACATTGTCGAGTGAGAAGTAGGGACGCAGCTCGCTCTCGCTGAGTGCATACTTAGCCTCGCGCAACTTCTCGGTGTAGTACCACCAATCCCATGCCTCAAGCTTCTCGCCCTTGCCCTCGGCATCCATCATCTTCTGCAGCTCGGCAGCCTCGGCCTTGGCCTTGGGCAGCGCGGCATTCCAGATAGTCATAAGGAGGTTATAGGCAGCCTCGGGAGTTTTGGCCATCTTGTCCTCGAGCTGATACTGGGCAAAGGTCTCGTAGCCAAAGAGCTGGGCCTTCTGCTGACGCAGCTTGAGGATGCGGGCGATGACAGCCTTGTTGTCGTTCTCGTTGTTGTTGTCGCCACGGTTGATGTAGCCGAGATACATCTGCTTGCGCAACTCACGGTTGTCGGCATACTGCATGAAGGGAATCCAGCTGGGCTTGTGCAGGGTGAAGAGCCATCCCTCCTTGCCTGCTGCCTGAGCAGCTTCACGAGCAGCGTTGATGGAGCTTTGGGGCAGACCAGCGAGGTCCTTCTCGTCGGTGATGACGAGCTCGAAGGCGTTGGTCTCGGCCAAGGCATTCTCGCCAAACTCGATGCTGGCCAATGAGAGCTGCTTGTCGATTTCCATGAGCTGTGCCTTCTTCTCGGCATCGAGCAGGGCACCACCCTTCACAAACATACGGTAATACTTGTCGAGCACCATCTCCTGCTCACGGGTAAGGCCCAGTGAAGCCTTGGTGTCGTAGAGCGCCTTCACACGAGCAAAGAGCGCCTCGTTCATCGTCATGTAGGCGCTGTGCTCGGTGAGGATGGGCGACAGCTTCTTCTCTGTCTCGCGCATCACATCGTCGGCATCGGTCTCGTTGAGGTTGTAGAATACGCCGCTCACCTTGGCCAACTTCTTACCACTGCGCTCAAGGGCAGCGATGGTGTTGTCAAAGGTGGGAGCCTCTGTCTGGGCTACGATGGCGTCGATCTCGGCACGCTGCTCGGCAAGTCCCTCCATGAAGGCAGCTTCGTAGTCGGTCGATTGATACTTGGCAAATTCGGGAGCGCTAAAGGGCAGTGCCGAATCGGCCAGCACGGGATTGTCGTGCTTTGCATTACATGCAGTCAAGGCAACTATGGCCATAGCAATTAATGTTTTTTTCATTGTTTGTAATTATTAATAATATATAGGTGATTCTATGTCTGATACTTTATGTGGGTTGGCATACATTCTGCAAAGATAATAAAAACGTTTCATATATTAAGGAATGTGGGTGACACGAGTGCATTTTTATAGCTTGGGTTTTCTATTTCATCACTTATTGTGTGGATTTGATATATACTAGTGAGCAACATTTCTTCTATTAAAAATGAATCAATTTATTTTGTTCTCCTCTCGGCTTGTAGTATCTTTGCACATACTATGACACGAAAAGAACAGATAGAGCAGTTGCGTAGCGAACTACATCGCCACAACCATAATTACTATGTGCTTAATGCTCCCGAAATATCGGATTTTGAGTTTGATCACTTGATGCGAGAATTGCAGGAACTCGAGGCGAAGTCCCCTGAGTATTATGATCCGATGTCGCCTACGATGCGTGTTGGTAGCGACCTCAGCAATGAGTTTGTGCAAGTGGCGCATAAGTATCCAATGTTGTCTTTAGGAAATACTTACTCGTTTGAGGAAGTAAGGGATTTTTATGGTCGTGTGCAGCGTGCATTGGGCAATGAGCCTTTTGAGTTGTGCTGCGAGATCAAGTACGACGGTGTTTCCATCTCCTTGACCTATGAGGAGGGTCGCTTGGTACGTGCCGTGACTCGTGGCGATAGTGTGCAGGGCGATGATGTGACTGCCAATGTGAAGACCATCAATAGCATCCCGCTCGTGTTGCATGGGGAGGGATACCCACGTGAGTTTGAGATTCGTGGCGAGATACTGATGCCATGGGAGCAGTTTGATCGTCTCAATCGTGAGCGTGAGGCACAGGAGGAAGCGCTCTTTGCCAATCCTCGCAATGCGGCATCAGGCACACTAAAGTTGCAGAACTCTACAGTGGTGGCCTCACGTAAGCTCGATGCATACCTATATTATATGTTGGGCGACACGCTACCCGATGCGGGACACTATGAGTGCCTGCAGCATGCTGCCCAATGGGGATTCAAGGTGTCGCCTGCTATGCGTAAATGTAGTACGCTTGATGAAGTGTTCGAGTATATCAACTATTGGGACACGGAGCGCAAGAACCTGCCCGTGGCTACGGACGGTATTGTCATCAAGGTGAACTCCCTGGCACAGCAGCGCTCGCTTGGGTATACGGCCAAAGTACCTCGTTGGGCCATTGCTTATAAGTTTCAGGCCGAGAAGGCTGTGACGCGGCTCAATGAGATAACCTATCAGGTGGGACGCACAGGCACGGTGACTCCGGTAGCCAACTTTGACCCCGTACAGCTCTCGGGCACTATGGTCAAGCGTGCAACGTTACATAATGCCGACTTTATGGAGAATCTCGACTTGCATATCGGTGATATGGTGTTCGTGGAGAAGGGTGGCGAGATTATCCCCAAGATTACTGCTGTGGACCTCGATGCACGCTCCTTCATGATGGGTGAGAAGGTGCGCTTCATCACCCGCTGCCCCGAATGTGGCACGCCGCTGATGCGTGTAGAGGGCGAGGCGGCAATCTTCTGCCCGAACGATGTGACTTGTCCGCCACAGATTAAAGGAAGGATTGAGCACTTCATCAGCCGCAAGGCCATGAATATTGACGGACTGGGTGCCGAGACGGTGGATTTGCTGTACTCCGTAGGGCTTATTCATGATGCTGCCGATCTTTACAAGCTGCGCATCCCTGACATCAGCCGTCTTGAACGTATGGGCTATAAGTCGGCCGAGAATATCATACGCAGCATAGAACGCTCGCGCGAAGTGCCCTTCGAACGTGTACTTTTTGCCATTGGCATCCGTTTTGTGGGAGAGACTGTGGCCAAGAAACTGGCCCGTTCCTTCGGATCTATGGAGCGTATAGAGAATGCCACGTTTGAAGAACTAGTTGCTGTGGATGAAATAGGTGAGAAGATTGCCCAAAGCATTCTGCGCTTCTTCTCCAATGAGCTGTGCCGTACCCTTGTTACGCGTCTTAAGGAAGCTGGCCTGCAGATGGAACTGATGGTAGATGAGAGCATTGTACGTACCGATAAGCTGGCGGGCAAGAGCATCGTTATCAGTGGAGTTTTTGCGTTGCACTCAAGGAATGAGTACAAGGCTATGATTGAGCAGCATGGTGGCACAAACGTGTCGTCCATCTCAAGCAAAACCTCTTTTGTCCTTGCTGGCCGCGATATGGGACCTGCCAAGTTGGAGAAGGCTCAAAAATTGGGCGTACCCATTATGGATGAAGACAGCTTCTTGCATTTGATAGATTAATTTAATTCTTGATGACCATGAAGGGGCGTTTAGGATATTATGTGATAGTTGGGTTATGTGTCATATGCCTAATGGGCTGTTCTGCATATGGAGATCATAGTATCGGGGCGCATCCTTCCGAGGAGTTCAACCGCAAGGCTTATTCTTGGCGTTATCGTAATTTGGATTCAACGATTTATTATGCAACAAAGGCCTATGAGGAGGCTGATCGTTATAGCCATGGTCGTACTGTAGCATGCAATATGTTGGGCTTTGTTGCCTATATGCAGATGCAGTATGATGTAGCTCTGTATTGGTATGATGAGGTTGACAGGCTGGCAGGTTGTGAATTGGAACGTTTTGTTGCCGATGTGGGACGTATGAATGTGTATCTGCGCACAGCTGATAACTTGTCTTTCTACAATTATCGTGTGAAAGCGATGGAGCGCTTAGCACATATCAGTGAGGAAACCGATTTCTTTTCAATTCAGGAAAGGGTACGTTTATTTTCAACGGTGAATGACTTCTATATGGTAACTGCCTTGCATCACTATATGATAGGGCAACGGCCAGAGGCACGTGTTGAAATGGATAAGATTGTCGATGATGATAATTTGCGTACCGATTCTGCACAGTGGCTCATGGTACAATATCTTAAGGGGCTTGGACTTGATGTGGAAGGTGATACCTATGAGCAGCGAGTGTTGCGTCGATATACCTATCTGAACACTTGTTTGCGGACTGGTCGTGAAGGTGGGTACAGCTATTTCGAGGGAATAGCTTTGTCTGGATTGGCCGAACTTTTGGCCGATTCACTACGCCGTGATTATCTCTCGCATCAGCGACCTAATTCTTTTTCTCAATTGTTCAATGGCATAGAGGAGGGTGTTCTAGGTCTTGCTTACGATGCTAGAGAATGTTTGCATGTATATGGCGATTGTTATGGTGTGGTGAATACTACAGTTCAGATAGCCTCCATATGCAATAGGGAGGGCAAGTATGAAGCAGCTCTTGATACGCTGTCGGTATTGGTTGATGGAGCTATCATGTCGGTACCTGATGCTCTGTGTCGCCTCCACGAAGAGTCTAGTTTGGCCTATGCGGGTTTAGGTGATAAAGCGATGTCAGACTATCACCGTAATCAATATCTTGATTTACTGGAAACGACTCGTCAGGATAAGGAACTAGAAAGTCGCTATTTATCTTTGAAGCGGCAGCAACGCACGATGACCATATTGTTATGTGTTGTGCTTGTCGGTATAGCCTTGCTAGGTATACTCATTGTGTCTCTCTCAAAGCGCAGACGTATGAATGGTCACGGGTACGGTCAGCAGCTACGCGATCTCCTGCAAGAAACCGAGAAGCGTGTCTTTCTGCAGCAACGGCATGTCGAGGTTGGCAAGCGTGGAAACGTTGTACGTAAAGCTACTTTTTCTATGTTGACGGGTGTGATGCCTTACATAGATCGTATGGCTCATGAGGTGGATTGTTTGCAATATGCCGATGTGTGGAACGATACGGAATTGCGAACACGCAAGATGGAATATATCAGTGAACTGGCTGATGAAATCAATTGCCTTAATGAAGTGTTGTCTCAATGGATTAAAACTACGCAGGGGGTGGTAAGCCTTCATGTTGAGTCATTTTCCTTGGCAGAAGTATTTGAAATGATAGAGCGTAGCAGTACTACTTTTCTAATGAAAGGGCTCACACTTGAGATTCAATCTACTGATGCCGTTGTTAAAGCCGATAAGGCGCTTACATTTTTTATGCTTAACACCTTGGCTGACAATGCGCGTAAGTTCACTCCTGAAGGGGGAATCGTGCGTATAACGGCTGATGTATGCGATGATTATGTGGAGTTGTCGGTAAGAGATACTGGGGCCGGAATGTCCGAAACTGACATCGCTCATGTTTTGTGCGAGAAAGTCTATGACGCTTCCTCTATTGGTTGCGACTTGCCGTTAGAACAACGTAAGAATAAGGGTGGCGGATTTGGACTGCTCAACTGTAAAGGCATCATTGAAAAGTATCGCAAGACCGATTCTGTCTTTGATGTTTGTCGTTTGGGAATTGATAGTCGGATAGGTAAAGGAAGTCGTTTTTGGTTTCGCTTGCCCAAAGGAGTGCGCCGTTTGATGGTGATACTGTGTGTAATGATAGCCTCACCTTATTTGGCCCAAGGAGGCGAACTTGCGGCAGACTCTACAATTGGTTATACTGATTCTAGTCTAAATGATATCACTCGTGCTATTTCTTTGGACATGGATGAGGCCGATTATTCTCCTCTCTTAGTGCAGGCTTCAGCCTATGCAGATAGTGTCTATTATGCCAATGTTGATGGTCGTTACGAAGATGCGCTCTCCTTCGCGGATTCTGCTATTCATTACCTTAATGTTCACCATTGTCAATATGCTGACGAATATATTGCTCCACTTACCGCTATGCGGGGCGAGGGAAGCAATGTGGAGTTGCGTTGGTGGCTAAGTGATTTCTCCACTGACTACCACACAATTCTCGATGTACGCAATGAGTTGGCTGTGGCTAACCTTGCTTTGCGTCGATGGGACCATTATCGCTACAACAATCGTATATATAACGATCTCTATAAACTTATCAGTGAGGACCGCTCTCTTATTGACTATTGTAACCGTATGCAACGTTACAATAGCAATATTTCTCTAGCAATATTCATTTGTGTACTACTTGTGCTTGGTTATGTCGCTGTTCTTATCTATACATTTATGGGACGAATGGAGCATGTATATAGTAATATTGAAACAATAGAAGATGAGGAGCGTCGCACACGATATGAGGGGAATCGTTTGCATGTACAGAATATGGTGCTTGACAATTGCCTCTCTACCATTAAACATGAGACGGTGTACTATCCCAATCGTATCAAGCAGTTAGTGGCTCGTCTTGATGGGTATGATGAGCGTTTACAGATGAAGGAATTAATCGACTATTATAGGGTTGTCTTCACTACCTTGACCAATTGTGCCTTGCGACAATTAGAGGAAGTAACGTTTCGTCGTTCAGAAGTAGAAGTTGAGGCTTTGCTCCAACGTGTGGCGTTATATCACGCCAAATTGGTGCGCCAGAATCACGATGCCCCTGAACTTGTCGTGGAGAGTAATAAGGAACAGGTGCTGTGTGATGTCGACTTAATTGATTTCTTATTAGAGCAGCTTATTGATGCAGCAATAGCTGTTTCACCCACTGATTATCTCACTCTACAAACAAATACCGATGGTGAATTCGTACGTTTCACTCTTGTAAATACTTCACGTACCCCTTCTATAGAGACAATAAAAAACCTCTTCTCACCTTCGTCTATGCGGCATGGTAATGTTAAAGAATATCGGTTGAAGGGGAGTGAATACATGATATGTCGTCAGATTATTCGTGAGCACGACGATTACTTTAATCACGTAGGTTGTCGTATTACAGCTGAATTGATCTCCGGAGGCTATACCATATGGTTTACTCTTCCGAGGCGTTGTGTCCCTTTACCTTAGGTACAGAGAATATACAAGAACCTCTTCAGATTCCCAATCTTATTGCCATTTCATCCGAATCTTTTTGCCGGTGTAGTTTACTTCCCGCTTATGCTCACCCTTGACTAAGATGATGGTACGCTCTTGCTGTATGCCCTCAAAGCTTCCTTGACGCTTGCCTATGATGAGGGTTTGCTGCGCTTCGTTCCAAGTGAAGGGGATGCGGCTGCTGGCTCCCGACTCGTAGTTGTGATTGGTGCCTTCGTCTTCGTAGAGGCAGAAGGTGGCATCGGTTCCGGGATAGATACGCAGGGTGAGTGGCTCCTCGGACTTCTCGCTGCTGTACTGTATGGCAGGTCCCCAAGGAAGTATGCTGCCACCCTTGACAAATACGGGGATGGTCTCGATGCTGACCTTTGTGTCGACGTATTGCTTGCCATCATAGTGCTTGCCCGACCAGAAATCGTACCATCCGCCAGCGTGTTCGGGAAGGTAGCTACGGTAGCTGGTTACGCCCTTCTTTACGATGGGCTGGATGAGCAGCGAATGTCCGAACATATACGCTATATCTTGCTTCAGTGCCTCTTCGTCATTGGCGAAGTCGAACACCAAGGGGCGCATCAATGTGGAACCCTCGTAGCTGACGCGGGCTGCCTCGGAGTAGATGTAGGGTAGCAGGCGGTAGCGCAGCTCCAGATACTGGGCGATGATGCGTTCGGCTTCAGCACCGTAACGCCAAGGCTCAGTGTCGCTCATGTAGCCGTGTACGCGCATCAGGGGCAGGAAGGTGGAGCCCTGAATCCAGCGTAGCATACATTCGATGTAGTCGGCATTGGAGTGCTGGCCTCCTGGGCGGAAGAAGCCGCCGGCATCGTAGGTCCACCAGGGGAGTCCTGTGCTGACCAGTCCGAGTCCCGACACGAATTGCCTGCGGAGTGTTTCCCAGTCGTTGCCCACATCGCCCGACCAGAATACCGAGCCATAGCGCTGTATGCCAGGGAAGGCACTGCGGGTGAATATCATGCTGCGACGCCCTGGGTCGTCGTTGCGGCATCCCTCATATACTGTTTTGCTGACGAGCAGGGGATATACGTTGCGGTACACCTCGCCGGGGATGGTCTGATTGTTTACCTTACGACCTACAAGGTCGTCATTCTCTGGCTCGGTAGCATCTTGCCACCAAGCATCTATGCCGTATGGCTGGAGCAGACGCTCGCTGAAGTTTTTCCAATAGAAAGCTGCAGCATCGGGGTTGAAGAAGTCGACCCATGAGGAGTGTGGAATGTAGTAGCCCTTCTCTGCTATCTGTCGGCCAACCTCTGAGTTGGGATCTATCTTCGACCATACGGATAGCATCAAGTGCATGTTCATGCGGTGTAGCGAGTCGGTCATGGTTGCCGGGTCGGGGTAGTGGGCTTCGTCGAAGCGCATGGCGTTCCATCCATATTTGCCCCAGTATTGCCAGTCCTGCACAATCAGGTCGATAGGTAGCTTGCGCTGGCGGAAGGTGGCGGCATTGTCCAGCAACTCCTTCTGTGACTTGTATCGCTCGCGGCAGTGTACATAGCCGAATGCCCATTGCGGTAGCATGGGTACTTCGCCTGTGAGGTCGCGGTAGGTGGCGATGGCTTCATCGGCAGAACCTACGAAGACTGTATAGTCAACACACGAGGCTACGGGCGAGCGCAGTGTGGTGGTGTTGTCGATGAGGCGATAGTGTAGGGTGGGGCGGTCGTTACGCTCCAGTTCGGCCACTACATCGTGCTTGCCAGCCTCCAGCTCCACGATGACCGAGGTGGTAGGAGGGAGCCATACGTTTCGAACGTCTGTGATAGTCTCTCCATCAATCTCCAAGTGATGGCGCCGGGCCATGGCCTGCCCCACATAGAGCATCAGGGCATATCTGCCGCTGGTGGGTATTTCCAATGTGCCTCTGAATCCGTTGGCGCGGCGCATTTCGCGACGTGACCCCTCGGTAGAGGTCACATTCACGGCTACCGCTTCGCCTTGACTGTCTGTTTGCTCCAACTTCAGTGAGGCCTCTGTTGGGTTGAAGTCCACCATTCCGTAATTGTTCCATAGCAACCCATACCCATGGCTTGAGAGGATGAAGGGGATGGCAATCTGTGTGTTTACCTGTGTGAGTCGGCGTGTCAGTCCGCGTACGTTGCTGTACCCATCCTGAAACTGTCCCAGTCCGTAGAGATACTCATCGGTGGGCGACTCCAGCTGCAGGCCTGCTATCCATGTAGGCTCTCCCTGTACGGTGCTTGCCTGTAGCTGGTGCGAGGTTGCTTTGAATATTTCGTCCCCTTGCCTGTTGGTGATGGTGAGCGCTTGTGCACGATTGTCTATACAGATGCTCATCGCATGAGTCTCTATTGTGGTGACTCCCTCCTTGCTACAACTCTTGTATTTCACCTTTTTGGTGCCTGCATCGGGCTGGTATATCCATTCGGGCAGCGTTCGTCCTTTGCCTTTGATATACTGCACACGTACAGCATTGTCGGCCATAATGTTGAGGCGCAGCGTACCCGCTTGAAAGGGAATATCCACTACGTTGGAATGCTTCTCTACGTTTTGTGCTGTTAATGAGAAAATGTTGCTAAGTAGCAGGAATGTGATGAGTTTCTTGGTGATAGACATCGGATTATGACTAGAATGATGATACAAAGTGCAAATTAACACAATTTTTTTGGAATTTATTATGTTATTGTAGAACAAAAATGTGTCTGACTGATATGGCTAATAAAGGATAATACTATACTCTATAACAAGTAAATGGATGTTGTTTTCGTTTAATCGAAAAAATGAATTATCTTTGCATATTATTTAAGTAAAGTATATTCATATATGAAGCATATTAGAAATTTCTGTATCATTGCGCATATCGACCATGGTAAGTCTACATTGGCCGACCGCCTATTGGAATATACCAACACCATCAAGGTGACCGAGGGGCAGATGCTCGACGATATGGACTTGGAAAAGGAGCGCGGTATTACCATCAAGAGCCATGCCATACAGATGGAGTATATGTATAAGGGAGAGAAGTATGTGCTCAACCTTATAGACACTCCAGGACACGTGGACTTCTCCTACGAGGTGTCGCGCTCAATAGCTGCTTGTGAAGGTGCACTGCTTGTGGTAGACGCCTCTCAAGGCGTACAAGCGCAAACCATTTCGAATCTCTACATGGCCATCGACAATGACCTGGAGATTATTCCCGTCATCAACAAGTGTGACATGCCCAGCGCCGAACCCGAAAAGGTGGAGGACGAAATCATCGAACTGCTTGGATGCAAGCGTGAAGAAATTATCCGCGCTTCGGGCAAGACAGGCCAGGGCGTCGAGGATATCCTCAATGCTGTGATAGAGTGTATTCCTGCTCCTGAAGGCGACGAAAACGCTCCGCTGCAGTGCCTGATTTTCGACTCGGTATTCAACTCGTTCCGCGGTATTATCGCCTACTTCAAGATTCTCAACGGCACCATCCGTCAGGGCGACTTGGTGAAGTTCTTCAACACGGGCAAGGAGTACGATGCTGATGAGATAGGTGTACTTAAGATGGATATGGTGCCGCAGAAAGAACTGAAGGCCGGTAACGTAGGCTATATCATCTCGGGAATCAAGACCTCTACCGAGGTAAAGGTGGGCGATACCATCACACACATCAAGGGAGGCTGCTCAGAGGCCATCGCTGGCTTCGAGGAGAGTAAACCTATGGTTTTTGCTGGTGTATATCCCATTGATGCTGAGGATTATGAGGACTTGCGTGCCTCATTAGAGAAATTGCAGCTCAACGATGCGTCACTCTCGTTCTTCCCCGAGTCGTCATTGGCCTTGGGATTCGGCTTCCGTTGTGGATTCCTCGGATTGCTCCACATGGAGATTGTGCAGGAACGACTCGACCGTGAGTTCGACATGAGTGTCATCACCACCGTACCCAACGTATCCTATAATGTGTATGACAAGCATGGCGAGTGCATTGAGGTACACAATCCTGGTGGCATGCCCGATGCTACCCTCATTGACCATATCGAGGAACCCTATATCAAGGCTTCGGTCATCACGACTACCGATTATATTGGTCCCATTATGACCCTGTGTCTCGGCAAGCGCGGTGAACTGGTGAAGCAGGAATACATCTCGGGCAATCGCGTGGAGATACACTACCTGATGCCGTTGGGTGAGATTGTAATTGACTTCTATGATAAGCTCAAGAGTATATCGAAGGGATACGCCTCGTTCGACTACCATCCCGCAGGCTATCGTCCCTCAAAGTTGGTCAAGCTTGATATCCTGCTCAATGGTGAGCCCGTGGATGCCCTCTCTACGCTCACACATATCGACAATGCGTACGACTTCGGCCGTCGCATGTGTGAGAAACTCAAGGAACTGATTCCGCGCCAACAGTTTGATATCGCTATCCAGGCAGCCATCGGTGGCAAGATTATTGCCCGCGAAACGGTGAAGCAGGTGCGCAAGGACGTGACGGCCAAGTGTTATGGTGGTGACGTGTCTCGTAAGCGTAAGCTGCTCGAGAAACAGAAGAAGGGTAAGAAACGCATGAAACAGATTGGCAACGTGGAAGTTCCGCAGAAGGCCTTCCTTGCAGTATTGAAACTGGATTGATGTTCTCGACGAGACACAATAACAAACATCCCGCCAGAGAATAAAAAATGGCGGGATGTTTGTTATAGATATAATGATAGTTCATGGAGAATGAATGGCGATGAATGAACAGAATGTGATACTGGCAAACTCTTCCCGTTCCCTTTTTACTCCAGAATAAATAAAAAAACTGAAAAGAGATGGAATGTGTAGGATGGTGGGCGATGATTCCGTTTTTTTTAATGTTGTTGTGTATTGCAGTGCTTCCATTATGTGTGCCCAAGTGGTGGAAGAATAATACAAACAAGTTGTTGGTGTCCGCTTTGTTGGGTATCCCTATAGCTGTGTTTATGGTGATGAATGGTATGGGCGCTAAGCTTGAGCATCAGATACTGTTTGATTATATTCCCTTTATTATACTTCTTCTGGCACTTTATGTGGTTACTGGAGGTATCTATATTAGTGGTGACTTGGCTGCCAAACCTTGGATAAACACTACCTTCTTGGCTGTGGGTTATGTGCTTTCTTCTATTATGGGCACTACAGGGGCAGCTATGTTGCTTATACGTCCGCTCATAAATACTATTCGCCAATGTCATTTCAAGACGCATACCATCCTATTCTTTATTGCAGCAGTGGCCAACTGTGGAGGTTTGCTCACTCCGCTTGGTGACCCTCCCTTGTTTATGCTTTACTTGCGTGGAGCTGAATTTACTTGGTTCCTAAGACTTTTCCCTGCATGGCTTGCTACAGGTGTATTGTTGTTAGGTACATATTTTGTCGTGGATACATTCTATTATCACCGTGAACGGAAAATGGTGACTGATTGTGATAATCGTAATGTGACACCTCTGGGGTTGTATGGTAAGCGTAATATTGTATTTTTGGTGCTGGTAATTTTTTCCGTAGCATTTCTTAATGAGAACTATATCCCTTCGATAGGCGGAGAGGCACCTATTTATATGCGTTATGTTCGTGAATATGCCTTGCTGGCAATAACGCTTGCCTCGTGGCTTATCACTGGTAAAAAACTGCGTGTGCACAACCATTTCTCATGGGCACCTATCGTAGAGGTCGCCTACCTGTTTATTGGAATATTTGTTACCATGACACCTGCTCTGTTCTTCCTCAATGAACATGCAGTTTCTCTTGGCTTGCAACAACCTTGGCACTATTTCTATACAACAGGCATACTTAGTTCTGTGCTTGATAATACTCCTACAGCACTTGCCTTCCATACTGTTGCTCTAGGATTACCCGAGACGGCTAATCTGATAGCAGGTGTACCTGAACCGATACTTAAGGCTATAGCTACGGGTGCGGTATTTTTCGGTGCTATGACTTATATTGGCAATGGCCCTAATTTCATGGTTAAGTCGATAGCGGAAGAAAACCGTATCAAGATGCCGAGTTTCTTTGCATATATGTATAAGTTCTCACTTATCGTACTCTTGCCTATATATGTTATAGTGCAATGGATATTCTTATAATACTAAGTTTGAGCGACCTTTAAGCTGTTAATTCTAAAATATGAGATTATGGAACATACTAAGGATGAAATGAAAAAAAATAAGAAGTTGATTAGTGTCGATAATGAGGGATTGGGCTGCTGTCTGATGATAGGACTCATTGTTGGAGCCATATTGCTGGGCAATGCTATTAAGGCCAGCCGTGCCGATGACCGCATTGTGTCTGTGAAGGGACTTTGTGAACGTGAGGTGAAAGCCGATAAGGTGATATGTCCATTTGCCTATAAGATTGGAGGAAACGAGCTACAACAACTCTATGCAAGTATAGAACAAAAGAATGATATTATCATCGACTTCCTTAAGGCTGCTGGAATGGACGAGGCGGAAATCACAGTGTCGGCCCCCAAAGTGGTGGATACACGAACCGAGTGGAGTGGTAGTCAAAATCAGTACAATTATATCATTACCTCTGTGGTAACGGTTTGTACCGATAAGGTAGATACGATTGTGAAGCTGCAATCGCAACAAGGTGAATTGTTGAAGAAGGGCATAGCCACCACCAATAATTGGGAATATCAAACGGTATATTCCTTTACGGGACTCAATGAGATAAAGCCTGCAATGATTGAAATTGCAACCAAGAATGCTCGTGAAACAGCTGAAAAATTTGCAGCAGACAGCAACAGTAAGCTGGGTAAGATAAAACGAGCTACGCAAGGACAATTCTCTATAACAGATCGTGACAGCAATACGCCTTATATGAAGAATGTGCGCGTAGTGACTAGTGTGGACTACTATCTAAAGGACTAAGTGTTGTTCGCATAGAATTGGGTTGATGCGTTATCTATTCAGGATTTCCCTTTGTCGGCATTCGGAAGCTGTAGGTGTTTCATGGGTGCACCAAGGAAAGTTCGAGTGTCGGTATAGGTGAAGCCTAGTGATGTGTAGAGGTGTTCTGCGTGTGGGTTATTGTAGTCTACGAGTAAGCCTATATGTTTATGCCCTTGGGCGAAAGCCTGACTACAGAACGCTTTGATGAGCAAGCTTGCTATGCCACGACCACGGAACTGAGACAATACAGCCAAGGTATCTAGGTAGTACTCTCCAGTTTCTGTTTCATCGGGCATTATGGGCGCGTCTCCAGTATGTTTCTTGATGATGCTGAGGGTGTTGCTGCGTAGTTCTTCGAGTTGTGCCCCGTCATAGCCGATAATGGCTCCGGCTGCTATACCGTCAACTTCGGCTATAAGAGCATTCTGCCAACTGTACTGTGTTCGTTCGGCGTGGGCTATCTCTGTTAGTATGGTCGCATGATCATTGCCGCAATACAGTACAGCTGCATCTTCGCCGCCGATAGCCATCGTTACCGCATTGGCTAATAGCTGTGCATCCTCTGTACAACCTTTTCTGATAATAATGTCGGATTTCATATGTCTTAAAATATCTCTTATTGTAGTGTTGTAATGTGTTTTAGTGTGCTTGGCCTCATTCTGATTCCCTAAGTCGGAGACAAAGGTACGTAAAAATCTTCATATCTAAGATTTGTTTGTAGAGTTTAGGAGCTTTTATGGATGTATGTTTTTTCTTGTGATAAATATTTAAGTAAACATAATAATTCTTGCTCGTTTGTTCGTATCTTTGCGGTATGAATGTGCCACATCGTCCATACTATGATTTCAGTACCTTTCTCCGAAAGTTCTTTAATGGTAAGGTGCAGAAGATTTCTATACATGCAGGTTTTACTTGCCCTAATCGTGATGGAACTAAAGGGTTTGGAGGATGTACCTATTGTAACAACCAGACATTCAATCCTGATTATTGTAACCCAGAACTGAGTGTGACGCGACAGCTTGAGGATGGTATCCGTTTCTTCTCCCGTAAATACCCGGATATGCGCTATCTGGCATATTTTCAGGCCTATACTAATACGTATGGAGAACTGGAATGTCTCAAGGGAATGTATGAGGAGGCTTTAGCGGTAGATGGTGTGGTGGGCCTTGTTATTGGAACAAGACCTGATTGTATGCCCGATGCATTGCTTGATTATCTAGCAGAGTTGAGTCACCGTACTTTCCTTATGGTAGAGTATGGCATTGAGAGTGCAAATGATGATACACTGCGTCGTATCAATCGTGGACACGATTTTGCTACGGCTGCCGATGCTATATATCGCACACATGAATGTGGTATACTTACTGGTGCCCATATTATTTTAGGACTTCCAGGTGAGCTGCGCGATGAACTGATGCGTCAAGCTTCGCTGCTCGCATCGCTTCCACTTGATATGCTCAAGTTGCATCAGCTGCAATTAATAAAGGGTACACATATGGCCCGTGAGTATGCTGAGCATCCCGAATGGTTTCATCTATATGAGATAGATGAGTATATCGAATTGGTTATAGATTATATAGAGCGTATTCCGCAGCATGTGGTGCTTGAACGTTTCATATCACAGTCGCCTCGTTCGCTGCTGATAGCCCCCGATTGGGGGGTGAAGAATTACCAGTTTGTAGAAAGACTGCGTCATCGAATGGCTGAAAGAGGCACTTGGCAAGGAAGGTGCCAATAAGGTCTGTGCTGATTGCTGCTAATTAGACCACATTTTGATTTGAAATGGAAAACTGAAGTGATGATATACAAATAAACTCGTGTAGTCTTCGCATAATCGAAATTTTGCATTAATTTTGCAGATATTTATATATTATTTAGAATTAGGTATGTACAGAACGAATACTTGTGGAGAGCTGCGCATCTCCAATGTAGGACAGAAGGTGACGTTGGCCGGATGGGTACAGCGCATCCGTAAGATGGGTGGTATGACATTCGTGGATCTCCGCGATCGCTACGGACTCACCCAGTTGGTGTTTGACGAGAACCACGATGCCTCGCTCACCGAGCAAGCCAACAAGCTCGGTCGCGAATATGTGATTCAGGTGACAGGTACTGTTAATGAGCGCTCAAGCAAGAACAATAAGATTGAGACTGGCGATATAGAGATTATCGTAGAGGCAATGACAGTGCTCAACGCTTCGCAGACTCCTCCCTTTACTATTGAGGACAATACCGACGGTGGCGACGATATCCGCATGAAGTACCGCTACCTCGACCTGCGTCGTGGTGCCGTGCGCCGCAACCTGGAGCTGCGCCACAAGATGGCTTTCGAGGTACGCCGCTACCTCGATGAGCGTGGTTTCCTTGAGGTGGAGACACCCGTGCTCATTGGCTCTACTCCCGAGGGTGCCCGCGACTTTGTGGTGCCTTCACGCATGAACCCTGGACAGTTCTACGCTCTGCCCCAGAGTCCGCAGCTCTTCAAGCAGATTCTGATGGTTTCGGGCTTCGACCGCTACTTCCAGATTGTGAAGTGCTTCCGCGATGAGGACCTCCGTGCCGACCGCCAGCCCGAGTTTACCCAAATCGACTGCGAGATGTCGTTCGTGGAGCAGGAAGATGTAATCTCACTCTTCGAGGACATGTCAAAGCACCTCTTCAAGTCAATCCTCGGAATCGATATGCCCGAGGCATTCCCCCGCATGACCTGGCACGATGCCATGAAGTACTATGGTAGCGACAAGCCTGACCTCCGCTTCGACATGCGCTTCGTGGAACTCATGGATGTATTGCAGGGACATGGCTTCAGCGTATTCGATAGCGCAGCCTACATCGGCGGTATCTGTGCCAAGGGTGCAGCCACCTATACCCGCAAGCAGCTCGATGCACTCACCGAGTATGTGAAGCGTCCGCAGATTGGTGCCAAGGGTATGGTATATGCCCGTGTGGAGGCCGATGGCAATGTGAAGTCAAGCGTGGACAAGTTCTATACACAAGAAGTGTTGCAGCAGATGAAGGCTGCCATGAACGCTGAGCCGGGCGACCTCATCCTCATCCTCTCTGGCGATGATGTGATGAAGACCCGCAAGCAGCTCTGCGAACTCCGTCTCGAGGTGGCCGAGCAGCTTGGCTTGCGCGACAAGAACAAGTTTGCCTGCCTCTGGGTGGTTGACTTCCCCATGTTTGAGTGGAGCGAAGAGGAAGGCCGCCTGATGGCCATGCACCACCCCTTCACGCATCCGAAGGAAGAGGACATCCCCTTGCTGGATACCGACCCGGCAGCCGTACGTGCCGATGCCTACGACATGGTGGTGAACGGTGTGGAAGTGGGTGGTGGCTCTATCCGTATCCACGACTCACAATTGCAAGCCAAGATGTTCGAAATCCTCGGCTTCACCCCCGAAAAGGCACAAGAGCAGTTCGGCTTCCTGATGAATGCCTTCAAGTACGGTGCACCCCCTCACGGAGGTCTTGCATACGGTCTCGACCGTTGGGTATCGCTCTTCGCCGGCCTCGACAGTATCCGTGATTGCATCGCCTTCCCCAAGAACAATAGCGGACGCGACGTGATGCTGGATGCCCCTGCCCCACTCGAACAGAAGCAACTCGACGAGCTGAATTTGGCTATTGATATAAAGGAGTAAAGACTA
>JAZNYG010000010.1:0-115198 GCA_045594245.1 Bacteroidaceae bacterium
GATGGAAGGAACGGTCAATAAAATCAAAGGTATTAAGAGAAGTATGTTCAACAGGGCTGGGATTAATTTATTGAGGGCGAAAGTATTGCATGCGAACTATGGAAGAGGCTACAACTTGCCCCTAAATTGACGAAGAACCAATAAAACAAGTTTTTTCTGTTTTCCTCTCGGCTTGTCATATCTTTATGTGGCTGTGCCAAAAAGATACTTTGCGCTCGCTGCAAAAAATATCGAAGCGAGCTTCATATTTCTCGCTCGCTTTTCGTATCTTTGTCCTCCAAAATCACAAAATGATGAAAAAACTGCAAAATACCCTCATACTGACCGCCTTATTGGCGGCAGTGAGCTGCACACAGCAGCCTATGGCCACTATCGAAGGCAATATCACCGAAGCTGAAGGAAAGACCCTCTACCTCGACTGCATTGGGGTGGAACGCACTACCGTGGCCGACTCAGCCAAACTGAAGGGCGACGGTGCCTTCCGCTTCCGAGTGCCCCAACCCGAGTGCTTCGATTTCTACCGTCTGCGCATAGGCAACGAGATTGTATACCTCTCCGTTGACTCTACCGAGACATTGCGCGTGAACGCCACCCTGCCCTCGATGGCCGCCTCCTACGAGGTGGAAGGGTCGGATGACAACCTTATGCTCAAGAGCCTGGTGCGTAAGCAGAGCGAGCTGCAACAAAACGTGCTGAACCTCGCACGCAACTCGGGTCCCGAAGTGGGTGTGACACAAGCACGCATCGACACCCTGGTAAGCAACTACAAGAAACAGGTGCGCATGGAGTACATCTACCCCGATCCCGGCAAACCGTATGCCTACTTCGCCCTCTTCCAGCGCCTGGGCCGACAACTCATTTTCGACCCCACAGCGACACGCGACGACATACGCTGCTTCGCCGCCGTGGCTACCAACCTTGACCTCTACCACCCCGAGGCAAGCCGTACCAAGAACCTCAAGAGCATCGCCATCAAGGGCATGAAGAATACGCGCCAGCCACAAGTCATTGACTACAGCGCCATACAGGACAAGATAGTGGAGACATCGATCATCGACATCAAGCTCCCCGACATTGACGGAAGAGAGCGTAGCCTCACCGACCTCAAGGGCAAGGTGGTAATGCTCGATTTCACCGTCTACGGGCACGAACAGTCGGCAGCTCGTGTCATCATCCTGCGCGAGCTCTACGATAAGTATGCACCACAAGGGCTAGAGATATACCAAGTATCGCTCGACCCCGACGAGCACTTCTGGAAAACAGCAACAGAGACGCTCCCATGGGTATGCGTACGCGACGAAGAGGCACCATACAGCAATATCGCCACACTCTACGGAGTGCGCGAGCTGCCTACCTACTTCCTCATCAACCGCGCCAACGAACTGGTGATGCGCGATGCCAGCGTCAAAGACCTCGAGGCAGAAATACAGAAGCTACTGGCCGAATGACCAAGGCCGACCCCTATAATATCTTAGTTATTGAAGATCTTCACCATGCAAAAGAAGTGAATGCATACTAGTACAGAATCTTATTCACACTATGAATTGGGACAAACTCATATCGGCACAGCGCCTGGGCATGGAGGCACAGCATAGAACGGGGAGCGACGAGCGCTCTGAATTCCTACGCGACTACGACCGACTGGTATTTTCGGCACCCTTCCGCCGCCTGCAAAACAAGACTCAGGTATTTCCCCTTCCGGGTAGTGTATTCGTACATAACCGCCTCACCCACAGCCTAGAGGTTTCGTGCGTAGGACGATCGCTGGGTAATCGCGTGAGCCACATGCTCACCAACAAGCACCTCGAGCTACGTGGCACGGCCGTGGAGGAGATAGGCAACATCGTATCGGCAGCATGCCTGGCCCACGACCTAGGCAACCCACCCTTCGGGCACTCGGGCGAACGAGCCATATCGACCTATTTCTCGGAAGGGCAAGGTGCAGAACTGCGCTCGCAACTTTCCGATATAGAGTGGAGCGATATCGTACATTTCGAAGGTAACGCCAATGCCTTCCGCCTACTCACGCACCAATTCAACGGACGCCGCCAAGGAGGCTTCGCCCTCACCTACTCGACATTGGCTGCCATCGTAAAATACCCCTATTCATCGGTCTATGCAAATGGTAAACCCAAGTTCGGGTTCTTCCACACCGAGGCCGACACCTTTGCCCACATTGCCAACCACCTGGGACTCATCCGCCTAAGCAGAGAAGGCGGACCACTCAAATACTGCCGTCACCCACTGGTGTACCTCGTGGAGGCTGCCGACGACATCTGCTACCAGTTGATGGATCTCGAGGATGCCTACAAGCTAAAGCTGCTCACACGCGATGAGACAGTAGGCCTGATGATGCCCTTCGTAGAAGAAGAGCGCCATGCCCGCGTGGCCGACACATTCAAGCTGGTCACCGACAGCAATGAACAAATCGCCTACCTGCGCTCAAAGGTGATAGGCATCCTCATCGATGCCTGTGCCGAGGCCTTCGTGGCACACGAGGAGGAGATACTGGCAGGCACCTTCAGCGGGAACCTCATCAAGCACACCACAGAGCGCTGCCGCAGTGCCTATGCCCACTGCAGCGAGATGGCCGTGAGACGTATCTATCGTTCACGTGACGTACTCGATATCGAGTTGGCGGGTTTCCGCATCATCAACACGCTGATAGAACTGATGGTAGATGCCGTGACACATCCCGAGAAAGCATATTCGCGCCTGCTCATCGACCGTGTAAGCGAGCAGTACGACATCAAGGCCCCCTCGCTCTACGGCAAGGTACAGGCGGTGCTCGACTACCTATCAGGGATGACCGACGTGTATGCCCTCGACCTCTACCGAAAGATCAACGGCAACAGTCTTCCCGCGGTATAAATTCCCAATAGGATTACCGAAAATTCCGTTTTTCTTGTTATCTTTGTACTCAATATAAAAACCAATCCCAAGGACAATGAAAAAGTACCTCATACTATCTCTACTATGCGGTGTCATCACGGCACAAGCACAAGACATCGGCACGGCAAGCAGCAACTACCTACGTACCGACATCCCCGAGAAGCAGTTGCAGCAAGCACGACTGTTCTACAACGAGCACAGCTACGACCAAGCTGAAGCGATGCTGCACTATGTCGTGGCATCGTCGCCCACAGCCACCCAAGAACGCGAGGCTGCCGCGCTGCTCGTTCTCATCGCCTACCAACGTGATGCTGCTAGCGCCAGCAGTGCCATAGAGCAGTATCTGCACCGCTACCCCGATGCCCCCGAACTCAACCGCATGAAGTCGCTCGCCCTACTGAGCCACTATGCCCAAGGCAACTACGCTACAGTAACACAGGGCATGCAAGAGGTGGATCCCGATATGCTGAACGATACCGAGCGCGACGACCTCATACTAGCCTATGCTCTATCGATGATACAAGAGGAACGCTACGAGGAGGCTGCCGCACAGCTCGATATACTGGACGTCATCAGCGACCGCTACACCGACGAAATCACCTTCTACTCAGCCTATACCGACTATGCTACCCGCCGCTACGAGGAGGCTACTGAGGGATTTGCCCGGATGAGGGATACTCCCACCTTCGAACATCAAGCACGCTACTACACGGCTGCCACAGCCCTCGAAATGAAGGACTACGCGCAGGCCGAGGCCGAAGCTGCTGCCTACATCGATGAACTGCCAAAGGACGAACTGACCCTCGAAATGAAACGCATACAAGGCGAAGCTCTCTATGCCCAACAACGCTACCTGCAGGCTGCCGTAGTGCTCGAAGAGTATCTGGCCGAGGCCGAAAGCCCCAACCGCGAGGCACTGTACCAGCTCGGTATGGCACACTTCAATTCGGGAGAGCACTTGCGCGCACCAGAGGTACTGGCAATGGTGAGCGACAGCGATGATGCCATAGCACAGAGCGCACAACTGCATGCCGGGCTATCGTTCCTCAACCTAGGCGACAAGAACAAGGCACGCCTCTGTTTCGAGCAAGCCGCAGCCCTCACTGCCGAGCCACAGCTACGCGAACGTGCGATGTACAACTATACGGTGTGTGTACATGAGACGGCTTATAGCGGATTCGGTGAATCAGTGGATGTACTCGAACGCTTCCTCAACGAATTCCCCTCATCGGTGTATGCCGACCGCGTTAACAGCTACCTCGTAGAGACCTACATGAACACCAAGAACTATGATGCCGCCCTAGCATCGATAGCCAAGATACAGCGCCCCAGCGACGTGGTACTTGAGGCCAAGCAGAAACTCCTCTACAAGGCAGGAGCCGAGGCTTTCGCCAATGGCGACATCGACAAAGCCATCACCAAGCTTAACGAATCGCTCAAGGTGGGGAACTATGACAACCAAACCAGCGCCGACGCCCTCTTCTGGCGCGGTGAAGCACACTATCGCGGTGGCAACTATCGTCAAGCCGCACGCGACTACACCCAGTACCTTAACCTCACGGGTGAGCGTCGTGGACGTACCTATGCCCTAGCACTCTACGGATTGGGCTATGCACAATTTATCCAAAACAACTACCAGGATGCCTTCAAACAGTTCACACAGCTGCAGCAGTCCTATGCCGCAGCCTCAGGAGCCATCGACAAGACCACACTGGCCGATGCCCAGATGCGTATAGGTGACTGCTACTACCAATCGCGCCAATACAACTCAGCCGAGCAAGCCTATGAGAAGGCACTGAACATAGATCCCTCTACTGCCGACTATGCCGTATACCAGAAAGCATTCGCACAAGGTATCAGCGGGCGCTACACCGACAAGATAGGTACACTGACCTACCTCATCGAGAACTATCCGCAATCTGACTATCTCGACGACGCCCTCTACGAAAAGGGAAGAGCCTACATACAGCTCGACAAGAACAACCAAGCCATCCACGTATTCGAGCAGCTCACCACACAGTTCCCCCAAAGCCAGTATGCTCCCAAAGCAGGTAATGAGATAGCACTGATCCACTATCAAAACAACCAAATCAGTGCAGCCATCAAGGCTTACAAAATGGTCATCCTCAACTACCCGGGAAGCGAACAGGCCGATGTGGCAATGCGCGACCTCAAGAACCTGTACGTGGAGGAGAATATGGTGGACAGCTATATCGACTTTGCCTCACAGGCACAAGGTATGGTGAAGGTGGACGTGAGCGAACGCGACTCACTCACCTATAAGGCAGCCGAACTGGCTTACGCACGAGGTGACAACAAGGCAGCCATCGAAGGGTTCACCAAGTACCTCACCCAATTCAACAATGGTGCCTATCTCATCGACGCACAGTACTACCTCGGCTGCATATACTACACACAGAACAACTATGATCAGGCACGAATCTACTTGCAGCGCGTGGCCGAGCAACGCAACAGCAAGTATTGCGAAGAAGCTACCCTGCGCGTGGCTGACCTCGCCTACAACCACAAGGATTATACTTTGGCAATGAAGTCATATGGCGACCTCATAGGCATCACCAACAACCCACAGCATAAACTATATGCACAAACCTACCGCTTACGTGCCGCACAAGCACTGGGCAGAACAGATGTCATCATCGACGAAACGGAAGCCGTGCTCACCAACACCAAGCTCGCCCCTGAGACAGCCATCGAGTTGCGCTACTACCGTGCCAAGGCCAACCTCGACAAGAAAAAGAACGAAGCGGCCATCGAGGACCTCAAGAAGCTTGCAGGCGACACCCGCAACGTATATGGTGCCGAAGCCAAGTACTTGCTGGCACAGTTGTACTATGACACACAACACTACGACCAAGCCGAGCAGGAGGTGCTCGACTATATCAACGTGAGCACTCCCCACAGCTATTGGCTGGCACGCGGCTTTGTGCTCCTGTCTGATGTATACATAAAAAAAGATATGCCCATCGAGGCCAAGCAATATCTTCTCTCGCTCAAGCAAAGTTATCAAGCCAATGATGACATTGCCGATATGATTGAAGTCCGCTTGCAAACTCTAGCACAAGCAGAACAATAAGCGGCCCCGACAGGCCTCATGAGAAACCTTTAAAGCAAGAGACACAATGAGAAAATATACCACCCTACTGGCAGCACTGCTCATCACCGCGGGAGCAGCAGCACAAACGACCACTAACGACTCCATCAACCGCATGGTACTTGTGGAAAGCACCTACAACCCCATCATCGCAGGAGCTGTAAAGCGTAACTTCATTCCTGAAGAAGTGGAGCCATCGATGAAGAAGGAGGCCATCGTATATGCCAATGAGAGTATGCCCATCAACCGCTTTGCACGCACGCCACGCATTGCTGAAAGCGCAAGCATAGCACACACCACTAACCACCCAGGATACCTACACCTCGGATACGGTAACTACAATAACCTTGATGGACTGGCAGCCTACAGCCTCCGCTTCAAAGAGAACCACGCACTGACAATGAATGCTTACATCAATGGATGGAATGGCAAGCTCAAGGGCTACGACAACACCCGATGGCGCTCAAGCCTCTACGACATGGGCCTCAATGCCGACTACCGATTACTTTTGGGCAAGGCTGAGCTGAGCGCGAGTATCAATGGTGCATACCATAACTACAACTACCTGAAAAGTGCCAACTTCTACGGAGAATCAGATTGGCAACAAAGCCATCGACTTGGTGGTAAACTAGGCATCAAAGGTACCATAAAAGAGCACTACCAATACCACGCAGCAGCAGAATATACCCATTTCGGACGTAATGCCTATTTTGGCAACAAGCAATACCACAGCCAAGGACATCTCCACACAGAGGCATCGTTCGGCATCGACCTCTACGAATACGGCTTGGCATCGCTTCTCCTGCGTAGCGACGTACTCCTGCATCAAGGGTTGGACACATACGGTGACTACCTCTCCATAGGCATTACACCCAAATGGAGCTACCGATACGAAGACTTGAACTTTACCGCAGGAGCTAATCTTGACTTCCAAGGCAACAAGTATGGCCCTGTAGTGCAAGCATCACCAGATTGCAAAATTAGCTATATCCCTTCGAAGATATTCTCCGCAGACCTGATTCTGAATGGCGGTCGTGACATCCATACATTTAGTTCCCTCTATGCCCTCTCACCCTATTGGGCAAGCCATAGCCAACTCACAAGCAGCTACACCTTTGTCAACACTTTCCTACAAGGCAACGTACGCATCATCGAAGGATTGCACCTGCACCTTGGTGGAGGATATAGGATTACCGACAATGTACTCTTCGAGCAGGCATTTGAGGAGGATGAACTCATGTATACAGGATTTACTACCCAAGACGCAAAGGTAGCCTATGCCAACGCCCGCATCGACTACATCTACAAGGATTGGGTTAACGTCATCGCCGAAGGTCACTACAACCACTGGATGGTAGAGGGCAATCAGGCTATCTTAGCTCGTGCGCCACAGCTCGATGCCCACCTCAACACACGCGTACGCATCATCCCCGGCCTGTATGCACACACCGACTGCCGCCTTGTGATGTTCAACGCAGTAGATGGCTTCCGCGAACGTACCATCATCGACTGGAGCCTTGGCGCCCACTACGCGATGAACGACAAACTGTCGTTTTTCCTTGATGGGCACAATCTACTCAACCGCCATTACGAGCGCTATGCCGACTACCCCAACCAAGGCATCAACGGTATGCTAGGTGCAGTCTTCAAATTCTGACGTTTTCTACAGAATAAGGGTTTATTAACGAAAAAAAGCACTTTTACACCTATATTATAAGAGGGATTGGATTTTTTTGTCTACTTTTGCGGCGAAATTCGTGAAGGCGCTTTGAAATTATGCAAAAAAATCTGGTGATAGTAGAGTCTCCTGCCAAGGCTAAGACCATAGAAAAGTTCTTGGGGAAGGACTACAAAGTAATGTCAAGTTTCGGTCACATACGCGACCTGAAGAAGAAAGATTTCAGTATTGATACAGAGACATTTGTCCCTACATACGAGATACCCACCGACAAGAAACGTGTGGTAGAGGAATTGCGCAAGGCCGCAGAAAAAGCAGAAACCGTATGGCTCGCATCCGATGAAGACCGCGAGGGAGAAGCTATCAGCTGGCATCTATTCGAGGTGCTCGGGCTCAAGGGTAAGGATACCAAGCGCATCGTGTTTCACGAGATTACACCTACGGCTATCAATGCAGCCATACAGGCACCACGTAATATCGACATCAACCTCGTCAATGCCCAGCAGGCACGTCGTGTGCTTGACCGTATCGTGGGATTCAAGCTATCGCCCGTATTGTGGAAAAAGGTGAAGCCATCGCTCTCTGCCGGCCGTGTGCAGTCAGTGGCCGTGCGCCTCATCGTAGAACGCGAGCGAGAGATACAGGCCTTCAAGAGCGAGGCATCGTACCGCGTGGTAGCACTGTTCCAAGTGCCGGATGAGAATGGCAACATCGTAGAGATGAAGGCCGAACTGAACACTCGCTTCAAGGAGAAAGCACAAGCAGAAGCTTTCCTCGCCCAATGCAAGGATGCCCTGTTCACCATTGCCGACGTACAGACAAAGCCCCTCAGGAAATCGCCCGCAGCACCCTTCACCACCTCTACACTACAGCAAGAGGCTGCCCGCAAGCTGGGACTCTCCGTATCGCAGACAATGACTATCGCACAGCGACTCTATGAGTCGGGACAGATTACCTACATGCGTACCGACTCTACTAACCTCTCTACCCTCTGCCTCGGCGCCAGCAAGAAGGTCATCATAGAGAATATGGGCGAGCAGTATCACAAGGCACGTAACTTCAAGACAAAAGCCAAGGGCGCCCAAGAGGCTCACGAAGCTATCCGCCCCACCTATATGGACCGCCAGACAATCGAGGGCACCTCGGCCGAACGCCGACTCTACGACCTAATATGGAAACGCACCCTCGCCTCACAAATGGCCGATGCACTGGTAGACAAGACTACAGCCACCATCAGCATGAACGGCTCTGACTACCTGTTCACAGCCACTGGCGAAGTTATCACCTTCGACGGTTTCTTGCGCGTATACCGCGAGTCGTTTGATGAAGACACTGCATCTGACAATCAAGACAACAACCTGCTGCCTCCCATGCACAAGGGACAGCAATTGCAATATGCCGAAATATCGGCTACCGAGCGCTATACACAACATCCGCTGCGCTACAACGAAGCCAGCCTCGTGCACAAGCTCGAAGAATTGGGCATTGGACGTCCCTCAACCTACGCACCCACCATCAGCACCATACAGAGCCGCGACTACATCGTCAAGGAAGACAAGCCTGGACAGAAACGCACCATCAACGTGCTGAAGCTCAAAGCGGGTAAGATTACCGACAAGATGAGCAGCGAGACTTTCGGCAGCGAAAAGGCACGCCTTGTTCCTACCGATGTTGGTATGGTAGTCAGCGACTTCCTCACCGAGTTCTTCCCAAAAGTCCTCGACTATAACTTCACTGCCAGCATAGAGAAGGAGTTCGACGAGATTGCCGAAGGCGAAAAACCCTGGAACGAGATGATAGCCACCTTCTACGAGGACTTCAATCCACTCATCGAACGCACTATGAGCGAGCGTCAGCAGCATAAGGTAGGCGAGCGTATCCTCGGCACAGATCCCAAGAGCGGACGTCAGGTATCAGTAAAGATTGGTCGTTTTGGCCCTGTCGTACAGATTGGTCTTGCTACTGACGATGAGAAACCCCGTTTTGCACAGCTGCAAAAGGGACAGACCATGGATTCCATCACATTGGACGAGGCACTCAGCCTCTTCAACCTGCCCCGTACTCTCGGCGAGTGGGAAGGTGTAGCCTTGGTGGCCAACATAGGTCGCTTTGGTCCTTATGTACAATTGGGCAAGGAGTTTGTCAGTCTGCCCGCTACACTTGATCCGCTCCATGTAACTTTGGAAGAGGCTATTGAGTTGATAGAGAAGAAGCGTCAATACGAGCAGCAGCGCCTGATAAAGACATTCGACGAAGACCCCAACGTAGAGGTACTCAATGGACGCTATGGTCCCTACATCGCGGCCAATGGCAAGAACTACAAGATACCCTCGGGTGTAGAGCCTGCCCAATTAGACTATGCTGCTTGCATGGAGATCATCGAAAAGGCAGCCGAGAAACCCGCCACTGCACGCCCTATACGCCGACGCAAGAGTAAGTAGCTGTATGACCCGCATCCTGCTCATCGGATTTATGGCTGCCGGCAAGACGACCTTAGGGAGAGCGCTTGCCAAGGAGCTCGGCTTACAGTTCATCGACCTCGACCACTACATCGAGTGCCGCTACCGCTGCACCGTATCGCAACTCTTTGCCGAGCGCGGTGAAGAGGCGTTCCGTCAGATTGAGCGCAACATGCTGCACGAGGTGGCCGAATTCGAGGACGTAGTCATATCCACTGGCGGAGGCACGCCCTGCTTCTTCGACAATATCGAATACATGAACCGACAAGGCACCACCGTATTTCTTGAAGCCTCAGTTGACGTGCTCCACACACGCCTCACCATAGCCCGCACCCAGCGTCCCCTTGTGGCTGGAAAAAGCGAGGAGGAACTACGTGCACACATCAATGAAATGCTCTCACGCCGCCTCCCCTATTACAGTCGGGCTACACACACCTTCTGTGCCGACCATCTGGAAGACATCCGTCAGGTAGGCGAATCAGTGGAACGATTCAAAAAAGAGATTCTGCTTGCTTGAATTATATCCTTGCTCACTCCAGTATCTTGCGCAATAAAACTGAATTACGCCAGCATAGTTAAATCCTTCCGTAGGGAACAAGTCAAGAGGGGTGCCGCTAAAAACAAATGTTGCGCTTGCACGTTTCGATAAAAAGCTGTAATTTCGTGCCTCCTAACAGTACAGTATGGAACAAGCTAAAGACAACAATAAAGAAAAGGACCCGAAGAAGCGGACGGACAATAAGTTTGTGCGTAAGCTTACCGAGGAGAAATATAAATACGGTTTCACCACCGATGTGCACACGGAAGTGATTCCTGTGGGCCTGAACGAAGAGGTGGTGCGTCTCATCTCGGCCAAGAAGGGCGAGCCTGAGTGGCTGCTCGACTTCCGCCTCAAGGCATACAACTATTGGCTGGGACTGGAGATGCCCAATTGGGCGCATCTGCAGATTCCCGAGATCGACTATCAGGCCATCTCGTACTATGCCGACCCCACCAAGAAGAAGGAGGGGCCGAAGAGCCTCGACGAGATAGACCCCGAGGTGATGAAGACCTTCGACAAGCTGGGTATACCCCTCGAAGAGCGCTTGGCCCTAAGTGGAGGCATGGCCGTGGATGCTGTGATGGACTCGGTGAGCGTGAAGACCACCTTCAAGGAGAAGCTGCTCGAGAAGGGCATCATCTTCTGCTCCATCAGCGAGGCCGTGCGCGAATATCCCGACTTGGTGAAGCAGTACCTTGGTTCTGTGGTGAGCTACCGCGACAACTACTTTGCTGCACTCAACTCGGCCGTGTTCAGTGACGGTTCGTTCGTATATATCCCCAAGGGCGTGCGCTGCCCTATGGAGCTAAGCACCTACTTCCGCATCAATGCGGCCAATACGGGCCAGTTTGAGCGTACGCTCATCGTGGCCGATGACGACAGCTACGTGTCGTACCTCGAGGGCTGCACAGCTCCGATGCGTGATGAGAACCAGCTGCATGCCGCCATCGTGGAGATTGTAGTAATGGAGCGTGCCGAGGTGAAGTACAGCACCGTGCAGAACTGGTACCCAGGCGATGCCGAGGGCCGTGGCGGTGTGTACAACTTCGTCACCAAGCGCGGTCACTGCCGTGGCGCCAACAGCAAGCTGTCGTGGACGCAGGTCGAGACCGGTTCGGCCATCACATGGAAATATCCCTCGTGCATTCTCTCGGGTGACAACTCGCAGGGCGAGTTCTACTCCGTAGCCGTGACCAACAACTACCAGCAAGCCGATACGGGCACCAAGATGATACACCTGGGCCGCAACACCAAGAGCACCATCATCAGCAAGGGCATCTCGGCTGGCAAGAGCCAGAACTCATACCGCGGACTCGTGAAGGTGGGTGAGCGTGCCGATGGTGCACGCAACTATAGCCAGTGCGACTCGCTGCTGCTGGGCAGCCATTGCGGAGCCCATACCTTCCCCTATATGGACATCAAGAACGAGACGGCCGTGGTGGAGCACGAGGCTACCACCTCGAAGATCAGCGAGGACCAGCTCTTCTACTGCAACCAGCGCGGCATCAAGACCGAAGATGCCATCGGCCTCATCGTCAACGGCTATGCCAAGGAGGTCATCAACAAGCTACCTATGGAGTTTGCCGTGGAGGCACAGAAGCTGCTCTCGGTGTCGCTGGAGGGAAGCGTGGGATAATGGACAATGGATAATTGATAATGGACAATTGAAAGTCTGAGTTCTCAGAGCACTCCGAGTCCTCCGGGAATTCTGAAAAACAAATAAAAGACAATGCTAAAAGTAAGCAACCTGCATGCCAGCATCAATGGCAAAGAGATATTGAAGGGTATAGACCTTGAGGTGCGCCCCGGTGAGGTACATGCCATCATGGGCCCGAATGGTTCGGGCAAGAGTACCCTGAGCAACGTGCTTGTGGGACATCCCTCCTACGAGGTGACGCAAGGTACCGTAGAGTTTAACGGAAAGAACCTGCTGGAGCTGTCGCCCGAAGACCGCAGTCACGAGGGATTGTTCCTCTCGTTCCAGTACCCCGTAGAGATACCGGGCGTGAGCATGGTCAATTTCATGCGTGCCGCCATCAACGAGCAGCGCAAGTATCGCGGCCTTGCTCCCTTGGCCGCCAATGAGTTCCTCAAGCTCATGCGCGAGAAGCGTGCTCTCGTGGAGCTCGACAGCAAGCTGGCCAACCGCTCCGTCAACGAAGGCTTCAGCGGCGGTGAGAAGAAGAAGAACGAAATCTTCCAAATGGCCATGCTGGAGCCCCGCCTCAGCATCCTCGACGAGACCGACTCGGGCCTCGACATCGATGCCCTGCGCATCGTGGCCGAGGGAGTGAACAAGTTGAAGACTCCCGAGACATCGACCATCGTCATCACCCACTACCAGCGCCTGCTCGACTATATCAAGCCCGATGTGGTACACGTGCTCTACAAGGGACGCATCGTGAAGACTGCAGGCCCCGAGCTGGCACTTGAGATTGAAAACCGCGGTTTCGACTGGATAAAGAAGGAAGTGGAGGATAATTGACAATTCACAATTGACAATTGACAATCATGCAAAGTACAGAACAATACCTCAACCTCTACCGTGAGTGCCGCAGTCTAATCGGTCGTCACAGTGCTCCCGTGATGAATGTCTTGCGCGATGAGGCTCACGACGAGCTGCTCCGTATGGGTTTTCCCACACGGCAGGATGAGGAATACAAGTATACTGATGTGGAGGCGATTTTTGCTCCCGACTATGGAATCAACCTGGGTCGCCTCGACATCCCCGTGAACCCCTACGATGTGTTCAAGTGCGATGTGCCCAACATGAGCACCTCGCTCTACTTCATCGTCAACGATCGTTTCTATATGAAGGCTTTGCCTAAGGTCGCTCTCCCCGAGGGCGTGCTCCTCGGTAGTCTCAAGGAGATAGCTGAGCAGTACCCCGACTTTGTGTCCAAATATTATGGCCAGCTTGCCGATACAAGGTCCGATGCCATCACAGCCCTCAACACGATGTTTGCGCAGGACGGTCTGCTGCTATACGTCCCCAAGGGCGTAGTGGTGGAGAAGCCCATCCAGCTCGTGAATATCTTGCGTGCCGATGTCAACTTCATGGTCAACCGCCGCGTGCTCATCATTCTGGAGGATATGGCTCAGGCACGCCTCTTGATGTGCGACCATGCCATGGACGAGGTCGACTTCCTTGCCAATCAGGTCATCGAGGTCTTCGTGGGTGCCGGCGCATCCTTCGAACTTTACGAACTGGAGGAGACCACCCCGCGCACCTGCCGACTGAGCAACCTCTACATACACCAGCAAGCCGATAGCCGCGTGTTGGTCAATGGCGTCACCCTCATGGGCGGCACCACCCGCAACACCACGCGTGTCACCCTTGCTGGTCGCGGAGCCCATATCAGCCTCTGCGGCATGGCCATTGCCGACAGCCATCAGCATGTCGACAACCACACCTTCATCGACCATGCCGTGAGCGACTGCACCAGCCACGAGCTATACAAGTATGTGCTCGACGATGAGGCCACCGGTGCCTTTGCCGGCAAGGTGCTCGTGCGCGAAGGTGCTCAGCACACCGACTCCCAGCAGACCAACCGCAACCTCTGTCTCACCCGTCAGGCCCGTATGTACACCCAACCGCAGCTCGAGATCTATGCCGACGATGTGAAGTGTAGCCACGGAGCCACCGTAGGCCAGCTCAACGAAGATGCCCTCTTCTACATGCAGCAGCGCGGCATCAGCCATGCCGAAGCCCGCCAGCTCCTCATGCGTGCCTTTGTGGGCGAGGTCATCGATGAGGTGGGCCTCGAGGCCCTGCGCGACCGCCTGCACCATCTGGTGGAGAAACGATTCCGCGGTGAACTCGGCCAATGCCGTGAGTGTAATGCCTGTAAGTAATAATATACTATGACATACGATATCAACGCCATCCGTGCCGACTTCCCCATCCTTGACCGCCAAGTGTATGGCAAGCCTTTGGTGTACCTCGACAATGGTGCCACCACGCAGAAGCCGCGCACGGTGGTCGATGCCATCACCGAGGAGTACTACTCGGTGAATGCCAATGTGCACCGCGGCGTACACTTCCTCTCGCAGGAGGCCACGCGTCTGCACGAAGCATCGCGCGAGCGCGTGCGTACCTTTATCAATGCCTCCTCCACCAATGAGATTATCTTTACCCGCGGCACCACCGAGGCCATCAACCTGCTGGCCTCCTCGTTTGGCGAGGCCTTCCTTCGCGAGGGCGACGAGGTGATAGTCTCTACGATGGAGCACCACAGCAACATCGTGCCTTGGCAGCTGCTCGAGGCACGCAAGGGCATCCGCCTGCGTGTGATACCCATCACCGACCGCGGCGAAATCTGTATGGACGAGTACGTCAAGCTCTTCAACGAGCACACACGCCTCGTCTCTGTGATGCACGTGTCCAACGTCTTGGGCACCGTCAACCCCGTCCGTGAGATGATACGCATCGCCCACGAGCACGATGTGCCCTTTGCCGTCGATGGTGCACAGAGCATACCGCATATCGCCGTCGATGTGCAGGACCTCGATGCCGACTTCTACGCCTTCAGTGCCCACAAGGTATATGGCCCCACGGGTATCGGCGTGCTGTATGGCAAGGAGCATTGGCTCGACCGCATGCCCCCCTATCAGGGCGGTGGCGAGATGATACAGACCGTATCGTTCGAGCGCACCACCTTCAACGAACTGCCCTACAAGTTTGAGGCCGGCACGCCCGACTATATAGGCACCACCGCCTTTGCCCGCGCCCTCGACTATGTGTCGGCCCTCGGCATGGAACATATTGCTGCCCACGAGAAGGCACTCACCGACTATGCTCTGCAGCGCCTGCGCGAGATACCCGCCATGCGCATCATCTGCGAGGCCGAAGAGCGCGGCGCCGTCATCTCCTTCAACGTAGGCGACATACACCCCTCCGACCTCGGCACCCTGCTCGACCGCCTCGGCATTGCCGTACGCACCGGCCACCACTGCGCCCAACCCCTGATGCATCGCATGGGCATCCCCGGCACTGTACGCGCCTCATTTGCCCTATACAACACAATGGAGGAGGTCGACGCCCTTGTGGCCGCCGTGGATAGAGTGCGTAAGATGTTCTGATGCAGACCTCTACCCTCAAAGGGTGTTAGCTCCGATAATTGAGCGGAGCAGTGCGTTTGGGCCATTCGTACACTTTTTGCGAGAATTTTCATAGGTGTGAAAAAAGTTTTTCACAGTAGTGACAAAAAATTATCATAGGTGCGACAAAATTTTGTCAAGCCTGTGATAATTTTTTATCAAAGGTTCCAAACGCCAGTTTGTCTATATCCAAACTCCAGTTTTGGCAAAGAAAAACTGTAGTTTTAACGAAGAAAAACTCCAGTTTGGATAAGCCCAAACAGCAGCAAACTGAGTTTCGACGACGTGACAGCGTATTGTCTGGCACAAACAACCTACAAAGCCTTCAAAGTACGCCTACGCCTATTCTTTTCAGACTTTATAGGTTGTTGCGAGTGGACGCATGGGCTGCTTGATTAAGGGGCTGCTACGGATGAGTTGTAGGGGGTGTGGAATAATAATTTGGTGTAAGGGCACTGATGTTCCGATAAAAAGTGTATCTTTGCGATTGAATTGTGCGGATAGGAACTATCGGTGCAGTTCGAGAGACATATTGGTTAGCGTTTGCTATTTATTCTAAAAATGTTCCGAAACTTGGCCGTAGAAAGAACAGTGACAAGAATAAGTTGGTTAAACGCCTACGTTATACGTGGGCGCAATTTATCTGTCGCTGTGGGTTTCGGCCAAGTACCCAGGAACGTTTGGATAAGTTGTTGTCCACGTTCCTTTTTTTATTGGAATAATGTGCAATTTGCTGATTTTTGTATATGAAGTGACAAGTTATGTCGCATGGAGTACATATATTTGCAGCACAAATGGTAATGCTATGAAGAATGTTGTATTATTGACAAGGTATCTGCTAATAATTAATAGATTGCAGAGAGAGAAAGGTCGTTACGTAATGGCAGGTGAGTTGCTGCAACACGTAAACAGGGAGCTGGAGTATCGCGGGCATCCCTCCGATATCAGTCTGAGGACTTTGCAACGGGATATTGCAGATGTCTGTGAGTTGGGATTCCCTATCGAGCACAAACACAATTATGGCTACTGCTTGCAGGCCGACCAACCTGTATTCTTTACGAATACGGAAGAGATGTTGCTGAACTTTGACCTACTCAATGCCATAAACAGCGAGAGTGCGGACAATCGGTATATCTTGGCAGAACATCATCGCCCCGTAGGCAGTGAGCAAATGCCGCTACTCATTGATGCCATACGCAAGCAGCATCCAATAAAGTTTGACTATACCCTTGTCAGGCACAATGATAATGTAATATGCGTCAATGCACATCCTCATTTCTTGAAAGAATCGAACCAGCGGTGGTACCTTTTGGCAAAGGTTGGGGATACATTGAAGAGTTACGGAATAGACCGAATAGCTAATATTGAAGTGATGGAGCACGAAAAGTTTAAGCGCGACCAGTCTATAAATGTTGATGAACTATTCAGAGATTCATACGGTATCTGGCAACAAACGGACATACCGGTTGAGGACATTGAATTGTCTTATGATGCCTTGGATGGCAAGTTCTTGAAGTCCCTTCCGCTGCATCATTCGCAACGTATCGTTTGTGACACTGATGAGGAGTTCCGAATCACGCTACGCCTACGCATTACGAATGACTTTGTTATGGAACTCCTTTCGCGGAGTCGCTCACTGACAGTTATTCGTCCACTGCATTTGCGTGAGAGAGTATATAAGGTTTATCAAGAAGCATTAAACAGGAATAGGCTATGATTAAATTAAAACCATCCCAGATTTGCACCAACTACAAGCAGTCAAACCGCTTAGTGAAGGCTGGTGTATTGCCAGAAACGGCTGACATGTATGTGTATGAGCGTGAAGGACATGAATATATAGGTTTCGGTAGTCCTGACAGCGAAGCAATCTCGCACAAGGCCTTGCCTGCTTGGTCGTTGGACCGATTGATAGATATGCTACCCAAGAAATCCATGCAATTTAGTATTGACCTAGGGATTTGTGGTAATGACTCGGAGAGTAACCCTATCTACATATTCGATGGTCACGAATTTGAAGAGTTCAGTGGGGCAAAGAATATCTATGATGCGACAGTAGAGTTGATAGAAACGCTTATCAAAACACGATTCTTCGAATACGTGGATTGGAGTAAACAGGATGGGAATAAAGTGACAAGGTTTATTAATAAAATAATTAAATGTTAGAAGTATGGCTAAAAGACAAGAGTATCTAAAAAGAATTTGCATTGAGCATTATGGAGTCGGAATGCATCGAAAAATGCAAAAAGACGAATTATTTGAATCGGAGTATTATGCTGACGCATTGAAAATCTACAAGAAATTGGGAGGCGTTTTGCCCGAGATTCCAGTAAATGCAGGAGCATACGATATCGACACGAGGGAGTTTATCATAGAACTGGATGAAGAGAATCACTTTAATCGGTATCGTTTAGCTACATTGGATTCGGTGATATATCAAGAGAACAAGAATTTAGATGTTGCTAAATACAAAACATTTTGTAGGCAATATGAAGCGAATTGTTGTACTCACGGAGGATATTGGGAAAATTCTTCAACACAAAAGAAGTTTGGTGTAAGTCCTGTTGATGGTGATTTTGGAGTAAATGCTCCCTCAAGATGGAAGCAGAGAGCATTTTATGACTATATCAAAGATGTCACATCAATAGTCCTTGACGTGCCCATTCTTCGAATATCGATTTATGATTTGTACAAGGGATACACCATTGACAGCTTGATTAAAGGTAGTTATGAAAAGGCACTAATCGGGTATATTAATGAGAGATTAGAGAATTTGAAGTGATATGTTGAATGAAAAATGATAAGAATTATGACAATCGAACAATTAAAAACATTAGTGGAAGAGGAACTGAATAGTAGAAACCTGAAAAGTAAGGTTCGTTTCTCCGCGTTGAACAAGGTAGTTCCCTTTATCAAGAAACAATATGGCGTTGATGCTTCTTCACTTCCTGCATCAAAGGATGAACTTAAAGGCGCCTACGAAGAATATAAGGGAAAGATTTTGAATAGTGCTGAGAGCAGTGTGATTAATGAGTTATATAATCAACTAGGGTATGTTTGTTCCCATTGATCCCGAAGTACTGATAGAAGAGTTGTACGAGACTTATGGTTATTCCGTCTCGCTTGACTATGCAATAAACTATATTGAAATGAATCCCTACGCCACAGTAGACGATTTTCACGATTGGTATGAACGTATTCAGGGTATGCAACATTAAGTCATCTGCAATAACAGTTGATAGGATAAAGGAACTATTGGATTAACATACTTGACAACTTGGCCGAAACCGATAGCATGCCCCGCACTCAATGATAGTGCGGGGCTTTCTTTATAAACCTGATGAAGCCATCAAAGTACGTTTTCAGACTTTATTGGTTGTTGCGAGTGGATGGATGCCAGAAGAAGAGTTCTCTTGGTGTGTTTGCATATGTCAAATTAAGTAACTACTTTTACGGGACAAAACGAGAAATAAATGAGAGAAGAAATCAAAATCTATCGTTCGGTGTGGAGGAATGCTCTACTGATTCTCTGTTGCCTTGCATTTGCAGCGGGCAGTGTCTTGATTTTGCTTGATGGGAATGAGAAACCTTTGATGGTTATCATTGCAGCATGGATTGGTATCCTGTTCTTTGGTTTGGGCGGATTATTTGTTGCCTATCTTGTGCTAAAGGAGCTGTTGACGCGGACACCGTATCTCGTCATTACGGACGAGAAGGTGATAATGAACGCAGGGAAGCCATGGGAGGCATCGTTTGCCGATGTGGAAATCTTCTTCCTCACTCGTGTCTCTACTACCTAGATGATAGGAATTAAATACAAGAAGAATATTGAGACTCAACGGCTGGATAATGCCGGCCAGTGGGGCCGTGCAGTACGCAACTTCAATGTCAAGGTTGCGGGCGCCCAAGAATCTATCGCCGCCGATGGACTGACGATAAAGCCACAAGTATTGTGCGATTTGCTGAATGAAAGGTTGGAGGAGTTTAATCGGAACAAATGAATCGGGCATGAGAACTTTTGCAAGTATTCTATTGTGCGCACTGTGTTGTATGCAATCAGTGGCGCAGAACGAGGCTAAAAGGATATATACCATTGACGACAAGCAGGAGAACGTCACGAATGATGAGTTTGCAGGGGGAACGTTGTCGGGTGTACAGATTTCAAAAGAGCCCCTTAGAATGACCGCGGGTGACACGTTTGATCTTGAGCAAGAAGGCCACGAACAAGAAAAGGCTATAAGGATGCTGAGTGACTTCTATAGCAGGTATTTGTTTGGGCGGGGCGTTGCCCATTTCCAATTGGATGCTACGAAATACTGCACGCCACGCTTCCTAAGCAAACTGGGCGAAGACTACGAGAAACAGCTACAAGAAGACTACATCATCTCACAAGAGGAACTTGGCCTTGAATGGTGGAGTTACTATAACTTTATCAATGGCTATCAGGACGGGCCGCACGATATTAATGAAGTAATGAAGGTCGTACACGAGCACGACAACACCTACCGTATATATTTCATCGAGAATGGCTATGAGAATCACCGCTTGATAGACCTTGTAGAGCGCGACGATTCGTTGTTTATCGATGATGTATACCGACTAAAGTTTGAACTGATTGATAATGTATACAGACCTGTACGATACTATGAATAGAACGGCTACCTTCTATCCATAATTTGTTCTAAAGCTTCGGGCCCGAATTCGCGCCAATTATTCAGTTCCGCAGAATTAGGCTGATAGGCCTTGAGTTTTGCAAGCGAGTCGAGTTCAGCCATGAATGCCTCTGAACCATAGAGGCATCCGCTCACGAAAGCACGATTGACAGCATCGCTGAAGTCTGCCCGCTGGCGAAGACGGCGGTCATAAAGATTGCGCATGTGCATGAAGACTGAATCGGCCTTGGCCTTCTCACCTAAATGATGCCACGCAAATGCTTCGGAGGCAAAAACTTCCGGAACATACCAAAAGATGGCTTGGGCAGAGTCGGATAGTGCCATTACGGCATCCCACTGAACACTGTCTTCTTCCATCAAACGGGTTATATCGTTGGCCAATTGCACATGCAGTGCCATTTGCTCTTCAGGGACTTTCAAGGGTATAGTATCTGTAGGCGCATTATTGCAGGCCAAGAACCCCAGTATGATACAGAAGCTGAATAATTTTCTTTGCATGACAATAGATGTTTTATTTGTGCAAAGGTAAAGATTGTTTTTGTATATTGCAAATGCCCTATCTTTGCGCTGTTTAATGCCGCTTCGCTGGCACAGAAATTAGGCTGCGGCTTGCGGAAGTTGAGTCTTTATATACATTTATGGCTGTGCCAAGAAAATACACGGCGCCTCGGGATAAAAAAACAATTTTATTTTTGTTCTCCTCTCGGCTTATTGTATCTTTGCGGTAACCGCGAAGATATATAGGATAAGGCTGCAAGCAGCACTCCTCGGGGAAGCTAAAGCTTCCTTCGTCGCAACCGACGCTAATTTCGCGTCGGTGCTGTGAAAAATATTGAAGTGAACTTCATATTTCTCGCTCGTTTATTACTATCTTTGCATCCAAAGAATATAAATATGCTTTTGCCTTGCCTACATCCTGAACTTATTGAGGCCGGCTGCGACGAGGCGGGTCGTGGCTGCTTGGCGGGTGACGTGTATGCTGCTGCGGTGATACTGCCGCCCGACTATACGCACCCCCTGCTCAACGACTCTAAGCAGCTCACCGAGCGGCAGCGCTATGCCCTGCGCGAAGATGTGGAACGCGATGCGCTGGCTTGGGCGCTGGGCATCGTCACCGCCAAGGAGATTGACGAGATCAACATCCTCAATGCCTCTATCCTCGCCATGCACCGTGCCTTGGATGCGCTCACCCTGCGCCCTCAGTATATCGTCATCGACGGCAATAAGTTCAAGCCCTATGGCGACACCCCCTACGAGACGGTGGTCAAGGGCGACGGCAAGCTGATGAACATTGCGGCGGCCTCGATCCTTGCCAAGACCTACCGCGACGACTATATGAACCGTCTGCACGAGGAGTACCCCCACTACGACTGGAACCACAACAAGGGATACCCCACCGCCAAGCACCGCGCGGGCATCAAGGAGCATGGCCTCACGCCCTATCACCGCATGAGCTACAACCTCTTGGGCGACGGACAGCTGTCGCTCGACTTCGGATGACAAACCATAAAGATAAATATTATGAAAAAGACACTTCTCACACTCGCAGTGCTGCTCTGCTCCTTGGCAGGCATGGCACAACGTCCCTCGGTAAGTATCCTGGGCGACTCGTATTCTACTTTTGAGGGCTACCTCACGCCCGACACGATGGATATATGGTACTTTGCCGGTCCGCAGGATGCCCGCCGCACCGATGTGACCAAGGTGGGCGAGACCTGGTGGATGCAGCTCATCAAGAAGCGCGACTGGAAACTCGAAGTCAACAACTCGTGGTCGGGCTCTACCATCTGCTACACCGGCTATCGCGACGAGGACTACAGCAACCGCTCCTTCGTGTTGCGCACTGCCGCCCTCGGCAGTCCCGACATCATCCTCATCTTCGGTGGAACGAATGACTCATGGGCAGGTTCGCCCATCGGCGAGTACAAATATGAGGGCTGGCGCCGTGCCGACCTCTACACCTTCCGCCCTGCCATGGCTTGCATGCTCGCCCGCATCCAGGAGCGCTACCCCACGGCTGATGTCTACTTCATCTCCAATGACGGACTGAAACCCAGTATTACCGAGTCGATGGTGGAGATCTGCAAGCACTACGGTGTGCCGTTGATACAGCTTCAGAACATCAGTAAGACCGCCAGTCATCCCAACATTGAAGGCATGCAGCAGATTGCCGAGCAGATAGATAGAGCTATCAATTGAATAAAGCCGCTATCTAAAGTCCTTGAGTTGCATCTGCAAGCGCTGGCGAGTAAAGAAGATACGACTCTTGACTGTCCCTAAAGGGAGCGACAGTTTATCGGCTATCTCACGATATTTGAAGCCCGATACGTGCATTGCAAAGGGAACACGGTATTCGCGTGGCAACGCATTAACAGCACGGCGTATCTCTTTGGTGTCATAGGCGCTCTCTGTGCTCTCAAAACCTGCGTCCTGTGGAAGTGAAAGGTGATACAGGTTATCAGTACGATCCACAAAGGTCTGGTCACGCACTACCTTACGATAGTTATTAATAAAGATATTACGCATAATCGTGTACATCCATCCCTTAAAGTTTGTATCTGGAGTATACTTGTCCTGATTATCGAGGGCTTTGAGCGATGTTTCCTGAAGGAGGTCATACGCTTCATCACGATCCATTGTCAACTTGTAGGCATAACGTAACAGTTCGTCTTGTACTGCGACCAAATCTCTCTGAAATTTTCCCGTTGTACTCATAATTTCTTTTTTACCTTTATTATTATCGTTTACTTTCCACTTCTTAGAAATTCTCTTTTGTCGTTTCTGACGTCGCAAATGTACAACGATAAACAATAGGCACACGGGCAAAAACATGCGATTAGATGGGTGAAAAACTATTTTTGAACAATATTCCCCCATAAAAAAACGAAAAACACCGCATCTGTACTGATGCGGTGCCCTTTTTATAATTCTTTTCTGATGGATATTATCGGATTACCACCTTCATACCACCACGAATGTAAATACCTGGAGCAGGTGCAGCCACAGGACGTCCCATCAAATCGTATAGCTGCTCGGTTTCGGGAGTAGGCACAACTGGAGCAATAGAAGTAGAGGTTCCTACCTTAATAAATTGCCAAGGCACACTCTTCTTATCCGATGTCTGCACATAGTTTGAGGTATTGGTAGTCCATTTCGACCCTGCAATAGTAGAGATGACATAACCATCCTGCTCTTCATCTGGTGTAATCACAAAGGGAATGGCCGGTGTATTGACAGTCGCATCAACAGCAAGATTACTCTTCCCACTCACTGCATACGCTCCTGTGCCAACCTTACGATTAACAATATAGTATTGTCCTTCCACATCTGCGGGCAAGAAGCACCAGAGGAAGGTGGGATCATCATATTCAACCGAGTAGCTGGGTGTGTACTCCAATGCTCGCAAATAGGTGAGGTAGCGGGGAGCCGACTTCTCAAACGAGAGGTACAGATCACTGCCAACCGGACTGATATAATAGAGCACATACTCCTCCTCGGTAGAGGTTTCGGGCAAGTAGAGCGGTTTACTGTAGCCTGCAACGATATTATCAATAAGGGTGGTGATAGTATTGATGAGAGCAGGAACATTGTCGTAGCAGTCTACCAAGCGACAATCCGCCCAATTGTGTAGGAACACATACCCTTGCAGTTCACCTGCCCATGCTTGTAGTGTATCGGCTCCCACAAGAGGAGTCACGTCTGCCTGAAGGGCCATATTGCTTCCGTCCATCTCTGTGCTATAATCAGTGATTAGATTAGAGAGTATCTCCTCAGCACGAGCCATCAGTACGTTCAGTTGAGTTTCGAAGACTTCGCTTTGCCCGTCAACGACACAGGTCAGATACCAGGTAGACGCCTTTGCATTGGCAGCCCATCCTACAACACTCTTGCCGGCATCGCAGTGAAGAGCACCATACTGCTGCGAAGCATCATTTATCGTAAAGGTACCGTTACCATTATCTGTCACTGTAAATTTCACAGCATCGGCAGTTTTGGTAGCTGTCGCCACAGCCTGGGCACTTTGTCCGATAGAGCTGATGTAGTTTCCTGTACTCTTACAACGGATGCAGTAAATGCCATCTCCTGCCGGCTCGAATGCCCACTGCTTGGCATCATTGGTTGCAGGGTCGGCAACGGTACAGCGCAGTTTTGTTCCCGAAGTCGCCATTGAATAGGATGGGTAGTTGGCGTTGTGCAGGACATACCAGTTGGCCGCATAGATGGTCTGCTTGATGTCCGTAGCAGCTGCAATACGACGCATCTCTTCATCGAGCAGTGTAGCCCACTTTCCATAGGAATGAACGCTCTGGTCCTTGTTGTCATAAGCAGTTTGGGCGTCACCAAGGAGTATATCCAGCGCCTCTACCGCCGAGCCAAAATAGTAGCCCGCCTTCATGCCTGTCTCGTCGCTCATTGCCATAGTTGCTTTAGCCTGCTTGATGGCAGCGGCCAATGCTGCATATTGCTGTTCCTCATCGCCTCCCTCAGCAGTGGTAGGCACAAGCACATCAGCACCATCGGCTTGGGCAGCCACTATATAGATTTCCTGTGCAGCCACCTCATCGGGAAGTGTGAAGGTGAGCTTGTTGGAGCCATAGAGCAGGGCATCGTCAGCCTTGGCATACACCTTGAAACCCAATGCTCCTGTACCTTCTGTGATGGTCACCTTGGCGCCAGCCTTGCTGTAGAGGTAGCCCTCGGCCTTTACCGAAATATCCATATAATCAGTATAGTGACCCAAATCGCCAGCCTCAGCAGCCGAAACAGAGGTGCCATGATGCAACTTATCACCACTACCACCATCGGTACGCGGAATGGGCTTCACACGATCCTCAATAAAGATGATTGAGGGAGCCTTGGGATATTGGGCTGCATGGGCAAGAAACTCATCCACATCGCTCTGACGGGTAGTAAGATAGAAATCGCCATAGTCACCGATATGCTGCTTGTCGGTCAGTTCCAGATAACCCCAGAAACGAAAGAACTCTGAGAGGTCGAGCTGAGCCACATCGCAGCAAGCCTTGGCAAAAAGGAGCAAGTCCTCGTTGCCGTACACGTAGTTGGCATAATATTTAGGGTCGCGTGCCTTCATCGGGGTAGCACGCATAGCCTGTAATACGCGAGGATAAAAGGTTGTGTCAACCTTGGCCTCATGGAAGTAAAGATAGAGCTGCCAGAACATGCGCATGGTAGAAGCTCCATCGCGCAGGATATAGGGCTTATGATTGCCATAGTCATTGAAGATAACGCTATTGGCCGAACCGCGTGATACAAACTTGCCAAGCTTGTTCAGTGTCAAGTTGGAGAAGAAGTTATTAGATACCTCTGATGTGCCTACCGACTGGATGGCAGCCTGATGCACATGACCATTCTCATGGGCAGGACCCCAGCAGTTGTCGGCATTGCTCATCATGCGCTCGTATGGAAGCAGATTACCGGTGTAAGAGTCGAGATACTGTGTACGATAGTGTGTAGCCGACTGATAGCCCGAAGTAAGAGAAATGGCGCAGTTGAGATTGTTGAACTTCGTCAAGCGCACATCCTCAATACCCAACATGTCTTGCTGCCAACGGGTCATATCGTCCCACCAGCCTATAGCGTCGGTGATGGTATTGGGACAGAACTGCTTCAGATAGTAGCGGCTCATGTGAAACATGATGCGCTCGCCCTTCACCTGAAACACATCGGCCGTAGCAAGATTGGCCATCATGTCTACCCAGTCGGCATCGTCATGCTCCTCCTTATTCCAGAAACCATTGACAACACCCTGCTCCACATGAATCTTAAGTGCGGGATAGTCGGTAATGAGCACATCGCTCTCCAGAGAGGTATTGCCGACATATTGGATAAAGAGATTTGAATAATCCTTTACAGTGGACACCATATTGAGTCCCTTCTTCAGGTCGTAGGCTGTACCCTGAATACCCGAACCATTGATAACCTCTGCTTTCAAGGTTGCTCCTTCGGGGACATCATCGCCTACGAAGATATAAAGCACATCGCCAGCCTGGCCATAAATGCCAGTGGGGTTGTTGATTCGTCCATACTTCTTGGTATAGAGCACATTGGCCCAATAGTCCGGATCGCTGTAAGCCTTGTAATTGCGTACGCGGAACTCCTCTTCACGATGCCCCCAAGCCTTGTTCTTAATCTTCACAGCCATATCCTGCAAGGAGATGGGGAGTGCTGCCATAGCAGTACGCAATGCGGCATCGTCCATCTGAACATACGAGGGCCGCAGTTCTGTACAGGTAAGGTCTGTAAAGAAGGTGGGGAGCAAAGCATTGTACTCGTCGATATGCTGCATGAGTTCGAGCTTGGCCTGATACTCTGCGTAATGTTTCTGGAAAGCAGCTTGCTGCAGTGAGATGGCCTCGCTCGAAACGTTCACCTCCTCAAACTGCCACTGCGATCCTGTATTAGCCTCGTCGTACCAGCGAACGATATTGTTGCTACCATCCAAATGCAGATAGGCACCCGATGCCTGTCCGATGGCATATTGTGTACCATTCACTTGGGTTAGATACATCACAGCCTCCTCGGCACCCGTGGGATAAATACGAGTTGACTGTTGGGCGCAATGATGCAGGTACTGCCCAGAATAAGCATTCTGTATCGTATAGCCATTGTTGCTCTCCTTAAGGAGCCACAATTGCTTAAAGTCGTCATTGCCAGCGGCATCGACAGACGCCAACTGGCGAGCGATACAGTCTTCGCTTATCACCTTGTCAGATTTTACATTATGTATGCGATATACCTTGCCCGACTCGGGGGTGACATACGCAAAAAGCTGGACCGCGCTTGCCACAATCGTCAACAATGTAATAGAAATTCTTTTCATTCTCATTGGTTATTAAATTTTTAAAGGTTACACTATTTTATCTTTTCGTCTAAGTTTTATTTCGAACGCAACAGTATTCCCTGTGGAGTAATACCTTCAGCACTTATGTCAAACTGCTTTGAGTAACCATTATTGTAGAACATCACATTAGCCGCACCATTATCATCGGTCGTAAGTGCCGGGTTCCAATAGAGTGTACGACGGTAATCCACATCACCCTGTATAGGTCCGTCAGGATATTCGGGGGCATAGAATTCTGGAATCTCGGAATAACCCCGGAAGGTAGTCTGGCGCTGTCCCTTCACCTTTGAGCGACGGAGCCCCTTAGGATACATAGCGATATCAATTACGTAGAGTCCCCTGCTCAATACCACATCCTCCAACTTTTTCGTCTCATTAAGAGCTTGCAGCTGCTCTATGGAAAGTACTTCACGTACAATAGGTATTTGCATATATTCAAACGGACTATCGTAGACTATGATAGATTTCACATCTTCCATATCGATATCGAAACCTGGAGTATAGCTTTCCTTCATCCATTCACTATCCTCATTATGCAGATACCATAGCACGCGGCGATTATTAATCGGGCATTGTTCCAATGCCCAAGTCATCATCTCTTCACGGGTAGATATCTCAGCAGGTATCACCCCATTGTAACGGGTGTAGTCAATGTCATACCCTTTCTCGGCAAGGTAATCGCGCACCATATAGGTATATTTTCCTTGATCAAGGTGCAACTCCGTATCTTCCTCCGCATTATAGGCCTTGAAGGTGAGATAATCCACGTATTTCTTGCGGCCATATACATCCACATTGTCCAGCAGGAACACACTGTCGGGATCGGCTTGCATAGCAGGTTCCTTCGATTCCTGCTTTACATTGACTTTATCCTCCACTGTTGCAAAGTCGGGAAGATAAGTATCAGACACCATATATGCCTTTGTCACAGGACGTGAAGCGCGGTCAAGGCGTATACGACAATCCAAGTTTTTGTCCTCCTTCAAGACGGAAAGGAACATATCCCACGTACCGCTAAACTCCTCCACTGCAAATCCAAAGCAACCATTATCGTCAGTAACGACGGTCGTTTCCTGCATCTTCGAGCGATCAGGTGAGTAGAGTCGCATCTTCACTGTAGCACCTGCCACTGGGTTGTCTTTCATTCGGTGCAACACACAACCGTCAATGACAAGCCCATCTTCCACAAAATGCCGCACATAGAAGGGTTCCACACGCGCCATCTTGGTCCAATTGTAGCGGGTCCATCCCTGAACCATCATCAGCAAGTCCAGTTCCTGCACATGCATAGTTCCATCGTTGTCGAAATAGTATTCAGGATGATGGATATAACCCTTCAAGTCTGACGAAAGCAGCATATTGGTCATCACATTATCGCTATATGCCGTACCCAAATTCTTGCTATCGCTCACAGCCATAGATACCGTAGCTGGCATAGGAGCGCCATCAGGGGCATAGGTATGCACAGTCAGATTGACCGGCTCAAACGGAGCATATTGGTTTGTAGAAGCTGTAACTTGTACTTCACCAGCCTGAATGCCATTATTGATAAAGACATGACGTTGCGCCATCATCTTGCCTGCAGCATTGAACAGGTGCAATTGATGTACACCCGTAGGAAGGCCCTCTTTAGGAATAGCGAACAGCGCCCTACCCTGCCTTATGGAGAGCGTGTCGAAATAGCAGGCCGTTCCTCGGTACACGAGCATTATACCCAACAGTTCATCCTTGCTTTCCGCATCTCCCAAGAGCTGTCCACTGATTGCTTGTGAACGCAAATTATTAACTTGCAACGCACATCCGTGCTCCTCAGCATCGGGCAGGCGGAACGAATACTCCTTGCCATCATATATAAACTCTACACTATTGCGTTTCTTCGTCGGTGTAAAGTCAAAACTTCCCATGCCATCGTACACAGTCGTCAGCGTTATCGGCTGTTCCTCCTCACCTACTTTCACTTCTCCGCTCACATCCACTCCCATACCATGTTCATCCATCGCTTTGAAAGCTATGCGGTTCGGAATACCCTGCACTAGTGTACCACCCTCAGGATAGAAGGTGACGTTCAACTTCTTGGCTTTCTCAGCTTTGGGGCGTTGCTCATCATACGGATTGTCCCAACGGCGCATGGTGGGGTTGCTATAATCGCCCTCCTTCTCGGGAGTCTCATACACGGGGAACACCCGGGAGAACACTCCCGTATCATCAAAGTTGAGCATCGTACGGGTATAAGCTCTCACCTCATAGAATCCACTGGGCAAAGCGGTCACCCCACGCAGTGCACGCGCTGCATCCACAGGTGTATCCACCAATGGCAATGAACCATGCGCCATTCCATTCTCCACCTTCAGTTTCAGTTGCTTCAGCACTACCCCATTCGGAGACAGCAGTTCCACATACACCACTTTGCTCTGTGCTGGTGTCTGCGATGCTGCGTTCACCACATAGGCAGAGAACCAGATGATGTCCCCCTGGAAATAGGCAGTATTGTCAAAATGCAGATATACCTTTTCCTGCTGACATATATGTCCAAACTGATAGACATTCTGTGCATAAGAGGTCAATGCTTGGAAAGGAGTCTGCGCATAAGCCATATACAGGCTACTCATCAGGAGCGCTATAAAAAGGACACACTTCTTCATTTTACTTAATTTTGTACAAAGATGCGATATTTATATATAACGTACAAATTTCAACCGCAATTTTCATAATAGATAACATCTATTACCTTATCGACGAGCACTAAAGAACGCTTTCATCAGTGCTGCACATTCATCCATCATCACACCCTCCACGACTTCAGTTTTTGGATGCAGTGCCTGTGGAGCAAACTTGCGGAATCCTCTTTTTTCATCAGCAGCGCCATATACCAGACGTTGCAATTGTGCCCACCCTAGGGCACCAGCACACATTACACACGGTTCAACCGTAACATATAGTGTACAATCATTCAAATACTTACCGCCCAAGAAATTGGCAGCCGAAGTCACTGCCTGCATCTCTGCATGAGCTGTCACATCGGTGAGTGTCTCCGTCAGATTATGCGCCCGCGCTATCACCCTTCCTTTGCATACGACAACAGCCCCTACAGGCACCTCACCTTCATCATAGGCTCGGGCCGCTTCATCGAGCGCCATCTTCATATAGCGTATGTCATCAGAGGTAACATCCATCAACGGCGCATATCGTGTTCGTTAAACAAAGTCGGATAGTCCTGATCAAGATTCTGATGTATAAAAGCCAACAACGTCTCACGCATCCACCGGCTCTTATTCTCAATCTTGTACTTACGCAGATAGCTGTCAATGATGCGCATTTCATCATCACTCACCAAACAAACCAAACGTGCATGGCGTGCTACGTCACGCTGTTTCTTTACCAACTGTTGCTGCGACTTCTTCATTTTGCAATGGTATATTGCAAAGGTATAATATTTTTCTCAGACAACCAAGCAAATAGCCAATCGGTTATCCCAAACGCGCCATAAACTTCTCCCGATCCACAATAAAGCGCAAATGCTCACCTTCACCGATAAGTCCCTCATCATCACTGGCAGAGACTGCAAACTTCAGTTTTCTCCCCTCCACAGCCACCAGTTCCGCCGTAGCTTTCACGGTGCGTCCATGAGCAGTAGGCTTCAGATGCGACGATGCTATGTGGCCACCCACAGTCGTTGTTCCTTCCGGAAGATAGGGTGCCACAGTACACATAGCCGCCTCCTCCATCAGTGCCATCATAGCAGGTGTGGCAAACACGCGGAGGTCACCACTACCCACATTGACTGCTAAATGCTGTTCTTCCACTCTCCTTGTACAGGTATACGTTAGTCCTTTTTCTATCATATCTTTCTATTTTAGCACAAAAATACAATGTATAAGCGAAATACAAAACGAAAAATATGTTATTTTTGCATCATAGTTTGAAATACGGAGGTAAAAATTTACGATGAATATCGAAGATATCCGCGAATACTGTCTGGAAAAGTCCTACACAGATGAGGCCTTCCCTTTTGATGAAACAACACTTGTGTTTCGCTTGATGGGTAAGATATTTGTCTGTATAGATCTTAACCGCCCCAATATCGTGGTACTAAAGTGTGCACCCGATTATGCACTAGAACTTCGTGAGCGTTACAGCGGAATCGAAGGTGCATGGCACTGGAACAAGAAATATTGGAATCAAGTATCTTTCAATCGTGATGTTCCAGACTCTCTTATACGTAGCCTTATAGACCACTCCTATGAAGAGGTTTACAAGAAAATACCACGTAAGATAAAGAATTACTATGAACAATCCTGACATACTTCATATACATCTACAAGAAACTGAATCCACTAATACGTATGCCAGAAAACAACCCCAGCAATCAGGTATTCTCTTGATTACCACTGATTACCAGACAGCTGGCCGTGGTCAACGAGGCAATACTTGGGAATCGGAAAGAAATAGGAATCTACTCTTCAGCCTTGTCCTTTATCCTCACAAATTACCCGCAATACAACAATTCGTCCTTTGCGAAATCATCTCCGTGGCTCTATGCAAGGTACTGGGTCGCTATACCGACGGGATATGTATTAAGTGGCCCAACGATATCTACTACCACAACCGCAAACTTTGCGGTATCCTTATCGAACACGATATTGAAGGTGCCCAGATAATCCGTACCATTATCGGCGTAGGGATTAATGCCAATCAAACACTTTTTATCAGCAATGCACCTAACCCCATTTCACTCAACCAAATCCTCGGCCACGAAATAGATCGTAAAATATTGCTCACGGAGATTTGCAATGAAGTGACTAGCCTACTGTATTCTTACTCTATAATAGAGACAACAAAAAAAGAATCCATCTCATGCAGAAAGCTTAAAATAGACTCTCTACATACTCTGTATAACACCCTACTCTACCGTCGAAACATTGTAGCTAACTATTGCGATACCAATGGAACCTTCACAGCTACACTTCACGAAGTCAAATCTGATGGCCGACTTATCCTTAAAAAGGAAAACGGACAGCTATGTAGCTATCTCTTCAAGGAAATAACATACATCATATAATAGCCAACTACCCCTTTATTTCCTCAAAGTCGACGTATTCACCCTCCGAGTCATCGAATATCTTATCGCGTTTCTTACCGCCTGAGGTAAAAGAGGTCTGCTGCTGTGTACGTGAACCCGACTGACTATATTCTCCCTGGGCAGTATGCGACTGACGAGGCATACGACGTCCGAAAAGGAGATTGAGGATACCGCGCAATAACGAACCGCCTATTATGATAAGGAATAGGAAAAATAGGAATATAAAGAAAAATATACTTGCAAACATCTATTTTCAAAAGTTATGGTTACGGTGATATATATACAAATGGTGTGCCAGAATGTTCACACTCGGTATCAAGCCCGCTTTTGTGTCAAAACTGACAGAATGATATACCATCCTATGACAGCAGAGAGGCCATTGAGCCCCAGCACAACGAGCAACACAAGGCTGACAAGGAGGAAGATATAGACTATGCGGTTGCTCTCCCAAGAAAGGTTCTTGAACTTGAGTGAGAACATAGGAATCTCGGCTACCAATAGCCATGAGAATAGCAACACCAAGGCGATTATGAGCATCCATCCGTAAGGATTCGCCACTATTGTGTCGTGTGAGCCTATCACGAGAGCACCCCAAAAGAGGGCATTAGCCGGTGTGGGGAGTCCGATGAACGAACTAGTTTGTCGCTCGTCGACATTGAACTTGGCAAGACGCAATGCCGAGAAAGCGACCAAGAGAAAAGCTGCAAATGGCATGGCAAAAGCTATCAACATATCAAGATAAGCATCGGCACACTCGCGCAACCAGCTAAACACCATCGTGGCAGGCGCAAAACCAAAGGTGATGACATCGGCCAATGAATCGAGTTCCTTGCCTATAGGCGAACTCACCTTGAGCGCACGAGCTGAGAGTCCATCAAAGAAGTCGAACACCGCTCCTGCAATGATGAATGCAAACGCCAGGGGATAAACGCCCAGAAATGCATACACGGCAGCAACACATCCAGAGAGGAGGTTACAGCAGGTGATAGTATTGGGTATATGCTTCTTGATATTCATGTTGTTGAAATTATTTCAACTTTGCCAATATTGTCTGATTACCAGTGGTCTTCTGCCCCATAGTAACGCACACCTCGGTGCCAAGGGGCAGGTAAACGTCTACGCGAGAGCCCAACTTGATGAAGCCAAAGTGCTCGTCGATGAAACTCTCGTCACCAGGCTTGGCATAGGTTACGATACGGCGTGCCATAGCACCAGCAATCTGACGTACCATCACCTCCTTGCCATCGGGAGTCTCGATGACAACCATGGAGCGCTCATTGTCGGTGCTGGCCTTGGGCAGGAAGGCACGATGGAACTTACCATTATCGTGGGTAACCTTCTTCACCACTCCGTCTACGGGATACCAATTGGCATGTACGTTGAGCGGACTCATAAAGATGGAGAGCAGCAGGCGACGGTCGTGGAAGTAATCGGGTTCCTCCACCTCTTCAATCACTACAATCTTTCCGTCGGCTGGAGCCACCACAATACCTTCTGTCTCTTCACCCGGGAAACGACGCGGCGGACAGCGGAAGAAATTGATGAGCAGTGCATATATGGTAGTGGCAAATACAGCAATGAGAATGAACAGCCAACGATATTCGTTATAGGTGAGCCACCAAGCAAGTCCCATCACAGCAGCCCATACAAAGAAACCGATTGTCAGCTGATGAGTTCCTTCCTGATGAAGATGTATTTTACGTAGTTTTCGCATAGTATACGTTATTTAAATTATGCAAATTTAAGCCTTATCCTTTAATACTGCAAGAAAAATGAAGTTTTTATTCATAGGATTATATTTATACACAGCGACCTATTTTACCCTCAAGGTTACGCAGCCCACATGAATACCAATAAAAAATAACACAAAGATTTCACTTGACTCGTATCCTACAGCAGTATTTCACTTTGCAAGTGTAATGACAATAGACACTTCTGCTAATTGATAGACTTGGCTAATTGATAATCTTACATATAACGTTTACTCCTTCTCCTCGGTCAGTTCCTCTATTTGCTCTATAACCTCGTTGACGGTGTTTTGTCCTTTCTTATATATACTCCAACCGATGATGCCACCGATAGTACCGCCAATAAGGCCGCCGATAAGAATATTCTTAACGAAAAATCCACCCATAGAAGTAGCTTCGTAAACAAACCACGGCAACCATATACATAGGAATGGTATACTGAACCAATGCCATTGCCTGCTGAGTTGCTTGTAACGGTTGAGCTTGCGAGCCTCGTCTACCAAACTACCAGCGATGTAGTTCTGTGTGCTCAGCAGTTGGTTGCAATAGATTTCATAGACGACGGCAATAAGCAGAAATGCTATCGTTACTCCTATAAACCATGGAGAATGGAAGTTAAAGATTGGAGTTGTCCAAACAGGGAATGAGATAAGTACTATAGCACATAAAATGTAAGATCTTAGCTTCACCGCCTTCAACTTGTCCCGCATACTTGTACGGATAAGCTTCTCATTCACGATGGTCTCTTTCTCCAGCTTGCGGCGCAGCAGGCTGATCTGTTCCTTCATCTCATTGAGTTCGGCAGTATTGAATTGTTCTTCCATAAGGCTTGATATTTACAGGTTCGACATTTGTTTGAGTTGTTCCTTGATGCGATAGAGGCGCACCGACACGTTCTTCACCGTGATGCCCACGATAGCGGCAATCTCCTCGTAGCTCATGTTCTCGAGCCAAAGCAACACGATGGCTCGGTCGAAGGGCTTGAGCTGATGGATGCGCTTGTAGAGCATCTGTATCTGGCGCGTGTCTTCGTCTTTATCTTCGAAGAGGTTGATGTCCATCGTCAGCGGCACAGTGGCGCGCAGCTTCTTCTTCCGTTCCCACGAGATGCAGGTGTTGAGGCTCACGCGGTAAATCCACGTATCCACTTTGCTCTCGCCGCGAAACTGCTCAATGCCACTCCATAGGTTAATGAGCACTTCCTGGAAGAGGTCGTTCACTTCGTCGCTGTCGTTGGAGAACATATAGCACACCGTATATATCGTCTCTTTGTGTGCCCTCACCATCTGCGCAAATTCGGTTTCGTTCTTTTTCATCGTTTGTCTTCGCAACAATTTTTATCCGTTAGACGCAAAGGTAACGGAAAAACTACAAAAATGAGAGAAAAACATCACTTTGGCGACACTTTTCGCGAGACGGAGAAAAATCCCGACAAGAAAAATCGGGGTTAATCGGGTGGGAGAGTGCACGTTAAACCGAAAAATGGCCTCTGAGAAACAAAGTTCGCCGCCCGAAGGGGCCAAAGGCAATCGTTTCTTTTCGCTTGCCTCGCCCCTCGGTCGGGAAAATTGCAAGGATGAGGGCTTTGCAAACTCCCCCTCTGTTCATAGAGGGGGTGCCCGTAGGGCGGGGGCGTTATAAGCGAAGCGCGTAGTATATCAAATTCCTGTTTTCTCCGCACTTCGTTTGGAACTCCCTCCGCTTCACTACGTTTCGCTCGTCCCTCTATAAACAGAGGGACAGTTAGTGGGACGTTTTCATTAAGATGTTTTTATAATCGTTTTCCCTGCGAGAGTTTAGATTTCAAGGGAGGTCTTACCCTTGCAGCCCCTCCTTCACCATTTTCGCCTTGCTCTTACCAATGACAGCCTCTAATTCTTCGATGGAAGCCTCCTTGATGCGCTTCACCGTCTTGAAGTGGGCGAGCAGGGCCTCCTTGCTCTTTGCGCCGATGCCCTTGATGTTGTCGAGCGCCGAGGCGGTCTGCCGCTTGCTGCGCTTGTCGCGATGGAAGGTGATGGCAAAGCGGTGCACCTCGTCCTGTATGCGTTCGAGCAAGTGGAAGAGTGCGCTCTGCTGCTTCAGCCCTATGCTCATCGCGGGGAAGCCGAAGAGGAGTTCGGCTGTGCGGTGGCGGTCGTTCTTGGCCAAGCCGGCAATGGCGATGTGCAGCCCCAGCGTGTCTTCCACCACTTCGCGGATGACCTCCATCTGTCCCTTGCCACCGTCGGCAATGATAAGGTCGGGGAGGGGAGTGCCCTCGGCAATCATACGCGAGTAGCGGCGATACACCACCTCGCGCATCGAGGCATAGTCGTCGGGGCCCACAACGGTCTTGATATTATACTTGCGGTACTCCTTCTTGCTGGGCTTGCCCATTCGGAAGACGATGCAGGCCGCCACGGCATCGGTGCCCGAGATGTTGGAGTTGTCAAAACACTCGATGTGAACGGGCATTTTGTCGAGCTTGAGGTGCTCCTGTATCTCCTTGAGCAGGCGCGTACTCTTCTGTTCGGGGTTGAGCTTGTCGGCCTGCTTCAGGCGGTCGAGCTTGTATTGCTTCACGTTGAGCAGCGAGAGGTCGAGCAACTTCTTGCGGTCGCTGCGCTGCGGCACGGTGAAGGTGACGCCCTCCAGGTCGATGTCCACGGGGAAGGGCACCACAATCTCCTTCGACTGGCTCTTGTAGCGCTCGCGCATCTCCACGATGCCCAGCGTGAGCAGCTCCTCGCGTGTCTCGTTCATCTTCTTCTTGTACTCGAAAGTGAATGCCTGGTTGATGGCCCCGTTGGTGATGTGCAGGTAGTTGATGAAGGCGCTGCCGTCGTCCTCCTCGATGGAGAACACGTCCACGTTGTCGATGATGTGACTCACCACCTCGCTCTTCTCGCGGAAGCGCTCCAGGGCATCGTACTTGCGCTTCAGCTCCATGGCCTCCTCGAAGCGCATCTCCTCGCTCAGGCGGCGCATCTCGTCCATCAGGCTACGGCTCAGCTCCTTGGTGTTGCCACGCAAGATTTCCCTGATTTCACCGATCTGTTCCATGTATTCATCGTGGCTCTGCAGTGCGATGCACGGGGCCTTGCAACGCTTGATATGGTAGTCGAGGCAGGGCTTGAACTTGCCGCTGCGGATGTTCTCGGGAGTGAGCGCGAGGTTACACGTGCGCACCGTATAGAGCTGCTTGATGAGCCCGAGTATCTCGTTGAGCGTGGGGATATGGCTGTAGGGGCCGAAGTACTGCGAGCCGTTGCGGATAATCTTGCGGGTCTTGAACACCTTGGGGAAGTACTCGCTGGTGATGCAGATGGAGGGGTACGACTTATCGTCCTTGAGCAGCACGTTGTAGCGCGGCTTGTACTTCTTGATGAGGTTGTTCTCGAGCAGCAGTGCATCCTCCTCGCTCTTCACCACCACGTAGCGAATATCGGCGATTTGACCGACGAGAACGCGCGTCTTGCCCGTCTGCTCCTTCTGGAAATACTGGCTCACGCGCCGCTTCAGATTCTTCGCCTTACCCACATAAATCACCGTGCCCTCCTTGTTGAGATACTGATAGCACCCCGGCGTGTCGGGCAGGTTCTCCACAATGGACTGCAAGTAGGGATTCTTCTTTAGTGGGCTTTCAAACATAGTACACTACTCTTGTTCTTTGTCATATTGCACAAAGCCTATCGGACGGCGATTCGTTGCACCTTGTCTCTGTGATTGCAACTCGGCAAGTGTCTGGTTTATCAGTTCTAACTGTACACGGGTATCTTCATTGATATCGTTATAATCGGCAAAAACCTCTTCGATATAGGCTTTCAGTTCCTTTACTTCGAGTTGCAACCCGGCCAACGTTCCGCTTGAAGGTAAACTTATCATTTGACGTACTGCGACAAAAGCTCGCATAATACCCATATTAATCTGAACGGCAGTTTTTGAACTAAGCACACTGCTCAACATTGCCACTCCCAATTCAGTGAAAGCATAAGGATTACGTCTGACTCCCATCTTAATGGAATTGGAAGTCACAAATTGTGACCTCCATTCTTGTGTCTCCTCCGCTGAAAGTTGAAACATGAAATCTTCGGGGAAACGCTCAATATTGCGCTTGACAGCTTGATTGAGGACTTTTGTGGGAACTCCATACATCTCAGCCAAATCACGATCAAGCATAACTTTCTGACCTCGAATCTCGTATATCTTATTCTGTATTACCTGCAACTGATTCATTGGCTACATTTTTATATCAAAGCAAATATGCACAAATGCAAATTTAGTCACATCGTTATTCTGTGATTACTTAAGTTGTTGCAAAGATAATCATAAGCGAGTGAACAAACAACAAAGAAGGACGAGCAAAACTCGTTTTAGCGAGTAATATTTTGTTGTTTGCTCGCAACAAGTGGGATTATCTTCACGACTTACCGTAAAGATACTGTTTTATCAGACATATAGGACTATTGCTGAACGAAAATAGGCATATTTTCGGATTATACAGCCTCAAAAGTAGCGCTCATACCAAAGAATAACTTCGACGAAGCAAACGAAAAAACTAAATATCCACGGATATTTCATTACGTATCCACGGTTATTTCATCACGTATCCATGGATATTTCATTACGTATCCGCGGATATTTAAGTTTTTGAATGAAAAGATGTGAATTATTGGGTGAGTAGAATAGAAGAAAAGATACGCCGCGGCTTAGAAAAACTAACCTCAAATGTTGCTTTTTCAGTTGTCTTGCTGTAACTTTGCAGCGATGAGTCGAAAGTCTCGTCAAGACATTTTGGTAAAATAGAAGCGTTATGCTCTCTTGTTAATGGAAACGTAGGAAATTTTCAGAAATGCAAGGTTAGTATAATGGTTCTACGCGTTTCGCGTGGGCTGTTATCTCCATTTCTGTATTTCAGGTTTCCTACGACCTCCATTAACGATGTGGCGTATCAGGCCACGCTTCTTTTTCTAATTTTATGGAGTTATTAATTACGACTAATTAAAGAAGTATTATGAAAAAGAGTATTTTGAAGTCAATGCTGTTGATGGTAGCAACAAGTTTGATGTTTATTTCATGTAATCCTCCTATTATGGATTGGTATCCGATTATGATCTATGTTAAAGTATCTAATGCAGAGGGGCAGAACCTGCTTGACTCCGTAACCCCCAATAATTTTATTGATAAAGAAATCTCTGCCGAATGGATGGGAGATACTTATATGGCAGATACTGTTTCATTGTGGGAGAAGCAACATGTGACACGAGAATATCTTCCTATGATGGATGGTTTGATGTATGTAACCAGAAATGGTGAGCCAATGCTCTACTTTGGCGAACTTGCAGGAGATGGCGACTATGATGACGAACCACTCACTATTCATTGGCCCGATGGAAGCACGGATGTAATAACAGTAAAGAATAAGGCATATCTTTCTTCGGCAAACAGAAAATACAAGTTAAACGGTAAAGTGGTCGCCAAAGACACAGGCAACCCCATAATAAGCATTGTAAAATAATGAGCAATATGAAAAGATTTTTCAGTAGCGTATTCGTAGCCATAGCCTGCTGTATAGCACTGAGCGCAGGAAACAAGCAGGAAGAAAACAATGGCAACTGGCTCCTTATGTCGGGATACGATATTCCGTGATGCTTGGCGATATGCAAGGCGAGGGTTACTCAACCGTCAACTCCTTTATTTGGCAACCCAATGCTTGCTGGGGAGTCGGACTGGACTATGGAATGAACTACCATAACCCCGTAGACTATTCGTTCCAAGAAAACATGAATTACCAATATACAAGAAGACACAATAACTTCTTTGTCGGACCAAGTGCATATTGGTTTCCCATCAATACAGAAAAGCACAGACTACACATTGGAGGAAGCGTCAACTATTTCCACACCAATGACTTCAACAGATACAGAGATTTTGACACCAATAGCCAGCAATATGTATCAGAACGTTGCGAGGAGATTATCATCAACTCAGTAGGGCTTGGTGCCAGCCTTGGATATGCCTACAAGTTGGGCGAACACGTGGAGTTAGGTGCACGCTTCTATACATCTTGGTCACAAGAGGAATTCCACCTGATAGGGTTATTCAACATCGGTTTTAGCTTCTAATAGAGAGTAGCCTATAAATGCAGTCGGCGGTATGAACAAATGTTCTCTACCGCCGATTTTGCATTATCCCTTAGTCCTCCTTGTTATAAACAAGCAAAGCCTACAACCCAATAGGAACGTCATACCTTCAGGAACACCTGTTGCCTATACATCACTCGCAGAATCTGATAGATGATGACCGCATTGGCAATGGCAATGAGGGTGGGGTAGAAGTCGCCGGTGTAGGCTTTCAGGCCATACAGCAGGGAATTAGAAACACTGCTGAAGTTGACGCACGTAGCCAGCATATAGGCTGCGATGGAGTTGGTGCCGTAGACCTTTAGCCAGCGGGTGTGCTTGCTCCATCCCTTGCAATCGATAAGCCAGTAGAAGAGCGCCATGAGCAGGAAACAATAGCCGCTGCTCACGAGCACCATGGAGCTGGTCCACAGCTTCTTGATGACAGGCATCTGCAGTCCCCACAGCCATCCGCCAGCCACAAGCACGGCACCGATGATGGCCAAGGCGCAGCACTTGCGCAGAGGAGTAGACTCGGCATCCCGTAATATATGCCCGGCAAACATGCCCGTCATCGTGGTGACCGCGAACGTGAGGCTGCTGAGCACCCACGTATAATGATACCACGAAGCAAACACCACCTGTCCGTCCGCTACGATAGCTCCATCACGGAAGCGCCCCAGCACCGTGCGGTCTACCCACTCGGCAAGGTTGCCCGTGGGAGTGTAGTTGCCGCCACCAAACTCGCCCACTTGTATCCATTCCATGCAGCCCCAGAACGCCAGCAATAGCCCCACGGCAACACCTATCTGTACACGCACCGAGCAATTAAGGTAGAGTAGGGAAGCGATGAGGTAGCCTACGGCAATGGATTGTAGTGTATTGGAATAGAGGTATATCCGTTCTGGATTGAGGCCCAAGAGATTGCCCTGACACATCATGCCCAGTATCCACAGGAGTATCACTCGCTTGATGATGCGGCGGTAGGCCACTCCCTTATTTCCCTCACGCTTGTAGCGGGCCAGAGCAAAGGGTATCGTCACGCCCGACATGAACATGAAGAGCGGCATCACCAGGTCCCATGAGGAGAAGCCCTCCCAATCAACGTGTGTGAAGCACCACATCACGCGGTCAAACCACGGAGCATCTACGGCACCATCCAAAGCGTGCATCACCGCCTCCAGTCCCACAAGGCAAAAGAGGTCGAAGCCGCGCAGCACATCCAGCGACTCCAAGCGCTGTCGCTGCATCGTATCCATTCGTTTTGGGGCATTCATGGTCATCTTCTCCTATTTTGTTGCAAAAGTACGAATAAACGAGCGAGAAACCACCAAGCTTGCTTGGATATTTTAATGCAGCTTATTCCAATAGTATAGGTCGAAGCAACTCCTATACTCTTCCATCATTATGTTGCGCCATAGATGCAAGATTTTGAGGTTACAAAAAGTTACAATTCATATAACCACGATGAAATGGGCATTTTTTGAATCTTTTCTGCTATTTACACAGCATCACACTCACCCATGCCTGGATTTGATGTTCCACACCATTAACAAGCAATGTACTAGGCGCTGTTAACTCCACATTCGCGGATTGTAGGTCAGAACTTCTTGGTCCGTATGTGACAGTAGGGTTCTTCGCCTGTTTTGTTATAGTAGTCCTGGTGATACTCTTCGCCTGGCCAGAAATGTTCGGACGGGCGCAATGCCGTGTTCACCTCATATCCTTTTGAGCGCAGCAAGGCTATCACCTCTTCGGCAATATGTTGTTGCTCTTCATTGATGTAGAAGATTTGACTGCGGTATTGCGGACCAATGTCAGGGCCTATACCATCGGTTTGTGCTGGGTCGTGTATCTCGAAGAATAATTTACATAATGCCTCATATGTGGTAGTGTCTGCATCGTATTCTACAAGTACAGCTTCCACGTGGTGGGTACGATGGGCTTTTACATCGGCATATTGCGGGTTCTCTTCGGGACCACCGATGTATCCCACAGTAGTATTCAGTACTCCTGGGGCACGTTGCAGCTGATACTGTACGCCCCAAAAGCATCCCGCGGCAAAGATAGCTTGTTCTTTTCTCATAATGCTTTCTTTTTCATAGGGATGAGTTTTACTTGTCCGTTTAGCCCTGAGGGGAGTGGTTCCCAATGAGCATAGCCCGTCTTCTTGTAGTTGAGGTCTACCACATTGATTTCCTTAAAACGGCGCCAAGGCACTTGCTGGCGGTCGAGCTCGGCAATACGGTTGGCGGGTAAGTTGGTCACCTCCACCTCAATCGTGTTCTTGCTAGGCTTGAGATATTGGCCCACAGTCAGCTGGAAGGGCACACACCATGCCGTACCGGCATCCTTGCCATTGATGCGTACACGAGCGCTTTCACGCACATCACCGAGGTCGAGCACCCACTCGTCGGCTGCGATAGCAGGCAGGTCAAACTGCAGAGTGTAGCGGCCTGTGGCCATCGTTGTGGTGGCATGAGGCGTGTCGAGGGTTGTCCATGAACGTGGTTCGTCGATGTCGAAGGTTCCAGATATAGATGGGGCGCTTTCCACAAAGTCGAGTGTCCAACCATGGTCGAGCGTAAGGGCAAGCGTCTGGGGTTGCAGGTAGCACCAGTTGTCGGCCTCTACAGGTGCGGTAAAGGTTTGCACAATGAGGCTCTGTCCTGACTTCAGTTGCAAGTACACCTGCAAACCCTCATCGGTGGTGCGCGTGGCGGCACGGCCTTTCTGTCCTGTTACGGGATCAAATATCATAGCATCGGCATCGGCTACGCTGAGGGTGACCCATGCATCGAGCCCTTCGGATTGCAAGGCGCTGATGAAATAGTGGTGCCCCTTATCATTGCTACGGCGGATATACTGCATGCCGTGTTGGGTCTTCACCTCCTCGGGCTGAACACCGCAGAGGGCAAGCGTCTTGCCATAATCATCACCTATGATGACCCGGCCTGTCCCTGATTTGCTGGCTGCTTCCAATCGTTCCATTGCTTTGTTGAATGCCTTGCGACGCGCCTCAAGGTTCCCATATCCGGGTACATCCTCGGGCATACCACCGATGAAGACTACCGTAGCACCATTGCGTACGAGCTTCTCCAAGTGGGCAAGCACATCGGCAGGCATACGTTTCACTCCAGGCACGATGATGGCCTTGTAGGATGCGCCGCCTGAGGTGACGAGCTGATTGTTGACGCAACGGGTGGTGCGCACGAAACTGTCGGAGATGTAGTCCACGTCGTAGCCGTTGTTGCAAATCTCATTGACTGTGGCGATGAACTTGGGAGCCACACGATGCATCTTATGGATGTCGAAAGCGAGCAGACGCCCCTTCTGCTCGTTCCACAGGTCATAGACGGGTAAGTATACGAGGAAGTCGTTGTCGGGTTTACCCATCTGTAGGAACGACTGGCAGCGGCCTATGTAGTCGAAGAAGGCAGGGGCATCGCGCCAGATGCTGTTGGTGGGCGACATGTTGATGGAGGCATAGAAGCTCCAACCCGGCCACTCTGCTTCGCGCGGTGAGTAGGGTGTTCCGTGGAAGAACATATGATTCACACCAGATACGAACATCAGGTCCATGTCGGGTTTGCATTGCGAGAGTGAGGTGCGGAAGTGTTCAGTGAGCCAAGTGAAAGTTTCTGACGACACGAATGGCTTGCCACTGATGTGGGCGGCCGATGAGGCGTACTTGAGCATCGAGAGATCGGAGTCGTTCTTACGGGTGAGTGAGTCGCGACGAAGTCCTTTGATGCCGAACTCTGAGAGTCCGAAGCCCTCACATTCGGGAATATCTACCGCAGCATAGGTGTCGATGAGGTTGGCTGGCGAGCCGTGTGCCTGATTGCGGGTGATGCTGCCCATGCGGTGTGCCCAGTTTGTCCACTGGTCAGTAAAGTTCTCCAGTAGCAGGTCCGACACTGTTTCGCGGTAGTCTGATACGATGCGGCAGGTGATGTCGGGGCGTTCAGGGTCAAGAAACTCGCGGAAATAATGCTCCAGGCGATATCCTCTACGATGGGCAAACTGTTCCAGGAAGTCGGGCGTCCAGTCGGCGCCATACACCTCGTACGAGTCGTTGAAGAAGTTGTTTGGTGCAGGAGTGCCATTGGCCTTAAAGGCCTTCTCGAATCGGCTGAGGTAACGTTTCACCGCCCCTCTGGAAAGGTGGTCGATGACATAGCCCTCGCCACCGGGAGCAGCACGCTTCACGGCCTGGCGTGTCTTGCCTATGAAGAGCGCTATTACTTGCCACTCACCCTCGGGGGCTTGCCAACGCAAAACGCCCTTTTCATCGCATTTTTTTGTTACATCTATATGCTTGTTCCCCTGATAGACCATTACTTTATGGAGAGTTGATGTGGATGCATCCTTCTTGTTCGATACGGCAATGGGGAGCTCCACTGCCTTGCCTCCCTCGATGGTGTATTGCTCGAAGATAGCTTTCGTGGCAGCATCCTCTATCGAGGTCTCAGGACCTCCGAAGGGCCATCCTGTACCCGTACTCATGTCGATGCGCATACCCACCTCCTTACCTTTGTTGATGGTATATTCGAGCGCCTTCATCCATTCGGGTGTGAGGAATGAAAGTTCGTTCTCTTCGTTGTTCTGCACGCCATAGATGGGTGTAATCTCCAACTCGCCCAACCCTGCATGGGCATACTCCTCCATGTTATAGCTGAGGTTGTTTTCGTCGACAGCACTGCCCAGCCACCACCAGCGTGCGGCGGGTTTAGCTGTCTGTGTCAGTTCGGGCCACTCCTGAGCGATACTCCCCAGCGGCAGCAGCAACAATGCGGATGCGCAAAGTATACGTTCGATGTTTTTCATATTTATAGAAGTTAGTCATTCATTCCGTACAAAATTACACAAAAATCTCAAAATATACAGCATTATGGCATTGTAGTATGAAAAAAGTTTGTACATTTGTACCCAACACTATCATTATTTATTAAACAAAGAAAGTAAAAAGCATTATGAAGAAAGTATTATTGGCTATGGTAGCCGTTGCAGTTCTCACTATGACATCATGCTGCAACAAGAAAGCAAAGGATGCCACTTGTGATAAGGCCGCCACGGAGTGTGCTGCGCAGAAGGAATGCGACAAGGCTTGCGAAAAAACCTGTGAGATGCCTGATTCTTGCAAGAAAGCCTGTGCTACTCCTTGTGACAAGGCCTGTGAAAAACCTTGCGACAAGGCCTGTGATAAGGCTGAAGGCAAGTGCGACAAGGCTGCTTGCGAGAAAAAGTGCGATAAGGCCGAGGCTCAGTGCGAGAAAGCCTGCGACAAGGCTGACAAGTGTGCTAAGGCTTGCGACAAGCAGTAATCTTACATACATTTATAATAAGAGAGACATCCTTGCGGGTGTCTCTCTTTGTTTTTTGGAAAACTTAATTGCCGTCGGGTTTGAGAATCTCCACGAAACGGCTGTCATCCCATTGGAAAGCAGCACGATCGTCGGGGTGTGCCGGGTCGTAGGGAGTGTAGTCGGGTCGCAGATGCTTCAAGATGTTGAGGTCAAGCTTCTTCATTCCCTCAATAATGCACTTGCTTATCTGGTAAGCACCATAGGGGTTGAAGTGTGTGTTGTCGGCCAGTGGCTTCGACTGTCCCGGATAGGTGTTGGCAGGGTAGTGCACGAAAGCACCCTTCGATGCCTCGGGCCCCATTGCCTCATACAGGGTGCGTGTCATGGCATGCAGGTCGATGAGGTGCACCTTCTCACGGTCGGCAAGGAAGCGGGTTGCATCGGGATAGTCGAGGTGTGTGTCGGTGATTTTACCCTCCTCGTTGAAGCTGCGGCGTTGGGTAGGCGTCACCAGAATCGGAGTAGCCCCGCGGCGGCGAGCTTCGTCGACGAAAATCTTCATATTATACATGAAGGAGTAGAAGGCGCCGTCGCCCACTCCCTTGCGCTTCTGGTCGTTGTGCCCAAACTCTACCACGATATAGTCGCCCTTCTTCACTTGGCTGAGCAACTTCTTCAATCGCTTGGCACCGATGAAGGTAGTGGCCGTCTCGCCCGACTCGGCATAGTTGGCAAAGCATACGTTCTCGTCGAAGAATCGTGGTATCATTTGCCCCCAACTGGCCCATGGCTCATTGTCCTGATCCACCACGGTTGAGTTTCCGCATAGGAAGATGGTGGGGACATCGTCGACCTTCTCGATGGTCATCTCCACAATCTGTGGTGCAGGTCCATTGACCTCGATGGTGAGCTTGTCGTCCCAGTTGAGTTTGCCTTTTTCACGGTCTTTGATGCGCACATGCTCGTCACCCTCGATGAGAGTGTTGCGTTTGTTGATGGTGAAGGTGCAGGTCTTGTACTCCCCCTTCTTTGTTTCCACGCGCTCATAGAACAGTCGGCGGCTCTCGCCACGCAGTGTCGTGATGCCTGCTTTGCGGCGGTTACCCACCACGATATTTACTCGATAGTTGCCATCGGGTACATCTACAGAGAAATAAAATGGCTGTAGGCTTGATGGCTGAGTATTTGCTTCTACAAAGTCATATCCATAACCATTTCCATTGCTATATAGTGTTTCAGACGTTACAAGAGTGTATCCTTCCTTGGCCTTCTTCTTGCCCGAGAAATCAAACTTGTAACTGGTAGTTTGTGCGCTCAGTAAGGTGCAGTAGCACACAAAGAGCAAAGTAATGTGTTTTCTCATAATGATTATATTATTATCAGATTAATTAAACGCAAATGTAGTACAAAAAATTGACATGGAAGAGATAATTTAAGCTAAGTTTTAACATTTAGTGTGAGAACTTGAAATTTCAATGAGTTTAGCTTTTTGAAAACAGATAAACTTTTCGTGGGTTGGTGGCATAGATATAAATCTATTTTTGTACTTTTGCAAAAATACAAGGATAACTATGGTACTCAACTATATCTGGATAGCCTTCTTCCTCGTAGCCTTTGTGGTGGCGCTCGTGCGCCTCATCTTCATGGGCGACGTGGAGGTGTTTCCCGCCATCATGAATTCTACCTTTTCATCGGCCAAGACGGCTTTTGAGATTTCGCTCGGACTCACGGGCGTGCTCTCTCTCTGGCTCGGCATCATGCGCATAGGCGAGAAGGGCGGAGTGGTCAATGTGGTGGCCCGCTGGCTGGCACCGGTGTTCTCGAAGATCTTCCCCGACATCCCCAAGGGGCACCCTGTTACAGGCACCATCTTCATGAACTTTGCCGCCAACATGCTGGGACTCGACAATGCAGCCACGCCCATGGGTTTGAAGGCGATGGAGCAACTGCAGGAACTGAACCCCAAGAAAGACACGGCAACCAACCCGATGATCATGTTCCTTGTGCTTAACACCTCGGGCTTGACCCTCGTGCCCATCAGCGTGATGGTATACCGTGCCCAGATGGGAGCCGCACAGCCTACCGATGTGTTCGTACCCATCCTTCTGGCCACCTTCTTCTCCACCATTGTGGGCCTTATCGTCACCTGTCTGTACCAGCGCATCAACCTGTTCAACCGTACACTCATGCTCTTCCTCGGTGCCCTGTGCACCCTGGTAGCCCTCATCATCTGGGGCTTCAGTGCCATGCCCCGCGAGCAGATGGACATGGTGTCATCGACCTTTGCCAATGTCTTCCTCTTCAGCATCATCACCAGCTTCATTATAGCGGGTATGCGTAAGAAGATCAACGTATACGATACCTTCATCGAGGGTGCCAAGGAGGGCTTCGAGACCGCCGTGCGCATTATCCCCTACCTGGTGGCCATATTAGTGGCTATCGGCGTGTTCCGCGCTTCGGGTGCCATGGACTTCCTCATCGACGGCATAGCCTGGTGCGTAGCAGCTCTGGGTGGCGACACCGAGTTTGTGGGCGCTCTGCCCACCGCACTGATGAAGCCGCTGAGCGGTAGCGGTGCACGCGGACTCATGGTCGATGCCATGACCACCTATGGTGCAGACTCCTTCGTAGGCCGCCTCGCCTGCCTCTTCCAGGGAGCTACCGACACCACGTTCTATATCTTGGCAGTATACTTCGGCAGTGTGGGCATACGCAAGACACGTCATGCCGTCACCTGCGGCCTCCTGGCCGACCTGGCTGGTATACTCTCGGCAATATTCATTTGTTACCTGTTCTTTGGATAGTCTTCTCGGAATTCTCTGAGAACTCGGAAAACTCATAATTCATAATTCAAAATTCAGAATTAACCAAACATGATTACCTACCACACCGAAGGCACCGTGATGCCATCCATCAAGAAGCGCGAGACTACTGCATGGGTACGCGCCGTAGCCGCCACCTATGGCAAGAAAGTGGGCGACGTGAGCTATATCTTCTGCAACGACAAGCGCATCCTCGAGGTCAACCGCGAGTTTCTGCAACACGACTATTACACCGATATCATCACCTTCGACTACACCGAGGGCGATGTCATCAGTGGCGACCTCTTCATCAGCCTTGACACCGTGAAGAGCAATAGCGAGCAGTTTGCCACCGAATACGATGAGGAACTGCACCGCACCATCATCCATGGCATACTCCACCTCTGCGGCATCAACGACAAGGGCCCCGGTGAGCGTGAAATCATGGAAGCTGCCGAGAACCGTGCGCTGGCGATGCGATAATATCAAAATCTATCTGCAAGATTTCTAAGTTCTTAGGTGTTTTCAGAAATGCCGAGACACGGAAGCGCCCTTACTTGATAGCTATCTTCTTACCGTTATGGATATACAAACCCTTGGTGGGCTTGATATGCCGACGGCCTTGCAGGTCATAGTATACCGACTGGACCATAGGTCTATTGAACTCAATCGCCTCTATGCCGGTATTCATGTCACGCTCCACGACAATCTCCACGACTTCGCTTTTGAGGTGAACCGCCCCTGTGGGGAGTTCGCCTGAAACCACCATATATCCGTAGGGGATATACTCCTCGTATGCGGGGTATGCACTACCTGCAGGCAGACGGAACTCCTTCTTGCCTACGATGATGCCGCGGAAGTAGAACTGATAGGTCAGTATGCCGCTTTCACCCTCCTCCAACTCATTGTTGACAGGCGTTTCCATGAGCCAGAAAGAGGCACCGTTGCTGCTGCCATGGGCAAAGAGGCGGGTCTTGGTAGTGTTGCTCACATTATTGTTTACAGCCTGTCCTGAGGTGCTGTTGTAGCAGATGGCTACGTAGCCGGGGAATGTGGTGGTGTCGAACTCCCATTCAGTCTTGTTGGTGCTCAGTTCAACCATAGTGCCACTGTTGCCGTTGGCTGCATAGAGGTACTTGTAGCTGACATTGCTGCGGAGGTAGAACTTGCCTTCAGCGGGGGCCGCCTCCAAGGTCCATTGCGTACATGCATTGCCTTGGCCATTCAGGGTGCCGTTGTCATCGGCAAGGCATTGCCCACGGTCGGTACTCTTGTTGGTGAAGGTAACAATGCTGCCATCGCTGATGACGGAGGCTGGGGCTTGGCGTGGCACGTAGTCGTCCATCCAGTGACGTGCATAGATGTATTCGCCAAGGTCGAGCATCTCGGTGTCGATGGTCATGCGGCGCACGAAGCTTCTCCAGTCCTTCTTCTCCTGAGGTGTCCATCCAGCCTCGGCCACACACATGAAGCGGGGTAGGGCAAGGTACTCCAAGTATTCGTTGCTGCTGACATGCTCTGTCCAGAAGGTTGCCTGCACACCGATGTAGTACTTGGCATTCTCTGCACTGACATTGATTGGCACGGGCATATAGTTGTATGTGGCAGACACGGCATCGTTGCCCGAGCCTGCTGCTGTGGGTTCGCCATAGTCGTTGCTCTGCTTGCGGTTGATATAGTAGCAGCCGCTGCCCCATTCCGTGATGATGGCATTCAAGCCCAATGAAGCTGCCTTGGCTGCTCCGCTCTGACAGGGGTTCCAGCACATGATGGTAGCTCCCGACTGCTTCATCAGGTCAAGGTCGGCTCCACCCTCCGTGATGCTCTCGTTCCAGCAGAACATCTTCTTGCCTAAGGTTCCAAGATGCGCGTTTATCTCACGGATAAACTCGGTCTGCAAAGCGCGGTAGCTGCTCTTACCCAACTGTCTCAGCTTCTCCTGACAGAGGGCGTTCGACTCCCATTGAGTGGTAGGACACTCGTCGCCACCGATGTGGAAATAGGGGTAGGGAAAGATGTCGCACAGCTCGGTGATGATATTCTTGGCAAACTGCACGGCCTCGGGATTGGCTACATTGAGTACATCTGAACTGATACCGCCATTGGTCCACACTTCTGGGGCGTAGTCGGGATGACAACTGTACTCGGGATAGGCATGCATAGCAGCCACGAAGTGTCCGGGCATGTCCACCTCGGGGAGCACATCGATATGACGCTCAGCGGCATAGCGAACCACCTCTCTCATCTCCTCCTGGGTATAGTAGAATGGGCCATACTTGCGACCCGTCTGCGCACCTTCGCCAGTCCAATATACCTGTCCGTTCTCCTCGATGCGAGTGATGGGAGTGTCATAGCTACTCTTGCGCTCAGCACCGACGGTAGTGAGCAACGGGTATTGCTTGATTTCGGCACGCCATCCCTGGTCGTCGGTCAAATGCCAGTGGAAGACGTTCATCTTATAGATGGCCATCAGGTCAATCATCTTCTTCACCTGCTCGATGGTGAAGAAATGGCGGCTCACGTCGAGCATAAAGCCGCGGTATGCAAAGCGTGGCTCGTCCTCGATGCGCGACACGGGCAGGGCATACACCGTACCCTCATCGCCCGGCTTGCCCAATATCACATTGGCAGGGAGCAGACGCATGAAACTCTGCATGGCATAGTACACACCGTCCGACGTAGAGGCCTGGATTGTGATGCCATCCTTAGTGATTTCCGTCGTGTAACCCTCTGGAGCGAGTGTAGCGTTCTCCTCGATAACGATGTCGGCCTCGCCATCCGATGCCTTGCAGCCAAGGCCAGTAGCTTCGTTCAGGGTGGCGATGAGTCGCACCACATCGGCCAACACCTGGCTCTGCTCGCTGCTGTCGGCAAACTTACCTACGGCAATGGTAAAGCCCTCTTTCAGAACAAACTCGCCCTCACCCACGGTTGCTGTCTTGGGAGCGGGTATCAGGCTAAGCGACTTCACCTCTTTTGTCTGCACATTCTCTGCGAGATACATCTTCAGGCGGCGCGAACCATTGGGAGTCGTGGTGCCGACCCACGTAGTAGGATTGGCCCCGTTTGCCGTCATATCTATGGCTTGGCCATTGGAGTTGAGTATGGTAAGATAACCATCTGAACTAAAGTGTATTGCACTTGACTGCTCCGCAGATGAGGTCTTGATGGCACTGCCGTTGCTAGCACCAAGGTTCATATTCTTGCCTGTGGCAGCATTGACAATAATCCACTCGCTTCCGCTGGCTTTCAGAGTCCAAAGATGTGCTCCCACAGACTCGCCTTCCGTAGGAAACGTAGCATTGCCCTTCACCTGTCCGCCATTGTCGTAGAGGTAAAACTCTCTTTGGCTCTGATCCATACCGGAGATGATATAGTAGGTATCGGCTTGAACTGAGCCCTTCACTTGAGCACCCTTCGTGGCAGACAACTGCTCTGTCACGATTACACCAGCTGTGGACGAGAGAGCCACCGCCATAAACATAGAAATGAACGTAAATAGTTTTCTCATAGCATTATTGTTTATTGTTTTCATCCTTTTAATTCACAAATATATAGATTTGTTCAGAAATATGAGCAAAGCAGTTCAAGAAAATTTAAAATAAGCGAATAACAACCCTACTCGCATAGTATCTGGGTAGTGCCTTCACTTATCCGGTATTCCACGCCATTGACAAGCAATGTATACGGTGCAGTTGACTCTACGGAGATAGTATCGCCTTCACGGATGAGCGTCGTAGTCACACGACCAAAGTGTAGATTGCTTATCCCATGACGAGACGTTGAATCGGTGTGCCATGTGACGCGATTGGCACTACCATCGGCAACGATACCGATAATGTTTTCTATAAACATCGAGATGGGGATAAGTCCGCTCCACCCCACAAAGTCCGGCTTCACCATGTTAATACCCGTAGCATCGGTAGCTGGCATATACATCTCGGGAGAATATAGTTCCCAAATAGTACCTGTAGACTGATACACCTTATACATCGTCTGCAGGTTCTTTTGTGCGATGACTTCGGCCAATTTTGCGTATCCATGACGCTCAAGCCCCTTCACAGTCATGTAGGTCGTAGGTGTCCATACGCCACCACGCCAATAGCATCCGCAGCGGTCATAATAGGGTTGGTTGGCTGCAAGTGAGGGTAGGGGAAGACGACGCCAAAAGAGGTTCTCATCCTGTATGGCCTTGGTCATGCGCTCCACCTTTTCGGGCGAAACAATATCAGCAAGGATAGGCCAAAAGGTGGCGGTGGTAATCCATGGTGTACGCTCGCCATCGGGAGTGACATCATGGTACAAGCCCGTGCTGTCGTTCCACATGTAATGGTTGATGCGTTCGGCCAGCTCCTTTGCCTTCTGGGTATACATTTTGGCTTCCCTCTTATGCCCGAGAATACGGCAAATTTCAGCCAAGTTATCGTAGCACATCTTGATTTGCGACGACATATCTACCCATCCCATCGGACTTGTTGAGGAGTGAATGTCTCCGTCTGGCGATAGGCGCCCTATATCGCGGGGTGTATTGTCCATGCCACTGGCCTGCCCGTTCGACCAGTACAACTGATGCTCCGTTCCCTCGGCCCTACGATGTTTCTCTACCCATTCGACATACTTCCTGATGGGAGGCAACACCCGTGCCAGTCGGGCCGTATCGCCCGAGAACTTGAAATACTCCATCTCAGCCCAGCTGAACAGGGGCGGATTGATGGTGCGTGCATAGTTATCGCCCAATCCCCAGTGATGGTCGGCACCATCAGCTTCGTTGATGACACGGCATATCATGCCATCCTCGTGCTGACGGGCGTAGAAGTTATCGTGCGACTCGATGAAGGGAAACACATGAAAGGCATATCTCCCAAACATGGCCATGAAGTGTGTATCCCACTGAAACACCTGCGGAGACAAACCCTCGTCAATCCAGTTGGCCACAAGCGGCGAACCCTCAGGTGGAGACTGCAAATTAGAAAAAGCGATTTCCCATGCCTTCCAATACAGCTCCACCCACTCGGAATTCTCGTCCCAAATAGGGGAGGGGAGCGCCTCCCTTGCCTCATCAAAAGAAGGAAGTTCGCTCGGCGTATACACTTTCTTATCGAAATACATACCACGCAGCTCCTCTGAAGTGGAATAAACACCAGACAAAGTGAATATTACGAGTGTAAGAAGGAGATAAATGCGTTTCATAAGGGAATTGTTTGGTAAAAAGGTATTATTGCAGCGCATTGAGCGTCTCCCAAGTCAGCGTAGTATCAATCGCTACCGACGTACCCAGAGTTTCGCTCACCTGACGTAGATAAATGTGCATTGAGTCGAGGCCTACGGAGAGGCGGAGCGAGTCCAACTTGGCGATATCTTCTATCGGGTAGACGTAGGTGAATGTCTCTCCATCGCGCTGAGTATAGCCTGTCTGTGTGCCATAGCGCTGAGGTCGTTGACGGCGCACATTCACACAATCCGATAGGGTAGCGTAATCGGCCAAACTGATGATGCCACGCATCGCCTGCTGCTCTATCAATGGGAGGTAACGCTCCTGATACTCCACATCGCCGTGGTCGATGATGAGCCAGATGGTTTGGTTCGACTGTTCGCTCAATCCTTCGGGCCAACCATTCTGCAAGAGCGAATCTACAAGCACTCTATTGAGGCTGTCCGTACGCTCCTCCTCTTCAACAAGCATCACGATGGAATCGACCAATTCCGTTCGTTGCTCGGCAATGAAAGCTCGCTGCACCCTCATCAATTCATGCCGTATCTGTTGGTCACGCTCATGCAGTTCGCAGAGCAACGAATCGGTTTGCGCAGCCGATGAATGCGTGCTTTTTTTATTGGTGCAGCAGCCAAAAGCCAAACATACAAGTAAGATTGGAATCAATTGTTTCATAGTAATACTAATAATGAATTACCATTGTAATAATATAGCAATTGCCTAGAACATCAAGATTAGTGCCTTTGCTATTGGTGCCTACATTTGTATATAAATGTTCCTTTCCATAGTCATGTACAAGTCAATTCTTTGTTTTTCAGTCTAAATAATCCACGTTTGATTCACTAATAGATGTAATACCACCTATGTTTATATCATAAATAGTAGTTTTAATAGTACAAGATTGACCATTATATTTATAACTTGAACAAGAATATAATTTTCCATTCAGATATGTCTCCTCTGTTATAACTTTCTTACCATCATATGCGGCGTTATATTCATATGTTGATAGACTATTATCGTAAAAACTTTTTGTAGTTTCTCTTCGTGACTTAATTCGTAAAAAAGATAAATCTTCACTAGATTCATTATTAACACTATTAAAAATATCAGAAAAGCCATCCTTACTACAAGATAGACATAATAACATGATTATATTATGTATGTATAACCGGTTCATAATTACTTAAATTAAATCAATGATATAACTTTCTCCTTCTAGAGAATAGCATATATATATTATACTTTCCGAATATTTGTTTTTGAAACCTTTTACAGCTTCGACTGCACTCTTAAACTGCAAATCATTCTTTACAATTTGAATAAAATATCCCTCTATATATTTGTTTCCTTTTATTTCATTAGCTAATTTTACAAAATCCTTCTCATAATGTTTACGTATTGGATTTAATGCCTTAAATTCTATTAGTGCTATTCGTTCAAATGTTGTATTATACAGAACCAAGTCTATATTCCCAGAACGCCCTTTTTTAGACATTATAGGCTTATCCGAAAAACTATATTTTTTAATGGTAGGAGTTTCGATTGAAAAAAGAATATGTTGTTCATCAATTATGTCCAAAAATTTGTTCAACTCCTCTATGAAAATTATTCGTAATTCTTGCTCGCTCACACGAATTTCATTATTTCTATAATGAGGATATATCATTCTGGTTTGAATCTTATTACTCAAACATTTTTCACTCTTTTGGTAGGCTTGTTTTAATACTTCTAATGTGTTCTTTGATACAGTTTCTATTATTTCATTTACATTCATGCTTTTTTATTTTGCAATACACAAATACTTTTTGAATAAACATTAGCTACTCTCCCTCCAAACAAAGCAGCGAAGTTACATCCACATCCTCGGGGAAAATCTCTCGTCCCTTAAGGTCGATGAGTTCGATGATAAAGTTTACATAAGTAGCCTTGGGCGCAAACTTCTGCACGAGGTTGTATGCGGCAAGCATGGTGCCTCCAGTAGCTAAAAGATCATCGTGAATGAGCACCACATCGTTCTCCGAAATGGCATCTTTGTGAATCTCTATCGTGTCTACACCGTACTCTTTTTGGTAACTTTCTTGAATTGTTTCGGCCGGAAGTTTTCCAGGTTTGCGCACTGGGACGAAGCCTGCGCCCAAACGAATTGCCAAACTTGCACCAACTATAAAGCCGCGCGATTCAATTCCTACCACTTTTGTGATACCTTTGTCCTTGTACATTTCATAAAGTGTGTCCTCAAGTTCCTTTAAGCACTCGGCATTCTTGAACAGAGTTGTCACGTCACGGAAAAGAATTCCAGGAATAGGAAAGTCGGGAATACTGCGAAGATTCGCTAATAAGAGTTCTTTGTTCATATTTATTTTTATTTTTATTGATGTTCTACTAAAATGTTCCACGTGAAACACTATCGACCTAAAAGCACTAAGAGTACATTGATATCGCTGGGCGAAACGCCGGGGATACGGCTGGCTTGGGCAAGTGTTTCCGGGTCTATTTTGGTCAGCTTTTGCCGTGCTTCAGTAGAGAGTGATTGCAGTTCGTTATAGTTGAATCGGCCACGAATCTTGATGCTTTCGAGGCGCTGTATCTTGTCGGCAATCATCTTCTCGCGCTCAATGTAGCCCTGATACTTTATCTTGATTTCGGCAGCCTCCACAATCTCCTCCTTACGCTCGGTAATATCGCCAATCAGCGCGCCGAGCGGACGAATCACTTCGCTCATGTTGGCAAGCGTAATTTGCGGGCGTCCGATGAGGTCGATGAGTTTGCAGCCATGAGCGAGTGGGGTAGTGCCGAGGCTTTCCAAAGTGCCATTGATAAGTGCAGGCTTGATGGAAAAGCCTTTGGTGAGCGCGATGATTTCGTCAATTTTCTCACGCTTGCGACACAGGTGATCGTAGCGCTCCTGCGAAGCGAGGCCAAGCCGATAGGAGCGTTCGGTAAGGCGCATGTCGGCATCGTCCTGGCGGAGCAGGATGCGATATTCGGCACGCGAGGTAAACATACGATAAGGCTCGTCTACACCTTTTGTTACCAAATCATCGATGAGTACGCCAATGTAGGCTTCATCGCGGCCGAGCGTGAAGGGTTCGCCACCATGGCAAGAGATGTGCGCATTGATACCCGCTACGAGACCTTGCCCCGCTGCCTCCTCATAGCCCGTGGTACCATTGACCTGTCCGGCGAGAAAGAGGCCCTTGACGAGCTTCGACTCCAACGTATGGCGTAGCTGCGTGGGGTCGAAATAATCATATTCGATAGCATAGCCCGGACGATAAACGGCGATATCGCGGAAGGCAGGAACCTGACGCAATGCCTCGAGCTGTATCTCCATCGGCAGCGATGAAGAGAAGCCATTCAGATAAAGTTCGTTGGTCGTTTCACCTTCGGGTTCGAGGAAAAGCTGATGCTGCTCTTTGTCGGGGAAGGTCACGATTTTTGTTTCTATGCTGGGACAGTAGCGCGGACCGATACTCTGGATTTGTCCGTTGTAAAGGGGCGATTCGGGCAAACCTTCACGAAGGATTCTGTGCACCTCTGGATTGGTGTAGCACGTCCAGCAGCAAAGCTGCTTCAGCTTGCGCGGTTCGCTCATATAGGAGAAGCTGTGGAAATCGTTCTCTCCATCCTGAATCTCCATTTCATCGAGGTGTACGCTGCGCTTGTCGATGCGTACGGGAGTTCCCGTCTTCATGCGCCCCACGGTGATTCCGTGTCGAGCGATGGATTCGGTCAAATGATACGATGCAGGCTCGGCCATGCGTCCACCAGGCAACTGTACACGTCCCACATGAAGGAGACCATTGAGGAAGGTACCCGCAGTGACGATGACACACTTGGCATGGAAGACGACGCCCCACACCGTGCGAACACCGGTGACTTCGCTATTTTCTACGAGCAACTCGTCCACCGTGTCTTGCCAGATATTCAAGTTGGGAATGTTGTCAAGTACTTCGCGCCAAGCCCAGATAAACTTCTCTCGGTCGCACTGTGCACGCGGACTCCACATGGCAGGGCCTTTCGAGCGGTTGAGCATGCGGAACTGAATTGCCGTGCGGTCGGTCACAATACCTGTGTATCCACCGAGCGCATCAATCTCGCGCACTATCTGTCCCTTGGCAATACCACCAATGGCGGGATTGCAACTCATTTGCCCAATCTTGTTCATGTCCATCGTGATAAGGCACGTCTTCGAACCCATATTGGCTGAAGCTGCTGCTGCCTCACACCCCGCGTGGCCTGCACCAATCACAACGACATCATAGAAAAATTCCATTATACCTATTTATAATTATTGATTGACAAAGTTACGAATAAGTGAGCGAAATTATGTAAAGTTTACTTCAATATTTCGCAACAAACGAAAAGCAACCTCATAACACCCGATTGCGCTTCGTCATCATTATTCATTGTCAATCCACAAAAAATGCCCAATTCTACCGCCTCATCCTTGCGATTTTCCCGCCCGAGGGGCGAGACGAACGAAAAAAAACAATTCTCAGAAGGCTTTTTTCGGTTTAACACGCTTTATTTCACTTATTTAACCCCAATTTTTTCTGCAGGGATTTTTCTTCGTTTCGCGAAAAAAAAGATTATTTTTACTTTTGAAGACAAAAAAAGGTGCTAAGCAAGTACTTAACACCTTTTTTAATATTCTCAAGAATCACCACTGTATCGTAAGCGGTTCGGGAGTAGTGCTATAGATAATAGCTGTGGCATTGGCAAGATAAAATACTTCGGTGTCGGGATCATCGGCACGATAGAACTGAGCCAAGTGAGGATGTGCATCTACCATACTGACCACTGCTTCGTGGCGAGTTTCAAGATATGCCTCACAAGTTATACGTATCCAATCGTCACCACGCATAGTTGTAATCTCCACTTTCGGATTCGCCTTCATCTGATCAGAAACTTTCTTGCGATTCTTTGTCATTATATATAACTTACCATCAAACAGGTCAATCGTACCGAAAGGACGAACACGTGCTTGGTCACCATCCATTGTAGCCAAGTAATACACCTTAGCCTCTTTCAAAAAATCGTATACTCTTTTCATTGCTTTATATATAAATGTAATTATTCTATCAACAACTGACGTGCAAACTCCCAAATGACTATACCTGCTGTCACTGATACATTCAATGAATGCTTCGTACCATATTGTGGCAACTCTATACATCCATCGCTCATATCCACCACTTCCTGCTGCACTCCCTTCACCTCATTACCTAAAATAACGGCATATTTTTTCCCTTTCTCTAAATGTAATTCTTGCAAAGCGGTGCTTCCCTCTACTTGCTCAATGGAAAATACGATGTAACCCTCTTCGTGGAGTTGATTTACGGCATCACGCGTATCCTTAAAGTACTGCCACGCCACGGAGTCTTCGCCCCCAAGCGCTGTCTTGTGTATCTCTGCTGAGGGTGGGGTAGCGGTCACTCCACAAAGAAAAATACGTTCTACGCGATAAGCATCGGAAGTGCGGAATACAGAACCTACATTATGCAGACTACGCACATTATCGAGCACCACCACAAAAGGTACCTTATCAGCTTCTCTGTAATCGGTCAGCTGCATACGGTTTAGTTCCAGGATACTGAGTTTTTTCATTATTCTTTCATTTCGGATGAACAAAGTTAACAACAATTCTGTTATGTCTGTGGATAACGGTGGAAAAATATTTGAAAAAAACTGAGCTTAAAATTTGGTAGTCTCAGTCGCTTGACGCATTTAAACAGGATTCTGGAACTGCCAAAAAAGTTAGCTTTTTTTTAATAATGACTTTTCAACGGCACTTTTCACCATTTTTAGCGTAGATATTCGAAGCGAATTTATTAACTTTGTCCGTTGTCAACAGGCAGTGGATAACTTACCAATGAGCATTGACTATCAATCATCAGCGTTTTTTATTCCTGTGAATAACTTGTTGACAGCGCCAAACCTAATGTGAAGTACGAGATATGCAAATCTGAAACGATTTTTTTATACACCGTTTCCACAAGCTATCATCATACACACATTTATTTTTTTTAGAGAATAAAAAAGAAAGATAATATTTATTGTCTTTGTGGATAGGGTGGATAAGCTTCGCTGCAAAGATACAAAAAAGAAAAGATAAAAGATACTGATATGGTGAAATCGGAATGGATAGCCAAGGGGTTTGCTGACGAACCCATAGAGAACAAGGAGCAGTTGGTAGAGATGATACTCCAGCTCAAGCGTGAGAAGAATGCCGTAATCCTCGGTCACTACTACCAGCGTAGCGAGATTCAAGACATTGCCGATTTCGTAGGCGATAGCCTTGCCATGGCACAGTGGGCCGCCAAGGTAGAGGCCGATGTTCTTGTTGTATGTGGTGTGCATTTCATGGGCGAGACAGCCAAGATACTATGCCCCGACAAGATGGTGCTCGTGCCCGACCTTAATGCTGGTTGCTCATTGGCAGATAGCTGTCCGGCCGACAAGTTTGCCGAGTTTGTAGCTGCACACCCCGATTATCAGGTGATATCCTATGTTAATACTTCGGCTGCAGTGAAGGCACACACCGATGTGGTAGTCACCTCCAGCAATGCCCGACAAATTGTAGAGAGTTTCCCGCAGGATGCCAAGCTCATCTTTGGTCCTGACCGCAACCTCGGTGGATATATCAATAGTATTACAGGCCGCAATATGCTGCTTTGGGACGGTGCTTGCCATGTGCATAGCCAATTCTCAGTGGAAGCCCTCATAGACCTAAAAAAGCAATATCCCGATGCTGCTGTATTAGCTCATCCCGAGTGTAAGGGCGTCATCCTCAAGCTGGCCGATGTCATTGGCTCTACGGCTGCCCTGCTCTCCTATGCCCAGAAGAGCGACAAGCAGCAGTTTATCGTAGTCACCGAGTCGGGTATCCTGCACGAGATGCAGAAGAGCTGTCCCGACAAGGAGTTTATCCCTGCTCCTCCCGAAACTGTCGAAGGCGGTGCTACTTGCAGCTGCAACGAGTGCAATTATATGCGCCTCAATACACTGGAAAAGGTGTACAATTGCCTCCGCTACGAGTATCCGCAAATCGAGGTTGATGCCGACATTGCTGCCAAGGCCATCAAGCCCATCGAGCGTATGCTGGAGCTTTCGGAGAAGCTGGTGAAGTAACAGATTGTTGATACATATATAATATATTGTCACAGGTATGAAAAAGTTTTTTCATGCCTGTGATAATTTTTTTTCATTAGTGTGATATGTCTTTGTCATGCCTTCGAAGAAGCAAGATATACATTCTTTCCACTGAAAAAGCCATATACAAGTGTCATATTACTGCTTTGTGTTATTAAAAAGACTCTTTTTAACGACGATTTCCTTTTGTTTAACTAAAAATGAAGGTATTATTCTTATTTCATACCTTATGATTACGTAATTTTGCGGCGTAAAAACTAATGGGGAAATATAAACAATAAAAATGAATAAGCGATTTTCTTTATTTTTACTGACAACAGTTCTATTTGTAGCTTTCGCTTCGGCACAGGACTTTCAGACATACCAAACGGGAAATGACAGATTTGCCATCAAGGTACAGCCCTTCTTAGGAACCTATCTTGATAAGGGCAACCACCATTTCGAGAAACTTGGTTTGGATAATCTGAGTGGTATGAACCTGGGTATTGAGTTCCCTTCAGAGCAGCAGCGTCCTTGGCAGCAGTATCTTGGCAATGCTACCTTGGGTATTGGTCTGTCGGTCATCGATTGGCAAAGCGAGTACTTGGGCAAGGCTGTAGCGATGTATCCTTATCTTCTGATTCCTGTCGTGCACACCAGTCAGTTTCAGTTCAACTTCAAGCTTGCTGCTGGATTGGGTGTGGTCAATGAGACCTGGTATACCCAAGAAGACCACAATCCTGACCATTACTTTCATGACGATGCGATGACCAACAATGTCTTTGGTTCTCATCTCAACGCCTACCTGAGTGCAGGTGCCAACTTTAACTACTCTGTCACCCGCAATGTGGCTCTCCATGGTGAGGTGGGCTATTTCCACATGAGCAATGGGCGCACCTGTATGCCTAATCTCGGTGCCAATGTTCTTTATGGTGGCGTGGGTGTAGTCACTACATTTAATTCTGATGTGAGAAAGGAGCCTATACAGTTCCCTGACCTTCCCTACAAGTGGGCGCTCAATATCACAGGGGCAGCTGGAGCACACAGAGCATGGATGGAATATCCTCTGTACCTCATCTCCTCGTTCCATGCCGGTGCTGTCTATAGCGTAAACAATTGGTATGGCGTAGGTGCAGGGTTGGATGTGTTCTACAACGGTGCCATCGACAAGGGCACTGGACGCTCGCTCTATCGTCAGGACATAGAATATACTACCTTAGACAAAGTTCGTGCAGGTATCGCTCTGAACAATGAGTTTAGATTTGGGTTGCTCACAGCTATCGTTGACTGGGGTGTATACCTCTTCAATCCCTCGCGCAACTACTACGATTGCGATCACCCCATCTATGGCTATGGCAAGCGTCCCTTGTTCTACAAGAACGATGGTCCTGGCAATGATGAGGCCTTCCATTACATCCGTTTCGGCTTGAAGACCCGCATTTGGGATAATCTCTACTTGCAAGCCACTTGCAAGACTCACCTCTACATCTGTGAGTATGTAGAGTTTGGCGTGGGTTATCAGATACCTTTCCTCAAGAAGAGCAAGCGCAAGAGTGGTGAGAGCATCGTATTTCACCACCGCAAAGATTGGTGGAAAGAATAATCCATTTTCTTATCAGCGAATATGAAGTACTTTTACGGAGGTTGTAAAAGTACTTTTTATTTGTAGTGAATTGAAATCTTTGCTTATTCGTTCGCTTTTTCGTACCTTTATGATAATAATCAAGAAGGTACTTTGGCGCTCGCTGAGAATAAACTTTGCTTATTCGCTCGCTTTTTCGTACCTTTGTCTTTCATTTAATACTAAAAAAGATATGGCAGAAGATATAGTGATGACCCCGATGATGAAGCAGTTCTTGGAGCTTAAGGCCAAGCATCCTGATGCTATCATGCTGTTTCGTTGTGGCGACTTCTACGAGACATACTCTACCGACGCTATCGTAGCCAGCGAGATACTGGGCATCACGCTTACCAAGCGTGCTAACGGCAAGGACAAGCAACTCGAGATGGCTGGTTTCCCCTACCATGCGCTCGACACCTACCTGCCAAAGCTCGTGCGTGCAGGTCGCCGCGTAGCCATCTGCGACCAGCTCGAAGACCCCAAGATGACGAAGAAGCTCGTCAAGCGCGGCATCACGGAGCTGGTGACACCGGGTGTATCGATCAACGAGAACGTGCTCAACTATAAGGAGAACAACTTCCTCGCTGCCGTACATTTCGGCAAAGGAGCCTGCGGCGTGTCATTCTTGGATATCTCTACGGGTGAGTTTCTCACCGCCGAGGGACCCTTCGACTATATCGACAAGCTGCTGGTCAATTTTGGGCCGAAGGAGATACTCTTCCAGCACGGACTGCGTAACCAGTTTGAAAGTATTTTCGGCACCAAATACTGCACCTTCGAGCTCGACGACTGGGCCTTCACCGAATCGTTTGCCCGGGAGAAGCTCATCAAGCACTTCCAAGTCAAGAACCTCAAGGGCTTCGGCATCGAGCATCTCAAGAATGGTATCGTTGCCTCAGGTGCTGTGCTCCACTACCTGGAGGTAACCCTGCACACACAGATCAAGCACATCACCACACTCTCGCGCATCGAGGAGGAGCGTTATGTGCGCCTCGACCGTTACACCGTGCGTAGCCTTGAGCTTGTACATCCGATGAACGATGGTGGTAAGTCGCTGCTCGACGTCATCGACAAGACCATCAGTCCCATGGGCGCTCGCCTGCTCAAGCGCTGGGTAGTATTCCCACTCAAGGAGGTGCGCGCCATCAATGAGCGATTGGATATCGTGGAGTACTTCTTCCGCCATCCCGACTTCCGCGAACTGCTCGACGATGCCCTGCATCAGATTGGCGACCTCGAGCGCATCATTTCCCGTGTGGCTGCTGGCCGCGTGTCGCCCCGCGAGGTGGTGCAGCTGAAGGTAGCGCTCAGTGCCATCGAGCCCGTGAAAGCCGCCTGCGAGGCATCGGACAATGAGAGCATCCGCCGCATCGGCGAGCAGCTCAACGTGTGTCGCACTATACGCGACCGTATAGCTCGTGAGGTCAAGCCCGATCCCCCCCTGCTTGTGGCCAAGGGAGGCGTCATTGCCGATGGCGTGAATGAGGAGCTCGACGAGCTGCGCCGCATCGCCTATTCGGGCAAGGACTACCTCTTGCAGATGCAGCAGCGCGAGAGCGAAGCTACCGAGATACCCAGCCTCAAGATAGCTTTCAACAACGTCTTCGGTTACTACATCGAGGTACGCAACACACACAAGGACAAGGTGCCCGAGACCTGGATACGCAAGCAGACGCTCGTCAATGCCGAGCGCTACATCACGCAGGAACTGAAGGAGTATGAAGAGAAGATTCTCGGTGCCGAAGACAAGATATCGGCTCTCGAGAACCGCCTTTACAACGACCTCGTCTTTGCACTCAACGAATACATCCCCGCCATACAGATCGATGCCAACCAGATAGCGCGGCTCGACTGCCTGCTCTCCTTTGCCAATGCTGCAGCGCTCAACCGCTACGTACGCCCTGTGGTAGATGACAGTACCACGCTCGACATCCGTCAGGGTCGCCACCCTGTCATCGAGCAGCAGCTCCCCGTGGGTGAGAGCTACATTGCCAACGATGTGTTGCTCGATACCGACCATCAGCAGATACTCATCATCACGGGTCCAAACATGGCCGGTAAGTCGGCCCTGCTGCGTCAGACCGCCCTCATCACCCTAATGGCCCAGATAGGCAGCTTCGTGCCTGCCGAGGCCGCTCATGTGGGCTTGGTAGACAAGATATTCACTCGTGTGGGTGCCAGCGACAACATCTCCGTAGGCGAATCCACCTTCATGGTCGAGATGACCGAGGCGTCGGACATCCTTAATAACATCAGTCCGCGCAGCCTTGTGCTCTTCGACGAATTGGGCCGCGGTACCTCCACTTATGACGGTATCTCCATTGCGTGGGCCATCGTCGAATATATCCATGAGAATGCCAAAGGCCGTGCACGCACCCTCTTTGCTACCCACTACCACGAGCTCAACGAGATGGAGAAATCCTTCTCACGCATCAAGAACTTCAACGTGGCCGTGCGCGAAGTTGATAAGAAGGTCATCTTCGTGCGCAAGCTCCAGCCCGGAGGCTCCAACCACTCCTTCGGTATCCACGTAGCCAACATGGCCGGTATGCCCAAGAGCATCGTGCGCCGTGCCGAGAAGATACTCAAGCAGATGGAGGGCAACGCTGCCGCCGAGGGCATAAGCAAGCCTACCGAACTCATAGCCGACAGCCGTGAAGGCATGCAGATGAGCATCTTCCAGCTCGACGACCCCGTTCTCTGCCAAGTACGCGACGAGATACTCGGCATCGATGTCAACAACCTCACACCGCTTGAGGCTCTCAACAAGCTCAATGAGATAAAGAAGATTGTGCGGGGGAAATAAAATCTCTTAGGTTGCAGTTAATATTATTATTTGTATTTAATTATAATAGGCTACACTCACTAAGCATTATAAATAAGATTATATGTGTTCGTTGGTACTGTATTAGTTGCGAACAGAGAATACTAAAATAGTTTTCAGATAAATTTAAACTAATAAGAATGGATTTTTAAAATAGGTAAAACTATTATAATAAAAATTTTTTTTGAGTAGTTCCTTTTTTATTTTTGTGTAAAATAAATTTATAGTCTTCATAATTAAATTATCATGCCAATAAAAGAAGACTTTCAAGAATTCTGTTTACCTTTGTTATATATTACGACATAATAAAAGATATGGAATACAATTTCAGAGACATCGAGAAGAAATGGCAGCAGCGATGGGTGGCCAATCAGACCTATCGCGTGACTGAAGATCCGGAGAAGAAGAAGTTTTACGTGCTCAACATGTTCCCCTACCCTTCGGGTGCGGGACTTCATGTGGGTCATCCGCTGGGCTACATCGCCTCGGACATCTATGCCCGCTACAAGCGTTCGCAGGGCTACAACGTGCTCAACCCCATGGGCTACGATGCCTACGGACTCCCTGCCGAGCAATATGCCATACAGACGGGACAGCATCCCGCCATCACCACCGTGCAGAACATTGCCCGCTACCGCGAGCAGCTGGACAAAATCGGTTTCTCTTTCGACTGGAACCGCGAGATACGCACTTGCGACCCCGAATACTATCACTGGACACAGTGGGCCTTCATCCGCATGTTCGGCTCATACTACGACAATGCCCAAGGCAAAGCCATGCCTATCGAGGAGCTGGTGGCACACTTTGAGCAGAACGGTTCGGAGGGTATCGACGCGGCCTGCTCAGAGAACCTGGCGTTCACCGCTGCCGAGTGGAAGGCCATGAACGAGAAGGAACAGCAGGAGGTGCTGATGAACTACCGCATTGCTTACTTAGGTGAGACGATGGTGAACTGGTGTCCCAAGCTGGGTACCGTGCTGGCCAACGATGAAGTGGTAGACGGCGTGTCGGAGCGTGGCGGATACCCCGTGGTGCAGAAGAAGATGCGCCAGTGGTGCTTGCGCGTATCGGCGTATGCTGGCCGCTTGCTCGAAGGACTCGACCGCATCGACTGGACCGACTCGCTCAAGGAGACCCAGCGCAACTGGATCGGTCGCAGCGAGGGTGCCGAGCTCACCTTCAAGGTGAAGGACAGCGATGTGGAGTTTGTCATCTTCACCACCCGCGCCGACACCGTGTTTGGCGTCACCTTCATGGTGCTGGCTCCCGAGAGCGAGCTGGTGGCTACCCTCACCACGCCCGAGCAGAAGGAGGCCGTGGAGGCTTACCTCGACGCCACCAAGAAGCGCACCGAGCGTGAGCGTATCGCTGACCGCCGCGTGACGGGTGTATGGAGCGGTTCGTATGCCATCAACCCCCTCACCGGAGAGAGCATCCCCGTATGGATTTCTGACTATGTACTCGCAGGCTACGGCACAGGAGCCATCATGGCAGTACCTGCCCACGACAGCCGCGACTATGCCTTTGCCAAGCATTTCGGCCTCGAGATACGTCCGCTCATCGAGGGCGCCGACGTGTCGGAAGAAAGCTTCGACGCCAAGGAGGGTATCATGATGAACTCACCCCGCCCCGAGCAGAAGGGCGAGTGTGACCTCGTGCTCAACGGCCTGACCGTGAAGGAGGCCATCGCACGCACCAAGGAATATATCAAGGAGAAGGGCCTCGGCCACGTGAAGGTGAACTACCGCTTGCGTGACGCCATCTTCAGCCGCCAGCGCTACTGGGGCGAGCCGTTCCCCGTATACTATAAGGAGGGCATGCCTTACATGGTGCCCGAGAGCTGTCTGCCCATCGAGCTGCCCGAGGTGGCCAAGTTCCTCCCCACAGAGAGCGGCGAACCTCCATTGGGGCACGCTACCGTATGGGCTTGGGACACAGTAAATAATTGTGTGGTGGAGAATGCGAAGGTCGACAACGTCACCGTATTCCCCCTCGAACTGAACACCATGCCCGGCTTTGCAGGCTCATCGGCCTACTACCTGCGCTATATGGATCCCCGCAACCACGAGGCTCTCGTGGATGACAAGGTGGGCGAGTACTGGCAGAACGTGGACCTCTATGTGGGTGGTAGCGAGCATGCTACGGGTCACCTCATCTACTCGCGTTTCTGGAACAAGTTCCTCTACGACCTCGGTTACAGTAAGAACGACGAACCCTTCCAGAAGCTCATCAACCAGGGTATGATACAGGGCCGAAGCAATTTCGTATACCGCATCAAGGATACCAACACCTTCGTGTCGCTGAACCTGAAGAAGGACTACGACGTGACACCTATCCATGTAGACGTAAACATCGTATCCAACGATGTGCTCGACATCGAAGCCTTCAAGGCTTGGCGCCCCGAGTACAACAATGCCGAGTTCATCCTCGAAGACGGCAAGTACATCTGCGGCTGGGCTGTGGAGAAGATGTCGAAGTCGATGTTCAACGTCGTCAACCCCGATATGATTGTAGAGAAGTACGGTGCCGATACACTGCGCATGTACGAGATGTTCCTCGGCCCCGTAGAGCAGTCGAAGCCCTGGGACACCAACGGTATCGACGGTTGCCACCGCTTCCTCAAGAAGTTCTGGGCACTCTTCTACGGCCGTAACGGCGAACTGCTCGTGACCGATGAGGCACCCACCAAGGAGGAACTGAAGTCGCTGCACAAGCTCATCAAGAAGGTGACTGGCGACATCGAGGCCTTCTCGTACAACACCTCCATCAGCGCCTTCATGATTTGCGTGAACGAGCTCTCGTCGCTCAAGTGTGCCAAGAGGGAGATCCTGATGCCGCTCGTCGTGGCACTCGCCCCCTTCGCCCCCCACGTATGTGAAGAGCTGCACGAGCTGCTTGGAGGCGAAGGCACCGTATGTGATGCCCAGTGGCCTGCATGGAACGAGGAGTACCTCAAGGAGGACAGCGTGACCTACTCCATCTCCTTCAACGGCAAGACCCGCTTCACCCTCGACCTCGCGGCCGATATGGACAATGCCACCATTGAGCAGACCGTACTCGCCAACGAGAATACACAGAAGTACATCGACGGCAAGACCATCCGCAAGGTCATCGTCGTGCCGAAGAAGATTGTGAATATCGTAATCAGTTAAGAATTATGAGTGAAGAGTCAAGAGTTTACAGCGGTATGTAACTTTTCACTTTTCACTCTTCACTTTTCACTCTTAAATACCCATGCAAACATTTATTTTAGACAGGCACAAACTGATGCGCGAGGTCAAGGACTACCTTGCCATCGCCTTGGGACTCTTCATCTACTCATTGGGATGGAGCTGTTTCATGCTTCCCTATCAGATTACTATGGGTGGTGTCACCGGTATCTCGGCTATTGTCTTCTACGCTACAGGCATCGACATGCAGATAACCTATCTTATCATCAATGGTATACTGCTCCTGTTTGCCCTCTACCTGTTGGGGTGGAAGTTCTGCGTCAAGACCATCTATGCCGTCTTCATGCTTACCTTCATGCTCGACATCACGCAGAAGTGGTTTATCGATGACAACGGACAGTTCATGCAGCTCCTTGGCCCTGGGCAGGACTTCATGGCCTGTGTGCTCGGTGCCATAGCAGCCGGTATCGGTGTGGGCCTTGCCTTCACGCACAACGGAAGTACCGGTGGCATGGATATCGTCAATGCCATCATCAACAAGTACCGCAACATCAGTTTCGGCCGCGCCACGATGATTTCCGATATCATCATCATCAGCAGCTGCTACTTCGTGTTCAACGACTGGCGTCGCGTGATGTTCGGCTTCGTGGCCCTTGTCATCATGAGTGTGTCGCTCGACTACTACATCAACAGCACACGCCGTTCGGTACAGTTCCTCATCTTCTCCAATAAGTACGAGGAGATAGCCGACTACATCAACTCGAAGCTACACCGCGGTGTCACCGTACTCGACGGCATGGGATGGTACAGCAAGCAGCCCCGCAAGGTGCTCGTAGTGCTTGCCCGCCGGCAAGATGCCGTCAACCTCTTCCGCATCATCCACGACATCGACCCCAATGCTTTCGTCTCGCAGAGCAATGTCACAGGCGTCTATGGCGAAGGATTTGAGAAGATGAAAGTGGTGAAGTAAATAGCTTTCTGTAAAGTCCGCACGAATCACTTGGAATATATAATATATTTAGTAAACCATTGAAATAAAACGAGTAAATTTAAATTTTATCTATATTGATAGCAATGTAGAGATTTTTATAGCATAGACGATTTTTATATTCTATTTAATAGTATCTTTGTGGTGTAAAGATATAAATAGGAATGTTATGAACTATAATTATGCTTTGTTGCGCCATTTTCGGATAGCAATTTTAGGTTTGTTTTATTTGATTGATTCTTTGACACTATTGGCTGAAATACCTAAAGGCTTAGTGCTGCATTATGATTTCAAGACAGTTGACGGTATCACTGTGGTCGACAATTCAGTTTCAGGAATCAACGCGTCTCTACGCAATGGTGCAACCATAGATGTCATAGGTGATTGGTACTTGCTCAATTTAGGGAAATCGAGTGGATTTCTTGATATGACAGCAAAGGCAGGAGAGTTGTTCCGCACACTTGATACCTATACCATCTCTATGTATTACCGGGTCAACAAGGCCACTTCACTCTCGGGGAACGGACATTTCCTTTGGGCTTTCTCCACCACTGTGGCTAATAGTGCCACATCGGGAAAATATTCAACTTATCGCCTTAATGCACAACGTTTTGCCAATTCTACTGGCGGATATAACAACGAGGTAGGTATCGAGGTTGGTGGCGAGTCGGCTAAGGACAAGTGGATTCATGTGCTTTATACCCAAAAGGGTCGCATCGCCCAGCTTTATCTCAATGGGGAGCTTGCTGGCAGTAGTACTTCTATGCCTACCAATACAACCAACTTTACTGAAGCAGTCAACTACGCTTGGATAGGACGTCCTCCTTTTTCGGATGATAACTATTTGAAAAATACTCATGTAACCGATATTCGACTTTACAATCGCGTGCTTGAGGCCACTGAGATTGCCGAGCTCGCTCTCTTCACCGAAGATCTCGAAGAAGCATGGCGCTATGGTCAAGCAGGTGACTATACCGCTTTGAAGGAAGCTGTAAATGAGGCAGAGGAATATCTGGCTATGCTGTCGACTTCCGACTATCCTGCTCTGGCTATCGAAGAGTACCGTGATGCTCTGCGCATGGCTTCAGCGGCCTGTGCCGATGGGCGTCTTAGCCAAACCATCATCGATGAGTATCTCAAGGCACTCAATGCAGCCAAGGTTCAACTCGAGAAGACCAAGGGTTTTACTCTCGATATGAGCGGTATCACCGAAGGGTACGATACCGACCGTGGTTTCCGTCATCCAGGTGGACTGCATACCGATGCTGATTTCGAACGCATACGTCGTCAGATAGCCGAGGGTAATCCCGATGTGGTGGCAGCATACAACATGCTCAAGGAGGCTGATTACGCGCAGGCTTCGGCTGCCAGCTACCCCGTGGAAACCATCGTTCGTGGTGGTGGAGTGGGGGAGAACTATATCAACGCTGCCCGCGGTGCCACCATAGCCTACCAGAACGCCCTACGTTGGAAAATTGATGGTAGTGTAGCCCATGCCAATCATGCCGTAGCAGTGCTCAACCAGTGGGCACGCACCACGAAGGGCATCGGTGGCGACAGCAATTTTGCCCTGGCTGCCGGACTATACGGATATCAGTTCGCCCAGGCCGCCGAGCTCATGCGCGACTATGAGGGATGGGAACGTGAAGACTTCGAGGCCTTCCGTCGATGGATGCTCGAGGTATGGTATCCTTCCTGTATTGATTTCCTGCGCCGTCGCAACAATACGTGGGAGAATATTGGCGGGCAGGGAGGCGGACGCCCCGGACACTACTGGAGCAACTGTGGACTGTGCAATGTGATGGCACTGATGACCATTGGCATCCTCTGCGACGACGTGTATATCTATAATCAGGGCCTGTCGTTCTACAAGTACGATCATGTAGGTACCTTTACGGACAATCGCGGCTCGGTAATCAGCAATGATGGCCTGAATGAGTTCTTGGGCAATCTGGTCCCCATTGTCTATGATGATGAACGTGGCCCCTACGGTAAGCTTGGCCAGATGCAAGAGAGCGGCCGCGACCAAGGACACTCATATATGGCGATGGGATTGGCTGCCGACATCTGTCAGATGGCATGGAACCAGGGCGATGACCTCTATTCCTACATGGACAATCGCTTGGCTGCAGGTATAGAATATGTGGCAGCATATAATAATTGCAATGTCGATGACCTGCCTTGGACTACCTATCGCTATGCAGGCTGTCGTACAGCATGGCATCTGGCCACCGTACACTCCACCATCTCTGCCAGCGGCCGTGGACACATGCGTCCCGTGTGGGGTCGTATCGTTGGACACTACGAAGGTATCAAGGGCGTGGAGATGCAGTACGCCTCGCGAGCCTTGCAGCAGATGGGTATCGATGGTGGTGGCGTAGGCTCTACCAGCGGTGGCTACGATCACTTGGGCTACACCGTGCTCACCTCTACGCAGGATGGCAAGGCAACACCCGACAAGGTGCCTACACTGCTCACTCCGCAGATTATCTATAATGGTACTACCATCGCCCACAATGAGTTGGGCGCTACCAAGCAGAGCTACGCCATAGGGCCCACCACAGCTATCGCACCCGGTGCGGAGGTGACACTCTCGCCCCAGCTCCCTGCAGGAGAAGAGGATACTGGACTGTGGCAGTGGAATACGGGTGTCACCACCAAGGACATCACCTTCACGGCCAATGAGAGCCGTGTGTACCGCGCTACCTACACCAATGTCCATGGTGTCAAGAGCGAGCAGGTGTTTACTATAGCTGTAGCAGGCGATTGCGAGGCCACATCGCTCACCCCCTACGTGACGGTTGATGGTGCCACTAGCTCTACAACAGAAGCCACAGTGTTCTACGGTAGTAGTGTGACACTTTCTGTCAGCGATAAGGGCGGTTGGGGTACCTATGCTTGGGAGAATGGTCAGAAAGGCTCCAAGATTACTATCCCTGCTGTCACTACCGACCGTGACATCACTGTGGTGTTTACTAACCAGGGCGGTCGCAAGAGTTCCGTCACTTTCAGCATTAAGGTCAAGTTCATGCGTCCTGAATTGATGGTAGGTACAGAGAAGTATACCGATACTCAGGCTATTGCAGTCGATGAAGGTACCAGCGTAGTGCTGCGCCCCAATGTTTCCGAGATCCTTTCCTATGGCTCTTGGCAGTGGAGCAATGGCGGCACAGAATCTACACTGCGGCTCGACTCTGTGACTACCTCGGGTGAGTATACCGTATCGTACACCCTTGATGGCGTCACCACAAGTCTTACCTATTATGTATATGTGCATGAGGGTGCCAAGGAGTTTCGCTCCTATGATAGCGGCAACTACCTAATTCGTCATCGCTACACCGATACCTACCTCACCAATCCAGGCCAATCCGATGTGCCTGCTCTGCTGGCACCGCTCCAGGCCAATGCAGATACTACTGAGGTACATGGCACCCAGATGTGGCAGCTAGAATTCAAGTCGGGTCGTTATAATTTTATAAGTTTGTACGATGGCCTTTACCTCAACAAGGAGGGTCTCATGAAGGCTACCACCCTACGCCCCTTTCGCATCAAGGGGGCCAAGGATAGCGACTGGCTCTGTATTCAGAACAATGGCACCACGGGTAATGTATGCTGGGTTGTAACCAATGATGGAGTCATTAATTTTGCTGGCTCGGAGATTCCCGTAGACTATCCATTTGAACTTATCACTGCTGATGACATTTCTTTGGACATGCAGATTTACACTACAGCTATCCCTTTCTCTGTACGGTACTATTCACTTGAAGGTATGCGTTTGGATTCACCTTCTCCTGGCATTGTTATCCGTCATACGATGTATTCTGACGGTACGGTAAGCATAAAAAAAGAATTGATACTTAAATAAATATAAATATATTTTCTTTTTAGATCTTTTTAAATACTTAGGAGAAATAAAAGGACTACTTCCAAACTACCGACAGTTCACGCAATAAGGTAGCACTTGCTCCTGTAGAGCCCGTATGCTGGATGCTAATACCTCCATATGGCGTCGGTTCAATGGAGGCTTCAAGGCACACCTCAGAGACTAGTCCACCGCGATGAATAGCTGGGTGTGAACGCTCGTTGTCAACATGGGCTACCAGCTTGTCATTACATACCGAGAGGTGAATCACACATCCTGCACGATAGCAGATTGACGATACGGGTTCGGTGATAGGGACAGCTACACCGTTGGTATAACGCATCAGACAGAAGTCTACAGCCTTATCGTGCTTCACCGTACGTTCTATACGCAAGGCATAACCCGTAAGGGTATGTGTATCCATTTTGATTCCAATATCCATGTATTGCCCCGTAGCACTGCCAAAACCCTGCCCTGCACTTTTGCAGGGATCTACGCGAAGTATTAGATCCATACCGCCATAAGAGCGCGGCAAAGGTGTGTAACGCAAACGCGCTCCACGTACCCCCTGCATCAGGCCCCAGGAGTTGGCAGCGCCATCAACACCCTTTCCATACAGCCAGGGTGAGCGTAACGTATCAGCGGTCCACTCGTATGCATCGGTATCGGCAGGCTTATAGGCATCGACGGTCCAATATCCGGGTATAATGCGAGGCTGCCGTATATTGGGAAAATGAAGAAAGTTGGTATGCAAACTATCCACGCGTTTCGCCTTGATGCGCACAGCGCGGCGTGTCCTCGCATACTGAGGCTGGCCTAACGGACTGCGTAAGTGCTTAGGCGCTACACTTGCCCAGACGTAACATCCTGCATCGGCAGCTGTGAGGAGATAGCTGCGAAGAGGGATTTGGTTGCGCGATACTGCTATTGGTATAGCTTCACTCTGCAGGGGTGAGGGCGAACGCCACCAAGTAATCTCGGAATGGTCGGTACGTCCTTCTAAAGCTAATTGATAATCCACAATCAAGCTGTCGCCTTGGCGCAAAAGTTGCGGAGAAACTATAAACGTAGGCGGTGGCAATTGACGTGGATAAATAGTAACGAGACAAGCAGCCTCAAGGCCTGAGGGGGCAGTTGCAACAATACATACCGTACAAGGCTCATCACGATCGTTGCAGCCTTGCACAACAAGGCTTCCATCAACCTGCTGATGCAGAATCACACTATTAGTATCACCGTTACCAATCTTCCACGATATGTCTGTAGACACATCTGTAAAGTCAGGACGTTGCATAAAACCCAATGTGCAGGCACGCAGATGTAGCGTATCGACACCCGATTCAATCCTAGCATAACGATGGCTGAGACGGAGCGCCACGGGAGCATAGGGAAGTTCAAAGGTCTGCCTTGCTGGATTCCAGCCATCATCACCTCTAAGCAAATTACGCAAGTTGTACACCACCGTATCGGGATACTCCACGCGGAAAGCTTCGAGCATGGATTTTCCCGTCATATCGACAGTCAAATGACTGCGCTCACTATCAATGAACAGTGGATGCTCATCTTGCGTGAGATTATACTGATAACTACGTTGCTCATCGGTAGGGTCTTGCGTCCAGCAAATTTGTAGATTAGGGTGTTCACATGTCCATCGACAGTCAACCATAGTTACAGGACTGCCAGCCTTCACTAAATACTGCTTGCCACTGGTGAGTGCATGCAGGTCACAATTAAGGAATACCGCACCAGTCCCCTGCGTGCTATAAAAGGGTTTTCCACTGAACAGGGTGAAACGACAACGATGATACACTCCCGTACCGCACAGTGCATCGTCGGTACACTCAAAGTAGCAATCCTCGAAGAAGGTACGGCGAGCGCCCACCAGTGGACACGAGTTGAGACGGCTTATGAAACGGCAGTTGTGGGCGGCCACCCTGTCGCCCTCGCAGATGGCGAGCTGAGCTTGCACGATGGCATCGGCACGGCGCTTGCGGTTGAGCGAGGGGTTGAGCGAATAGTCCAAATCAATGTTGCAATAGTTACCCAAGGTCAGATTCTCCAACTCGATATCTTCGCCTGTAAAGTGTAGCATCGTGAAGTTGCCCATAGCTCCTTGCGTCTGTCCGCGGTTTGAGGCAACAATGACGTGTTCGGGGTTATCCGTAAGGCCAATGAGGCGAAGGTGACTGACCCTCACCTTCAGTCCGTAGGGAATACCCTCTCCCGGAAGAGGACGGCGTACGGCAGGGTCGTCGGGATCGTCAATCCAATAGACACTCGGGGCGATATAGATAGCCAGCGGAGTAAGTTCAGAATATACACCATAAGATGCATAGCGCTGAACACTATCGGCCGCAAGCAACGCCTCGCGTAGGGAGTTGAATACATACGTACCACTCGCACCACTATCATCCACCAACCACTTATGTTCATCAGTAGTAAGTTGATGGCCTTGATAAGTGAAAGTAGTCTGCGCAGCGGAGGCGCATACGCAGACTATTAAAAGGATAAACGAGTGAAATCGGGATATCATCGTAGCGAGGTTATTTTACCAGCACCTTACGTCCACCTACAATGTATATGCCTGATGGAAGCCCATCAAGCGAGGTAGTGGCCGTACGCACACGTACTCCAGTGATACTGTATACGTCTGTATGTGTACTGGATGTAGTCAGTTCCACCTCCTCAATGTCGGTAGTGCCCTCGAAACGATGCGCCTCCTCGGCACTAAGTAAGAGCCAGCGCTGTATAGCCGCAGAATTATTCAGATTGAATGCAGCCGTACTGGTAGCTCCATTGTTCGAAGCGATGAACGTTGTGGGATTGAGGGTATGCTCGGGGTGTATAATCCAATATCCGCGGAAAGCTTCTTGCTTATCACCAACGTCTACAGTCACATCGATGCGCGAGCGCATAAGTTGGAAGTTCTCGTTAGCAGCCGCCGAGGCCTTGGATACGGTGCGTATGCCATTGACTCCAGTTTTGGAGTAGCTCATATAATGGCCAGTAGCCGCATTGCGTAGCTGATAATAGCAATTCTCGGGATTGAAGGTGATGTACCATGCTGCATTATCATTGGCTGTTGCGGCCGTGGCATCCATCGTTTCCCACACGAGATAGCCTCTCTCGTTCTCTACGAGGTAAGAGTCATTCAAGCCATAGTTCTTATGCTCGTTCTTGATATAGTATTTGATGGTATCTTCCTGCTCAAACGTATAGGCAGGGGTAGCAAATCCGCCTGTAGGAGGCAGACCATCCTCACCGAGCGCCTGATATATAAGCGTATTGCATATGTAGAGGATAGGCTGACCATTGTCCTCGTGCGCTCCATTGACACCGTAAGGCCACATATGAGTACCATCGCCTGTCATCACAGCCGTAGGGTTGTTATCAAGGAAGCGCAGCACCGCTGTAGCACGGTCACCCAACCAATCACCACGTCCACTACCAGCACGCATAGGCGAATTACCATCGTTCCAAACGCTGTGGGTACCAACACCTATAGCGTGGCCTAATTCGTGCAGGATGGTACCAGTACGCTGGTATGAAGCATTGGGGCCTACGCGCATCCAACCACCGTACGAGCAGTCGGCGGTAGGTGTACCCGAACCGTAATGAACCTGTGTGGTAAGACCGCTGATACTAGTATAGGTATTCAGATAATTCACGGCATCCTCCACGGCAGCAGCAATACGTTCATTGGCTGCAGCATCAGCACCGTAGTCATAGGTCCATTTCACCTTACCCTTCGGGAGGGTAATTACTTTCTTTACCTCACCATAACCTACTGCATAGGTTTTGGTCAATGCGTAAGCACGTACATAATATATGGTAGATGGTTCGAGGTTCTCCATCGCATAGATACGTCCACTCTGCGAATAAGATTTGGTAGAGCGGTTGTCAAGTATAGTAGGTTCAGGCGTTGTGCTCCAACAGAAGCCCTGTTCCTGCAAATCCGATGAAGACACGCCGCTGATGGTGCTACGTCCCAAGGCTACAGTAGAACCACGTGCCACGTAATCATTGGTCACCACCGTAGGTACGACACCTGAGCCATTGGTCACGTTGTACGCGAACATAGCATCCTTCAATGCCTGAGTAGCGTTTTTTATGTCATCAGAGGTAACATCTGCGCCCTCTGTCGCCTGACGAGCCTTCCCTATAGCCTCTTGTAACTCCGCAGCACCGATTCCGCTGCCATCGCCCAGCAAAGCAGTAGCATCCTCAATAAATTTCTGCAGATTGTTGTATGCAGCCACTACAGCCTTGTATGTCTTTACAGCTTCGTTGATTTCAGCCGTGGCTGCATCAAGCATTTCCGTTGTAGCCTCCGTATTCTCATAGATCTGCTGTGCCTTATCTATGGCTGCCTGCAATTCTGCCGCTCCATATCCGGTATTGTCACCTAGCTGCTTCACAGCGGTATCGATTGCTTTCTTGAGGTTCTTGTACGCTGTCTGCAAAGCCTCGTATGCTGCTATAGCCTTGTTGAGGACTGCAGTTGCAGCTACCTGTTCATCGGGTGTAGCCTCCGCATCGTTCTGCACGACGGTAGCGGCATCAAGTGCAACTTTCAGTGCAGCAGCACCATTACCCGTACCGTCGCCATACAGCTTAGCAGCATCCTCTACGGCATCGTCCAACAGACTACCATCCCAAGTGTGGGAAAGAATCTTTACATAATCAAGCGATATCTTGGCCGAATTTGACGAAGCACCCGCAACAGCCTTCATACCAATCTGTATCTTACCAGCCTTACGGATAATGAGCTTGAAGGTTAGCGTGTCTGTCACCCATTCTTTAGCAGGAAAAGAGGCCACGGCAGACGCGACTCCTGTTCCTGTGTTGGGTACCCATCCCACGAGACTGGTTCCTCCAGTAGCCGAACTTCCATTGTAATAGGCAGTCACGAGCGAGTATTCCCCTTTCGGGAGTGTTACCTCCTGATAGAGCTTGATAGACTCCTCCCATCCAGTACTGAGCGCCAACACGCCACCCTCGGCAGTACCATCGACATTGGTAGCAGGCACACTAGCGCCATTAAAGGTTTTCTTGGTGCCCACTTGATAGGTCCCCACGATGGTGTAATTCATCGTATAGTCGTTTGTCCATCCCATCACGGGCAGCATCTCTTGAGCCACATTACCAGTAGCCTTGGCATCGTAGTCATAATAGGCATCAAAGTCCGCATTATCCAGATAGAGCGCGGTGACATCGACCTGCGCCATTGTTGCCGACACACTCAGCAGTGCACACAGGGCAACGAGCAGTGTTTGTTTCTTGTTCTTCATTCTTATTATTAATTTTTTAGGGATTTATTCTGAAAGTTAGTGTGTAAAGATAAAGTTTTTGCTTTATTTCAGCAAGCAAAACAATGAATATTATTTATTTATCCTCAAAAAAGGCATAATAATTCTTTATACTCCCTTTACTATTATACATTATGCAAAAAAAGTGATGTCGCGAATTGCATCGCGACATCATTGGTGAAAATAGAAGAACTTCCTTAGAGATGAGATAATGTAGATTACCTTGAAGTAAGGTAATTGCCGATAGAACTTGGTGTTTTGTTTAGGGAAATATTTATATCCATTTAGTAGTACGGCAATACTAATCAACTTGTCCTAGGCTATTGCCATACTCCATTTCAGCTTGAACTACAAGTTCAATATCTTTTGATAGCCAATCGCCAATTTTATCTTTTTTGGCCTCCTTAATGATATAGTTAACAATTTTTTCTGTGTCGATTTCTACACAGCCATCGGCATCAGGTTTGGCATCAAGTAAGCCACTGCTGAAATAGTAGTCGGCAATGGTATCAATGATGTAATAGAGGTCGTCATCGGAAAATATTTCTTTGAGCTCTACTGGAAGGAAATTGTGGATAAACTCTACGGTTTTGTCGTCATCGAGGTCATCCATCAGGAATTCATCGTTCATACGATTCTAGTATTGAGTTGTTTAAAAGTTGGTATTCTATGTTGAATGCTGCTAAACTTAAAGCAATGCTTCAATCTTTTCTGCGAATACAGCTTTTGTAGCAGCACCTACTGTTTTGTCTACTACTTCGCCATTCTTAATGAAGATGACAGTTGGGATATTACGTACGCCAAATTTGGATGTGAGTTCATCGTTGTCGTCAACATCACATTTGCCTATGATGACGCGGTCCTTATATTCTTCGGCCAAAGCCTCAATATCAGGAGCGATTTTCTTACAAGGGCCACACCATGTAGCCCAAAAGTCTACTACTACGGGCTTTCCCTCAGCAAGCAAAGCCTCGAAATTGTTGTCTGTGATTTGAATTGCCATAATATTTCTAAGTTTTTATTATTATTTGAGTCCACAAATATACAACTAATTTAGTTTATAATCCAATCCATTGCATTTTTTTATGTAGTTTATCAAATCTTTTTCGACTGAAATTTTTAGAGACCGGGATTTAAGATCTGCATGGAATTGTCCTTCTGAATCTTTTACTGTAAAATATACGTCAGTGTGTCCTGAATGTGCGTTGAGCATAGTATGCAGGTCATTAATAACTTCCTTGTTAAGTTCTTCTAACTGCAGGTATATAGTGATACGCTGTATGAGTACATTTTTTACATCGGGAAGCAGTTCTACGGAACCAACCTTGAGTTCAAATACTTCAGGGGTGTATTTGCGTGGTACGATGCGTCCCTTTATGTAGAGGAAGTATCCTTCTATCATATAATTGCTCCATCGCATCCAATCGTCGCCGAAAAGAGCAATCTCATAGGTGCCAGAAAAGTCCTCTATTTTGGCAATGCCAAATGGTTTATTGTTTCTGGTGAATCCACTGCGCACAGCGGTGACTACACCGCCAAGGCTGACGTCGCGTTCCTCTTTTTTATCAAGTGCTTCTTGTATGTTGGCTAAGTGTACTGAGCATACATCTTCAAGAATGATACGGTATTCATCGAGCGGATGTGCCGATAGGTAGATACCTACAAGGTCGCGCTCTCTGTTGAGGCGTTCGATGGTGGACCATACGGGTGCATTCTCAGGAACTTTAGGCTGAGACACAGCTTGGCTCATACCGTCCATACCGAAGAGGGAGTTCATGGCCGAGGCACGCTCGGTCTGCACCAGGGTGCCGTAGCGGATGAGGATGTCGAGGAAGCCCTCTTTCTTGGCGTTCTCGGCAAAGTAGTGCTCGCGCTTCATCTCGGGGAAGCAGTCGAAGCCTCCCGAGAGTGCCAGGCACTCGAGGTTCTTACGGTTGCAGGCCTGCAGGTTGACACGCTCTACAAAGTCGTAGATATTCTTGTAAGGACCATTGGCTTCGCGCTCCTTGATGATGGCCTCCACAGCTCCTTCACCCACACCCTTGACACCACCAAGCCCGAAGCGGATGTCACCCTTGGCGTTGACAGAGAACTTAAGGTAACTCTCGTTCACATCGGGACCAAGTACGTTGATGCCCATGGCCTTGCACTCGTCCATGAGCTTGGTAATTTCGTCGATGCGCGAGAGGTTGCGCGAGAGGTTGGCAGCCATGTATTGGGGTGGGTAGTTAGCCTTGAGGTAGGCTGTCTGGTAGGCTACCCAGGAGTAGCAGGTGGCGTGGCTCTTGTTGAAGGCGTAGGAGGCAAACTTCTCCCAGTCGCTCCAAATCTTGTCGAGGATCTTGGGGTCGTGACCGTTCTTCTGTCCACCCTCGATAAACTTGGGCTTCATCTTGTCTACGATGTCCTTCTTCTTCTTACCCATGGCCTTACGCAGGGCGTCGGACTCACCACGGGTGAAGTCGGCCAGCTGGCGCGAGAGGAGCATCACCTGCTCCTGGTATACGGTGATACCGTAGGTGTCCTTGAGGTACTTCTCCATGCAAGGGATGTCGTACTCAATGGGCTTGCGGCCGTGCTTACGGTCGATAAAGTCGGGGATATAGTCCATCGGGCCCGGACGGTAGAGGGCGTTCATGGCGATGAGGTCCTCGAAGGTGGAGGGCTGCAGCTCGCGCAGGTACTTCTGCATACCGGGCGACTCGAACTGGAACGTACCGATGGTCTTGCCTTCGCAATAGAGCTGGTAGGTCTTGGGGTCGTCAATGGATATGGTGTCAACGTCGACATCGATGCCGAGGCTCTGTTTGATGTTGGCCACTGCCTCCTTGATGATGGAGAGGGTCTTCAGTCCCAGGAAGTCCATCTTGATGAGGCCCGTGTCCTCAATCACGCTACCCTCGTATTGTGTCACCAGTAGTTTTTCGCCTGTCTCCTTGTCATCGGCTGTGCTCACGGGTACCCAGTCGGTGATGTCGTCACGGCAGATGATGGTGCCACAGGCATGTACACCAGTTCCGCGCACGTTGCCTTCGAGCATCTTGGCATACTTGATGGTGTCGCGCAAGATGGGGTCGGGCGATGTCTCGGCCTCCTGCAGCTCGGGGATAGCCTCGATGGCATTGGGGAGGTTGAGCTTCTTGTCGGGCAGCTTGTCGGGGATGAGCTTGCAGAGGTAGTTGGAACGGTCGAGCGGCAGCTTCTGCACGCGTGCCACGTCCTTGAGGGCCATCTTTGTGGCCATGGTGCCATAGGTGATGATATGGGCCACCTTCTCGGCACCGTACTTCTCGGTCACCCAGCGCAGCACCTCGCTGCGGCCGTCATCGTCGAAGTCCACGTCGATATCGGGAAGAGAGATACGGTCGGGGTTGAGGAAACGCTCGAACAGCAAGTCATACTTGATAGGGTCGATGCGCGTAATCTCCAAGCAATAGGCCACAGCAGATCCCGCTGCCGAGCCACGTCCCGGACCTACCGATACGCCCAGCAGGTTGCGTGCTGCCCAGATGAAGTCCTGCACGATGAGGAAGTAGCCCGGGAAACCCATCGTCTTCATGATGTGCAGCTCGAAGATGAGGCGGTCCTCAATCTCGGGCGTCATGTTGGGGTAGTATTTCTTGGCACCGTCCATGGTGAGCTTCTTCAGGTAGTCGGCCTCGAGCTTGATGCGGTAGAGCTTGTCGTAGCCACCCAGCTTCTCAATCTTGGCTTCGGCATCGGCCTGCGAGAGCACCACGTTGCCCTTCTCATCGCGAGTGAACTCATTGAAGAGGTCCTCCTCGGTATATTTCTGGCGGTAGCCCTCCTCGGTACCGAAGTCCTCGGGAATCTCGAAGTTGGGCATGATGGGTGCGTGGTCGATGGAGTAGAACTCCACCTGATCGCATATCTTCACCGTGTTGGCCAAGGCCTCGGGGATGTGGCCGAAGATTTCGTTCATCTCGGCCGTCGTCTTCATCCACTCCTGCTTGGAGTAGAGCATGCGGGTGGGGTCGTCGAGGTCCTTGCCCGTGGAGAGGCAGATGAGGCGGTCGTGAGCCTCGGCATGCTCCTCGTTGACAAAGTGCACGTCGTTGGTGCACACCAACCCGATGCCATATTTCTTGCTGTATTCGATGAGCTTCTCGTTCACCTTCAGCTGCAGTTCGTACGCCTCGTGGTTGGCACGTGCTACGGTAGCCTTGTGCAGCTGCAGTTCCAGGTAGTAGTCTTCACCGAAAACGCTCTTGTACCACTGTATGGTCTCTTCGGCATCGGAGAGCATGCCGCGGGTTATCTTCTTGGGCACCTCGCCACCGAGACAGGCCGAGCATACGATGAGGCCCTCCTTGTATTTCTTCAGCTCCACGCGATCGGTACGGGGGCGGTTGTAGAAACCCTCGGTCCATGCTTTTGACACCAGTTTGATGAGGTTGTGGTATCCCTTCTCGTTCTTGGCCAGCACCACCAGGTGATAGTTGGCGCCGTCGGCCTCCTTGCCCTCCTTCTGGTAGAGTCGGCGTGGAGCCACATACATCTCGCATCCGATGATGGGCTTGAAGCGCTTTGCCTCCAGCTCCTTCACCTTGGCCTTGCACTCGGCCACGGCAACGGCAGGGTCTTCGCACTCCTCCTTACCACTCTCGATGGCCTTGATGCGCTTCTTCAGGTCCTTTATCTCACCGTTAATTCCACTATTCTTCTTGTTGGTATAGTTGATAAACTCCTTGATGCCCATCATGTTACCATGGTCGGTAACGGCGATGCCGCGCATGCCGTCGGCCATAGCCTTATCCACCAACTTGGGGATGCTTGCCTGCCCGTCAAGTATCGAATATTGCGTATGTACGTGTAAATGAACGAAGTCTTCCATAATCTTTTTCTTATAGGAACAAAGATAGTGCAAGCCGAGTGAAAAGCCAAATTTATTTTGAGCATTTCCGAAGCGACACCTATCTTCTGTCTGTGCGAAGCACAAACTAAAATTAGTGCAAGCCGATCAAAATGCCAAATTTCAATGTGTGAATGTTGTGCAAAAGTGGCAATGATTCTACAAGTTGTATCTATCTGATATTCTAAGGTATACTTAATTCTTTTTATCAATCATACAAAGGATGACAGAGGTAAAAAACTAAACAATACAAGATAAAAACCTCTTTATGACTATTTCACGTGAAGATTGACCTGCATGGTGGCACGGTATTCTTTACCGTCTGTGTGAGTATAAATGATGGCTTGGCGCACAGTGTAGGTCTTTCCACGGGTAAGGCGACCTGGATACTGGCCTACGTAGCAGCCATATTTATCAGGATAGAACTCGGCAAAGATGCGGGCATTGCCATCATAACCACAGATGTTGCCCGAGTTGTTGAACCAATGTCCGAAGCAAGTGCTTGAGCTGGTAGATGTCGTAGTGTTGTTGGCTACAGTACCATTGGAGTTCACTCCCACGAAACGTATCTTATTAGCTGCGCCTACCTTGACAGAGCGCATCTGAGCGGTGCTGAGACCCAGTGCTTGGCTTACGGCATCCATATCGTACTGCACACGTACGGAAGAGTAGTTACTCCCGTCGTAGGCCAACGTTGCTTCAATGACTACCGTGGTATCGTGGCGAGCATAGTCGGCTGGATACTCATCATAGGTGCGACTCACACCGTAGGGGTCGGTGCCGCTGAACTGCACAGCATAGGGCCATTGCTCATCATCTGCATCATTGTCGTTCCAGGAATGACTCCACCATTTGGTGGGTGCTCCCATAACAACAAACCATAGGTGTGTACATTTCTCCGGGATAGTGATGGTGACCTCACCCTCGGCATCACGGCCCATCTCACCATAAGTGCGGGTGCCGTCAGACGAGTAAGCTACGAGACCATAACGCCATCCTGCACGCTCGGGATATATGGAGCGATAGCCAGAAACGTTGGAGAGACCTTTGAAGGTTGCTTTCACCACAGTACCTGCTGCAGGCACCTTGAGGGGATTGGCGTTGTAACCATAGTTTTGAGGACAATAAGCGGGGTCTACTATCCACCAGTTGCTCTCGCCATTGAGGTGTGAGGTTACGATGTTCTCGGGAACCTCTTGCAGGCGCTGTTGCTCACTACCAATAAGGTGTTGCCCGTAGGTCTTCCAACGGTCGATGTCCATAGCTGCGATATGGGCATAGCCGGTAAACTGCTCATCTGCAAAGCTCTGTTCGTCGTGTCCGAAGATGCGCATGTAGGCCTGTATAGGGTCCTCGGGATAGGTTGCTTCGCGCCATACGCGGCCTATGGTGTTGAGTCCATGGAGTTGGCACCACCAATCCTGATAGTAGCAGTTGTTGTAACGGGCCCCCTCATGGATAATGTTCATATGGTGCATATTTTGGTTGTTTCCCCAGTTCTCTGAAAACTGTGCTGAAGGATATACCTTATGTGCCTGCCAATTAGCACAGTCCTCCCACCATTCGTTTCCACTGGAGTTCTCACCCAGCACATAGTTGAGTCCGTGGGTGGAGCCGAGATCGGCACTTACCAGATATTGGAAGGTGTGACCTATCTCGTGAGCTACAGTAACATTGCTGCTGGCAGCCCAAGCATTGCAGTGGAACAAACCTACCTTATGTGATTTCTTCGTCTTGGAAGAGCCCGTGCCAGCTGTCCAAACTGATCCGTCGACACCGCTACCATCGGCACGCCATTCTGACTGGTTGACGATAAACATCTCTATCTTCACTCGGTCGGTAGTTGACTTGCCTGATTCAAGGAAACCGAGTTCATTGACATAAACATCCCATATCTTCTCGGCATTTTTGAGCAAGGTATTGATATTGCACACCGAACCTGAGGCACCGCCAGTGAGGTTCCCATTAGATTGAAGCTTGAGCCCCTTAGCCCAAAAGAGTACAAAATGCTCGCTTTCGGCACTACGCTGGAAACAGAAGGTGGAATTCTCGTTGGTGAAATCATTGTTCGAATAGGTATTGGGACGCACAAGGTAGCGCTCAATCTCATCGAAACGGTATACACCATCAGTGCGGAATGTTTTGGGAAGGGCTGTAACCTTTCCTGCAGCAGAATTGTATTTGTAGAGCTTGAAACGGGTGTTGGTAACCTCTATGGAGTCAACTCCAGTTAGATTTATCACTTCATTCTCAACAAATCGATCATTGAACTGAAACCACATTGTATCGGGTTTCTCTTGTGCACTGAGCATAGAAGCAGATGCTTGTATGCCAATAAAAGCCAACAAAGGCAATATCTTTTTCATTTATTCTATATTTAAGTCAACAGACTTTGGCCGTGTATTATTAATGATTAATCTTTCTTCATCACCTTCAGTGAGGTGTTGCCTACCTTAACTGCATAGATACCTTGCGGCAGTACGCTGAGGTCTACAAAGAGGAACCCCGCTTCATTACGTATCGGAGCTTCTACCGATGAACCGTTGGGCGCATAGACCTTGACAGACTCAGTATCTGCTGCGGGCAATGCTAATACGTTGCTACAATACGATATCCGTGCGTCAGCAAGTTTATGCTCTATACCATTAGGATCATCGGTAAGGGAAATATAGATATTCTTCAAGTTAGCAAAGCTATAGCCATCAGCATTGACCATAACCCCGCCATCGACGAAGTGTATCATAGGGTCTTCTTCGCCTCCTAACAGATAGTATACCAGAGTACCGTCAGTAAGTGTAAGGACCAAACTCTTGGCCGTTAGGGTCGATACAGAGACGAACAAACATGTGACAAATGCAAGAATACTTCTTTTCATGGTGTTATATTATTAATAGAACAATAATGCAAAGTTAAACATTCTATACAAAAATACAAATATAAACGCGCAAACTACTCAAAAAAAATACGATAACGTTTTTTTTAGCTTTTTATGGTGTTATTTGAAAAAAGATTCCTACCTTTGCAGACACATAGATGACCTGAAGGGTTCCGGCAGCAATCAGATGCCGGGATTCTTTTTTGTTTCGCCCGAAACAAAAAAGCAGACATTATGCATAAGAATTAATAAACAAACGTATAAAAGAAAAAGATTATGGCTTATATGTCACAAGAGGGCTACGATCAATTGGTAGCCGAACTGAGAAGATTAGAGAGTGTGGAGCGACCTGAGATTTCGCGTCAGATTGCCGAGGCACGTGATAAGGGGGACCTGTCGGAGAACGCTGAGTATGATGCCGCGAAGGAAGCACAAGGTATGTTGGAAATGAAGATAAACCAGCTCAAGCTTACCATCAGCGAAGCCCGTATTATCGACACCAGCAAACTCAAGACTGATACCGTACAGGTGCTCACTAAAGTTGAGTTGAAGAACACGAAAACAGGCATGAAGATGTGCTATGCTATTGTCCCTGAGAGCGAAGCCAACCTGAAAGCAGGAAAAATCTCAGTGAATACGCCTATTGCACAGGGGCTGTTGGGCAAGAAGCCCGGTGACGTGGCCGACATCAAGACTCCTGGTGGCATGATTAGTCTTGAAGTATTAAGCATTAGCATCGCATAAGGCTATGGCAAGTATATTCAGCAGAATAGTAGCTGGTGAAATCCCATGCTACAAGGTGGCAGAAGATGAGAATTACTTTGCCTTCCTTGACATCAATCCGATGGTAAAAGGTCACACGCTTGTAATCCCCAAGCGCGAAGTTGACTATATATTTGATCTCGAAGATGACGAGCTGGCTGGCTTGCACCTCTTTGCAAAAAAAGTTGCTAAGGCCCTAAAGACAGCCTTCCCCTGTCAACGTATCGGTATGGCGGTGCTTGGTATGGAGGTCCCTCATACACACATACACCTCATACCATTGCAAAAAGAGAGCGATATGCTCTTTAGTAATCCTAAGTTGACTCTTACTTCAGAAGAGTTTGTCGAGATTGCTGCCAAGATACAGGCTGCCATGTAGTCTTTTCTCATAGTTATATATAGAAGAAGCGGGGCATTGCCTCGCTTCTCTTTATATAAGTATCACTCATCATTACATATACCCTTCCCCATGTTTCAATAATACATTGTTGCGGAACTTCTTGAAGTCATCATCCTCGTCCTTCTTACAGATTACAAGTACATCATCTGTGTCATTGACAAGGTATCCTTCAAGGTCTTGCAGGATTACCAGTTTGTTGTCAGCTGCTGATACTAGGTTGTTATGACAATTATAGAATTCCACACTGCCCCCTTGTATCACATTGCCTTCGCTGTCTTTTGACGAGTAGCGATACACGTCGTCCCAACGTCCCATATCTGCCCAACCAAAGGTGCCAATTTGCATATATATGTTTGAAGCACGCTCAATGACCGCATAGTCTACTGAGATGTTGGGAAATGATTCATAACACTCATACAGCGCCGAACGACGAATATTGCGATCGGGTTCCATGCGGAAAATGGCATCAAGACGCACGGTCATATCAGGCAGCATCTGTGTCATCGTGTTAATAATGGTATTTACATTCCATATGAAAAGCCCTGTATTCCAAAAGAATTCTCCGCTCTCTACAAACAGTCGTGCAAAGTCGTACTCGGGCTTCTCAGTGAAGGTCTTGATTTTAGCAAAGCCATTGACTGCATCATCTTCAATCTGAATATATCCGTAACGGGTTTCGGGGTGAGTAGGTCGTATACCTACCGTCACCAAAGCATTGTGCTCGGAAACATATTGAAGTGCGCGGAGCATATCATCTGCAAATTTCGACTCATCGAGAATCAGTTGGTCTGATGGAGCCATTACGATATTGGCTTTAGGATTGAGTGTGCGGATATGGTAAGCTGCAAAAGCCATACTAGGAGCTGTACCTCGATGGGCGGGTTCGCGTAAGATCTGTTCGATTGGGAGCTCAGGGATTTGTTCACGTACAAAATCAGAATAATCCAGATGTGTGGAGACTATAATATTTTCCTGTGGCACGATACGTGCAAAGCGTTCGTACGTTTGCCGTAAAAGCGATTTGCCCATACCAAAGAAATCAATAAACTGTTTTGGACACTGTATTCTGCTTTGTGGCCAAAATCGGCTACCGATTCCACCAGCCATGATAACACAATAATTATTCTGATTCATATTTCTTATGGTATTAGATGTTTGTATTTTCAGGGAGTTATTGATAGGATTCTTAATCTCCAATTTTCAATTCCCACATTTGTTTGTAGTCTTCAGCAAGTCCACCTTCAGCCGTTTCTTTATAGAGTGATGGTAAGTCGTGACCAGTCTTTTTCATAACTTCTACCACCTTGTCAAATGATACGCGGTGTACACCATCAGTAAACATGGCATAAGAGTTGGCATCCATAGCGCGGGCTGCAGCATAAGCATTACGCTCAATACATGGAATTTGTACTAGTCCGCATACAGGGTCACAAGTGAGTCCGAGGTGATGCTCCAGGCCCATTTCTGCAGCATACTCGATTTGTGAAGGTAATCCACCAAAGAGTTGTGCGGCAGCAGCTGCAGCCATGGCACAGGCCACTCCTACTTCACCTTGGCAGCCTACTTCAGCTCCAGAGATGGAAGCATTGGTTTTAACGATGTTCCCGAATAATCCTGCAGTGGCTAGTGCACGCATGATACGTTGTTCCGAGAAATTACGTGATTTATATAGATGATATAGCACTGCAGGAAGTACTCCACACGAACCGCATGTGGGAGCTGTTACGATTCTTCCACCTGCAGCGTTTTCTTCACTGACAGCAAGAGCATAAGCAAAGAGTAGTCCACGTGTGCGCATTGACTGCTGGTATCCCTCGGCACGTACATGGTAGAGAGGGGCTTTACGGCTTAGGCAGAGCGGACCCGGCAATACACCTTCTTGTTCCAGACCACGTTGTACGGCATTCTTCATGGTCTCCCATACTTCGTGCAGGTAGTCCCATATTTCAGTTCCTTCGCACTCCTCTACATATTCCCAATAGCTTTTGCCGGTACTGATGCACCATGAGAGAATTTCTGTGGAGGTGTTCATTGTATAGATGTGCTTATGCTCTTTGACTTTTTGTCCTTCTTCCGCCAAGGCACCACCTCCTACACTATAGACAGTCCATTCGTCAAGTTGCCGATTACCAGTGTCTAAAGCTACAAATTTCATTCCATTGGGATGAAAGGGGAGAAATACTTTGGGCTCCCATACTATGGTGGTATGTTCCCTACCTAGTACATCAAGGATGGCCTGATCAGTCATGTGGCCTTTTCCCGTAGCTGCCAAACTGCCGTAGAGGGTTACTTCGAAGCGAGCTGCTGTAGTGTTACGACCAAGAAATTGGGTGGCAGCGTTACGAGGGCCCATTGTGTGGCTACTTGACGGACCATGTCCTATGCGATAGAGTTCTTTCAGTGTAATCATAGCGTCAGAAAGTTAAATAGGCAAATTTTCTAGCAAAGATAATTCAATTCCATAAAATATACTATCTTTGCAACCAAATAATTGTATTTTTGTTTTTTTAATGTACCGGTTTCTGTCAACTCTGCTGTCTATATTATGTGCATTCTCATTGCGTGCTCAAGTTGTTTCCGATACCCTTACCACAAATTCAAGGTTTAAGGCTGGCGAGGTTGTCATGCCTTTTGCTTTGGTAGGAGCTGGTACTTTAGGCTTTGTAGAACCATTGAGGAATGCTCGTTTTGAAGTGCGCGATTTTCTTGAGGAGTGGCGCGGTGATCATCGCGTAACGGTCGATGATTATCTACAGTATGTTCCGTTCGCTTCGTTCTATGGGCTTAGTATGTTGGGTGCCGAGGCTAAGCATGGCTATATAGACCGCACATTGGAGTTGGCTACCTCCTATGTTGCGTTGGCTGTTCTTGTCAATGGTGTCAAATATACAGTCCGTGAACCTCGTCCTGATGGTTCGGCCAACAACTCTTTCCCTTCAGGGCATACGGCCACGACATTTATGGGGGCAGAGTTGGTACGTATTGAGTATGGCGACGATTCTCCCTGGTATTCTGTGGGAGCCTATACGATGGCTATTACAGTAGGTGTGTTGCGTGTCTATAATAACCGCCATTGGTTCACTGATGTATTTGCTGGTGCTGGTTTGGGTATTCTTAGTGCTCGTATAGGGTACTGGTTGCTCCCTTATACACGAAAGGCCATGTATAAGCTTACAGGGTACGATGCATTTATATACCCTTCAGTAAGCTATGAAGGTGCAACATTAGGGTTGACTTTGCGTTTCTAGTATACAATTATCCCGAATAGAGAGCCTACCTTTAAACTTTCTCGTCGAATGTATGGCAGATGTTGCTCGTATTAAACATCTAATAATCCAAATGTTTGGAATAAAGAATGACATAAATGAAGTTGTACGGCTAGTTGATATTATTTAACGTACCGATTGTACAGTTAATTTCATAAAAATGCCGTAGAATTGAAATGAAAAGTGTAAATTTGCAATCTAAACATAAAAGTATGGATTTTAAGATTGCTGTGTTGGCCGGTGACGGTATCGGCCCCGAAATATCCGCCGTAGGTGTGGATGTAATGACCGCCGTATGTGAGAAGTTCGGACATAACGTAAGCTACAAATATGCCTTGTGTGGCGCTCATGCCATCGATGAGGTGGGCGACCCCTTCCCTGAAGAGACCTTCCAGGTGTGCGAGGAGGCCGATGCCGTGCTCTTCTCTGCTGTGGGTGACCCCAAGTTTGACAATGACCCAACTGCCAAGGTGCGCCCTGAGCAGGGTTTGCTGGCTATGCGCAAGAAGTTGGGCCTCTTTGCTAACATCCGCCCCGTGCAGACCTTCAAGTGCTTGGTGCACAAGTCGCCCCTGCGTGCCGAGTTGGTGGAGAATGCCGACTTCATCTGCATCCGTGAACTTACCGGCGGTATGTACTTCGGCGAGAAGTATCAGGACAACGACAAGGCGTATGATACCAACTACTACACCCGTCCCGAGATTGAGCGTATCCTTCGCGTAGGTTTCGAGTATGCCATGAAGCGTAACAAGCACCTCACCGTGGTGGACAAGGCCAATGTGCTGGCATCGTCACGCCTGTGGCGTCAGATTGCGCAGGAGATGGCTCCGAAGTACCCCGAGGTGAACACCGACTATATGTATGTGGACAATGCTGCCATGCGCATGATTCAGGAACCCACTTTCTTTGATGTGATGGTGACCGAGAACACCTTTGGCGATATCCTCACCGATGAGGGTTCGGTCATCAGCGGCTCTATGGGTCTGCTCCCCTCGGCCTCTACGGGCGAGAGCACACCGGTATTCGAACCCATTCATGGCTCATGGCCCCAGGCAAAGGGTCTGAACATTGCCAACCCCTTGGCGCAGGTGCTATCTGTAGCCATGCTGTTTGAGTACTTTGGCCTCAAGGAGGAGGGAGCTCTGGTGCGCAAGGCGGTAGATGCTTCGCTCGATGCTAATGTGCGTACTCCTGAGATTCAGGTCGAGGATGGTGCCAAGTATGGTACGAAAGAGGTAGGCGAGTGGCTCGTCGATTATATCCGTAAGGCATAACGTTTGTATCTTTTTTAACTTATGAAGATAGCATTGATAGGCTATGGCAAGATGGGTAAGATGATTGAGCAGATTGCCCTTCAACGCGGACACGAGATTGTTTGCATCATCGATATAGACAATCAGGAAGACTTCGCCTCTGAGGCGTTCCGTAGTGCCGATGTGGCCATTGAGTTCACTAATCCCATGGTAGCATATGACAATTATATGAAAGCGTTCGCAGCTGGAGTAAAGGTCGTATCGGGAAGTACGGGTTGGCTCGAAGAGCATGGTGAGGAGGTACGTTCGATGTGTACAGAGGGCGGAAAGACTCTGTTCTGGTCATCCAACTTCAGCCTCGGAGTGGCTGTATTCTCAGCCGTGAACAAGTATTTGGCTAAGTTGATGAACCGCTTCGATGAATATGATGTCAGCATGAGCGAGACACATCATATACATAAGCTTGATGCGCCCAGTGGTACAGCCATCACACTGGCCGAAGGTATCCTTGAGAACCTCGACCGCAAGCACTCTTGGGTGCCTGGTACACTGCTCGCAGCCGATGGTACACTGAGTGGAACAACCGAATGTGCTCCCGATGAACTTCCCGTAAGTTCCATTCGTGAAGGTGAGGTTCCTGGCATACATAGCATATGCTATGAATCTGAGGCCGACAGTATCACCATCACTCACGATGCTAAAAGCCGCCGCGGTTTTGCTCTCGGAGCGGTACTTGCAGCAGAGTATACAGCTACTCACGAGGGCCTGCTCGGCATGAACGACCTGTTTGATTTTTTGATATAGTAGTCTATGAATAGAATTAAGAAAGCCACTCTGAAGCAGTGGATAAAGTTTGGCATTGTCCTTGTCCTGTATCTTCTCTTTCTGCTATGGATCAAGAGTTGGTGGGGGCTTATCGTGATACCCTTCATCTTTGATGCCTATATTACCAAGTTCATTCCTTGGACATGGTGGAAGACTGCAAAGAGCAGTCTGGTACGCAACATCATGAGCTGGGTTGATGCCATCGTGTTTGCCCTTGTAGCTGTGTACTTCGTGCATATCTACTTCTTCCAGAACTACACTATCCCTACCTCTTCTTTAGAGAAATCATTGCTTGTGGGCGACTACCTTTTCGTAAGCAAAGTGTCGTATGGCCCGCGCAAACCTAATACGCCGCTCACCATGCCGCTTACCCAGCATACCATGCCCGTTACAGGCGGTAAGAGCTATATCGAGTGGCCACAATGGCCCTACGAGCGTGTCAAGGGACTGGGCAACGTGGAGCTCAATGACATTGTTGTGTTCAACTATCCTACGGGCGACACCATTGTGAGCAACCCACAGTTTGCTGCCAATGACTTCTATAAGATGGTAAGCGACATTAGTGTGGAGCTCAACAAAGGGCAATACCCTCTTGTAGACAGTCTCAGCGCTGACGATGAGCGCAAAGCTTATGATGCATTTCTTGCAAAGGGCCGTAAGTACATAGCTGCCCATCCCGAAGTGTTCGGTAAGGTAGATTGGCGTCCTGTAGATCGTCGCGAGAACTATGTAAAACGTTGCGTAGGTCTTCCGGGGCAGACACTCCAAATTAAGGATAAGATTATATACCTTGATGGTGTGGCCAATAAGGAGCCCGATAATGTACAGTACAGCTACTACGTTACTACCAAGCGTCCTATTGGTGAGAAGTTGCGCCGCGAATTGGGTATCAGCAAGGAGGACTTGGCCAATCACAATGCCAATGGTACCTACTATTACCTGCCTCTGACACAGAAGGCTTATGAGACATTGTCCAAACGCACCGATATCGTAGAGAAAATTACTCCCGTCGTTGAGGAGCACGGCCAGGGACTATATCCTGTGAATAAGTACACAGGTTGGAGTGTCGACAACTACGGACCTCTATGGATTCCCAAGCGTGGTGAGACGATTACTCTCACACTCGACAACCTGCCCTTCTATGAGCGTCCTATTGCCGTCTATGAGGGAAACGACTTGCAGGTACGTGATGGTAAGATATATATCAATGGTAAGGAGTCCACAGAATACACCTTCACTATGGACTATTATTGGATGCAGGGTGACAACCGTCACAACAGCCTCGACTCACGCTTCTGGGGATTTGTACCCGAAGATCATATAGTAGGTAAGCCCATTCTCATCTGGCTATCGCTCGACAAGGATCGCGGTTGGTTTGATGGTAAAATCCGTTGGAATCGCCTATTCCGTACGGTAGAGAGTTACGATTGATTATTGGGTATATTCCTAGATTTCTAGAGCCTATTTATCAAGTTGGTAAATAGGCTTTTCCGTAAGGCATAAAAATACTTATAGCTATGTATACTCTTACTGTTTCAGAAGAGATAAAGGAGAAGTGGCCACAATACCGCGGAGCAGCCGTATATGCTACTGTTATAAACACTCCATATGATGAAGGTCTATGGGCAAAAATTGCCTATTTCACCGAACATTTGCGTATCACCGAGACCACAGAGAGCATCAAGCATCAATCTGCCATTACGGCAACTCGTGATGCTTATCGTGCCTGCGGCAAAGACCCTAGCCGTTATCGTCCGTCTGCCGAAGCGCTCCGTCGTCGCCTGCTCCGAGGGCTCGAACTATATCAGATCGATACGTTGGTGGACCTCATCAATCTTGTATCGCTGCGTACAGGATATAGTATTGGTGGCTTTGATGCCGATAAGATTGTTGGTACCGAATTATGCCTTGGTATTGGCAGGCACGGTGAACCTTTTGAGGGGATAGGTCGCGGTATACTCAATATTGAGTTTATGCCCGTTATCCGTGATGCTGTAGGGGGTATAGGTACTCCTACTAGTGATCATGAACGTACAAAAATGGATCTCAATACTCATCACATTCTCGCTATCATAAATGGGTACAGCGGGTGTGAAGGCCTACAGGAAGCAGCCCACATGACCGAGCAGTTGCTCAAGCTATATGCCTCAGCAACAGATTGCCAGATATGGTTGTTTTAATGTTTTAATAACTTTTTCACAACCACACTTGCACTATTGCTTAATATTTTATACCTTTGCCCCTTGAAAACGCGGAAATAGCTCAGTTGGTAGAGCACAACCTTGCCAAGGTTGGGGTCGCGAGTTCGAGTCTCGTTTTCCGCTCTAAGGCTGCTCGAATGGTGGAATCGGTAGACACGAAGGACTTAAAATCCTTTGGCCAGTGATGGCTGTGCGGGTTCAAGTCCCGCTTCGAGTACTTCGAAAGCCTCTGTAAATCATTGATTTATGGAGGCTTTTTCTTTTCCCGTACATATCTATATTGTCTGCATTCTTATCATTATTTACTCTCGTTTCGTGGCGTTTTACATCGTTTGTGTAAACCAATGTGTAAACCAGAATTTACGATGAAAGCAACAGTTAATGTGCTGTGTTACAGGTCAAAAACTTTGAGCAATGGAGAGCATCCATTGATGATTTGTGTGTGTAAAGACAGAAAAAGAAGGTACATCAGCCTTGGAGTGTCTGTAAAATCTCAATTTTGGGACTTTGAAAAGAGTAGGCCATGGCGAGGCCATACCGGAATATGTATATGAGCCTACCGCCGAAGGATATGTATTCTTAGGCTGGATTGGTGAGACATATGAGACAATGCCTGCTCACGATGTGACCTATACAGCTAATATAGACGATGGTATAGAGGCTGTATTTGCAGGAGAACTGGTTGATATCTATACATTACGTGGAGTAAAGGTGCATAGCAACGTACGCTTCGATGATGTGAAGAATTCATTGAAGAAAGGCATGTACATCATTAATGGAAAGAAAGTAGCTATTCAATAATCTTTCTTTAGCTTGTTTAACGAGGAGGTGCATGCACCTCCTCGTTTTGTATTGTAGTAGATACAAGTTGTCACTGATAATGACCTGGTGACGGACACTGCGTACGATATCCATGGCGGTATTCGTTATTTACCCGGCGTTATATGTTGTAAAATAGGAAATTAAATCGATTCGGTCAGGTGGTCAGGACCGTTGCTGTTTTTGTGATATATGATTATTCAATGCTTTAGTCATAACTATAAATAGGATAATAATTGTTGGCAAGAAGTAAATGAATTGTTTGTTGCTTAGGAAAAGTATTAAACAGTTTTGTTTTTTCAAGTCATTGCACTAATTTTGCCCATATAAAATGGGAACTATAAAGAAATCAGAAGAAGTAATACTGCCAATGATATTTTACCGGGATATGCGGCTTGTAATGTAATATTACGAATGGTGTGCTAAAGGGTGGGATAGGCAACGGTGTGAAATACTTGCTATTAGATGAAGAGTAAGCAGACTGTACGATATGCTTGGATTGACTACGCTAAGGTCATATCCATCTGTTTGGTGATTTCTTATCATATACCTCCACGAGCTGAAGGCTTCTGGGCAGACGCAATCCAGATGCTCCGTATGCCTGCATTTTTCTTGATTGCAGGATATCTATTCCATATTGATAAGTTCACCACGCTGTGGAGTTTTATCAAGCACCGTAGCATTCAGTTGCTTATACCATATGCATCTTTTTTTCTCCTGTTCTATGCTTTATGGCTTTCAGTAGGCAGGATGATGGTCGGAGGTGATGAACTGGAAATATCAATTTGGTTGCCATTACGTGAGTTTGTACTTGGTACTCCGCAGATAGTGGTTGCTCCCTATTGGTTTATATGCTGCCTGTTTGTCATACAGATTGTTTATTATCTCTGTGCTAGGCACATACCACCCCGGTGGCTTGTTGTGGTAGTGTTGTTAGCCCCCTATATCCCTTGTCTGTACGATTTCGGTTCCTGCCCATGGCAACTTGGAGCAGCATTCAGCTATTTGCCTTTCTATGCCCTAGCCAATATCTGTAAGTCTCACATACAACGCCTTTCTTTCCGGCACCTGCCTCTCTGCCTCATCGCTTTGGGAGCAGCCTTGGCGTGTGTTTACGGCTATGGTAAATGTTCCAATCTATGGGTGCAAAGTACCTTGTATACTCTGGGAGGTTTGCTGATGATGCCACTCTATATCCTGCTGTGCAAGCAGATTCCTGATGCGTCGCCAGGTAATAAACTGGCTGCATTTATAGGCCGTAATACCATCATCATCCTAGCGCTGCAAAACTATATCATCGGGTTTATACTACTTCTTGCGGAAAAGTATTATGAATGGCCGCTGCTGCCTAGTGCTTTCGTTACTAATGTTTGTGTAACTATGGCAGTGCTATTGATTTCTATTGTTCCCATCCTAATTATCAACAGGTATCTTCCCTTTATAATTGGGAGAGGGCGTTGCTTTGAGAAAAGGCAAAAGATGACATAATAGGCGCAATGTGGAGTTTTAATCATATAATAAATTACTATGAAACAGAAGATTGTATTTGCTACCAATAATGCCCATAAACTGGAGGAGGTAGCTGCTATATTGGGTGACGGTTACGAGGTGTTGAGCCTGCGTGAGATAGGCTGCGAGGCCGATATTCCCGAAACTGCCGATTCCTTTGCCGGCAATGCGCTACAGAAAGCCCAGTATGTGAAAGAGCACTACGGCTATGACTGCTTTGCCGATGACAGTGGGCTGGAGGTAGATGTGCTTGGGGGAGAACCCGGTGTGTACAGTGCTCGCTACAGCGGTGGTGGTTCGGAAGCGAATATGGAGAAGCTTTTGCAGAATTTAACGGGAAAAAGTGATCGTGGCGCACAATTTCGTACTGTTATCGCGTTATTAATAGGTGAAGAGACTCGCCTGTTTGAGGGCATTGTGCGCGGAACTATTATCGATGAACGGCGTGGCGAAGGAGGATTTGGTTACGACCCCATCTTTGTTCCCGAGGGCTACGACCTTACTTTTGCCCAACTGGGTAGTGAGATAAAAAATCGTATTAGCCATCGTGCCAAAGCAGTGGAGCAGCTGGCAGAGTACCTGAAAGGATAAGAATTTCTAGCCCATCTCTAATGAAGTGGCTAAAGATATAAAATGATAGATTGTATGTACCGTACTATTTTGCGACACCTGTCTGTGCTTGGCTGTTTGCTTCTGTGTACCTTCACCGCAGCATCACAGAGTGCAGTGGGTTCATGGCGATCGCATTTGGCCTACCATAATGCAACACAGTGCGTGGCTGTGGGCGATAAGGTATATGTGGTGAGCGATGGCTCGCTCTACTCGTATAGTCCCGAAGATGAGTTTGTGGAGAGCTATGACAAAGCAAACATCCTCAGCGATCAAGGGATTCGCCATATTGCTGCCGATGAACAGACGGGCACATTGGTCATCATTTACGATAATGCCAATATTGACCTTATTGCTGCCGATGGTGCGCTGACAAACATTACCGACTATACCAATAAGGTCACTCTTGACCCTACGGTCAACGATTTGCGTATTGCAGGAGGTAACGCATATATGGCCACTAACTTTGGCCTCACCGTGCTGAATATCGCACGTGGAGAATTTGGTGGCACCTATATGCTCGGCAAGGTGACTCACAGCTGCGTGGAGCTTGACGGCACTATCTATGCTGCCACATCAGAAGGTGTATACAGTGGCCATACGAAGGATAACCTGCAAGATATTGCAAACTGGGAGAAGCTTAATAGTGAGGTGTATGCTCAGCTTACCATCTTGAATGGTGAACTCATAGCATTGAAGGCAAGGGAGTCGGTATATCGCATAGACCCGACCAATGGCATCGCTACGCTGCTTCGCAAGGGACCTTTTTATTTTATGCATACTGCAGAGGACAGACTTATCGTCGGCAATCATACCTACGTGTTCGTATATGAGTCATTGGATAGTTTCATTCTGCTAACCCTTGAGGGTAACGCTACCTACCTCACTCTTGAAGGAACTACTTATTGGGCTGCATGTGGCGCTGATGGACTTAATGGCTATCGTTACGATAAAGAGAGTAAGGATGTGGAGAGATTAGTAACGAAGGTGATACCCAATAGCCCCGTACGCAATCATTGCCAGTATCTGAGTTTTGTCAATGATGAGCGCCTACTCATTGCTGGAGGTTGCCTCAACTATTTTGATGAGACATTCTATGACGGTACACTGATGATGTACGAAGAGGATACCTGGGCCTCATTCCAGGAGGAGGGCATTGCCGAGCAGACGGGTGTATGGTATAAGAATATGACCAGTATCGTACAGGACCCGACGGACGAGAACCACCATTATGCCTCATCGTTCGGGCAGGGTATCTATGAATTTAGAGATATGAAGTTTGTGGCTCATCATACCGACCAGAACAGCGGGCTAGAGTCGGTAATACCGGGCACGAACCGCTATACACGTATCTGCCGACTGCAATATGACAAGCAGGGGAATCTATGGATTACCAACGGGCATGCTGAATCACCGCTCAAGATAATGAAACCCAATGGTGACTTTGTAGATCTCTATTATGATGAACTGAGCAAGTTGCCTACGGTGACAGAGGTGCTCTTCGACAGCCGCGGATGGGTATGGGTGGTGAGCATGCGCTACGATGTGCGTCTATTCTGTATAGATATGAACGGCACTCTGGAGAATACCGCTGATGACCGTATACGTACGTTCAATGAAAAGTTTGTCGACCAGGACGGACAGTCAACAGAGATATATTACATCAACGATATTGCCGAGGATCTCAATGGGGACCTGTGGGTCATGACCGACAAAGGGCCCTACGTGCTTTATAACCCCTCAAAGGCTTTTGATGATAAATACCGCTTCACCAAGATTAAGGTGCCACGTAACGATGGCACCAACTATGCCGACTATCTGCTTGATGGGGTGTATACCACCTGCATGACCATTGACGCTGCTAATCGCAAGTGGATAGGCACGCTCAATAATGGGCTCTATCTCATCACTGGTGATGGACTTGAGACCGTACACCACTTTACAAAGGACAATAGCCCTTTGCCCTCAAACACCATCGAAAGCCTTGCTCTACAACACTCTTCGGGAGAACTTTACATAGGAACTAATCAGGGGCTTGTTTCGTATACTACAGACGCGACACGTGGAGAGGTAGCATACGACGATGAGAAGGTATATGCCTATCCTAATCCCGTGACACCCGACTACAATGGACTGATTACCATCGTAGGCCTCAAAGCCAATAGCCACGTCAAAATAACCAATACTGCAGGACGACTCGTAGCTGAAGGCGCATCACTGGGTGGCACCTTCACTTGGGACGGAAAGACACCCTACGGGCAGCGCGTAGCTACAGGTATCTATTACGTGCTGGGCAGTGACGAGGAGGGCAACGAAGGCGTCGTCACAAAGATTTTGTTTGTGAAGTAGGGAAATCCACATAGGCATTCTGGTTTTGTGTAGTCTATTAGCGGCTTGATTAGTCACTAATATGCTGTTGTTGCTATAACTTTATTTAAGCATAAGGTTTTGTCATTTTTACAACGCAAATAACCTTATAAATAACGTGATGAGCTACAAAATGGGGCTAAAATCGTAAATAATTGCCTAATAAATCGTCCTTTGAAAAAAAAAGTCCTATATTTGCACCCTTGTTGGAAACTGTATTGATTTTATTGCTGTCATTTTACAGTCTCTCACGTAGTGTAGAAAACAAATAACAAAATAAAATTACTAAACAAAAATGCAAAACAAAGGATTTGTAAAAACGATTGCGGTATTGCTCACTGTAGTGTGCGCATTTTACCTTTCCTTCACGTTTGTTACTAGCCATCATGAGAAGAAGGCTAAGCAATATGCTGGAGGCGAATCGGTGTATCTCGATTCAATCATGAACAAAAAGGTGGGTCCCCTGAAACTGTTTACCTTCAAGGAGGCTCGCGAGATGGGTATTGGTCTTGGTCTTGACCTCAAGGGTGGTATGAACGTTATCCTCGAGGTATCAGTTCCTGATGTAGTAAAGGCCTTGGCTGATTATAAGACTGATGAGGTGTTTACAACCGCTGTAGCCAATGCTACCAAGCAGGCTGCAAGCAGCAACAGTGACTTCCTCACCTTATTTATTAAGGAGTATAAGACTCAAAAGCCTGATGGCACACTGGCTGAGCTTTTCGCTACCCAGCAGTTGAAGGACAAGGTGAACACCAAGAGCACAGATGCTGAGGTGGAAGCTGTGTTGCGTGCCGAAGTGAAGGCTGCTATCGACAACTCATTCAACGTACTCCGTACACGTATCGACCGCTTTGGTGTGGCACAGCCCAATATCCAAGAGCTGGAAGGCGGCATGGGACGTATTATGATTGAGCTCCCTGGCGTGAAGGAGCCTGAGCGTGTAAGAAAGTTGCTTCAAGGTTCAGCTAACCTTGAATTCTGGGAGACATATACCTCTGCTGAGGTGGCTCCTTTCCTTTTGGCTGCTGATGCCAAGTTGCGCGACATTATTGCATTGGAGAATCCTGAAGAGGAGACCGCTGAGCCTGCTGAAGCTGTAGCAGATACCACCGCAGAGGAGTCTGTAGACCTCTCATCATTGACTGGCGATGATGCTGCTAGCGCCGCAGATGCTGCTGCTGTAGCTAAGGCAAAGAAGGAGAATCCGTTGCTCTCTATCCTCCAGCCTTTGCAGAATCAGGGTTGTGTGGTAGGTTATGCACATAGCCGTGACACAAAGCAGATTGATGAATACCTTGCTCGTGCTGAGGTGAAGGCTTTGTTCCCCAAGGACCTCAAGCTCATGTGGGGCGTAAAGGCTATCGACGAGGATGGCATGATTTATGAGCTTTATGCAATCAAGTCAACACAGCGTAACGGACGCGCTCCGCTCGAAGGTGATGTTATCGTGTCTGCTACCGATGACTTCGACCAAAATGGTCGTCCTAGCGTATCAATGACGATGAACTCTGACGGTGCACGTCGTTGGGCTCAGCTTACCAAACAGAACGTAGGTAAGCCTATTGCTATTGCATTGGATGGTTATATCTATAGTGCCCCCAACGTAATCAACGAGATTACTGGTGGCCAGTCACAGATTACAGGTCAGTTTACACCTGAGGATACCAAGGACTTGGCTAACGTGCTTAAGTCAGGTAAGATGCCGGCTCCTGCTAAGATTATCCAGGAAGATATCGTAGGACCTTCACTTGGTCAGAAGTCAATTAATCAGGGTGTTATCTCATTTGCGTTGGCTTTTGTGGCACTGATGATTTATATGTGCGCTATCTACGGCTTTATCCCTGGTATGGTTGCCAACGGTGCGCTGATTCTTAACTTCTTCTTCACACTTGGTATCTTGGCTTCATTCCAGGCCGCACTGACAATGTCTGGTATTGCCGGTATGGTGCTTACTCTCGGTATGGCTGTGGATGCCAACGTGCTTATCTACGAGCGTACAAAGGAGGAGCTTCGCGCTGGCAAGACAGTAAAGCAGGCGCTCACTGATGGTTACAAGAATGCTTTCTCGGCTATCTTCGACTCTAACATTACCTCTATTATTACTGGTATCATTCTTTTCAACTTCGGTACAGGTCCTATCCGTGGTTTTGCTACCACTTTGATGATTGGTATCGTATGTTCGTTCTTTACCGCAGTATTCCTCACACGTATTGTTTACGAGTGGCGCTTGGGTAAGGACAAGTGGACAAACCTCACCTTCGTGACTCCTCTCTCAGCTAAATGGATGCGTGCACCGAAGTTCAATTTCATGGGTGCTTCTAAGGTGTCATTCATCGTATTTGGTGTAGCTCTCCTTATTAGTTTGGGTTCATTGGCAGTGCGTGGTTTGAGTCAGAGTATCGACTTTACTGGTGGTCGCAACTTTACTGTGAAGTTTGAGCAGCAGGTAGAGCCTGAGCAGATTCGCGAGGTGCTTGCCGCTAAGGTTGGTGAAGATGCCAATGTGTCAGTTATTGCCATTGGAGGTGACGGACAGACTGTACGTATCAGCACTAACTACCGCATCGATGATGATGCACAGGATATTGACACCGAGATCGAACAGTTCCTCTACGAGGCCTTTATGGATGCTAAGTTGCTCAGCAGCGACCTCACCTACGATGTATTCATCGACCGCGACAACCATTACGGTGGCTCTATCATCAGCTCACAGAAGGTAGGTCCTAGCATGGCTTCCGACATTCTCCGTGGTGCTATTTGGTCAGTTGTACTCGCTTGGTTGGCAATCTTTGTCTATATCTTGATTCGTTTCCGCAACGTTGCATATAGTGTTGGCTCGGTTATCGCCCTTGTAGTCGACGTGGTGCTCATCATGGGTACCTACTCACTGTTCCACGGTATCCTGCCCTTCTCTATGGACGTTGACCAGACCTTTATCGGTGCTATCTTGACCGCTATCGGTTACTCAATCAATGACAAGGTGGTTATCTTCGACCGTATCCGTGAGTTCTTCGGACTCTATCCCAAGCGCGACAAGAAGCAACTCTTCAACGACTCGCTCAACACCACATTGGCTCGTACCATCAACACCTCACTGACGACCTTGCTCGTATTGCTCTTCATCTTCTCCTTCGGTGGTGAGAGCATCCGCAGCTTCGCTTTCGCCATGATTCTTGGTGTTGTATATGGTACTTGCTCTTCACTCTTCTTTGCCGCTCCGATGGCATACCTCGTAATGAGCAAGAAGGATAAGAAAGCTATTGAAAAGAAATTGGAGCTTGATTAGTGGAACAATTGAACTCTGATGAGAGGGGGATGTCGTAAGACTCCCCCTCTTTTTCTTTATCCTTTTCCCTCCTTCTTTGCTTCTATGTCTGTGGGTGAAAATTGTTGCATTGTTTTATGGCAATTAAGGTATTATTCCTTAACTTTGCCCTAATAAAGTTTGGAAATAATAATAACACATAAATAAAATACACAATGAGCTTCAAAATTATCACTGCAGCCGAGGCTGCAAGCCATGTCAAGCATGGCTACAATGTGGGTTTGGGCGGATTTACTCCTGCCGGCACCCCCAAGACTGTAACCGCTGAGATTGCCCGCATCGCCGAGGCTGAGCATGCCGCAGGCCGCCCCTTCCAGATAGGCCTCTTCACTGGTGCCTCTACTGGTGACTCTTGCGATGGTGCGCTCACTCGTGCCAAGGCACTGCGCTACCGTGCTCCCTACACTACTAACGGCGATTTCCGTAAGGCTGTCAATGCCGGTGAGATAGCTTATAATGACATTCATCTTTCGCAGATGGCTCAGGAGGTGCGCTACGGCTTCATGGGCAAAGTTGATGTTGCCATCCTTGAGGCTTGCGACGTGACCCCCGACGGCAAGGTATACCTCACTGCCGGTGTAGGTATCGCCCCCACCGTAGCTCGCTTGGCCGACAAGGTCATCATCGAACTCAACAGCGCTTACGGCACCGCTCCCAAGGGCTTGCACGACATTTATGAACCTGCCGATCCTCCCTTGCGTCGCGAGATTCCCGTATACAAGCCCAGCGACCGCATCGGTACACCCTATGTGCAGGTCGACCCCGCCAAGATTGTCGGTATTGTAGAGGTCAATCGTCCCGACGAGGCGCGTCCCTTCACCGATGCTGACCCCATCACCATGCAGATAGGTCACAATGTAGCCCACTTCCTCATTAGTGACATGAAGCGCGGCATCATCCCTTCTACCTTCCTACCCCTGCAGAGTGGTGTGGGCAACGTGGCCAATGCCGTACTTGGTGCCCTTGGCGCCGACGCTACTGTGCCTGCCTTCGAGATGTACACTGAGGTGATTCAGGACTCTGTCATCGACCTTATCCGCTCAGGTCGTTGTAAGTTTGGCAGCACCTGCTCGCTCAGCGTGAGCAACGAGGGCCTACAGAGCATCTACGACGATATTGAGTTCTTCAAGGATAAGCTTGTGCTACGCCCCTCTGAAATCTCCAACAACCCCGAGGTGGCACGCCGCTTGGGCCTCATATCTATGAATACTGCCCTCGAGGCCGACATCTACGGCAATGTCAACTCCACCCACGTATGCGGCACCAAGATGATGAACGGTATCGGTGGTTCCGGCGACTTCACCCGCAACGCCTACATCTCCATCTTCTCATGCCCCTCAGTGGCCAAGGAGGGCAAGATCAGCGCCATTGTGCCCATGGTATCGCATGTAGACCACAATGAGCATAGTGTCAATATCATGATCACCGAGCAGGGTATCGCCGACCTCCGCGGCAAGAGTCCCATGGAGCGTGCCAAGGCCATCATTGAGAACTGTGCGCATCCCGACTACCGACAGCTCTTGTGGGACTATCTCCACATGTCGGCCAAGGGTCAGACCTGCCACAACGTGCGCGCTGCACTTGGCATGCACGATGCCTTGCAACGCAAGGGCGACATGCGCCTTACCGACTGGAGCGAATTTGCATAATCACCGATGAAAACGCCATTTTTTATGAAAAAGACAAGACGATATACCCTCCTTTCACTCGCTGTGCTGGCCCTTGGTGCCCAGGCACAGGAAATCACTCCGCAGATGCTGGAGAAGTTCAAGGCTGAGAACACCCTCACCGCCTCTGACCGCGCCATCCACAACGCCATGGCTGCCAACGACGTGAGCAAGCTTGCCGTAAATCAGGCCAACCAGGCAGAGATGGACACCTACTTCACCTATAGCGTACCCTCGAAGGGCATCACTGACCAGCAGTCGTCGGGTCGCTGCTGGCTCTTCACGGGTCTCAACGTGATGCGTAGCAAGGTCATCAACGAGCATAACCTCGCAAGCCTCACCTTCTCGCCCGTGTATAACTTCTTCTACGACCAGCTGGAGAAGTCGAACCTCTTCTTGCAGGCCATCATCGACACTAGCGACAAGCCCATCGAGGACAAGCCCGTGGAGTGGCTCCTGCAGCACCCCTTGAGCGATGGGGGTACTTTCACTGGCGTGGCCGACCTGGCTGCCAAGTATGGTATCGTGCCGGCAGGCGTGATGCCCGAGACCTATGCCAGCAACAACACCTCACGCTTCACCTCGCTCATCAAGCGTAAGCTGCGCGAGGATGCCCTCATCCTGCGCGACAAGGTAGCTGCCGGTGCCAAGGGCAAGGAGCTGCAGGCTGTGAAGACCGATATGCTCAGCGAGGTATACCGCATCCTCGTGCTCGGTTTCGGCGAGCCCGTCACCACCTTCAAGTGGGCTCCCAAGGATGCTCAGGGCAAGTACATGTGGGAACCTAAGGAGTATACTCCTCAGTCGTTCTACGCCGAGTTTGTCGGTGAAGACTACCAGAACGACTACATCATGCTCATGAATGACCCCACCCGCGAGTATTGGAAGACCTATGAGATACAGTACGACCGCCACACCTACGACGGACACAACTGGCTCTACCTCAACCTCCCGCTCGACGATATCAAGCAGATGGCCATCGCCTCCATCAAGGACTCTACCATGATGTATTTCTCTTGCGATGTGGGCAAGGAACTCGACAGCAAGCGCGGCCTCCTCGACCTCGCCAACTACGACTACGAGTCACTGCTGGGCGTTGAGTTCGGCATGGACAAGGCACAGCGCATACGTACCTTCGACAGCGGTTCGTCACACGCCATGACCATGATGGCCGTGGAGCTCGATGCCGAGGGCAAGCCCACCATGTGGAAGGTTGAGAATAGCTGGGGAGCTGCCTCAGGCCACAAGGGCCACCTCATCATGACCGACGAGTGGTTCAACGAGTACATGTTCCGCCTCGTAGTGAACAAGAAGTACGCCACTCCCGAGGTGCTCAAGGCTGCCAAGCAGAAACCCATCCTGCTCCCCTGCTGGGATCCTATGTTTTTAGGCGAAGAGTAAAATTTTAATAGGGAAGACATCTTCACAGTGAAAACTGCTTATGATGTCTATGCTTTTGAACGTCTTTTATTACAATGGCATTCTGTCCTTTGAGGGGTAGAATGCCATTGTTGTTTGATGTTGAAAGCTATTTCCAGGTTGTACTCCAGTAATCTTAATTTATTATCACTAAGCTCAGAATATGAGTAGTTGCAGTACTGATAAATGGGCAAAAGTAACCAACAATACGTTCAAGACGATGGTTGCCAATGATTATTTAACAATAAATAGAGGTGGTAAGATTGACTTTATTCATTTATTATGCGTAACTTTGCAAGTCTTTTTCCTATTGGTGCATTTTTTTGGCTGTGTTATGGATGAGGCGAATAATTATTGAATATAGATATATTGAACGATATATGAGAAAAAGAATCTTTATGCTTGCCCTTGGGATGGTGATAGCTTTGCATACAGTGTTCGCACAGAACTTTGTAGTGAAAGGCACGGTTGTTTCCAAGGAAGATGGTGAGACTCTTATTGGTGCAGCTATTCGTCAGTTGGAGAATCCAGACAATGGCGTAATTACTGATTTTGATGGTAACTACTCCATTGAAGTGACTGGTAAGGAAGCTACACTGAGTATTACTTATTTGGGGATGAAAGAAGAACGTCACAAAGTGACAGCTTCGACAAAGACTCTCAATATAGAGATGGTTCCTGATGCGCAGATGGTAGAGGAAGTGGTAGTGGTGGCCTACGGTGTAAGGAAGAAGGGTACCATTGCTGGCTCGGTAGGTACGGTGAAGGCCGACAAGATTGCCGAGGTGCCTGCAGCGGGATTCGACCAGGCACTGCAGGGACAGACGGCGGGTTTGACGGTGCTCTCCAACTCGGGTGAGCCCTCCAAGGCGGCTACCTTCCAAATACGTGGTACCAACTCCATCAACTCGGGTACGGCACCGCTCTTTATCCTCGATGGTGTGCCCATCTCAAGTTCAGACTTCAACACCATCAGCCCGAGCGATATCGAGTCGGTGTCGGTGCTCAAGGATGCCTCGTCGACCTCTATCTATGGTGCACGTGCTGCCAATGGTGTGGTGGTGATCACGACCAAGCGTGGCACACAGATGGAGAAGCCCAAGGTGACGCTACGTGCACAGGCCGGATTCTCACAGCTCGCCAGCTCCAAGGAGTGGACACTGATGAACACGGCCGAGCGCATACAGTTTGAAAAGGAATTAGGCCTCGACAAGGGACAGGATTATGACCTGCTGAGCTTGACCGATGTGAACTGGCAGCGGGCTATCTTCAACAACCGTGCCATGTTGCAGAACTATGACTTCTCGGTGAGCCGTGCCACGGAGCGCATGAACTACTTCGTGTCGGCCAACTTCTACGATCAGGACGGTATCGCGCTGGGCTCTACCTTCCGCCGCTACTCGCTGCGCAGCAATGCCGACGTGAAGGCTGGCGAATGGCTCAAGATGGGAACCAACACGATGCTCGCTTACGAAGAGGTGCAGCAGGCCGACGAGGGTGCCTACACACTCTATACGCCCATCTCGGCAAGCCGCTTCATGCTGCCTTATTGGAATCCCTATCGCGAGGACGGCAGCATCGCTTCGTCGAAAGATGGTTCATGGACGGGTACTACGCAGAACCCCATCGAGTGGATGCAGACTAACCCGCAGCTGATGAAGAAATACAAGGTGCTGAGCACCATCTACGCCGAGGCTACCCCGGTGAAGAACCTTACCCTGCGTTCGCAGCTCGGTATTGACTTCTCGCTCTCGACGACCGACGTGAAGTCGCTGCCCAGCTTCCCTGGCAACAATGGTATAGGTACGGCGGCCAACGCTACAGGCAACACGATGCAGCTCACGGCAACCAATACCGCCAACTATAAGTTCGACATTGATCACATACACGATTTCAACTTCCTGCTCGGACAGGAGGGCGTAAACTACCGCTCCGAGAGTTTCCAGGTGGTGACACGCGGACAGAACAACGACTTCCTCACCACCTTGTCGAACGGTACATACGCTTCATCGTGGGCCAACAGCTATTCGAGCTATGCCTACCTCTCCTTCTTCGGACGTGGTGAGTATAACTATATGGATAAATACTATGCCGACTTCTCGCTCCGTACCGATGCCTCTTCGCGTTTCGGAAAGAATGGCCGCTGGGCTGGCTTCTGGAGTGTGGGTTTGATGTGGAACGTGCTGAAGGAGAAGTTTATGCGTCCCTATACATGGATTACCAATGCCCAGGTTGCACTCAGCACCGGTACATCGGGCAACTCCTCTATCCCCAACTACGACCATCTGGCTCTGGTGGGCGGTGGATATATATATAATGGAGAGTCAGGTATCGCTCCATCGAGTGAAGGAAATCCTGATCTCAGCTGGGAGCAGCTATGGAGCAGTAACCTGGCGTTGCACTTGGGATTCCTTCACCGCTTCAATGTGGATATTGAGTTCTACAACAAACTCACTACCGATATGCTGATGCTTGTGCCCCAGTCGTATGCCAACAATGGATTCGGCCAGCGCTGGGACAATGTGGGTGCTATGGTCAACCGTGGCGTGGAACTGTCGGCCAACCTCGATGTGATTCGCACGGAGGACTTTGTATGGAACATCAGCGGTAATGCATCGTACAACCATAATGAGATTACCGAACTCTATAACGGTCTGAACGAATACGAGATGTCAGGCACCTCGACCAAGCTCGTTGTCGGACATCCTGTTGGCGAGTTCTACATCAACCGCTACGCCGGTGTCAACCCAGCCAATGGCGATGCCCTCTGGTACGACAAGGAGGGTAACATCACCACCGAGTTCCGCGAGTCGGACAAGGTACTTGTTGGCAAGACCTATATGGCACCGTGGCAAGGCGGCTTCGGTACCTCCGTGCAGTGGAAGGGTTGGGCCGTGAGCACCCAGTTTGCCTGGGTGGCCAATCGTTGGATGTTCAATAATGACCGCTTCTTCGAAGAGAGCAATGGATTGTATACCGTATACAACCAGTCGAAGCGCTTGCTCTATGACCGTTGGAAGAAGCCCGGTGACATTACCGACATACCCCGCTATGGTGTAACTCCGCAGATGGACTCCCGCTTCCTCGAGGATGCTTCGTTCCTGCGCATGAAGAACCTCATGCTCAGCTACACGCTGCAGCCCTCTACCTTGGCCAAGCTCAAGGGCATAGGTGGCGCACGCCTTTACGTGCAGGGGCAGAATCTCTTCACTTTCACCCGATTCAGCGGCATCGACCCTGAGTCGACCAGCAATGTATATGCGGCACAGTATCCTATGTCGCGCCAGTTCTCAATGGGTATTGAATTGTCGTTCTAAAATAAAAAACCACCGATTCCGCAGATTACACGAATTGTTAGTCAATAGAAATCTGAGAAATCAGAGTAATCTGAGGTTGGAAAAGATAACAATATGATTAGAAAAATAAAAACATCCTTGTTCATTGCACTCAGCGTGTGCATGCTGTCATCTTGCCTCGACAAGTATCCGCAAGATGAAATACCTGCCGATAGTGCCATCACCACCATCGACGAGGCCAACCAAGCTGTCATCGGTATCTATAGCGCCTGGCTCAGTGGTGCGCTGTATAGTGGTTACCTCACCCTGCTGCCCGACCTGCAGGCCGACCTCGCCTACGCCGTCAACGGATACACCAATACCTATGGCGACATCTGGCGTTGGGACATCCTGGCCACCAATTCGCAAATCACCTCCGTGTATGGCGCTCTGTACGATGTGATTGGACGATGCAACTTCCTGCTGGCCAATGCCGACAAGGTGCGCGAGAATATCTACGACGACACAGACTTCGACCGTTTGGAACAATATTGCGGCGAGGCCTATTTTGCCCGTGCCTTGGCCTATTCGGAGCTTATCAAGCTCTTCTGCAAGGCGTATGAGAGCGATGAGGAGGCGGCCAATGAGTTGGGCGTAGTCATCAAAAAGGACTATTATAAGACCGATTCGCTGTCGCGCGCTTCGCTGAAAGATTCGTATGCCTTTGTCATTGCCGACCTCGAGCGTGCCGAGGACCTGCTGCAGCTGACCGATGAGGACGACAGCTACACCTTCTACAGCAGTCCCTACTTCAGTATATATACGGTATACGCGTTGCGTGCGCGTGTAGCCCTCTATATGAAAGACTACGACAATGCCATCAAGTACTCCACCCTGCTCATCGAGAGTGGAGAGTTTGCCCTGTCGAGTGCAAATACCCCCTATACCACCATGACCGACTACCTGTCGATGACCAACAAGCAGATCAGCTACTACGAGTATATGTGGCGCTACAACCTCTCCACCGAGAGCATCTGGCAGGTGGGCTTCACCACCACGGCATACGGTGGTGCTCTGGGCTCGGTATTCTTCAACTGGGACTATCAGTCCTATAAGCCCGACTATGTGCCTGCCCAGTGGGTGTTGGGCTTGTATGCAGCCAACGATATGCGCTATAGCGTCAACTTTTGCCAAGTGACCACTGGCCACAGCCACGGACTCACCTGGCCGTTGCTCGCCAAGTACTGGGGCAATCAGGAACTGTTTGAAGGTGCGCAGATACTCCACGTATGTGAACCACAGGTCTTCCGCCTCTCTGAGCAGTACCTCATCCGTGCCGAGGCATACGCCCAGCAGAAGCTTTATGCCAAGGCCTCGGCCGACATCCTCGAGCTGCGCAAGGCACGCTACAGCTCAGGTGCATCGGCTTCGCTCACCGAGGCAAATGCTATGGACATCATCGAAGAAGAGCGCGTAAAGGAACTCTATATGGAGGGCTTCCGCCTTCAGGACCTCAAGCGCTGGCACAAGGGCTTCGAGCGCACACCGCAGGAGCAGTCGCTCAGCAACGGCAGCAGCCTCAAGGTCGAGGCCGACAATCCGCTCTTCGTATGGCCCATACCGCAGCATGAACTGGAGTCGCCGGGCGCCGACATTGAACCCAATGAGAGTAACAAATAATAAGGATACGAACGTATGAACAAGAAGATATTTCTCGGCATGGTGGCATCGCTCGTGATGCTTGCCGGACTGACCAGTTGTGAGGAGCAGCGCACCGTATACGACGGGCCGCTCTACATCATGTTTGCCGATACCCTCTCGGTATTGGGTGTAGAGAACAGCGAAGAGGTTTTCGACATTCATATCGCGGCCACACAAGCCAGCGACAAAGACCGCACGCTTGCCGTGGAGGTGGTCGACAAGGAGAGCAGTGCCATCGAGGGAGTCCATTACACATTGGAGTCCAACACCGTGGTCATCAAGGCTGGCGAGCTGGCTACGAGTGTGCGCGTGCGTGCCATCTATGATAACCTGACTATTGACGAAGACCCTACGCTGGTGCTTCGCCTGATTACCGATGACGATGTCCAGTGGAGCCTCTACGAGGGCAACGAGACTAAGGTCATCCTGCGCAAGATATGCCCGTTCGATATCAACGCCTTCACCGGCTATGCCGTAGTGACATCTACCTTCCTGATGGACTATTCGATAAAGGATATGCGTCTGATAACGACGGAGGTCGACCCCGAAGATTCCACTGCGGTCATCCTTCACGACTACTTCTACGACGGTTACGACATGAAGGTGCGCTTCACAACCGAAGACATGCTCAATCCGCTCATCGAGATGGACGACCAGACCATGGCCACCACCGGTGAAGCCTTCGGCACCATCTATGGCGACGGCATGCTCCACGCCTACCAGCCCTCATCGCTCGTGAGCTACTACAGCTCGTGCGAGAAGTTCATCTTCCAGTACATGACCGTATGGGTACCCGGCATGGCCGAAGGGACCAACGTTGTGGGCACCTTCATCAATGCCGTCGAGTGGATAAGCGAGGACGAAGCACGCATACTCAAGAATCAAGGTTATTAGCACACCATGAAGCTCCGCACCGTGATATACACCCTTCTTCTCGCTACCCTCTGCATGGGGTGTGGCGGTCGCCTTTCTATGCGTGAGCTGAGCATCTGGAGGCGCGGATGAACGATGCGCCGGACTCGGTATTACGTGTGTCCGTTGTTATGGCATCATATCCAGCAATTGCTGGCGGTGGGGCGCGTCAGATTGCTTGATGTGCTCTCTCAGGCGCGACTTGCGTGAGTAGATGTTCGAGATGCTGTTCTTGGTAAACAGGTGTATGGCCTTGGCTGAGAACCCGGCATAGATGTAGCAGAGCAGCACCGTGTCGTCGTAGGGCAGCTCGGGCAGTTCGGCATGTATGTGTGCCATGGCATTGTCGCAGTATTCGTTGACAATGCTCTCCAGCTCTTGCATCTCCTTGCGGTTTCCTGCCATGCGGTCTATGGCCTTCTTCACCTTCTGGTATATGGCTTCGCGGTCGGCCTTGCTTCCGCTGGTCTCATAGTAGGAGTTGGTGAGTTCGTTGGGCAGTTCGTATCGTCCGCGCATGAGGTCGGCCAGGCGTGAGCTCATGGTGCGTGCCTGCTCGTCGTGCTGTTGCAGCTGTGCTCCCATGCGGCTTATCGCCTCCTCCTTGTTGTATAGCGAGCGTTGCAGGTCTTCGGTGAGGTTCACGTAGCCGTCCAGCTCCTCGCGCTTCTTGCGCGCGCGTGTGCGCGATATTATTATAATGATAGCTATTATCAGTATGGCCATCACCACGATGAAGAACATCGTCTGTCGGCTTTTCTGTAGCTTCACCTCCGTCAGCTCTGATTGTTTCTGAAAAAAGTCGCGCTGAGTTACTATTAATGGATGGCGAGTAGCAATACGTAACAATGAATCTTGTAGACTTAACATTATCTCGTGGTTTGCAAGAGCCTGCATGTACTCCCCCTTTGATTTATATATTTTGTACCCCTGATGGTACAGTGAGATTGTATCTTCTATCGTGCGTGTCTGTTCCCATGCTTTCTCCAGATGAAAGAGAGCTTTTTCTTGTTCTCCATTTGATGCATATTGACGCGCCAGCAAGTATTCTACATTCATATCTGCAGCATGTGCTTTATACCCTTCACTGTTGTACAACTGGAAGAATGAATTCGAGTCGTTAAAAGCATCATACAGCTCAAATAGATGCTGCAGGCAACTTACATATAACGATTTGCGATTATTGGTATAAGCCCATGCGGCAGCTTCTTTTAGGCTTGCTTCTGCATTTGAAATATCATTCATGGCTTTATATGCGTGCCCTATATTCCTTAACGTAGTGTACTGCAATCTAGGAATATTAGCTTCTTTATAATATTCATACGCTATTTTAAGATTTCTCAAGGCTGTGGCATAGTCATAATCTCTAGAATAGAGTACTCCCAGGTGCGCATATAGTAGCCCTTTTATATAAGAGTCTTCTACTTCACCAACATACTGCTCGGCTTCTGTATATAGTGCCATCGCTTGATGATATTCTTTGGCATTCTCACGTACTCGCCCCTGATAGTACAATGCCTGCAATGCACGCAACGGCTCATCCCCCTTGCGATAATACTTTGTGGCTATGCTTATCAGTGAGTCGTTGGTCACGTCTATATAGCACTTGTCCAGTGCCTGGCTGTAGAGCAGGGCGTGCAAGGCACGTGCTTCACCACGCAGCCGATTGCCATGCATGGCAGCCAGTGCGGTGCGCACGCTGTCGGCATTAGCCTCCATGCGTGTCTCCAAGTATGTAAGCTCCTCCATCGCTGCGCGGTTGGTGCATCCCGTGAGCAGAGCTATCATCAGTGCCAATATCAGTGGCAGTGTATTGCGTGTGTTCATGATGTGTCTGTTTATTGCCGTAAAAGTACAAAAAGCCATTCAATAAAGCAAATGCGGTGGCAGGATATTATAGAATCAGCTGTCTAGGGCGGTTTTTGTCCATTCCACCACCTTGCAGAGCATGTTTGTAATGCACTGATTTACAGTGCCCATTACCACCTTGCAAGGTTTTGAAATCTTGCAAAGTTATAACGCGCAATAAATCAATCGTTTGCAAGGATACTTGCAAGGCGGTTTCTTGCCCTTTTCTTTGTTTTGAGGGTACAAAAGCCTCTACCTTAGCCGCAGAAATCAAGCAAAATTATTCACAAACTTAAATTTTTACAAGCGATGAGAACAAAAGTATTTTTCTTTTCCCTTTTGATGGGATTGGTGATGGTAGGTAATGTACAGTCTGCTTACGCGGAGGATTTTGAAATTCCTGAAAATCAAACTGGCCCTATTATATTGACAGAGGAAGGGATGATAGATGGTAGTGATGACCGAGGAGTTGTTATCATCCCTCTTGAGGCATACTACCAAGGCGAAACCATCTTTCTTGATTTTACGTACAATGTAGGTAATGTAGAGGTAAGCGTGCGAAATACGACTACCGGAAATTGCTGGTCGGGAACGGTGAATTCTGCCGATGGAATGGGCGAAATTAGCATTTCCGATGGTGGCGCAGGTAGCTATTCGGTGGAGATTATTACCGAGTATGGCGAGTGCTTTACTGGCAACTTCAGATTATAGTCAAACAAACATAATTATTCATTTCTAAAAATCTAATGGAATTCTCTATTACCGCACTAGTGAATTCACTGGTGCGAGTATGTTTCATAGAACAAAACA
>JAZNYG010000011.1:0-17295 GCA_045594245.1 Bacteroidaceae bacterium
CGGAGTGTGAAGCGCTTGAAGGCAACAACCTTGAGCTCAGCATCGGTTTCCTTCAATACGTCGCGTACGGTCTTCTTAGCCTCCATGATGTCCTCCTGGTTGAGCAAGCAAACCTCCTTCAAGAACTTGCCAAGACGACCCTTAGCAATGTTCTGAATCATAGGCTCGGGGAGGTTAGCAGACTTCTCTGCAGTTACAGTAGCGATGATCTCCTTAGCCTTGGCTACATCCTCAGCGGTAATCCATCCCTTGGTCATGTTGCTCTCCATGTGGTCCTCAGAGTCTACGTGAGCGGGGTTGATACCAGCCTTGCTCAGAGCAGCCTCAACAGCCTTCTTCACCATCTCAGCCTTTGTCTTCTCCACAGCTACTGCAATCTCCTGGTTCTTGATTTCCTCAGAAACGCCGTCCTCATCGATAGCGATGGGGCTCATAGCAGCAACCTGCATAGCCAAACGCTTACCAGCAGCCTCGTTTGCCTTGTTCAAGCCCACGAGTGTACAGAGCTGGTTCTTACCTTGGTGGTTATAAACAGATACGTACTCAGCCTCGATAGTCATGTAGCCATCAAGCTCCATCTTCTCACCGGTGATACCAGAACGGTCGGTAACAGCATCCTGTACAGTGCCGTTGCCTATGGGAAGAGCCTTTACCTCCTCAAGAGTCTGGCACTTATTAGCAATAGCCAAGTCGAGAATATCCTGAGTCAACTTTACGAAATCAGCGTTGTTTGCAACGAAGTCAGTCTCGCACTTCAAGGCAATCATAGCAGCGAAGCCACCCTCTGCCTTAGCCAAAACACAACCCTCTGAAGCCTCACGGTCTGAACGCTTTGCAGCAACAGCCTGACCCTTCTTGCGGATGATCTCCATTGCCTTGTCAAAATCGCCTTCAGCCTCCTCGAGAGCCTTCTTGCAGTCCATCATACCAGCACCTGACAATTTGCGGAGCTTGGTAATATCAGCCATACTTACAGCCATAATAATCTTTTGATTTAGTTTAGTGGTTATTTAACTGGAAAACTCTGAGTCCTCGGAGGACTCCAAGAACTCAGAGTACTTTAACTCCTAAATTTATTTACGCTTCCTCAGCAGGTGCAGCAGCCTCCTCGGCAGGAGCCTCGGTCTTCTCTACACGAGCCTTCGCGGTGCGCTTGCGAGCGGGACGAGCCTTAGGAGCCTCTTCCTCACCTTCGCCAGCAGCTTCCATATCTACCTTCTCAGCCTTGCGTTCTTCAATGCCCTCAGCGATAGCAGCGCAGCAAGCATCGAGGATTACCTCGATAGACTTTGTAGCGTCATCGTTAGCGGGGATTACGAAGTCGATGTTTGAAGGATCTGAGTTAGTATCTACGATAGCGAATACGGGGATACCGAGACGGTTAGCCTCACGTACAGCGATATTCTCCTTGCATACGTCTACTACGAAGAGTGCAGAGGGAAGACGAGTCAGGTCGGCGATAGAACCGAGGTTCTTCTCCAACTTGGCACGCTGACGTGAAATCTGGAGAATCTCACGCTTTGAGAGGTTTGAGAATGTACCGTCAGCGGTGAGCTTGTCGATAGTAGCCATCTTCTTCACAGCCTTGCGGATGGTGGGGAAGTTGGTGAGCATACCACCGGGCCAACGCTCGATTACGTAGGGCATGCCTACAGCAGTAGCCTTCTCGGCGAGAACTTGCTTAGCTTGTTTTTTAGTAGCAACAAACAGGATCTTCTTTCCTGATTTAGCGATTTGCTTGAGTGCCTCAGCGGCAGTGTCAGCCATAGCGGCTGTCTTATGAAGGTCAATGATGTGAATACCATTGCGCTCCATGAAGATATAGGGAGCCATTGCGGGGTTCCATTTGCGCTTCAAGTGACCGAAATGACAACCAGCCTCCAGTAATGTTTCAAAATTTGTTCTAGACATTTTGTTTAATGTTTTGATTGTTCGTTTACTTTCTTTTTTGTAACTCTTGATTCTTACCAATCATCAAGTAACACTTCATGTGGTCTTGACGATTTAGATACTAAACGCTATTTTACGCGGCACGACATACTTCATCACGAAGCTGCATACCTGACCGATTATATTAACGTTTACTGAACTGGAATCTGCGACGTGCTTTCGGCTGTCCCGGCTTCTTACGCTCAACCTCACGGGGATCACGTGTCATGAAGCCTTCGGCGCGGAGTACCTTCTTATCCTCGGGATTGATCTTCACCAATGCGCGAGCGATAGCGAGGCGGAGAGCCTGTGACTGACCGGTGAAACCACCACCATAAAGGTTTACGTTGATGTCATACTTCTCCACTACATCAAGCTTCAACAGGGGTTGCTTAACCACATACTGAAGGATGCTTGAGGGGAAATACTGAGTAAGGTCACGCTTGTTGATTGTGATCTTGCCGGTACCTTCCTTTACATACACACGAGCTACGGCGCTTTTACGTCTACCTAATGCATTAATTACTTCCATGCTTCTGCTCTATTATTTAAGTACGTTAATATCAATTGCCTTGGGGCTTTGTGCTTCGTGCTTGTGCTCACCACCTGCATATACATAGAGGTTATCGAGCAGCTGACGGCTCAGCTTGTTCTTGGGAAGCATACCCTTAACAACTTTCTTTACCAATCTCTCAGCACCATTGGGACGTGCCAACAACTGTGCAGGTGTAGTCTCGCGCTGACCACCGGGATAGCCGGTATAGTGCAGATAAACGCGGTCGTTCCACTTGTTGCCTGTCAACTTCACCTTGTCAGCGTTGATGATGATTACGTTATCACCACAGTCTACGTGAGGAGTGAAATTGGGTTTGTACTTACCTCTCAGCAACTTAGCCACCTTTGTACCCAGACGGCCCAGTACCTGATCAGTAGCGTCAACAACAACCCATTCTTTGGTTGCTGTAGCCTTGTTCACGGAAATGGTCTTGTAACTTAAAGTGTCCACTTTCAATTTCTTTTAAAATTATTACTACTAAAAAACTTTTTTCTTCTCTGTGCAACCCGATTTTCTCTCAGGAAAGCCCCCTTACGCTCCGCTTTTTCATGTAGGCTAATCCACGAAAAGGCCTCACTTGGAGGTTTAACACACTCATTCTTAACCTTTTATTTCAAAGGTTGATAATAATCGGCTTGCAAAATTACTACTTTTCTATGAATCAGCCAAATAAAAAGGAATTTTTTAAACAGGTACTCTGAAGAGCCGATATAAAGAGACGAGGAGTGATAGGCCTGTTCCCATCACTCCTCGCATGTTATCATCCTCTATGCATTATTCACCAAATGGTGTTGGTTGTGTAGCTACAGGATTCTGTACAAGTTGCATATTGCTGCTCATTTCTCTGTCGGGGATGGGATAGATGAGAGCTGCATCACCAGCGGGAATATTGTATACATATGGTGACTCGAACCCTGCGCCGCGACGGTCCACACCCTTCTTCATGCGCATGAGGTCAAAGTATGAATGTCCCTCGCCCCAGAACTCTATACGACGCTGCATCCACACGGCCTCGCGTATGCCCTCGGCGTTAGTAGCCGTACAGTTATAGGCGGGGTCTCGGTAGGTGGTGACGAAACTGTTGAGTGTCTTCAGCGCGCTACCAGCATCACCCATCATAGCCTTTGCCTCGGCAAGGATGAGATACATCTCTTCTATTCGCATTAAGGGAATGTCATTAGCATTGGTAGAAGTAGATATTTCGTCCTTGTACGGAGCAAACTTCACTTGGGTGTATGATGGACAACCTGCAGAAGCAATGTATGCTGCTTGTTCGCTGTTTAGGTTGGGTGAGTAGGCTGCTTCGTTGAGGAACCAGCCCTTACGAACGTCGCTGCCGGGAATGGCGTTGTAGAGTGCTTTGCTGACCTTACGCCATACCCCAACCGATGCATAACCATAATTGAGTGACCCCATGTGTGATGGCCAGTTGATAATTCCTGTGGTTACTACGCGGTCGGTCTCTTCGGTGTCGATACCCCAAAGCCAAGCATCGTGATTGATGTCGGCAAAGGTGGGACGGCTTACCTCGTTAATGGTATAGGGAGCTGCTATGCCAGCTTCGATGACGCGCTGTGCCTCAGTGGCAGCTTCCTCCCAACGATTCATTACCATATAGATACGAGCACGGAGTCCGTAGATGACTTCGGGGCTTACAAATTGCTTTCCTGGACGAGCTATGGTTGTCTTTTGCAATAGATCTAATGCCTTGCTCAGATCTGTGAGAATGAAGTCATATACTTCACGTACTGTTGCACGTGGACATCCTTCTGTATTTGCAATCTCCATATTTCCTTCGTGTATGATGGGTACACCAGGTGCCTCCTCATTGCCAGCATAAGTTTGTTGATAGAGTTGGACTAGATAGAAGTAGTTGAATGCGCGGAAAGCATACGCTTGGCCAAGATAGAACTGGAACAAAGATTGTCCGCTTCTCTCACTGTAGGCGCGTATCACCTCGTTAGCAGTTTGGATTTGGCTATACATCGTGCTCCAATACTGAGCTGTATAAACCAAAGTGCTCCCTAGGTCACTATAGTCCATATTTCCCAAAAACCAATTGTAACCAATAGCATCTGAAACAAGGTCAATACCACGGCTATCCATAGCAAACATTAATGATGGGAAGCCAAAATCGGTGTGTCTCTCCATGCCTAGCACGTCGTATTGATACATTTGCTTGGCCAAAACATTTGCCCCATTGATGATGCTTTGCTCGTTGAGTCCCTCCTGGTGGAAGATACCGACGGCTTTTTGCCCATAACCTTCGAATGTAATGTATGCCGTACGAGGTTCGGGTGACTCGTTTCGTTTGAAGGTGAAAGATACAGAAGATACAGTAGGTGTTCCTGCCTCAAGAATGTTGTCGCTAGTAAGCAGAGATTCTATGTTGATATTGGCTGCTCCATGAACAAACTCCTCCATCGTCATCCAATCGGGATAGCTCGTAACCTCCCATCCGTGGTTGGGTAGCAGATTATACCATATATTAGTCTGGTCCCATGTCCCTTCGATAATAAATGTATCTACGGGTTCCCCATCATAACGCGAATTCTTGGTATACTCATAGTCGTTGAACGACAGCGTATAGGGGCGTTGCACTACAACGAATGTCTTCGATACATTCTGTTCGGTCGAGATGGTTACATGTCCTACGCGCTCCTGGTCGGTCCTATTTGCTGCTGCATATACCATGAATATGTTTTCATATTCAAATTCGCTTGTGAATGCATTGTCATAGCGGTCACTCTCGTTGATGCGTGCTATAAGCCAATCTGCATCTGTGCTAACCGTCCAGGGGCGATTACACAGTACCCAACCATAAGTGTATGCTCTTCCTAAGCTGGCCGACATGAAGATGGTGTCGTTGTTGTACGATGTATAGTTGGTTTCCTCTAAATATACAGGATTCTGTATGAAGAGGTTGTCCTCCTCGTTGAGGTTATAGGTGTTATCATCATTGATAGCACTCAGTGGTATCTTGTATACCCACGCCGAGTCTTCGGCGGCCACATTGATGGCATATCCTTCAAGGTGATTGTTCCCTTCGTAATTGCGCTCGATGCCTTTGTTCAAGCGTTTAAGGTCGAAGTAAGCGTGCCCCTCCCCGATAAGCTCAAGACGGCGTTGCAAGTAAATCTCCTCCAAATCCAACACATGTACTCGCCATTCCGGGTCACGACGATACATCAACTCAGCAAATGTATAAGCCGCATTGCTCACATCACCCAGATGCGTCCATGCTTCAGCCTCGATGAGTATCATCTCGGCTGCACGCATGTAGATGTAGTCTTGCGTCCAGTCCTCCTTCCAGCCGAACTTCAGTATGGCGTAGGGGTATTGCCAAGCTGTTGCTTCAGGTGAAGCTGCTGCAGTCGACTCGGTATTACCATTAGCATCACGATACCAATAGCCCCGACGATAGTCGGTGCCCGACATCTGCTCGAAGAGCCGTGCATCTACACCACGGCCAGTATAGAGTATTCCAGAATAACCGGGCGACAGGTTGGAAATGTGCGAGAAGAATGATGCATACGTAGTTTGCGTCTCGGGTGTATGATCAAATCCCCACATCCATTCCTCATTGGTGATGTCCATGAATCCGTCGCGTATGCCATTGGCCTCGGTGTTTCCGTCCATCAGGCGGTAGGTATTGCGTGCGGCGTTGGCCATTGTCGCAGCCTTCTGCCAATCCTGTGCCAACAGATAGTAGCGTGCTGCAATACCTTGTGCAACGGTGACGTCAATGTAATTCTTTGAGGGACGCACTTCTCCTTTCAATAGCTCGATAGCGCGGGTGATATCAGCTTCAATCTGTGCCATCACCTCACCTACCGTGTTGCGTCCCTTGAAATATTCTATCTGTTCGGTGTTCATACCGGCCTTCTCTGTCTCCGCATAGAGCATAGGCACGCCAGGCAGCGACTTGTTGATTCCATACTCCGTGGTCGGGTCTTGGAAGAGCTGTATTAAGTATAGATAGGCCATGGCACGGTAAGCGTATGCATTACCTAGTACAAAATTTTCGTTGCTTACTTGTTCTTTTACATCTACTGCCATGTCAATCGCGGCATTGGCGCGAGTCACTATGCCGTAATAGGTATTCCAAACAACATTGTTGCGATGATAGTTAGGAGCATTATAGCTATGTTCATAGTCATAATTAAACCAACTGCTATTAAACATTGTCATATCCTCGCTCATCATGTCCGTAGCATGCAGCACTGACATGTGTGAGAAGTCATCATGGTTGGTTGATGTTACACCAAACTTTACCATCCATTGCTGCAAGTCTTCTAAAGATGCCAAAGTGGTAGCATCGGTGAGTCCCTCCTGTGTCACGGTGAGCACTACGGTCTCTCCATTGCCTTCAAAGATGATGTTGCCCGAGCGACTGTTAGGAGCACGGTTCTTCTCAAAGGTAAAGCCTGCAATTGTACTAGTGTAACCTAGGTTCTCCCATGTAACCTGCACGTCGTCAGCCACCTGGTCTACCTGTTCCAAGGTGAAGGTCTCATTATTGACCAGGGTGTCAAGCTTCATCCATTTGGGGTAACTCAATATGTTTACCCCAAAGTTGGGGTATACATAAGCATAGAACTCCGTATCGTCCCATGCGATGGTCTCCGATTTAGTGGGGACAGCCTCGAAACCGTATGTTTCGCCATATGGCTCAAGTGAGAGCATGTAGGGATGTTGCACCACGGTGAAAGTCTTGGCCTCACCGCGTTTGGGTGTGATAGTTACCGTAGCTGTGCGCTCCTTGCCGGTCTTGTTGGCTTCGGTAAAAATACGGAATGCTGTCTCCTTCATGCCTTCGCCTACGGGTGTTTTGTATTTTTCCTGTTTATCGTATCGCACTTTCAGCCAGTTGGCATCAGTGGTGGCAGTCCATGATATGTTCGATCTCACCCACCCATAGCCAATCGTACGTCCAGCATTAGGCCAGATATGTAAGATGTCATTCTCCATATTGCTGTATGTGATTTCTACATAGGGCTGCTTCACAAACTCTACCTTGGTGTCTTCCTTAATCTCAATCTTCTCATGCTCGCCGCTTCTGTAGAATAGATGCAGGTTCTCTTGCGCCATGGCATCGGTAGTCATTGCTCCGCCCATAAAAAGAAGGGCGACTAAGCGCATAGCTTTGTTATATAGAGAGGTTCTCATTTCTTTATGATTTTAGCGTTCAACTCCATGTTATAGCTCACGATGTAGAGGCCTGTAGGTAGGTCGGCTACACTAACAGAGGTGCCTTCGGCGCTTTTCGCCAGTTTCCCTTCGCTTGTGAAGATGTGGATTCTTCCCTCATTCTCTACGTTGATTACGTACACAGTGTGTGCTGTGGCATCATACACGATGCTGGCCTCTCCGCTCTCCTTTACTTCTTCTATATTAGTGAAGTCTTTGGCAAAGCCCAGTAAGTAGATTTCGTCAATGTCAAATGTCAGCGTATCGCCCGATTGGCGAATAAACAGGATGTTGTCACCATTGTTTGCTGTATTGTAGACATCGAATACCATCTTCACCAACTTGTCGTTTCCGAGCTCTATCCTCTCTTTCTTTTCTCCATGCTTTACGAGCACTTGTGCCTGCATTCCTGTAGCAGCAAGCAGCAGTATCATAGTAAGTAGTATATTGCGTTTCATAATCAAACCTCCTATTCTTTTTCTGTTATTTCACGTGTAGTCATGGGTTGCAGTTGCATATTGCTTACCTTGCCCTCCTGCAAAGTCGTACGACGAGGTGAAGCAAGCGTAATAGCACTTGGCAATTCCAATCGCTTCAGCTGGAGAGACCTCGACGGTATGGTTTCCTTGCGAGCAGGAGCACCTGCACGAGTGCCGCCAACAATATTCAGCGTAAAGGGGTTAAATGCTGAATACCACCCATCAGAGGTTCTTACACCATAACCAGTTTCGCATGTCAACGTTTTCTCTGTCAATGTGAAATCAATAGTTGACCCTCCAAAAGGATTAGTGAATATACAATCACTGTAGCCAATCGCTTGACCCAATTGACAAGTGATGGTTGCCGACTTCTCATCATCAGCGACCACCAACTCACCGATAAGAATGTTGTGGCCATTAGTTGCAACAAAACCATTTTGTGCAAAGAAGGGATCCAGATTTTGGATATACACGGTAGTGCCTTCACCTTGAGCAAGGGTAACATCGAACGTATAGGATGAGCCCCAATAGTCAGCTACGGTCCCAACAAAGCGCAAGCCATTCACATAGTTCAAGTCCAGCTTATAAAACTCCGCATCCCTAACAGTTACACTGTCTAGTTCAGCCATACGCACCACCTTGGTCGAGTCGCCCGACGAGATGTGCAGATAGTTTTGTGCCACCGCTACGGACTGCCATAGCAGCAAGGCACCAATTAAAAAGAAGAGCTTTTTCATACCTATAAATATTTAATGGTGTGGTTTCTAGCAAAGTATTTGCAAATGTATGAATTTTGTTAGAAAAACAAAAGAATTCCTAACAAAAAAATAAAAATCTGTAAATAAAATGCTTAGCTAGCTTATCTTGACCTGCGATAGGTGATATTTGCATAGCTCTTTCAGTCCGCACTCCTCACACTTGGGCTTGCGGGCTATGCAGGTGTATCGGCCGTGTAGGATGAGCCAGTGATGTGCAATAGGGATGAGTTCGTCGGGGATATGTCGAGTGAGCTCCATCTCTACGCTGTAGGGAGTAGTGCAGCGTGCTGGTACCAAGCCTATGCGATGGCTCACACGGAATACGTGGGTGTCGACAGCGAAGGCGGCCTTGCCCCATACCACTGATTGGATGACATTGGCCGTCTTGCGCCCCACACCGGGCAGACGCACCAATTCCTCCAATGTGTCGGGAACTTCGCCACCGAACTCCTTCACAAGCATCTGTGCCATGCCCACCAAGTGTTTGGCTTTGTTGTTGGGGTACGACACACTCTTGATGTATTCGAATATCACCTCGGGCGTAGCCAGTGCCATGGCCTCTGCAGTAGGGTAGTCGTACATGAGGCGTGGCGTTACCATATTGACCCGCTTGTCGGTACACTGGGCAGAGAGTATCACCGCTACCAGCAGGCTGAAGGGGGAGTCGTAGTTCAGTTCAGTCTCGGCTATTGGCATGGCCTCCTTGAAGTAGGCAATCATGCGATCGTATAGCTCTTTTTTCTTCATAGTCCCATTTTGGGCGTAAAGATACTACAAATATCCTTTCCAAGCAATAGGGTAATAAAGCTTTGAGAGGAGCAGAATTTACTCTTTAGAACACTTCGCTATCAAAAACAAATATTTTTAGTTAGTTTTAGTTGTCACAAGAGGTTTCTTCTCAATAATTATAACTCAGACTTTCATTTTTAATAATGTATTTCGCTGTAATAATGAATGAAACTTGCTAGTCCAATAGTATCACTTTTGCACTGCTGTTGTCCTGCCCTCTCATCGTCATACCAACTGGAGCACCAGATAAAATTGTAGCATCCATAATAAAGAATCTGTGTCCCCGGTACTCAATGTAGTCTCCCATAGGCTCTCCTTGTGTAAACTCCACAGCGGCAGCTAAATGTCCAGGGTAATAGACCAATATGCATTTTAGATTCAACAAATCACGGACTATGCGAGTAATTAGGATTGAACGGTCTTCACAGTCGCAATAAGGATAGTATAATGACTCTTCAGGGAAAAATGCTCTATCGTCGCCCCATACTTTATCATCATATTCGTAGATAAAACCTGTCTGCACCCAGTTTAAAATATGATTTACTGCTTCAATTTGATTAAGTCCTTGGATTGCATCTCTCAACGAATTGTATACTTGGTTATCCACATCCTTGGGCATAGGCATATTTGCATACATAGCCCAACGGCTAACAACGTTATCCCCAATCTTGGAAGTGGGGTATGATGAATAGAAATCAAGTCTATTTTTATTCGCAGCCATCGTTACGGCCATTTGCCCATTTAATGAGGATTGATGCGAGACAGTTTGTGTCGTATGAGGATCAAGCAATGGTTCCTTATCAATTATCAGTGACAATGAGTTCTCATTGGGGTAGCTAGCCTGACAAATATACAGCCTTTCTGGTAGAGGTCTCATGCCATAGAAGAAGTCTCCATCAATATAGAAATAGTTCACATCATAAATTTCGTGTTCGCTGGCATATAACATATAAATATTACTCCCATCCGAAGCAAATCTCATCCTATATCCCGATTGCATATACATATAACCCATTAAGAGGATGGCTTCATTGCATCTTTTACCATAGGCCGTTTCACTTATCTTCTCCAGCAGTTTAAGATACGCCCAGTCACACAACTGTAACCTCTCGCGCAAATTCAAGCAGTCAATGATTGTGTTGTCATTAAACTCATTGGCGAGTTCCCTTAAGGCTTCTGCTATTGCACCTTCTCCAATTCCAGACAACTTGATTTTTTGTTCTTCGCCAAATCTAACTTTTACATGAGTTCCGAAAAACAGACATTCAATATACGACTCTACCAGCACAGGCACTTCTTTTATGGGCTCTACTGGTTGTGGTTGAGGTATCACGGGAAGCGGTTCAATGACCTCATCAATCTTAATGGGTTTAGGCTCCATAGGTACAACAATCTTTTCGTCTTCAGGAAGTACCACTGGTGGCGTTTTGTCATCCTTTGGTAAGGGTTGCGGCTTCTTTCCCTCAAATTCTTTCCACGGGTTTTCCACAAAGTCTGCATATTCCTCCATGATTTGACTTCGAAAGTTGTCAAAATCTTCGTGAATAGTACGTCGCCACTCATCAAAAGCAGATTTCTGCATATTATAGTTTTGGGCATGGCACTTCAGCGCCATGCAGAAGCCCATACCCAAAATAATCAGAATACGTTTCATTTTTGAGTTAGATATTCCCCTTTATCACTTCGTTCACCAAGTCATTGAGTTCATCGCCCTCCATCTCTAATTCCTGCTGCATCTTACGCTTCAAACTGGCTGCCAACTCCTTCTTGTCATAGGCCAATCTGACCTGTACCTCATAATTGTTATTGGGGCGCATTCTATAGAGGGTAACGACCGCACGTGTATTGGTCAATGAGGCATCAACGATGGCTTTAGCTCTTTCGTTGAACTTATCAATGGTCACAGTACTGATTGAATTGGCTTGACTATTGTCGAGCTTTGATTGCATAGCAGCTGCAACTTGTGTCTTAAGATTGGCTGCTAACTCCACGATAGCAGCATTACGAGCAGCTGCATAACCAGCATTGTATGTTCCTGCTATCTGTGAAGCTGTATGTTGAATGTAGCGTCGTGTGGGGCTACCCGTCTCGTCTACCATAAGTTCCTCACCTAGCAATTGACTCTCTGTAAGTTGCTTTTCTATAGCCTTTTCACCTACAGGAACGAGCCAACCTTCTTTCTTCAGTTGCCGAGCCTGCTTCTTTGCATCTTTTGTGGGTTTCTCATTGAGCATTTTTGAGTTAATTTCGTTCAACTTTCTCTGCTCTTTGGCCAATTCGAGTGCGCTTTGCGCTGTGACTGTCATTGAACTAATCATTACTGCCACTAACATAAAAAACATCTTTTTCATAACATTTTGTTTTTTAAAATTAATACTAAATTTACTGTATAAGTTTTTTGAAAAATCTACAGAAAACGGAACACTACCTGAGAAACTCAATAAATTAATGAATCAATAGTCGAATACGCTTCGCTTTTATTACCAATGCCCCATTCAATGGCATCATTCTGTAACGGGGCGAACAGAGTAGCCGTAGTAGCGGTAGTAGTAGCCTAAGTTGGCGTCACCTGTGTAGCAGAAAAGATAGTACGCACGGCTGCTGTAGCTCTCGAACAGTGTGCCTGACCAGAAGTATCCGTTTGAGGTACGATCGATAATCTCCGTTCCGGAGCGGTATCCTGCATTAGGGAGAAAGATTGAGTTCCCATTAGGCCCAGTAACTCTATTTCCACTGACACCATTAACTGAAGTCCCTTTCCAAGAACATTTATTGTAAAGTTCATTTATCTCATCATATGTTGGCATACGCCAACTCCCTCCCCACAGAACATGGGCAATATCGTCCTCGGAATCGAGAGTAGTCTTATTGTCTACAATGCCATAACTGCTGTCGGTGCAATATTTGGTCATGCCATCATAACTGCCGTTACACCATTTATAAGTTCCCCAATCATAATTGCTTTTCTCTTCTGTCTCTCCCCAAGCAAAGTAACCACCGTAATCCTCCGGAGAAGATGCCCCCACATTCATCGTGGCCCACAATATACCTGAGGGTAATCCTAAATCGACATACTCATGTCCTTTGGTATCAAAGATGTTCACCTCACAGGTGGCTTTTAAGTTCGGTTGATCTTTCACGGTCATTGTAAGGGTCGCTTTTCCATAGCCTACAGCCGTTATCACCCCAGTCTTGGAAACTATGGCTACGGATGTATTGGACGATGACCACACGACTTCCGATGTCGCATCCATAGGAGTGAGGGCGACTTGTAGCGAAGCCTTCTCATTGAGCTTCATGGACAGACTGCTCGGACTGACAGAAATAGCTGTTGCCGGAATTGTCAGCTTCCACCCACTATGACTCTCCACGGTAGGTACGGGCATATATCCGCTGGTTCCCACTTGCAATACATGAGTAGATGGATCAAAAATGGTACTGTACCGCTCCTTGTTGCTCACGATGACAAGTGAAGGCTCCTCTGGATTGGCAAACACGCCATAGAGGTAGGGGGTTGTACCAGTAGCATCTATCGAGGTGCTGATGGCTGATGTCGCCTCGATTAAGTTTCCTGATGCACGGGAGAAGGAGGTGTAGCTCTTCATGCCGCTTGTTATGGAGAAGTTTGTACCCGACTTGCCCGTAAAGCGTATGCGGCTGGTGAGTGGAGCGAGCGAGATGCTCACCTCGAGGTCTCCATCGGCTGGATAGGTGTAGATGCCGTCTGTGCAAGCATAGATGCCTGTAGTGGCATCGAAGGTGATGTCGGTAGCGGTGACTGCTACGCTGCCGTCAAAGTAGTAGGCCTCTACCGTGCGAGGGGTGGTACAGGTGAGGTAGCTTTTGTAGCCATCGTACTCAATCTGGCCCCACGACGCTTTGCTGCCGTCGTACGATACATAGGCCTGCACATCGTTCCCGTTCTTGTCTTCCAGGATGAGATAGATGCGGTCGCCATCTCTCCACCTTACATTGGACGAGCGTGTAGCGCCAGCCTGCACATCGAAGTCGATACGGCTGACGTGCCAATTGACATCGGCGCGCTCCCAGTGGCAACTATCGGAGGGGATCTCTATAATGGCATAGCTGAACTCTCCGTCAGAGCAAGCGGAAAGTAGGCATATGACTCCCATGATGGTAAATGCAATAAAATTCAATATATACCTTTTCATATTCTTTTTTCTTTGTGTTGTTTATCTGTTATGTGTCTCTAAATTCAACTCATTTCTTGGTGATGTGAGGAGCGGGACAAGTTTGCCAAGATATTAAATAATCTAATTAATCGAGTATGCTTTGTTTCTATTTTGTGACTGGGCGAACGGTGAGGCCGTAATAGCGGTTGATAATGTGACTCACGTGGTAGGCGAGATCAGCGTTGTCGGTGGGGCCCCAGTGGTAGTATGCGTTATTAAGGGAAAAATCCAAATCCACCGTAGAAGTCCAGTAATAGCCGTACTTGCCACGTTCATTGACCTTCGTTTTGTCGCGCTGGCCGCCAGCAGGGAGGAAGATGGAGTTGCCATTGGGACCAGTAACCTTATAGCCATTGACACCATTTACATAAATCCATGACCAAATACATTTCTCTGCAAGTTCAACGGATTCAGCTGCAGTAGGTATGCGCCAACTTCCTCCCCACAGGACATGGGCAACGTCATCTTCGGGTTCAAGGTCAGTCTTATTATCAACGGTACCATAAAGTTCGTCGGTGCAATACTTGGTTAAGAAGCTATACTCGTTACCATTGCACCATTTATAATTAGACCAATTATAATTGCTCTTCTCTTCCGTCTCCCCCCAAGCATAGTAACCGCCGTAATCCTCAGGAGAAGATGCCCCCACATTCATCGTGGCCCACAATGTACCAGAGGGGAGTCCAAGGTCAACAAATTCATGCCCATTGTTATCGACATCAAAAACTTTTACCTCACAGGTGGCTTTTAGGCTCGTATTCTCCTCTACTGCGACTGTGATGGTAGCAGTTCCCCCTCCAACAGCTGTAACCACTCCCTCCTCGGATACTGTGGCTACGGAGGTGTTGGACGATGACCACACAAGCCGCGAGGTAGCATCCATGGGAGTGAGGTAGATGTCGGGAGCGACCGTATCGCCCTTAACAAATACTAGATTCCTTTGGTCAAAAGCGATGTCGGTAGCAGGGATGGTTATCTGTTTCCAGCCACGGTGGCTCTCTACAGTGGGCACAGCCATATATCCGCTACGGCCTACCTGCAATACAGGAGTAGATGAGTCAAAGACGATTCTGAATCTATCCCTATGATTCAAGACATCCATCGAGGGGTCCTCTGGATTGGCAAACACGCCATAGAGGTAGGGAGTTGTACCAGTCGCATCTACGGACGTCTTGACACGATCCGTTGTCTCTGTCAGTTCTCCTGATATACGGGAGAAGGAGGTATAGCTCTTCATGCCGCTTGCGACGGCGAATTTGGTGCCAGCCTCTCCAATGAAGCGGATACGGCTGGTGAGTGGAGCGAGCGAGATGCTCACCTCGAGGTCTCCATCGGCCGGGTAGGTGTAGATGCCGTCTGTGCAAGCATAGATACCTGTAGTGGCATCGAAGGTGATGTCGGTAGCAGTGACAGCTGCGCTGCCATCAAAGTAGTAGGCCTTCACCGTACGAGGAGTGGTACAGGTGAGGTAGCTCTTGTAACCATCATACTCAATCTGCCCCCAGGAGGCTTTGCTACCATCATACGACACATAGGCCTGCACATCGTTGCCATCCTTGTCTTCCAGGATGAGGTAGATGCGGTCACCATCCTTCCACCCCTCATCAACCGAACGTGTAGCTCCTGCCTGGGCATCGAAGTCGGTGCGGCTGACATGCCAATTGACATCGGCACGCTGCCAGTGACTGTCACTCATCACATCCTCTACAACGATATCGCTGAGTCTTTCGTCAGAGCAGGCAGATAGTATACACACGGCTCCCATGATGGTTAATGCAACAAAATCTGCTATATACCTTTTCATATATACCTTTTTTTATGTTTTTTACATGTTCTATGTCTCTATTCTCAACCCGCTTCGCGGGTAATGTGAGCGTGGGACAAGCCCGCTCAATAAATTAAATAATCAAATATTTCGAATACGTCGCTGCGCTCCTTTTTATCCTGAGACAGGGCGAACGGAGACGCCGTTATAGGGGTGGCTACCGCCGCTAATCCAGCGGCCATCGTAGAAGTTGAGGTTGCACGCAAGGTCGCTGTAGTACAACGCAGCAGACCAATAGTAGCCCCAGGAACCCGCATTATTGAGCGATGTACTGTAACGAATTCCAGCGGCAGGAAAGAAGATACTATTACCGTTAGGACCGGTAACCTTATAACCTTTGACTCCATTTCGGGTTGTCCATTCCCAGGAACACTGGTCGCGAAGTTCCTCAAATTCTTCCCTTGTGGGCATACGCCAACTACCGCCCCAATTCTGACGGGCAGCATCGTACGCTGCCGTCAAGTAGCCGTCAGAACCGATGATACCGCGAGACTTCAACTCTGATTCCGAAAGGTCGTAGGTCAAGCTATTACTTTCGGTATAACTCGACTTTGGCTCAGTCTCACCCCATGCAAAATAGTCACCGTAATCTTCGGGAGAGGATGCTCCTACATTCATCGTGGCCCATAATATGCTGGAGGGAAGCCCTAAATCAACAAAATCATGTCCATTGGAATCAACGACCCTTACTTCACAGATAGCTTTTAGATTGGTATTATTATCCGCAGCTACTGTGATAGTCGTTCTACCTACACTTACTGCCGTAACCACCCCATCCTCGGATACCGTCGCTACGGATGTGTTGGACGATGACCATACAATCTTTGATGTAGCATCCACCGGAGTGAGAGAAACATCAAGGTGCGCCGTTTCTCCTTCAAGAAGGGTCATATTGTTCTTATCAAAAGATATTCCGGTTGCCGGAATATTCTCGGCAATCAGGATGGGGCGCACATTAAGACCTGCACTGCGTTGCAATAAGGTAATATTTAAAAATCCGTCGCAGAAGTCCAAATACTCAGCGAAATAATCAATTGCTCCATCAAGCGTGCGCGACCAGTAGCGACCGCTTTCTCCCTCGTCGTATTTGAAACTTATCCCGTAGTAACCAGCTGCTGGAATGAATATGGAATTGGTGTTTTTTTTACTGGACACCAAAGAGCCATTAACTCCATTCTGGGTTGTCCAAGTCCAAACACATTCACTATACAGTTCGCTAAATTGCTCTCTTGATGGCATGCGCCAGCTCCCTCCCCAATTCTGACGGGCGGCATCATCGCATAGCTCCAATTCCATTTTGTTGTCGACATTGCCATCACGTGTACAATATTTAGTATAATAGCTCCCATCTAAGTATTTGTAATTATCATCCGAATAAGAGGCTTTACTACTCACCTCACCCCAGGCAAAGTAGTCACCGTAATCTTCGGGGGAAGACGCACCTACATTCATTGTCGCCCATAGTGTACCGGAAGTAAGTCCTAGGTCGACAAAGTCATGCCCATTGGCGTTACCGTCAAAGACTCTCACCTCACAGGTGGCCTTTAAGCTCGTGTTTTCTTTGACCGCCACTGTG
>JAZNYG010000012.1:0-20572 GCA_045594245.1 Bacteroidaceae bacterium
TTTCCTGCGCGATCCCAATGCGCTCATGCTCGAGAATATGGCCTACAAGTATATCAAGGCACGTCAGCAGACTACCTCTGATGGCTCATGGCTGCTCAATGCCGATGTGGGTGCCCGCCGTATGGGCGTGCAGGCTCACCGTGTGATGATGACATGGCTGATGCACGAGACGCTCTCTACGGCCGACCTCACGGCAACGGCGTGGAGCGACTTCAATGCCCGCTATGCCGATGCCAAGGTGTTTGGTACACAGAATATCGTGCGTGCCGCCACGGACGACCGCTTCACCTGCTTCTCATGGAGCACCGGATTGAAGAGCTACACGGGCTATGTGGCAGCCAACAGCCCCGACAAGAACAAAATCATCGTACCCTACCGTGCCAACAATACGGGTAACTTCCTTGGCTGGTACACCGTGAGCGGAAAGGGAACCAATGCCACTCCCGTGGTAAGCGGCATCTATGACCTGCGCGGCAACAGCTACACCATGAATGGCGAGCTCAACACCAACGACGCTACCCTCAACAATCGCTTTGCCATCTATTCCACACCGGGCAACGCCGTCATCTACCTCGACTATGTACGTGGCAATGCTGCCGGCACCATCACCCGTGAGCAGGGTGGACTGATGGCCATCAGCGTGGACCCGATGATGAAGGGGAAGAGGACGATGTATAGTCAACAGTCAGCGGTCGACGGTCTACAGTCTGTACAGCTCGATGGTAGCTCGCTTACCACATGGCAGACTCCGTGGGTCAACGTAGACAATGAGCTGGGTATCGTGTCGAAGAGTGCCCGCAGCATGGCCTTTGGTGACCGTTCGCTTAACAACTCCATTCACACGGCCAAGCTATACCCCTCTTACTCGGCAGAGAGCCGCAACTTCAGTGCTGGTGAGGTGGTAGACCGCCGTCATATCATCTACTATAGCAATATGGATGCTGCAACTACGCAGACCATGAGCGAGGCGCTGCAGGTGCTTACCGACCGCGTTCCTGAGGGCTGGAATGGTGTCATCGCTCCCGACCCCGACGGTGCATATTACCTCCTGCTCTCCAACTTTGTGAGCGACCACAAGTGTGCCCTCACCGAGGTGGCTTGTCCGTTGGGCGCTCCTGTGTTCGGCTCGCTGACCTCTATCGCCGATGGCAAGAGTTCCGCTGAGTTCGTAGCCGAGATCAACCACTCGGTGAGCGAGACGCTGCGTGTGTTTGTCAAGGGTGATGGGCTCACCGCACTGCAAGATCCCGCCGACTCATGTGCCGCCTACCTTGCCACCACGGGCAAGCAACCGGCCGAGGTCACGGTGAGCATCATATCGGGCGATACCGTGGCTACAGGCACCTTTACCTTCAGTGGCTCTGTCAAGGTGAGTGCCGAGGGTACCACACTTAAAGTAGAGGAGGCATCCTTCCCCGAGGATGATAGTGTAAATTTTAACGAGGGTTATACCGATATCACCGCTGAAATGCTGACCAATGCAAGCTTTGAAGACGACACCACCTATGGCAATGCGGGTGGCAACGTGACGTTGGGCAGCACGGTCTATAACCCTTGCTATGTGAATGCGGTGAAAGCAAAAGATTCGAAATACCTCAATGTGCTCCCCGTGGAGGGATGGACACCCAAGATCTCGCTCTCGGGTGGCTCCAACTATGCCCGCATGTACTCCATGCCCTATAGCACCACGATGTATTGCGTGAGTCCCTCCAATGTGGGCAACTATGCAGCCCAGTGTGCCCGTCCGCTGATGGACGACAGCTGTGGTGTGCGCTGCCTCACGGTGCTCAACTCATGGACCTCGGGTACCAACCGCATCGTGCAGTCGGTGACCCTCCCCGCCGGCGACTACCGCCTGCTCATCGACATGCGCTACGAGTGCACCAACCAACAGAGCAACGATGGCAGTCGTGTGGTGGCCTCGGGAAATACCAATACATCATATACCGGTATCAAGTATGCCGGAACCACTGATTACCGTTACCCTGCGGAAAATGCCTCTTGGGAGATCATACCCTATGACTTCACCCTTGCCGAGCAGGGTGAGGTGGAGATAAGCCTTGGCTTTGCCACCTCGGCCAGCGTAGGTGCAGCCAACAATACGTTGCTGTATATCGATAATGTGCGCTTGCTGAAGAAGGATACCAATGTGGAGGATGCCTTAGAGACACCGCAACAGGATGTTCTCGTAGATGTGTATTCGCTTCAAGGAGTATGCCTACGCACAGCACAGCCAGCAGGTGTGGCTTTGCGGGGACTTGACAAGGGTATATACCTTGTTGGTGGAAAGAAGATGATAGGAGGTGACCAATAACCCCCTCCGGATAATACAAGTGAATATAATTTACGTTGAAAATGAAAGAAAATAATAAAGCTGTAGCTTTGGCAATTGCTGCAGTGCTCAGTTGGTCCACCGTAGCAACCGCATTTAAGGTGGCGCTTACCTACCTCACCCATTTCGAGATGTTGCTTGTGGCTAGTATCACATCGCTCCTGATTTTTGCCGTTGTGCTCACTGTGCAGCGTCGATGGCACGAGGTGCGTGCCCTCTCAACTCGTATGTGGGGCTATTTTGCTCTTCTTGGTCTGCTTAATCCTGTAGCCTATTACTTGGTACTCTTTAAGTCCTATGACCTGCTGCCTGCTCAGATAGCTCAACCTGTCAACTATATTTGGCCAGTGCTGCTTGTGGTGCTCTTGGCAGTGTTTACTAAGCAGCCTATCCCTGCAAAGAAGTATATAGGTATGCTCATCTCCTTGGGTGGACTCATCATTATCTCTGCTGGTGGCAAACAAATATCGGGGAATGGCATTCCACCTGTAGGACTGGCTTTAGGTGTGATGAGTGCTCTCCTTTGGGCAAGCTATTGGATGGTAAACAATCGCAATAAGGACAAAACTGATGCTACCGTGGCTTGCTTCATGAGTTTCCTTTTCGGTAGTGTATACTTGGTGCTGGGTGCTTTGGTTGTTGGCGCAAACTTAGATACGTTGCCCGGTATCCTCTCGGGAATGTATGTAGGTGCTTTCGAGATGGGTATCCCCTTTATCTGTTTTGGCTTGGCAATACGTAAGACCACCAATCCTGCGCTCATCAATCAGCTCTGTTATCTCTCTCCCTTCCTTTCACTCTTCTTTGTATCTACTATTTTGGGCGAGCCTATTGTCTCCACTACATATATAGGTCTCGTGCTCATCGTGGCTGGTATCGTGTTCAATGAGTACTGTGTGAAGCCGAAGGACAAGAAGTAAGAGCTTTTATAGCTGCAAATAAATATATACGCGCGAGGCAATTCCTCGCGCGTACATATATATATTCGGCCGTGGCGGTAGGCCGCATGGGTGGGGCTATTCAATGGCAATGGTCTGATGGAGCTGTGGCTTCTCTTCGGCTTTCTTGCGAGGGAGTTTGATGTGCAGCACGCCATGTTTCACCTTGGCCTTGATGGCAGCCTTGTCCACGTCGTCGGGTAGCACTAAGGTTTGCTCGAACTTGGCGTAGGAGAACTCGCGGCGCAGGTATTTGCACTCCTTCTCATCGCAACATTCGGCTTCCTTTTCTGCCTTTTCTTTCTCGTCGCAGTTGCAGCACTTTTCCATGGTGATGACCAGGTCGCCCGCCTCGTCGAGATGGATATGGAAGTCATCTTTGGTCATGCCGGGAGCTGCCACCTGCACTTTATATTCGTCTTTCTTCTCTATGACATTGATGGCTGGGGCGGTAGCCTTGGCACGGCCCATCCAGTTGGTGTCGAAGAAGTCATTGAAGATGCTGGGTACCCACTCTTGACGGTACATTCTTTTCATTGGAGTCATAGTTGAATTAGTTTTAAGGGTTAAACAAACTGTTCAACTATAATGCCCGAAAGCCGCCGATTGTTTGCTCACAACCGGCGACATTTATCCTATTTAACAGAATGTTTTCTCAAGTCTGAAAATATTTTTTCGCACTGATGAAAATTATTTTTCGCAGGTGTGAAAAAAGTTTGTCACACTTGTGAAAAATCTTATTGTGCTGCTACGCGGAAGACAATGCGGAAGTTGCCCTCGTTGTAGCTGGTGCTGCTGATGCGGAAACTGCCTATCTCGCTGGTGCGTTTCACGTGGGCGCCGAGGCAGGGACATACGTCGTAGTCGCCTACGTAAACCAATCGTAGTGTTTCGCTGGCATCTTCGGGCAGCTTGCTCAGGTCGATACCTTCGGGCACCTCGTCGCGAGTGACGTAACGTTCGCTCACCTCAAGGTCGGCAGCGATGATGCGATTTACCGTAGCCTCCACCTCGCGTATCTGCTCTTCGGTGGGGCAGGTGGAGAGGTCGTAATTGCACTTGCTCTTCTTGCGCTCTATGTGATTGATGCGTGAACGCTTACAGCCGAAGGTGCGCATCATCGTCTGATTGAGGATATGCTCTGCCGTGTGGGCAGGCGGAAATTCCTGCTTGTTGTGGTCGTTGAGGATGGGGGGTGTGTCCATTGTAAATGTATTTGGTTACAAAGGTAACACAAATCTTGAAATAAATATCATTCCGTCTTACTTGCCTTCGCTAAATGAAGAAAATCCCGACATTTTGTTACTTTCTCTCGTTGAGATTTGGCATTTCATTTGTCAAATGTTATTTTTGCATCCTTAAAGTGAAATAGGTATTCATCCGTAAAAGCAAGGATTAGATGAAGATAATGAAATTTGGCGGAACGTCAGTGGGTTCCGTAGACAGTATACAGAAAGTAAAGAAGATTGTTGAGGCCGAGAAGGAGCCCGTCATCGTGGTGGTGTCGGCCTTGGGCGGCATTACCGACCAGCTCATCCGCACGGCTGCTATGGCCACCAAGGGTGATATCGCCTACGAGGCCGAGTTTGACTGCATGGTGCGCCGCCACGAAGAGATGATACAGCAGGTCATCCCCTCGGGCAGCAAGAAGCGTACGCTGGGCAAGAAGATTCACGCCCTGCTCGATGAACTCAAGGATATCTATCAGGGACTGTACCTCCTCAAGGATATCTCCTCCAATATGGAAGATACGGTGGTGAGCTATGGCGAACGCCTGTCGAGCCTTATCGTGGGCGCTGTTATTGAAGATGCCGAGGTGTTTGACTCGCGCACCTTCATGAAGACCGAGCGCAAGCATCACAAGCATATCCTCGACTCGGAACTGTCTGAACAGCTCATCCGCGAAACCTTCCGCGAACTGCCCAAGGTGTCTGTAGTACCGGGCTTCATCGCTTCGGACAAGAACACGGGCCGTGTCACCAACCTCGGTCGTGGCGGCTCGGACTATACGGCAGCAGTTATCGCCGCCATGCTCGATGCCACTTTGCTGGAGATATGGACCGATGTGGACGGCTTCATGACGGCCGACCCCAAGGTTATCTCAACCGCCTATGCCATTGAGGAACTGAGCTACGTGGAGGCTATGGAGCTCTGCAACTTCGGTGCCAAGGTGGTATATCCTCCTACGATCTATCCCGCCTTCCATAAGAATATACCTATATTAATTAAGAATACGTTCAATCCCGATGCTCCCGGCACCATTATCCGTGAGCGCCTGAGCGACAATACCAAGCCCATCAAGGGTATCTCGAGCATCAACGACACGGCGCTCATCACCGTGCAGGGCCTCGGTATGGTGGGTGTCATCGGTGTGAATCACCGCATCTTCCGCACCTTGGCGCAGAATGGTATCAGCGTGTTCCTCGTGTCGCAGGCTTCGTCAGAGAACAGCACCTCTATCGGTGTGCGCAACCAGGATGCCGAGTTGGCATGCTCGGTACTCAATGCCGAGTTTGCCAAGGAGATTGCCACGGGCGAAATCAACAATGTGACTGCCGAGAAGGGGCTCGCCACGGTAGCTATCGTGGGCGAGAACATGAAGCATACCCCCGGTATCGCCGGTAAGCTGTTCGGTACCTTGGGCCGCAACGGTATCAACGTCATCGCTTGTGCACAGGGTGCCTCTGAGACCAACATCTCTTTCGTGGTAGATGCTACGTGGCTACGCAAGACACTCAACGTGATACACGACTCGTTCTTCCTCTCCGAATACCAGGTGCTCAACCTCTTCATCTGCGGTGTGGGTACCGTGGGCAGCAGCCTCATAGAGCAGATTCGCAGCCAGCGCGAGCGCTTGATGCACGAGCGCGGACTCAAGCTCAACGTGGTGGGTATTGCCAGCGGACACTATGCCGTGTTTGACCGCGACGGTATCGACCTTACCAACTACCGCGACACCCTCAAGGCAGGCGGCGAGAGCAATATGCAGCGCCTCAAGAGCGAGGTTATCGGGATGAACATCTTCAACTCGGTATTCGTGGACTGCACTGCCAGCGACGAGGTGGCAGCGCTCTACAAGGATTTCCTCAACCATAACATCTCTGTGGTGGCAGCCAACAAGGTTGCAGCGTCATCGCAGTATGAGAACTATAGCGAACTGAAGCAGACCGCTCGCCGCCGTGGCGTGAAGTTCCTCTTCGAGACCAACGTTGGTGCCGGACTCCCCGTCATCAACACCATCAACGACCTCATCAACAGTGGCGACCGCATACTGCGCATCGAGGCTGTGGTGAGTGGTACGCTCAACTTCATCTTCAACACCATCAGTGCCGATATCAAGCTCAGCGACACCATCCGCCTGGCCAAGGAGAAGGGCTACAGCGAGCCCGATCCCCGTATCGACCTCAGCGGCAAGGACGTTATCCGCAAGTTGGTCATCCTCGCCCGTGAGGCAGGCTATCCCATCGAGCAGGACGATGTGGAGAAGAACCTCTTCATCCCACAAGAGCTGTTCGACGGTTCGCTCGACGACTTCTGGGCCAACGTACCTTCGCTCGATGCCGACTTCGAGGAGCGTCGCCAGCGTCTCGTGGCCGACAACAAGCGTTGGCGCTTCGTGGCACGCCTCGATGAGGGCAAGGCCTCGGTATCGCTCCAGGAGGTCAACCAATGGCACCCCTTCTACAACCTCGAGGGCAGCAACAACATCATCCTGCTCACCACCGAGCGCTACAAGGAGTACCCCATGATGATTCAGGGCTACGGTGCCGGCGCCAGCGTTACTGCTGCCGGTGTCTTTGCCGATATCATGTCGATTGCGAACATTTAAGGAATGAAATATCTCATCATTCTCGGCGACGGTATGGCCGACTGGGCTGTACCCACCTTAGACAATAAGACACTGTTGCAATATGCCCATACCCCGAATATGGACCGCCTGGCCCGTATGGGGCGTACGGGTATGCTGCGCACCGTGGCCGACGGCTTCCATCCCGGCAGCGAGGTGGCCAATATGTCGGTCCTTGGCTACGACCTCAACGAGGTGTATGAGGGTAGGGGAGTGCTCGAGGCGGCCAATATCGGTGTAGACCTCGCTCCCGATGAGATTGCTGCCCGCTGCAACCTCGTGTGCATCGAGGGCGATATCCTCAAGAACCACTCTTCGGGACATATCACCACCGAGGAGGCCGATGTGCTGATACAGTACCTGCAAGAGCATCTGGGCGATGAGCGCGTGCGCTTCCGCACCGGTGTGCAGTACCGCCACCTGCTCGTCATCAAGGGAGGCGAGAAGCGCTTGCATTGCACCCCGCCCCACGATGTGCCCCTGCAGCCTTTCCGCCCGCTGATGGTCAAGGCCGAGGTGTCCGAGGCGCAAGCCACTGCCGACCTCGTCAACAACCTCATCCTGCGTTCGCAGCAGCTCCTCGCCGAGCATCCGCTCAACAAGGCACGTGTGGCCGCAGGCAAGGACCCCGCCAACAGCATCTGGCCCTGGTCGTTCGGCAACAGACCCAACATGCGTCCCCTCAGTGCCATGTACCCGCAGATACAGCGCGGCTCGGTCATCTCTGCCGTAGACCTCATCAATGGCATAGGCCACTACGCCGGACTGCGCCGCATCGCCGTAGAGGGCGCCACAGGCCTCTACGACACCAACTATGAGAACAAGGCCGCTGCAGCTATCGAGGCCCTCAAGACCGACGACCTCGTATACCTCCACATCGAAGCCAGCGATGAGGCTGGCCACGAGGGCGACGTGGCGCTGAAGCTGCGCACCATCGAGAACCTCGACCGCCGTGCCGTAGGTCCCATCCTCGAAGCCTTGGAGCAGTGGACCGAGCCCGTTACCATCGCCATCCTCCCCGATCATCCCACACCCTGTGCCCACCGCACCCACACGGCCGAGCCCGTGCCCTTCCTCATCTATCGCTCAGGCATAGCGCCCGACGGTGTGCAGACCTTCGACGAGGTAGCCTGCCAGCAGGGAACCTATGGCACGCTCGAAAAGGATGAGTTTATGCGGCTATTGATGCAACTTAGCTGATACAACGATTAATTATCAATATATTTTTGTCTGTTCGCTTACGTTTTCTTACCTTTGCTTAATAAATAGACACAATTCTTTCAAAAGATAGTATAATAATATTCCTCTATATGATAATATTTAATCGAACGATACCCTTCCTTTTAATTTCCCTGTTTTTGCTATTTGGCCTACAAATTTCCGTGTTGGCACAGCAGACGATTGTAGAAAAAATTCTTGTACGACAGAGAGTTCGGATTCTTGCAGATGGCTCTGAGTATAAGGGCGACATGATGTTTTTCCGCCCTCATGGCAAGGGCAAGATGTCTTATTCTGACGGCACCGTCTATCAAGGAAGTTTCGAGTATGGCAAGCGCCATGGGGAAGGTACGATGACCTATAAGGATAGCGCCCGTTACGAAGGCGAGTGGGTCAAGGATGTGCGTAACGGCCGTGGCGTGCAATACTTTGCCGATGGACGCCGCTATGATGGTTATTTCGTCGATGATGAGATTCACGGTTTTGGTACTATGCACTATATTAACGACGATACCTATACTGGCCTATGGCATCATGGCGAGCGCCATGGCAATGGCGTATATATATGGTGCTACGACGGCTCAAACTACAATGGCGAGTGGTATCACGACAAGAAACAAGGTCAAGGCCGTATGTTTTGGCTTGATGGCTCTAGCTATGATGGTTATTGGAAGAATGATGTGCGCAATGGTGAAGGCACCTTCTCCTACGCTAATGGCGATGTGTATACAGGACAGTGGCGCGACAATGTGCAGCATGGAAAAGGTGAGTATAGCTTTGCCGATGGCGATGTTTATGTAGGCGAATATGTCAACGGTATCCGTTCGGGCTATGGCACCTATACCCGTGCCAATGGTAGCAAGTACATGGGTGAGTACAAGAATGGTGAAATTGACGGCCGTGGTCGCTTTGAGATGGCTAGCGGTGAGGTTTACGATGGTGAGTGGCGTCAGAATATCCGCCATGGTGAGGGGATCTGTTGCTGGCCCAATGGTGATGTGTACGAGGGCGCATGGGAAAACAATCTGCCTAGCGGCAAGGGGGTTATGACTTTGGCCGACGGCACTGTATATCAAGGTCAGTATAAGGATGGACTCAAGGATGGCGAGGGTTCTATCACCCGTGCTGATGGAACTCGCATGGTAGGTACCTTTGCGGCCGATTTGCCTCACGGTCAGTTTAAGGAGTACGATGCCGAAGGCAACTTCGTGCGCGATGTCAGCTATGTCAATGGTATGAAGAGATAAGGCCGTCCCCTCTATCGTATATTTATCGTAACTTCTATCATTACTTCAAGTCACTTTTATTATTCATTATCTCATGATGGATCTACATCAGCTAACAACTCAGGTCATAGATATTGCCGTGAGTGCAGGTAACTTTCTTAAGGAGCAGCGTGCGGTATTTGATATAGGTGCTGTGCAGGAGAAGGGTCCTCACGATTACGTCTCCTATGTTGACAAAATGTCCGAAGGGCGTCTCGTAGCTCAGCTCGGTGCTATACTCCCCGAAGCAGGCTTTGTTACCGAAGAGAAAACCACTCGTCAGTATGCTGAAGAGGAGTACTGCTGGGTCATTGACCCTCTTGATGGTACTACCAACTTCATTCACGATATGGCTCCCTACTGCGTTAGCATAGCGCTGCGTAACCGTGAGGATATCCTTCTGGGTGTTGTCTACGAGGTATGCCGTGCAGAGTGCTATTCTGCCTACAAAGGTGGTGGAGCTTTCCTTAATGGGCTACCTATCCGTGTCAGTGCCATTGCTTCTATGGAGCAGGCGCAGATTCTCTTGGGTTTCCCTTACGACAGTGCCCGTTTTCGACCTATTATTCTGAGTGCCATATCGCAGATGTACGGCACAGTGGGTGCTGAGCGTCTGCTTGGCTCTGCTGCTGTGGAGCTCTGCTATGTGGCTGCTGGACGTGCTGAAGGCCGTATCGAAGGTTTCCTAGGTCCTTGGGACGTAGCTGCTGGCACCCTTATTCTATCCGAGGCGGGTGGTGTCACTACCGACTTCCATGGTGGAGACACTTATCTTACAGGTTGTGAGGTGCTTGCTTCCAATGGTCATATCCACGAGGCACTGCTACAAGTTATCGGTCTAGCTGTTGAGAGTGTCGACGAATGATTAATAGGGTTGTTGATATGAAAACTATACAACTATGAAAAAGATTATCAATCCTTATTTGGGAATGTCAGAAGATGAGGGCTACAACTGCTTTGCGTGTGCTCCTCATAATGAGCATGGGCTCCACATGGAATTCTATGAGGATGACGACGACGTGGTGTGCTATTGGACACCTGCTACGCACTTTCAAGGATGGACCGATACGCTGCATGGCGGCATACAAGCTACGCTGATTGATGAGACGGCGGGGTGGGTGATAGCCCGCAAGATGCAGACCTCGGGCATGACCACCAATCTGAACATTAAGTATAAACGCCCCATCCTGACGGGTGAGCATGTGCGTTTGGAAATTCGTGCCCGTATATGTGAAAAGAAACGCATGTTTGCCCTGATGCAGGCCTCCATCACGGTAGATGGCGAGGTGTGTACCACGGCCGAGCTCACCTTCTATTGCTTCTCGCAAGAGAAGGCGAAGGAGGAATTTCACTTCTTGCCCTACGAGGTGGAAGAATAGAGAAGTGGAGGAATGGATATGAGAATGCGAAACGCGCAGCTCCTTGCGGGGCTGCGCGTTTCAAAGATATTATAGAAGTTTAGTTTTTATTCCTTCTAAAGGGCATTAGATTACACCCTGAGCCATCATGGCGTTGGCTACCTTGATGAAGCCGGCAACGTTGGCACCCTTCACGTAGTCGATGTAGCCGTCGGGACGTGTGCCATACTTCACGCACGATGCGTGGATGTTCTGCATGATGCTCTTGAGCTTCTTGTCCACCTTCTCGGCGCTCCAGCCAAGCTTGTAGCTGTTCTGTGTCATCTCAAGACCTGATACCGATACACCACCGGCGTTCGATGCCTTACCGGGTGCATACAGCAGTTTGGCCTCCTGGAAGGTCTCTACAGCCTCTGGCGTAGAGGGCATGTTGGCGCCTTCTGATACGGCAATGCAGCCGTTGGCTACGAGGGCGCGTGCATGCTCGCCATTGAGTTCGTTCTGTGTGGCGCAGGGAAGTGCGATGTCGCCCTTCTCGTACCAGGGAGCTGCACCTGCTACATACTTGCAGCCATACTTGTCGGCATACTCCTTGATACGTCCGCGACGTACATTCTTCAGTTCCATGATGAAAGCGAGCTTCTCCTCATCGATACCTGCGGGGTCGTAGATATAGCCGTTCGAGTCGCTCATGGTCACGGGCTTGGCACCCAACTGGATGCATTTCTGTACGGTAAACTGGGCTACGTTACCCGAACCGCTCACGAGGCACACCTTGCCCTTGATGTCGATGCCGCGTGTCTTGAGCATCTCCTGCAGGAAGTAGATGTTGCCATATCCGGTAGCCTCGGGGCGGATAAGCGAACCGCCGAAGTCGAGTCCCTTACCGGTGAGCACACCTTCGAAGTTGCGGGTGAGCTTCTTGTACATACCGAAGAGGTAACCTACCTCACGAGCACCTACACCGATATCACCGGCGGGTACGTCCATCTCGGCACCAATGTTGTGCCACAGCTCTGTCATGAAGGCTTGACAGAAGTGCATCACCTCATTGTCGCTCTTGCCCTTGGGGTCGAAGTCCGATCCACCCTTGGCGCCACCCATCGGTAGGGTAGTGAGTGCGTTCTTGAAGGTCTGCTCGAAAGCTAGGAACTTCAGTGTGCTGAGGTTTACAGAGGGGTGGAAACGGAGACCGCCCTTGTACGGACCGATGGCATTGGAGTGCTGCACACGGTAGCCCATATTGGTTTGCACCTTACCCTTGTCGTCGACCCATGTGACACGGAAAGTCACGATACGGTCGGGCACGCAAAGACGCTCTACCAAGTTGGCGGCCTCAAACTCGGGGTGCTTGTTATACTCATCTTCAATGGTTGATAGCACCTCGCCTACGGCCTGGAAATACAGCTCTTCGCCGGGGAAATGCTCTCTAAGTACTGTTAATGTCTCTTGTACTTTCATACTAATACCTATATTTGTTATCTAATTCGGGTGCAAAGATAATGTAAACGAGTGAAAAAAGCTTGCTTTCTTTCCTGCGAGTGCAATTTATCTTCGATTTTCGGGTGCAAAGATACATATATTTTATGATATAAGGAATAAAATAGAAAGAAAAATCAAAGAATAAACGATAATTTGTTATTTTAGTTTTGTTTTGTGCGGATATTTGTTATCTAAAAGGCTGGTTTTGCGAATTATTGTCATTTATGGTGGCTGTTTGATAGATTATTGTTACTTTTGTGACGTGATTCATCATAAATATGACATTATGAACAGACTTTCCGTTTCCCGTATCGCCTCCTTGCCCACTGCTGCTGCCGACGTGCCTGCCATGTTCGATGCTATGGGCGTAGCCTTCAGTTCCATTGCTACGGTCAACTGGCCTGCAGAGTATCCCTACTGCCCCGAGGCAGCTTTCCGCGCTGCATGGTCTCCCGAGGGATTGGTGCTCCACTATCGTGTGAACGAACAGAGCGTGCGTGCCCACTATGCAGAGGATGGAGGCAAGGTGTGGACCGACTCCTGCGTGGAGTGTTTCGTCCGCAACGCTGACGATGATACCTATTATAATATAGAGTGTAATTGTATTGGTACGCTGCTTGCCGCCTCAGGCAATGGCCGTCACCATCGTGTGCCTGTGGCTCCTGAGTTGCGCAGTGCTGTATTGCGATGGGCCTCGTTGGGTAGCAAGGCTTTCGAGGAACGCCACGAACCTACCGCCTGGGAGGTTGCCTTGGTGATTCCCGTCGCTCTCTTTGCTGCTCATCCGCTCCGTCTCCAGGCTGGTGCCACACTCCGTGCCAACTTCTACAAGTGTGGCGACGAACTCAGTGTGCCGCACTTCCTTTCATGGAATCCTATTGAGGTGGCAGAACCCGACTTCCATCGTCCCGAATACTTTGGCGAACTGGAACTGATGTAAACATAAACCAACAACAAATACAATGAAAACACCGAAACGACTTTTCGTGGCCACAGCCCTCGTGGCATCGCTCATGGGCGGTAAGGCCACAGCGCAGGAGGCTGCAACCTATGTCCCTGCCGAAGAGAACTTGAAGGCACGTCAGGAGTTTGCCGACAGCAAGCTGGGCATCTTCATCCACTGGGGAATCTACAGCATGTTTGCCCAGGGTGAATGGTACATGACCAATGCCAATATCGATAATAAGGAGTATGCCAAGGCTGCCTCGGCATTCTACCCGATACGATTTGATGCAAAGGAGTGGGTCAGCGCCATAAAGGCCGCAGGTGCCAAGTACATCTGCTTCACCTCGCGCCATCACGACGGCTTTTCCATGTGGGACACCGAGCAGTCGCCCTACAATATCGTAGATGCCACTCCCTTTGGTCGCGATGTCATCAAGGAGTTGGCCGATGAGTGTCACCGTCAGGGCATTAAGCTCCACTTCTACTATTCGCATATCGACTGGACTCGCGACGACTACCCTGCCGGTCGCACTGGTCGCGGCACAGGCAAGGACCTTACGAAGGCCGACTGGCCCGCCTACTATGCCTTCATGAATCGTCAGCTCACCGAGCTCCTCACCAACTACGGCGAGGTGGGGGCTATATGGTTCGATGGCGTGTGGGATCATGATCAGGACACCATCCCCTTCGATTGGCAGCTTGAAGAGCAATACGCACTCATCCACAGCCTCCAGCCCGCTTGTCTCGTGGGCAACAACCATCACCAGACACCTGTCGAGGGCGAGGACATACAGATCTTCGAGCGCGACCTTCCCGGTGAGAATAAGGCAGGCCTCTCTGGTCAAGCCATCAGCCGTTTGCCCTTGGAGACCTGCCAGACGATGAACGGCATGTGGGGCTACAAGATTATTGACCAGAACTACAAGAGTTCCGAGGCTCTTATCCGCTACCTCGTGAGCACCTCAGGCAAGGGCGCCAATCTCCTGCTCAACATAGGCCCTCAGCCCAATGGCGAACTCCCGGCAGCAGCTCTCGAGCGCTTGCAGGCAATAGGGGAGTGGACCTCTCGCTATGGCGAAACCATTTATGGCACTACTGCCGGCGATATCAAGGCCCAGGAGTGGGGTGTCACCACTCGCAAAGGCAACCGCCTCTTTGTCCATATCTTCGACCTCAAGGCCAAGGAACTCTTTCTGCCACTCGAATGCAAGGTGAAGAAAGCCTTCGTGTACGACACCAAGCAACCCCTCAAGGTGAAGCGTAGCAAAGAGGGCGTCACCCTCCTTTTCGATGAAGTCCCCTCGGGCGTGGACTATATCGTGGAGCTGGAAACAAAATAGTGTTTTGTTTTGTGTTTCCTTTCTTTTCGGTATAAATTGTTCATAAATGCAAGCAAATCGGAAAAATACTACATTATACTGCTGGTTTTCTGTGTTGAATTAGTTTGCATTTATATAAAAGTCAAAGCAAAAGGCTTTATCATGCAAAGAATTTATTATCTTTGCGGTAAACCTCGAAGATACTTGATGGTACAGAGGAGATGGATAATGACAATAATAGAAAACAAACAATATAAAGTAGAAAAATGAAAAAGTTATTCTTGACAGTAGTGACACTGCTTGCCGCCATCACGAGCGGTATGGCGTGTACGAACCTTATCGTCGGTAAGGCCGCATCGGCTGATGGGTCTGTTATCGTGAGCTATTCGGCCGACTCGTACGGCATGTTTGGTTACCTTTGCCACTATCCCGCTGGCGTGCATGCCGAGGGTACCGTGCGTGAGGTGTATGACTGGGACTCGGGCAAGTTCCTGGGACGCATTCCCGAGGTTCAGCAGACCTATAATGTGGTGGGTAACATCAACGAGCATCAGCTCACTATCGCCGAGACCACTTTTGGTGGACGTGAGGAATTGGTCAATCCTGAGGGTATCATCGACTACGGTAGCCTTATTTACATCGCTCTGCAGCGCTCGAAGACCGCTCGCGAGGCTATCGACGTGATGACTTCGCTCGTGGAGGAGTACGGATACTACAGTAGCGGTGAAAGCTTCACCATTGCCGACCCCAATGAGGTGTGGATAATGGAGATGATAGGTAAGGGCCCTGGCCGTAAGGGTGCCGTATGGGTGGCTATCCGCGTGCCCGATGACTGCATCTCGGCTCATGCCAACCAGGCACGCATCCGTCAGTTCCCCCTGAAGGACAAGGAGAATTGTATTTATGCAAAGGATGTGATCAAGTTTGCCCGCGAGATGGGCTACTTCGATGGTAAGGACAAGGACTTTGACTTTGCTGCAGCCTATTGCCCTGCCGATTTCGGTGGTTTGCGCTACTGCGATGCCCGTGTGTGGAGCTACTTTAACATGTATGCCGACCTTGACATGAACCAGTATCTTCCCTGGGCTATGGGCGATGCTTCGGCTACTCCGATGCCTCTCTTCGTGAAGCCCAAGCAGAAGGTGTCTGTACGTGACGTGCAGGCTGCCATGCGCGACCATTATGAAGGCACTCCGATGGATATCGCCGGTGACCTCGGTGCAGGCCCCTGGAGCATGCCTTATCGTCCCTCGCCTCTGAGCTTCAAGGTGGATGGTGTGGAGTATTTCAACGAGCGCCCCATCTCTACTCAGCAGACAGCCTTTACCTTCGTATCACAGATGCGTAATTGGTTGCCTAACCCCGTAGGTGGTGTGCTTTGGTTCGGTACCGATGATGCCAACATGGCTGTATTCACTCCTGTATATTGCTGTACCAACGATGTGCCCGAGTGCTACGATGTAGAGACTGCCGATGCTGTTACCTTCTCGGAGAAGTCATCGTTCTGGCTCTTCAACATGGTGTCAAACATGGTATATCCCCGCTACTCGGCTCTTATCGGTGACTTGAAGAATACTCAGCAAAGCCTTGAAGATAGTTTTGCAGCTGGTCAGCCCACCGTGGAGGCTAAGGCCGTGGAGCTCTACAATGATAATCCTCCCAAGGCTGTGGATATGCTCACCAAGTATACTGCCGAGATGGCTCAGACTGCTATGGATGCTTGGGGCAACCTAGCTAAGTTCCTTATCGTGAAGCACAACGATATGGTGGTGAAGCCCACGAATGAGGATGGCACCTTCAAACGCACCGAGACAGGCTATGGCGCATCGCCCGTACGCCCCGGCTATCCTGAGGACTTCAACCGCCGTGTGGTGAAGGAGACAGGTGACCGTTACTTGATGAAATAGTCTTGTAAATTGATGAAAAATAGATGCTTAATCTAGATTAAGCATCTATTTTTTTTATCAAACTAGGGTGTATTGTAGCTAATACAACGGCAATAACTCCTTCTATAGCAATGACAACACGCCTATCACGTTTCCCTTTTATTTTGATGAAAATACCTTCTTGCCCCTCAAAGTCTCCACCTATTACTCGTACATGTGTACCTTTGGTAAAATTAATCTCTGAAGGGTCCAAGAATAGTAAAGAATCGTTTTGGGTACCACATGCTGCAATGAATTGCTGCATCTGTATGTTGGGGACAATTATCTTTTTGTGATTCTTGTTTGTGATGTATTGCAGGTGTGGGATATTTTTCTTTATAGATTGGATCGTAGACTGTTGGGTATATACAAAGATTAAACTGTTAATGGCTGGTACTAATTCACGGTGATGTTTTTTTCCTTTGATTTTCAAGGTATATTTCATCGGTATAAAAGTTCTAATACCTTGCTCGTTCAAATAATCACAGACGGTAATTTCACGTCTATATGTAACACGCATGGCAAACCAACACTCAAGGTCTTGGGAGGGGATAATAGGTGTAATGGTAGATGTTGGTTCTTGCATGTGTTGATGAATTGTTATGCAAAGGTAATTAAACTTTCTTGCAGTGCAAATTAATTGTCAATATATGTTACAGAACGTGATTCTTTAGAGTCCTTAGTGTACTCTGCAGTGACATAAGTCATGCTAAAATTGTACATGTACGCGTATGCGCACGCCGTGTCTGTCGACGCCGGGGGCGTCGCAGTAGGTGAGGCGGCGTACATAGTCGACCTCCAGAACCTTGAAGATGTTCTCTATACCGAAGGATAACTCCATGTAGGGGGTGGCGGTGAATAGTGAATGGTTAGTGGTGAGCAGTGAGGGGGCCTGTGGGAATAGGTATAGCCCGTGGCTGTTGGTGGGGTCGGGGATGTTGCCGGGGCGCAGGCTGCCATAGAAGCCTTTGAAGTCGATGACCTCGCGCCATCCCAGTTTCTTGATCAGGGGAATACGGTTGAAGATAAGTCCATTCATATAATATATGGCTTCCCATGAGGCATAGGTGTCGGCCACGAACTCCATCGGGTTCATCAGGGCGAACGACTCGCGCTGCAGCGTGTAGGAGAGGTTGGCGTTGGGGATGATGAGGAGAGGGTAGGGGACGTCGTTCCATACGCGGCCGGCCTTGACTACGCTCTCTATGTAGCCGAACTGCGAGAGCCAGAAACGTTTGCGGGCACTGGCCTCGGTGTGGTGGCAGGTAAACTGGCTGCCGAGCACATCCTTCAGGACCACACTATGGGAGAGGGTGAAGACAGGGCGCTCGGGGAGGAGCGAGTGGCGGTCCCACTTGTGCTGGGTAAACTTCTCGCCGGGGGCATAGCGCAGGTTCAGCTCCAGCTCGGTCTGTGGCAGCTCCTTTACAAAATGGGGATTGCCGTCGGTGCGTGTCTCAAATTGCATGAGGCGGCTACTCTCGTATACCTTGTTGCGCAGGGTGAGCGAGTAGGAGAGGTGGTTGTAGTGCTCGCGGTTGTAGGAGAACTCGGCCTTGCGCAGGTAGCCTATCATGTTGTCGTCGATGCGCTTGAGGTTGAGGAACACGTTGTCCTTGTTGGTGTACAAGTAGGTCTGGCCGTACTGGTAGATGTCGTTCTCGTAGTGCAGGCGCAGCGAGTGGATGGGAAACTCGTTGATGTGTTCTTTCTTCTTCTTGAAGGAGTACTCCAGTTCGCCCATGTATTTCAACCGTTGGTCGCCGAAACCGTAGGCCACGAAGAAGCGGCCCATGAGGTGGGGGTTGAGGTAGGCCGAGGTCATGCCACCTACGCGAAGGCGGAGGCCTTCGAGCTCGTTGTTGCTTACGGAGGTGTTGATGGGGCCGTAGAAGAATTCGGGTTCCTCCTTCTTGTTGGGGATGTAGCCGGTGAAGAGGAAGGTGATGGCCTTCTCGGTCCAGTAGTAGAGTGGGTATTGGCGTAGCTGGGCCATCATGTCGCCTACGGAGAGTTCCTTCTTGCTGACGTGGCCTATACGGTTGACGGCCCAGAAGAGTTCGTCCTTGTCGCGGGCATCGTCCTCCTCGATGATGCTCTCGGGCCGTTCGAGTAGGTCGGGGCGGGAGGCTACGTCGAGCAGGTAGTTGTTGTAGTTGACCTCGCGCTTCACGTATACACCGTTGATCTGGGCGGTAATCTCAAACTCGGCCACCAGCGACTCCTTGGTGAGCAGGGGCGTGCCGTCAGTGGCGGGAGCGAAGGTCTGGTTGATGGTGAGCGTACGCACGAAGTTGAGGTTGATGTCGTGGGGCGTGGTCATCTGTGCCCATTTGATGAAGTGGGTGCTGTCGGCCGTGATGTAGAGGTGTCCGGTGAAGCCGTGCGACTCGGAGTTGAACGGCACGAAGGAGAGGTCTATGCAGGGGGTGCCCTCTACCTGGATGGTGTCCATGATATAGTATTTGTATACGCTCGTGGCGAAGGAGGAGAGGGGACTGACGAAGCGGTTGCGGAAGAGGTTGATGTCGTTCTGGAAGAGGTCGACATCCTTGAACACCTCTTCGAACACACCGTCGATCTCCTGTTCGGAGATGAAGTCGTCGACTCCGGCACGGCGGCGGGCCACGACATGTTTCTTGCGGCTCTCGGGCGACTTGCGGTAGTGGTCGCTACCGATGAGTTCGCGCGAGGAAATGTTGAGGATGGGCTTGCCCGATACGAGGGAGGTGTCGAGGAACTGCTGCAGCAGGCCTATGTTGTCGAGCAGCTCGGCTTGGTATTTGCTTTGGTCGAAGTTGTTGAGGGCTATGGTGAGCAGCTCGTGGCGGTTGCGGCTGTAGTAGTCGTGGCTCTCGAGACGGTAAGCATCGCGCCGCTTGATGATGCTCTGCACCAACTCGACGGCCGGATTGTTCTTGCGGGTGTAGCGTTCGCGTTCAGGTTTTATCTCCACTTCGCTGAGTTCATAGGTCGTAGGCAATAGTGCTATGCGGAGAGGGTATCTGGTGGTAGGGGTGATGGCTATCTTTTGCTCGGTATAGCCAATGGATGAGATGATGAGTGTACCTTTGGGTGAAGAGGTGATGAAGGAGAAGTTGCCCTCCTTGTCGGTTTGGCAACCATCCATAGTGTTCTGCATGTATACTGATACGTATGGTAGGGCCTCCCGGGTATTGGCGTCGGTTACTCTGCCGTAGATGCGAGTGGCCGCCTGTAGAGGGACAGAGACTCCTATATATAATAGTATAATGGATAGCAATGTTGCTAGTCGATGGGCTTGTGCTTTTGTTGTTGTCATCTTTACCATAATCATTCGTCGAGCAAAGGTAGGTAATAAATGCAACTAAACCAAAAAAAGCACAGAAAGCAGTGCTTTTTCTAGAGCCAGTACCCTCAAAATTCTGTTTTTTTAAGGAAAAACAATCTTTTTTGAAAAAAAAGTTTTAAAAAGATTTGGTTGGTATCCGAAATTTGTATTACCTTTGCATCCGCTTTCGCACTGAAACCGCGTGTTGATGACGGAAGCATAAAGAAAAGAGTTCTTTGAAAATATTTTCCATACAGACAAGTAGTACAAGAAGCTGTACGGTGATGTCGTCACTGTACAGGGTAAATGCACTAACCGTCAATTTACGTTTTTAGTAGAGAAGGATACATCACGAGCAGAGTCAACGTCGCCTTTTATGGCGAATATAATATTTTACAATGAAGAGTTTGATCCTGGCTCAGGATGAACGCTAGCTACAGGCTTAACACATGCAAGTCGAGGGGCAGCGGGAGCAAAGCTTGCTTTGCTTGCCGGCGACCGGCGCACGGGTGAGTAACGCGTATCCGACCTGCCCATGACTCGGGCACAGCCGCTCGAAAGAGCGATTGATTCCCGATATGTCTATGAAGTAGATTCATGGATGAAAGATTCATCGGTCATGGATGGGGATGC
>JAZNYG010000013.1:0-59595 GCA_045594245.1 Bacteroidaceae bacterium
ATGCACGTAGGCCCAGCACCACGGCAAGGCCCACTCCAATGACGCCCACGAGCGTCCATTTCAGCGTTTTGTTCATATCCTATTTGTGTTATGTTTATATTCTTTAATAAATGACTCCAAAGTTACATAAAAGTTTATTAAAATCCTTTTTTTTTAAGGGTTATTAAGAAAACAAGAAAGCGTGAGCCTATTGGTCCCACGCTTTTTATGCATGTTAGAATCTTGAATTGGGAATTCCCTCCAAGGAGGAAAACGAGAATTCAAAATTCAGGATTTAGGATTCTTCTCACTCGTTCACCGCCTTGAAACTCATGTCAAGACTCTTTACTGAGTGGGTAAGTGCGCCTACCGACACAAAGTCCACGCCACACTCAGCATATGAACGAATGGTGTCGAAGGTGATACCGCCCGACGACTCCACCTCAAGGCGTCCGTTCACAATCTCCACAGCCTTACGCGTGTTCTCCACAGAGAAGTTGTCGAGCATCACGCGATCCACTCCTTCAAGTGCCAGCACTTGGTTCAGCTCATCGAAGTTGCGCACCTCCACCTCTATCTTCAGGTTCTTTCCCTTGGCCTTACAGTATTCTTGAGCACGGGTCACGGCCTGTGGTATGCCACCAGCAAAGTCTATATGATTGTCCTTGAGCAGTATCATATCGAACAGACCAATGCGGTGATTACATCCACCACCGATACGCACAGCATCCTTCTCCAGGATACGCATACCTGGAGTTGTTTTACGTGTGTCGAGCACACGGCACTTCGTACCTTCGAGCAGCTTTACATACTCATTGGTAATGGTAGCAATCCCACTCATGCGCTGCATCACGTTGAGCATCAAGCGTTCTGTTTGCAACAGACTCTGCACCTTACCCTCTACAACGAAAGCGATATCACCTGGCTTCACGTGAGCACCATCGTTGATATACACCTCCATCTTCATCTCAGGATCAAAGCGGTGGAATATCTTACGTGCCATCTCCACGCCAGCAATAATACCCTCCTCTTTAATAATGAGTCGGCTCTTACCCATAGCAGTGGCGGGAATACACGAGAGTGTGGTGTGGTCGCCATCGCCTATATCCTCGGCAAATGACAGCGCAATCAGTTGGTCTATCAGTTCGTTCATAATTGTATATTATTATTTAAATATGAGTTGCAAAGATAGCGATTCTTTTACAATAAACAAGATTTATTCATTCATTCTTCGTAAATTTGCCAAACGAAACAACTGACGACAAGTCCATACCGATTCATACAAGATGAAAACCCTCCTCATAGCCATAGGCAAAACCGACAACCGTTACCTCACACAAGCTGTCGACGATTACCTCGCTCGCGCCAACCACTATGCACCTATCGAATTGAAGATTATCCCTGACATACGCGATGTAAAGAACCTCTCACAGGAGCAGCAGAAGGAACGCGAAGGACAACAGATTGTCAAACTCATCCAACCTGGCGACCACGTCATCCTACTCGATGAAGGCGGCAAAGAGTTCACCTCCGTAGGCTTCGCCCAATGGCTCCAGCAACGCATGAACACCGTGAGCCGCCGCCTTGTCTTTGTTATCGGAGGACCTTATGGATTCTCCTCCGAGGTATACGCCCTTGCCCAAGGCAAAATATCCCTTTCCCAGATGACCTTCTCCCATCAGATGGTGCGCGTCATCTTTGCCGAACAGTTCTATCGCGCCCTTTCCATCCTCAACAATCTCCCCTACCACCACATATAAACAACCAGCTGACAACGTAATCCTACAAAAAAACATTGTTCCACTTTAAAAATTATAAAAATGATACATCAAATAGAATTTTTATTACGTGCGCGAGACCGTGGTTTCCATCTAATCACCGATGAAGTAATTAGACAACTTCCAACATTGCCTGATCAAGGGCTCTTAAATTTATACGTCAAACATACCAGTTGTTCGCTAGCTATTAATGAGAATTCCGATCCTGATGTAAGACACGATATGGAGCAAATATTCAACCACATGGTACGGGAGTGCGAACCTTATTACACACATACTCTCGAAGGCACCGATGACATGCCTGCCCATGCAAAGTCCATCATTACTGGATGCAGCCTCAGCATACCTATTACACAAGGACGTCTCAATATGGGGACGTGGCAGGGAATATATCTCTGTGAATTCAGGAATCATGGGGGACCACGTCATATAGTAGCTACCATTATTACATAAATATATAATGATACACCGATGAAGAAAACTTATTTATCCTTCCTCATACTGATGGCAACAGCTGTCGTCACCATTCAAGCACAAGAGAGCAAACTAATGACCTATGAGGTAGAAAAGAGTATGCCAGCTTTCTATAAAGAACTGAAAGCTACACTCACCTTTCCCATGGCATGGGGACACACGTCAACACAAAGATACAATAAGTGGCAACGTACCACGCGAGCAAAAGTTCTAGAATGTATGAGCCCTGCACCTCCCAAAGCCGAAAAGTTTGACTATAAGGTTATTTCTGAGGAGCAACGCGATGGATATAAGGCACTAAAGATTGTATTCAACATCAATGCATGGAGTCGTGTACAGGCCTATCTACTAATCCCCAATGGGGACGGTCCTTTTCCTGCAGTACTAGCCCTGCATGATCATGGAGCACACTTCAGCATTGGAAAAGAAAAGATGATACGTCCTTTTGATGTACCTGATGAAATAATGGCTGATGCCGAGAAATGGACTCATGCTTGCTATGATGGCGTATTTGTAGGCGACCGTTTGGCGCAAGAAGGATATATCGTACTTGCTGTAGACGCACTCTTTTGGGGCGATCGCGGCAGACTCGAAGGTGTGGATTATGATGCGCAGCAAGCTCTCAACAGCAACCTACAACAGCTAGGTATGTCCTTCGGAAGCTTCATTGCGTGGGATGATTTGCGTAGTGTAGAATTCCTCAACACACTACCGTGTGTAAAACGAGATGAGATAGCAGTGCTTGGTCACTCAATGGGTGCTCATCGTGCATGGATGACAGCAGCCTTATCAGACGAGGTGAAAGCTGGTGTTGCCATTTGCTGGATGAATACCACAGAACACCTAATGACACTCACCAATAATCAGAACAAGGGAGGATCGGCCTATGCAATGATTATCCCAGGAGTGCGCAATTACTTGGACTATCCTCACGTGGCATCCTTGGCATGTCCCAAGCCCATGCTTTTCCTCAATGGTAATAAAGATAAGCTATTCCCCATACAAGGAGTAGAGGATGCATATGCAGAAATGCGCCGCGTATGGCAATCTCAAGGAGCAGACAAGCAACTGACAACACGCATCGTAGACTCGCCGCACTATTTCGGAAAGGCCATGCAAGAAGAAGCTTTAAAGTTTCTTAATCAAGTATTTAAGTAAAATTCAGAATACCAATCACAATTAGGACGACACACATACTCAAACGCCCAACATATATTATTGTACGTATTGATAGCAACCAGCATCAATGGTATCAGCAGCAGGACGAGATTGTCCGTCCTTATCATAAGGAAGCAAATAGTCACCTGAAGCTATGCCTCGGGCTACAGAAAGTGAATCTAAATGAAAATCGTAGATGAAGTTCCCATGATCTATTGTACGAAAATTAGTGCGTCCGTAAGTAGTACTATCCTTATGCTCCCATACGATAGATGAATAATGGAGTGAATCGGGTTCATGAGCCTCAGCCTTAGAATTGATAAGGGAATGCACAAAAGAGTATTGAGCATATTCAGAATAATCCACCGAATCGTTTTTTTCTAGCACCACTCCCTGAAGTTCATCATCCTTAGATCCCGTGATAATACTATTTATGAAATTCACGCCAAGGAGAGGATATATAGTCTGCTCATCGGTGAGGTAATTGGATATGTATACGGCAGCACCCCGTTCACTACTCCATGGAAAGAAGTTTGCCATAGTACAATGCAGGAAAGTCATCTGTCCTCCGAGAATATTTACACAATGGCCTCCTGCATTAGTAAATAAACAATTAGAGAAAGAAGCGGCACTAAGTGTGAGTTGCAAAGCATCGGCATCTACATTATGGATCTGACTGTTCTGCATCACCAGTTTATAGCGATTCAGTTCTTTGCTCTTAGCCCGCAATCCATAAGTTCCACTATGTATATCGCAATGTACAAAGAGGTTATCAGTGCTCGACTCATGTAGAGTGATACCACCCCACTGTGCCGAAAGGCGGTCATAAGGCAGATAACTAAACATATAGTCGGTACGAGCACCACGAAACTCTATGGGTTTGTCTATAGTGCCCACGGCCTCTATACGTCCATATACCTGCATCTCCACTTTATCTCGAAAAAAGAGCCGAGTACCAGCATCGAGGAAAAGAGTACTTCCCTTCTCCACCCGCAAACTATCATAGATGAGGTAAGGTCTACGAGATGTCAGACGAGTATCCGTATTGATAACCATACCGCGCAACACGGTGGCATCCTGTCCAAAAGCACTTAACTGTATCTGCTGAGTAACACCACTCTCAAGAACAAATTGCAACGAATCACAAACCTCAAACGGCTCGTCTATTCCACGAGGATCTACGGTAACTTCTACAAATACAAACAGGCTGTCACCACCACGAACAGTGATGTCACTGAACGCTATACCTGACATTCCATCAAAGTTGATGCGATAAGGCGATGATTCACCACCCGACAGATGAGCATTAGCAATCCGAAGGGGGGCTTTTTGCCTATTGTATATGAGAAATGAATGAGTAGCCGAACTCACTTCCGTGAAGAGCGTATCAAACGATATGGTATCTGACGAGAAGGCAAGGCGATGAACTGGATCTACTGTATAGTCCAGTTCATCAGCACATCCCATCACACCCATCTGTAGGACGGCCACAAAGACAAGATACCAAACCTTCAAATGTCGCATAAGTACACTATTTCTTTATATAACGGCTCAGCAGACAATATATTATTGTCCTTACAAAAATTTCGAAGCATGATGCAAAATGTAAAACCTACGCCCATTGTATACACTTCCTCTGAAGCCATAACGGTCTGCACCTCCGCAAAGGTCTCCAACACCCGACTACTTCAACAAACCGTTACGAGCTATAACGTAATTCATTCACCCCAATCATGAAACTATACCACATGTATAAACAGCCGAACATTGCGAACGTCATGTAAGATGTTTTCATACCATATGAAACGAAATTGACGTAAGAATCTACAACTATCAGCAAAAAAGCATATCTTTGCAAAAAACATGAATATGAGAAGGATTTTGTACACAATGCTGCTGATATGGAGTGCGGCACTTACTTTCGGACAAGCCGACAGCACTGTGGTGCGCATACAGGAGTATCTGAAGAATATACACGCCTTCAACCAATTGTATCCGCAGGAGAAGGTGTATCTGCACCTTGACAACCGCAGCTACTTCATTGGCGACACGATATGGTTTAAGGCATACGTGGTGAATGCCACCACTCTGCAGATAAGCAACATCAGTAAGGTACTCTACGTGGAACTGCTCAATGACAAGGGCGTTGAGGTAGCAAGGCGCAAGCTGCGCATCGAGAACGGACAATGCCACGGCGAATTTACCCTGAAAGACAACTTCTACACAGGCTACTACGAGCTGCGTGCCTACACGCGCTATATGATGAACTTCGGCAACGAGCGGCTTACACAGTTTGACTTCATGGACAGGTATGAGCGTGCTGCAAGCCTGCTGACAGAGAGGGAAGCACGGCAGGACCTAGTGCCCGACATCAACCATAGCCAGTTTACCCGCACGGTACCCGTATACAGCCGTCCCGACACGGCTGGCGTGTATAAACGCGAGTTTGAGTACTACCCTATCCACACTCGGCTGGCCATCCCCGACGAGACCGATCCGAAGCTGCGCAAGGACAATCTGAAGGTAAACTTCTACCCCGAAGGCGGCAACCTCGTGGAGGGCGTACCCTCCATAGTAGCCATCGAGGCTACCGACCAATGGGGACGCGAGAAGGAGATTACCGGCATGCTACTACATAAAAATGCGCCGATAGGTACCTTCACCACAGGCCATCGCGGGCGCACACTCATGCTGGTGACCCCAAGCGACGATAAACCCATCAAGGCACTAGTGGAATATAAAGGAAAGGAATATAGCTTCATACTCCCCGAAGCACAGAAGCAGGGATATGTGTTGAGCATGAAACCTACATCGGACCACAAGGGCTACGAAGCTACAATACATGCTTCGCTCACCCAACCTGCCGAGGTGCTGGGCTGGAGTCTGCAATGCCGAGGATCCCTCACCGCTTTCGATACATTGACACTGGGCAACGGGCAACGCATGCGACTAAGGTTCGACGCACAGGTGCTACGTCCCGGTGTGAACCAGCTGACGCTATTCAATGCCGAGGGACGCATATTGGCCGACCGCCTCTTCTTCGTGCAGCCTCCGACGAGCACGCCCACCATCCACGTGGAACTTCCGACCGACTCGCTGACTCCGTTCGAAGAGGTGGAGGTGCCCCTGCAGATACAGAACACGTGGGGAGGAGGCACACGAGGCTACCTGTCGGTAAGCATTACCGATGCCGATGAGGAGGCACCCACCTTCGACAAAAGCGACATACGCACGGAGCTGCTGTTGACATCGGACCTCAAGGGATTCATCAAGGACATCGACAGCTACTTTGCCCACACCTCGCCCCGAGCCATGCACACCGATATCGACCTGCTGATGCTGACACAAGGATGGCGGCGCTACGAGTGGGTGACCATGGCGCAGGGCAGCAAAGCGAAGCCCCACTACGTGGCCGAGCAGGGATATGTCATCGATGGCTACGTAGCCGACCAGCTAGTAGCCAGTGAGCATAAGGAACACGCGGACGAATATAAGCGCATAAAGAATCCGTGGGTAGCCATCGAGTTGAAGTCAGAGCAGGTGGAATATCGCGACACGGTGCAAGCCAATGAGCAAGGCGAATTCAGCATCGACATCCCCCGGCACTTTGTTGACGAGGCTGGCCTTACCATCGAGATATGGAAACCTGATGGACTGGGCAAGAAAGGGAAAAAGGGAAAGTACCGCTATGTGTTCCCCTCGCTCTACCGAGCATTCTCGCCTGCCCCTACCCCATACAACTACTATGAAAGCCACTCGCCCGAGGATGACTATGAGCTGCAGGTGCTGGAGAACGTAGACTTTGCCATGGAGGGCCTCATCGATGAAGTCACCATCAAGAAACGCAACAAACAAAAATATGAGATACACTACGACCGGCCCGACATCGTCATCAACTTCGTGAAGGAGTTCAACACCATCATCGACCGTGGCGTACACGCTCTCACCGACCCACCTCCTATGAAGGGCTATTATGACCCGGCAGTGCCCTACACGCTGAGACGCGCACGCATTCCCGACTTTCTGCGATATATCTTTCTCTACAACAACAATGCCACGAAGGACAGCCTTACCTATGCTTGGTATGATAAATACCGTTTGCAAGAAACTGATCCTGAGAGATTGAAAGGCGCCATCAGCAACGGAGAGTATTTGCTTCCTGAAGGTAATGAAGGGCCTTATTTAAACTTCTACCAACTACCCAAGGAGATACGCATATACAGCAACCTCGTGTCACGCGAACGCACCCCCATCAAACAGGATGGCGATACCGACCACCGCCGTCTGCTATGGGCACACACCATCTATTATCCCAAAGAGGAGAGTCCTACTACACCTCCCTACGATATGCGCGACGGCACTCGCTACACCTACTTCGAAGGCTATAGCCGGGTGAGCAGCTACTATCATCGCGACTACTCGGAGATGGAGCTTCCCGACACGGCGGATTACCGCCGTACCCTCTACTGGGAACCCGATATAGAGACCGACCACCAAGGACGGTTTGCCTTGAAGTTCTACAACAATACCCGTACCAAGCGCATTGCCGTCCGTGCCGAAGGTATCACCTCGTTTGGCGACCTAGTGACGGTGACAAAGGAGCAATAGTGTTATAGGAAGCACCAATAAAGCCATAGACCAAAGCTATTTGCACAGACTACTGATAGGACGTATCTTTGCAGTGTAAAGAAAAACAATAGAACATGCTAATACGTTAACAACAAAAAGAAGAATATTATGACTACAACAAAATTCAAAGGAAACGAAGTGCATCTTGACGGCACTTTCATCCCATTAGGCGCTACCGCCCCACAAGTAGAATTGATAAAGAACGACCTGTCGGCATTCACGCTCGACGAGCACAGAGGTAAATATGTGGTGCTGAACATATTCCCCAGCATCGACACGGGAGTGTGTGCAGCATCGGTACGCAAATTCAACAAATTGGCCGCCTCCACCCCCAACACGGTGGTGCTGTGCATCTCGCGCGACCTTCCCTTTGCACAAAGCCGCTTCTGCGGTGCCGAGGGCATTGAGAATGTAGTGACGCTCTCGGACTTCCGCAGAGAGAGCACCTTCGGCAAGGACTACGGTGTGCAGATGGCCGATGGCCCATTGGCCGGCCTACTGGCTCGTGCCGTAGTAGTCGTCGCTCCCGATGGCAAGGTATGCTACGCCGAACTGGTGCCCGAAATCACTACCGAGCCTGATTATGAGGCGGCGATAAAAGCTATCAAGAACTAAAACGGGAACAGGTAATCAATAAAAGTTGAGGATGTGCATGCACATCCTCAAACTATAACTATTCATGTATTTTATCGACGTACGTTCCACATATTTGCAGTACCCGTGTTGCCTACCAGCACATCGATGTTGGCTCCATCCTTCTTCTCGATGATTTCCCATGCCTTCAGCTGGATAAACTGATCGGTGCTCAGGCCCAACTCCTTCTGATAAGCTTTGTCAGCAATAGCACGCTGGCGCTCAGCTGCCTCTTTTGCCTTGAGCATCTCGAGACGGCTTTCCTCGGTGCGCTTAGCCTGCGTAGCTGCTGCCGTATTGTCCATCTCGGCCTTCTGTTTCTCATTGGGGATGGCACGTCCTACTACCACATTGACTACCGTTACGGGCAGTTCGCCACCTTTCTCTGAGAGCTCGGCGATGTAGGTCTCCATATCGTTCTTCACGGCATAGTTGATGGAGTCGAGCACCTCGCGATTACTCATCAAGTCGAACGGGCCAAACTTGGAGATGTAGTTGCGCACGGTGTTTCGGTATACCTCCTGGATGACGTTCACATACCAGTTTGGACCATAGTTTTTGATGAGCACAGGTGATTTGTTATCCTTCACCTGCAGCTGAATTTGGGTGCTGAAGTCGAGCAGGGTGTTGTCGTTCGATGCGGCATCGTCGAGCCTCTCGTCGAACTTCTGAGGCAACATAGACACGATAACATATTTCGTAGAAATCCATTCGTATTGACGACCCGTCTCTACAGGTTCGTCATCGACACCGCCATGTCCAAAGAAATAGGGTTGATGGATGAGTACAGCCTCTTCTCCCGCACCAGGCGCCACATTCACACACGATGTGAAACCACACACCATAGTTGCTACAAGAGCACATTTTACCAAATTTTTCATCATACTAGGTATTAATAGTTCTATTGTTTTTTATTGTTTCTCCTTTATCAGCATCACGCATTGCTTACAGTCGAACTCCAAGGCAAAGCGGCGTCCATCGGCCGACACCAAGGTATATGGCTCGCGATAGGGCGACTTGCTGCCTCCATGGCGAGGACACCAGCCCATGGCATAGCGCAAGCAGTGACGGCAAAACATCAGCGTAGCACCACGCGACGCCTCGAGTTCGTAGGCTGGAGCAATCTCCTCGGCTCCTTTTGAATGGTAGAACGCCTCGGCACGATGGTTGGCGACATTGGCGAGATAAGACAATTGATAATTGACAATTGATAATTGACAATTATTGCTTGCATCGCTCTCAACTTTCAATTTTGATTTTTCAGTTTTCAATTTACAGGCTCTCCCAAACGCCTCTACCGCAGTGCGACGCATCTCGGCAAGCACAGAGGAGGGGATAAACCAGTTATCGGTGAAGTCTATCTCTACGCTACGGGCAACAAAGTTGGTGCCACCCAACTTCGAGAGTTGGGCCTCGATGCCTGCACGCTGCTCGGTGCGGGCCAGTTCCTTGTCGCGAGTAAAATTGACCGTAGCGCTATGCCCCTCATCATCGGAGAAGGTGAGCGAGAAACCAAAAGAGAGGTCTCGCAGGCATATATTAATAGGTATGCGACGCTCTGCCGAGGGGCGTGAGAGCAGGCGTTCGAACTCCATATCATAGTTGCGGAAGAGCGGCGTACGGGCACGCAAGCCGCGGGGCATATCCTTCGGATAGAGACGTATGCCCTCTACTCTGTTCACGCGAAACCCTTGCAAGCGCCCCTGCTCATCGATGTAGCAGAGGCCATCGCCATTATGGAAAGTCTTGACCGACGAAACGGCAATGTATCCGCGACCTACCTCCTTGACGTGACCTACGGGTTCGCCCACTGATTTTGGGGTGTCGAAGGAGAACACATCGGTGCGCCGTCCCGTGATGAAGTAGTCGGTAAAGCCACGATTGAAACTCTTGTCGAGCTGCGGGGTGAAGGTATAGGTGCTCACACCCTGTGAGGCACGCTTGTACTCAGGGCGGCGAGCCAGAATGGCATCAATAGCTTGACGGTAGTAGGCGGTGACATTCTTGACGTACGACACATCCTTCAGGCGGCCCTCAATCTTGAACGAGCAGATGCCCGCATCCATCATTGCCTCAAGATGGGCACTGCGGTTCATGTCCTTGAGCGAGAGCAAGTGGCGCTGCTCCTCAATGATACGTCCATCGGCATCAACAAGGTCGAAGGGCAAGCGGCAGAACTGGGCACACTCTCCCCTATTGGCGCTACGCCCGAAACAGGCTTGCGAAGCGTAGCATTGTCCGCTATAGCTCACGCAGAGAGCACCGTGCACGAAGGCTTCGAGCGGCACAGGACAAGCGCGGTGTATCTCCTCAATATCCTTCAGTGAGAGTTCGCGTGCCAGCACCACCTGCGAGAATCCGTTGGCATAGAGCCACTGCACCTTCTCGGGAGTACGATTGTCGATCTGTGTGCTGGCATGCAGCGCTATGGGCGGCAGGTTCATCGTGAGCAGAGCCATATCCTGCACGATGAGGGCATCGATACCGATACGATAAAGTTGCCATACGAGAGCCTCCACCTCAGCCAGTTCATCGTCGTAGATGATGGTATTGAGCGTCACGTATACCCGAGCACCAAACTGATGGGCATACGTCGCCAGCTGACGAAGGTCGTCTATGGAGTTGCCTGCAGCAGCACGAGCGCCATACTTGGGCGCACCGATGTATACGGCATCAGCTCCGTGACGGATGGCCTCGATGCCACACTCGAGGTTCTTGGCAGGTGCGAGGAGTTCGATTGGTGGCCTCATTTAATATCTTCAAGTCTATAAGGTGTAGCCTGATATACGTAGTAGTTGAGCCAGTTGTTGAAGAGCAAGTTGGCGTGGCCGCGCCATGTCACCAAGGGGGGCTGCGAGGGGTCGTCGTTGCGGTAATAGTGACGGGGCATCTCGATGGGGAGCCCCTTGGCAAGATCGCGCTTATACTCGGTATCGAGCGTTAAAGGTGAGTATTCGGAATGCCCCGTAAGGAATATCTCGCGGCCTCCACGTGCCATCACCATATATACACCGCTCTCATCACTCTCGGCCAAGATATCGAGTTCTGGATTGCGTTCTATATCCTCGCGACGCACCTCGGTATGGCGACTGTGAGGAATAGAAAACTCATCATCAAAACCACGGAAAATAGGAAGTTCTGGATTGCTCACCCGATGTTTGAAGATGCCGAACATCTTCTTGTCCAACGGATATTTGGGTATACCATAGTGATGATACAACCCTGCCTGTGCTGCCCAGCATATATATAAGGTGGAGGTCACATTGTGGCGTGCCCAGTCGAATATCTCAGTCATCTCTTCCCAGTAGCTCACCTCCTCGAAGTCCATATGCTCTACAGGAGCTCCAGTAATGATGAAGCCATCGTACTTGTGGTGGCGCATCTCCTCGAAGTCGGTGTAAAAGGCTTGCATGTGCTCAATAGGCGTATTCTTCGATGTATGGCTCTTCACCTTCATGAAGCTGAGTTCTATCTGCAGCGGCGAGTTAGAGAGCAGACGCACAAGGTCAGTCTCGGTAGTAATCTTGAGCGGCATAAGGTTGAGTACAGCTATACGCAACGGACGGATGTCTTGTGAAGTGGCACGGGTAGTGTCCATCACGAAGATATTCTCCTGCTTCAACAGCTCTATTGCCGGTAATTTATCAGGCAGTGTAAGTGGCATATCATCTATATTTGTTTCAAAGTACAAAGATACAATTAAACAAGCAAGAAATATCAAGCTCGCTTAGATATTTTTCACAGCAAGCGCAAGTATCTTCGCGATTTATTGCATAATACAATAAAGGAATGAATAAAAAAGCAAGTGAGATACAATTTTCGAACCTCACCTGCTTTAGAAATCATCTTACAAAACAATTACCACACCTGGGCACGCTTCTCGGCAGGGATGTAGAGCTTGTGCTCGGGAGTAATGCCGAATGCCTCGTACCAAGCATCGATGTGGGGCAATGTGCCATTCACGCGCCAGCGGCCCAGTGAGTGAGGATCGCTCTTGGTGTACACACGGATCTGCTCGTCGCGGATGTTGCCGGCCCATACTGCTGAGTAGGCAAGGAAGAAGCGCTGCTCGGGAGTGAAGCCATCCTTCACGGGGAGCGGAGCATCCTTGGTGGCGTTCTTGAATGCCTGGTATGCTACCATGATACCACCATGGTCGGCGATGTTCTCACCCAGGGTGAGCTCACCATTGGCCTGCAAGCCAGGAAGTACCTCGATAGCGTTGAAGTGGTCAACGAGCACCTGAGTCTTGGCCTTGAACTTATCTCCATCGCCCGGAGCCCACCAATCAGAGAGGTTGCCCTCCTTGTCGAACTGACGGCCCTGGTCGTCAAATCCGTGAGTCATCTCATGACCGATAACCACACCGATGGCACCATAGTTGAAGGCATCGTCGGCATTCATGTCGAAGAAAGGATACTGGAGGATACCTGCAGGGAAGCAGATCTCGTTGGTGGTGGGGTTATAGTAGGCATTTACTGTCTGCGGAGTCATGTGCCACTCGGTATTGTCCACGGGCTTGCCATACTTGCGGGCAATCATATCGTTCCAGAAGAATTCGTTGGCAGCCATCAGGTTCTCAGAATATGTCTTCGCGGGGTCGATAACCAAGCCCGTATAGTCCTTCCACTTGTCGGGATAGCCCACCTTGACGATGAAGGAGTTGAGCTTCTCGTGAGCACGTTTCTTGGTGTCGTCGCTCATCCAGTCCTGCGCATCGATACGCTGTCCGAGAGCCACCTGCAGGTTCTTCACGAGGGTAAGCATACGCTCCTTGGCCTCGGCGGGGAAATACTTCTCCACATACATCTGACCTACAGCCTCGCCCAGCACACCGTTGACAACACCCACGGCACGCTTCCAGCGAGGTTGCTGCTCCTTGCGGCCACTGAGTGTACGGCCATAGAAGTCGAAGCTCTCGTCAGCAAAGGCGTCGCTGAGTTCGTTGGCCGAGCCATCGAGCAGGTGCCACTGCAGATAAGCGATGAGGTTCTCTACCGGCTCCTCGTTCACGATGCGCGCTACCTCTTGGATAGGCTCCAGCTGCGATACGCTGAGCTCCTGCAAGCCGTTGATGCCCAAGATGCTGAAGTAGTTTTCCCAATCGATGCCGGGGAACTGAGCCTTGAGCTCCTCCATCGTCATCTTATGATAGTTGGCAGCAGGGTTGCGCTGCTCGGTTGCGCTGAACGACTTGTCGGCCAGTGCAGTCTCAATCTTCATCACCGCCTCCATCTTCTTGGTAGCAGCAGCCTCGTCAAATCCGGCCAGCTTGAACATATTCACGATATGCTTCTTGAAAGCCTCACGGATGGCTGTCGTAGCCTCATCGGTGTCGAGGTAATACTCCTTCTCGCCCAATGAGATGCCACCCTGATACAGCTGCACGAGGTTCTGCTTGCTGTTCATGATGTCGGCATCAATATATACGTGGAAGAATCCGCCCATGCCCTGACGTGAGAGCTCAGCCACCAGCGGCATCACCTCGCTGTTCTTCTTGAGGGCAGCGATGCGATCCATCACAGGCTGTATGGGAGCTATGCCACGTTCGTTGCGTGCAGTGCTGTCCATAGCCATATTGTAAAGGTCGCCAATCTTCTGAGCCACAGTGCCGGGCGCATTCTCAGCCTCTGCGATGCCTGTGATGAGTGTGCGCAGCTGCTCACGGTTATCCTCGGCCAGCTTGTCGAAGCTGCCAAAGCGTGAATACTCGTCGGTGAGCGGGTGACTGTCCATCCATCCGCCACATGCATAGCGGAAGAAGTCATCACCTGGGATGGCTTTCGTGTCCAGATTCTCCAATTTGATTCCTGATTCCATTGTTTTGTTGTTCGTACAGGCCACGGTAGCCAATGCCGCCATAGCCCATGTTGCTAAAGTTTTTGTTTTCATATTATATATAATAATGTATCGATTCCTCGAAATGCGCTGCAAAAGTAATCAATTATATCCATATTTATCACCATTCCCCCAACATTTCATACACTCAAACCACCATTTCATACATTCAGCGAAGATATTTTTTGTCATTTGGACGAACCATATTACCTTTGCCCCCGCAAGAACGACAGCAGCACCTGCCCGTTCTGCTTTTGATTTGGAATGAAGAAACAGCTTGTCATATCTACCTCGATCGATCTGGTGCGCATAGCACCAGAGCGCATCATTTATATCGCCTCGGACGGCAACTACTCTACCCTCGTGCAAACCGATGGCGAGATGCGCATGCTCACCTTCCAACTGGGACAGATAGAGCGCATGATTGCCGACCAGCTGGGTAGCGAGGGCAACAACTTCATTCGTATTGGTAAGAGTCTAATTATAAATCGCTCGTACATCTACTACATCAATGTCACCAAGCAGAAGCTCACGCTCTCCGATGTGGCATCGTTCAACCACACGGTAACGGCATCCAAGGAGGCATTGAAACAGTTGAAAGAGCTGATAGAAAAGGAGGCAACACTATGATTTTGCTGGAAAAAGAAATCCAGGATACGGAGATTCGTGTCATCGGAAGCGACTCACTTCCCGTGCCCGATCCTAAACCACCCAGGAGATTTAAAAACATACGGCGTTGGTTAATTTTAGGAGCAATTTTTATTATAATAATTATAATAACAGGGATTATTATACATAAAATTTCATCCTATAAGGAAGCAATATTATATACAGAGGAACCTGCTTATTTCGAGCCATTGATAGAGTCAGAGCCACTTATAAAGAGACAGCAAATAAATATTGTCCCCAATGATTCTACGACCATAGGCTATACAGAAATACGCGACACAATGATAAATGATATTCCTATCCGAATGTATATTCCCCACCATGCCGAGATGTCGTTACAGATAGGCCGCATGAACCGCCAGGACACCACCATCGTTTATGCAGCTCAAGCTGCCGACGTCAGGGCCGACAATGGGGGCATCGTAGGAGCCTTCGTTTTAAAAGGTGAACCTAAAGCGTGGGGATTATCCAAGAAAGGTTATTGTGCCTCTATCGATGGTAAGGTCACCGTGGGCGTGGCCGACAACTCACCCCTCTTCGAGCAGGCTACCGAGCGAGGCGGCTACTTCTTCCGCCAGTATCCACTGGTCGATAACGGGACACCCATTTTTAATGAGCCCAAAGGCAAAGCCATCCGCCGAGGCATCTGCGATATGGGCGGTGTGATATTTATGGTAGAGTCCCTCGCCAAGGAGTCGTTCAACGACTTTGCCCAAGCCCTCGCCGACATGGGCACCGACAATGCCGTCTACCTCGTCGGTTCCACCGCCTACGGCTGGGCCGTCGACCGCAAAGGTATCGCCCACGAATTTGGTGAGGACAATTTCTACACCGGTCGCCGTCGCATGCCCAAGAACACCAGCTATATTGTGTGGAGAAGAAAATGAGGAAACAGATGAAATGACAACTTAACGGTCACTTCATACAGTAAACCCACTACTTCGTACAGCCAAGCAAAAAACGCTTGGCTGTACGATTTCTTTTTGTGAAATTTGTACAAGAAAACTTAAAGACAATACAACAAATGAAAAAGGTAGTAGTAGCAATGATGGTGGCATTGATGACCACGGTGAGTGTGAGTGCACAATTAAAAAAACGTTTCGACACGGCTAACCTCAATCGAGGAATAGAACTGGTAGGCGAGGGTAAGTTAGATGAGGGATTGAAGTTCTTCGAGGATGAACTGAAGGAACACCCGAAGAACCCCTATGCACACTTCTATATGGCAACAGTATATATGGATAAGAAGCAGTATGACTATGCGATGACTGCTATAGATAAAGCATTGATGTATATGCCTAAGAGCCACAAGGACCTTAGAGGAATCTCACATGCTCTGAAAGCATGCTTACACGAGTCTTTCAAAGAGTGGGAAGAGGCCATCGAGCAACTAACATTATGCTTGAAGGTATTACCCGATGATGAAACTTCACTCCGAGATCGGACAGTAGCATACAAACAACGGGCAACGATGTACTATAAGTTGGGAAGATACGACCTCGGAGACAAAGATTACGAGAAATATAAAGAGTTGAAAAAGGAAACAGGATTTGATTATTAAATTATTAGAAACAGAAAGACATGAAAAGGGCTTGGTGTTTTATATTGGCATCTATGCTGCTCTGCAGTTGCGGCGGGAAGAAGAATGTTGATTACAACGTGAATAATGACGGAGCGAGCACAGAAGTGACGGCTCACGATACTGTGGCAGCGGACACAGCGGAGGTGAGCGACACGACAAAGAAGTCGCTCAACGACATCCGTTTTGCTGGATGGACGGAGAAGGAGTGGCTCGACAATGAGTATATACGCACCCTTCGCCGTTACCTTGACGATTACAGTAAAGGCAAAATCGAATACGAGGCTTTGAATCCGTATCGTCACCTAACGAAAGGGCAATTCGTAGTAGGCCAGATAGAACCTTTTATACTGGGTGGAGTGTTCATGTACATCATGTTCGTGGATGACCCCGAAAAGGTGTTTACAGTATGCGTGTATAGTGAGGTGAATTCAGAGACGGAGAAGGTGTTGAACTACGAGGTGCGCAGTATCACATACCAGAGCGAGGTACCAGGCATGCCTAAGGAGCTATTGCAACAGATAATGAAAGAACACCCCGAACAGAAGGTATGGTAATGGACTAATCATACACAAAAGATTGGATTATGACAGAACTCATTATTGGAATAGGAGTATTTGCAGCCTTGATCATCTTTTATTGGTGTTGCAAGAGAGATGATACACCGCAAAACACCATTAAAGAGCAGACACCGGGAGACATCTTCCGTGCCTTGGGCGCGGTATTGCATGGTGACGAAGAGGATGAAGATGGAAGTCGCCATACATACCTGGTGGAGTATCAGGGAGGAATATTTATGTTCGTCTTCCACAAAGACTCGCCATGGGTCTTCTTGAGATTTTACGAATTCAAAGAATGCGGCTACGAACATTTACATAAGGCTTTGGAGGCGGCAAATAATATCAACACCACACAGGGAGCATGGAACTGTGGAATCTCCAAGAAGGAATCAGATACTGATGGTACGCCTATCCTTACAGCTAATCTTGAATACCTCTTCTCGTGTGTCGGCAATCTGGAGCAGATGAAGGGGGAATTGCAAGTGTTATTGGGAGGTGCCTTTAGCCTTGCACGAGACTTCTCCGACGAGTTGGACAAGGCCATCAAAGAGGAAGAGGAGAAAGACGAAGCATTTTTCAACGACTGCGCCTTCAACAACAAGCTGGCCACGATAAGCCGCCAGTTGGAGGCGCACCATGCGGATGAAGAGACTGAGGAGGACACCTCCACATTCTTCCTGTCGGTACACCAGCTTGTACAACTCTATGAGGATGTAGACCTTGGCTGTCTGCTCTCACTGAAGATTGTGCAGGGCAATAGCGTAGAGCACATCACCGATATCAGTGCCATCACCGCATTTGACGTACGCGAATACATCCGTCAACATGAAGAGCCGACATCCTTGAACAGCATCGTGCTCATCTACGAGTTTGAGCATCAGACGCTCTTCGTCAACCTCACCAAGGCCAAGGGTTCTACGGACAACACCCTATATTATATAGTCAATGTTGTGCGCTCGGGCGACGAGTTGGACCAGTTTATGGACAACCGCACCTCACTGAGTAGTCGCACCATGCTCGAGGTACGATTGAACGGTGAGGACAAGGATGCTTGGGAGGTGAAGTATATGATTGACGATGCTATGGACAAGGTAAATAGCGGCAAGGAGAATGAACTTACCGATGAGCAGCGTCTGGCCATTGCGCATACTAACCCGACGATACAATCGGATCTCTATTGGGGCAAGAAGTACTACAACAACCGATGTTATTATCAGGCATTGTACCATTTCAATCGTGTGTTCAATGCATTCCGCTACTTACCGATTAATGAGTGGCATAAGGCAGTGTTCTTCGATGTCAGCTACTATATTGGCTTCATCTACGCAGACCTTGGCATGAATGTTCGTGCTTGCTATTACCTCAACATAGCCAAGACCTCTGACCGTATAGATCATATACAAGAGTTCATCAATTGTCTCTGCAATATGCGTGATCTCAGCGCCTTACAACTCGTGGTGTCATACATCAATGACATACGCGAGAAGATGGACGCCAACGAATCAGAGATAGAACGTCTGATGCCCATGTACCAGTTCTTTCAACGTCGTTACCTATACCTTCTTGTGGAATACAAGAAGTGGGACGAGGCTGAGAAGCAGGCCAACTTTATGATTAAGAATGACATCGACGTGGAGTTTGCTAAGGATGAGCTGGAGTATGTACGCAAGATGCGCGAGGAGGATAAGAAATACGAAAACTAATAAGATTAAAGTCAGCAATGAAAAGCATTAAAGAACTACTCGCTTCATTCAAGAAGCAAGAACCCGTGAAGCCCGAACCCAAGCCGCGCCTCGACAACTCGCTGGAGCGCTTCGTCTCGGCACAAGAACGCATGTATCCTCGCGCCTTAGAGGAGGTGAAGAATGGCCGCAAGCTGTCGCACTGGATATGGTACATCTTCCCCCAACTGAAAGGATTAGGCACAAGCAACAACTCGCGCTACTATGGACTCGATGGTATTGAGGAGGCGCGTGCCTACCTCGCCCACCCTATCCTTGGAGCACGATTGCGCGAGATTACTGCCGTCGTGTTGGAGTCAGACAAAGATGTTGAGGAGATCTTCGGAGGCATCGACACCATCAAGCTACGCTCCTGCATGACCCTGTTTGCAGAGATTGCCGATGACGACCTCTTTGACCAGGTATTAGAAAAGTGCTTCGAGGGGAAAAAGGATGAGAAGACATTAGAACTATTAGAGAAGGCTCTTCCATGTGATGAGCGAGTTCTATAAGAGGTTTGTGGAGAAATAAAGGTAAATAATATAGATGTTTACCCATAACATAGAAATATCGCGCTATTGTCATTCTGACGGCAGGAAGAATCTCGCTGTGCCTCTAACAAAGTCCCAGTGCGAGATGCTTCGCTTTGCTCAGCATGACACTAATTATTGGAGTAAACAGCAATATTATTATTAAAATAACTTATTGACGCAATGCCCGAAGACTCCTTCCTCTATATGATTGACAGCATGGCGAAGACCTGCAAGTGGTTTGCCTTGCAGGCCCTGCTGTTTTTCCTCATGCCCTATGTGTGGGATTACGAATACAGCGGCAGCACCCTACTGCTAATGCTTGTGTATACCATGCTCTATGCCGTGTACTGGAACTTTGTTCCCATGGGCAAGCGAGTGCGGTTGCTCTATCTCCCCTACGTTGCCTATATTATCATAGGTGTAGTGGTATATTGCGCTACCGATGACTGGTGTGCCCCACTATGGCAAGTCATCCTGCTGCCTGTGTACGGAGCCACCTGCTTCATTGGCGTGAGGCTATTTCAGAGGGGAGTACACAAGCTACGGAAGCGGTTCCGGCTGGGCAGCCTCGTGGCATACACGGTGCTCATCCTATGCTTTATATTATTAAAGGTATCGAGCGTAGCATCGATGCGTGCCGAGGCCATGGAGAACGAACGTGCCGACATCATGGGACGGCGCGACTACTTGTTGGGCAAACTCATCACCTCGCCAGAGCATGTGATTGACCAAATGCCTTCGATTGTAGGCGCTCAGTTTCAAGGCGAGTGGGCGCTATACTCCTGCTCCATGCTATCGGCCGCGCTGGCCAATATCACCCAGCAATATCCCGAGACAAGGGACGAGAACATACACCATATAGAGCGCCTCATCGAGATTGTCATGTCGCCCGAGCTGCGCCGCTACGATGCCATGCGCTGGGGCGAAGACCCGCTCGAGACTCTCGATGGCAACCATAGCCATGTGTCGTACCTCAGCCATCTGGCTTGGATGATATGCAGCTACAAGGAGGCGGGCGGCACCGACCGCTACGACGAACTGCTGACCTCGCTCTGCGCCACCATGAACCGTCGCATCCTCAGCAGCCAAGCCCTCAACCTCCCCACTTACCCGGACGAAGCCATCTACATTCCCGATATGCTGGTAGCCATCATGGCGCTACAGAAGTATGCCCACCTGCATCAAGGACAGTACCGTCCCACCGTGGAGCAGTGGGTGCGCCGGGCACAGCGTGAGTGGACGGACAAGGACACGGGCGTGCTCGTCTCCTTCCTTCAGGAAGATGGCAACCAGTATGTCGATAGCCCCGTCAAAGGCTCCTACTCGGCCCTCAACTGCTACTACCTCACCTTCATCGATGAGGAGTTTGCCCGCGAGCAATATATGAAGACGAAAGCCCTGTTCTGGAAAGAAGGACTCGTGTCCGGGCTCAAAGAATACCACGACCGCACCTGCCTCATCGGCATGGACATCGATGCCGGTCCCATCCTCCTCGAGCTGAGCCCCTCAGGCACCGCCTTCTTTGCTGGTCCAGCCTCCCATTTCGCAGATACCAGTGTGAAGAACAACATCTTGAAGACCGCCGAGATAGCCGGCCACACCATCCAGTTCGGCCACAAACGTCACTACCTCCTTGCCAACATCGCCCTTGTAGGCGAAGCCATCATGCTGGCGATGCGGACGCATAGGTAAAACGATACCGATTATGAAACGAATCCTGTTACGCACGCTGTTGGCTCTCATGGTTGTCGTTACCCTTATCGTCGGGAACGGCTGCTACTGGGTGTTCTCTGATATCCAAACGCGGTGTGCCGATAAGATTGCCGAGGGATGCGAGACCTCCCTCTACGAGAAAGCCAGCATCCTATCTCTCCACTTGGGCATCTGCACCGTGGGAGCCCTCTATTGTCCCGATGCAGCCTATGCCAACTTCATGATGCTCATTACGCGCAAGGACACCGTGTACCTACATTCCGACAAATGGATTACTCCCAAGGTAAAGGCACGCCTCGAAAATCAACAATGGGGTAAGATGGCTTGGAATGGCGATATCGACTATGCCTTCCGTTCGCCCGAGAGGGATGGTGCCGTACTGCTCAACTGGTGCACCTTGGGCGAGCAGACCATTGAGGGCAAGCCATGCCACACAGCAGCGTGCGACTACACCTGGAAGGTACCCAGCAAGACAACCTTCAAACTCACCGACAACATCTCAATCGTCCTCTACGAACAACTATTCTATGAACTTGAAAAGACCGGATTGTTACACCCATTTAAACTGATATGTTATTATGAAAAGTAAACTTAAAGCCTTATTTTGGGGAGTATTCTCCATCCCCTCAGTTATTCTATTGCTTTCCATCTATTTTGATGTAAACAGTTGGTTTGAATCATTGGCTATCACATGGTATATAACCCAACTTCTGATAGTCCCCTTATACCTTACCATCATCAACCTGTTGAAGAAGTAGGGCATTTGTTGCCTGCTTTTTTAGGTGGTAAATTTTATGGCGGTAAAAAACGCGTCACAGAGATAAATAAGACGAGCGATAAATAAGAAACTTATTTCAGATTATTTACGCAAGTACAGAAAATCTTCGAAAACCTCTCTATGCTCTCATCAACAACCACTCAACGTTAATCCCAATCTCGTCGCTTGACTTCATACACTGACAAAGTCTTTCGTACATTATCACCGAATCTTCTTTGATTTTAATAAGACTTTAACTACTTTTGCTGAGGTAGTGAAAAAAAATGCTTCATAGTTGTATTAAAAGTTAAATACCATAAATATATGAGAGTTATTCATTTTTTAATTAATAAATTAGCTGGTTACGACGTTAGATCGAAACAAAAAGAATTAGAACAGTCAATTGATTCTTTGCAAAAGGAGAAGGAAAATCTGTTATATACTATAAGAAAGTTAAAAGTTGAATTAACAACAATTGAAAGAGAAAAGATAAATTCTTGTAATCTTGTTAATGAACTTAAGGCTTCTATAAGGATACATGAAGAAAAAAATAGAAGTTTAGCAGAAGAGCTAAACGCTTCACGAACTTATGGAGAAGAACAAAAACGCAGTGCGAATCATTTTTCTAATCAATTCAATGTATATAAAACTCATTATATTGAATCCGAAAAAGCAAAGAAAGATCTTATAGCTAGACACAATGAAGAAATAGAAGTGCTTGAAAGTTCTTTAAAGAATAGAACTGATGATTATATTTCACTACAACATAAAGTTGATGCATTAACTCAGCAATTGACAGAATTGCATGCAATTGAAACACAAAAAGAACACGAATCAAATTCTTATAAAGAAACAATCGCAACGCTTACTCGAGATAAGAGTATACTAGAAAAAATTATTGCAAAGAATGAGAAGGCTTTGAATGAGGCAGTCGACGAAAAAGTGACCATTCAAAACATGCTTAATGCGAAACAAGAACTAATAGTACAAAAGGATACTGAGATAGAACAACTGACCGCAACTTTGATACAATTGCAAGCAGAAACTGTTCATGGTAAGTCAAGAAATGAAGAAATTCGCGAATTAGAGAACCAGATACAAGTCCTACAAGAACATTTGTCTGATAGCAAACGTAATATTGAGATTAAAAATAGTATTATTCAGCAGAAAGAAAGCGAAATTAAAGAAATCGGTAACAAACTTACCGATGTTCATGAACAAATAAAGGAGTTACAAGACGAAATCAATATAGTAAGAACTGAGAATGCAAATAAGAAAGATGAAATTCAACGATTAAAAGAATCATTAAGCATGAGTGATGATACTCCTATAGAGAGGGAACCTGAGTTAATAACAGAGCAAATAGAAGAATCACTATCTGAAAATATAAATTCATCTGACAGAATTGACGAGCAAACAAAATCCGCGTTCATTACTAATAATCATAATGAGTGTGATAAAACGAATGACTTGGTGTTATCAGATACTATAGCTATTGAGAACGGCACACATGGAAATGGGGAATCTAATAAACCGGAGAAAAGTGGTCGAATAAAATCCAAAGAAGAAGAAGTTATTGAAATGAGTGGTAATTCCATGATGGATTTTCCACCTATTATCAATGACTCTAAAAAACATGTTCAACGTTCAATCGAATATGTTTTTGATAAAGAAGGGCACAAAATCTATGCAAATAATTTCTTTGAAGGTACAGCAGAAGAAATTGCTAGAAAAAGTCGACAACTGGAAGAAGCGGGGATAACGGGTAAAAGTGACTTTATTTGTGGAATGTGTCATCGCCCTGTGATAATAGCACATCGAACATTCAACGGCAAAGAAAGCCTCTTTTTTGCTCATGCTACGCGAAATGAATATTGTGCATGGATTCCATATTCCACATCATCAAAAGATGAAGATGTTTTGATAGAAGGGGTTGATTTCGATCAACATATAGAAGAAGGTATAGTTAAACCTCATAGCCGCATCCTAAAAGAGATGATATTCTCACTTCTATGCACACAAGAAAGTGAAAAAATGGGTATATCAGACGTAAAATGCGATGCTGTCATAAGAAGTTGTGTGCCATATATGAAGTGGAGAAGACCAGACATATCATTCAAATATAAAGAAAAGGATGTGGTTATTGTTATGCAAAAAAAGAAACATGATTTGCACATGCTTGTTGATCGTGATGTTTTCTTCCGATTAAATAATCATCATGTTATTTGGATATTTGGAGCTGATAATGATGCTTCTTATGATTACATGAAGTTGTCAAATTATAAAAATACATTGTTTGATTGCCATCGCAATGTATTTGTATTCGACAAAGAAGCTCAACAGGCTAGTGAGAAAAAGAATACTCTTTGTTTAAAATATAACTGGCTTGATGAGAATGATAATTGGGCTTTTTCTTATGCAAATATAGGAAGTAATGGATCAATTGCAGATATGACAGATTTCATTTTTGATAATGAATATTGCAAACCTTTTATCAAAGAAGCCAATGAGCCTTATTTTAAGATACACCCCGAAGCTAGAGCACAATATCTTGAAAGTAGGAAATCTCGAGAACAACTATTGATAGAATTAGAAGAAAAATGGAAAGGCGAACCGTCTTATGAAGAAGCCATACGTATGATGAAATTGCGTAATGAAAAATCTTCTATATTCCAATATATGGGTTTATGGGGATTCCGCTTCAATACAACTACACTCATCCAACCTGTGTTCACAGAAGAGCCTATAGACTTGAACAACGGTTTTTTCATGGTAAAACAAGGGAGAACTGTGGGATTAGTCAACTACTTTAGTGAGGTGGTTATGGATTGGACTATTATTGAATGCGAGAAACTTTCTGTGAATATACCGAAGAAACATGTATTATTCCTTAGTAATGGTTTATGGGGAGTTGCAGACTTTAAGGGAAACATACTTATTCAGCCTCAGTTCGTAGATATCACTCCTTGGTCAGACACAATTTATCGAGTACGCCAATCTAGTCTTTGGGGATTGCAAAGTATCAAAGATATCTCAGTGGTACAATGTATATATGATAGTATTGGAGAACTTGTATTAGGAAAAGCAGAAGCAATACTACGGGACAGAGAAAAATCCTGGGTAACATATAAAGGTTTTATTGATTCACTTGGTCACGTAATAGATTCAGGCATTAAAAATCTTAATGACTCATATGCTGCTTATGAAAGATTTTCCAAATGGGGAGTTCGCACAACTATAGGAAAGGATATCATCAAACCCATTTACGACGATATACTTCACTGGTCAGAAGACCACGTTAGGGTGAGACTCGTTGACAAATGGGGAGTAATTAACTTACGAAACGGAGATGAAATCTTACCTATTAAATTTGATTTGATCAGTGACTTGATAGATGGTAAGGCACAAGTGAGCTACGTTGGTGTAACTAACCTTGTAGATGTCAGTGGTAATGTCTTGTCTGAGAAGTCAATTAAACTTCAGAATGGGTTTGTAAAGTCCATGATTGGAGGGAAATGGGGTATAGATAAAGAAGGAAAAGAGATTGTACCACATAAATACGACGAAATTGGTTCGTTTCGTCAACGTCTTATAGGAGTTATCAACTCTTCAATCGTAAAACTAAATGCCTATTATGAATACAATATTCCTATTTCGGGTAAATGCGTTGATATAGGAACTAAGGGGGCAAAGATAGATATTGCAGGTGTAAATTGTTACTTGTCTAATACTTTCATCAAAAGCGCCAGATTAGAAGAAAGATTTAGTAGTGGGCAAATCTTTACTGATCTAGCTTTCGGAAATCTAATTTTTAACCAAAAGCAGTATCTGTTGAGATTTATATCAGAGGGACAAATGCAAAAGAGGATGAGTCACGGTGATAAAGATTCAGATTTTGGAATGAATGAAACAATTGTGGTTACTATCATTGGTATCATGCGCTATAAGAATCCTAAAGGTAAGGTGAAAACAACTAAAATAAAGGCAATAACTGAAGATGGTCGAGAAACCATGATTCCAAGACGATTCTTTATTGCGGCATCACTGAATATTGAAGATTTCAAAAAAGGAGATGTTATTAAGATACAGAAAAATGGGTTTGACGACGAGTTAGATCAAACCATATGGAAAATTCATCTTTAGTTATTTTATAGAAATGAAGTCTTGACTACCATTTCATACACCAACCCCATCATTTCATACAGCCGAGCAGGAAATGCTTGGCTGTATGTTTGTTTTTACTGAACTTTGCATTTGGGAAAGCAACTATTCACGGAAATTTATGGGCTTTATGGGTGTTTATTTTCAAAAATAATCCTAATGCTATTTAGTTGACATAAATGTTCATAAATAGAACCCGTGAATGACCATAAATAATAAAGCGTTTATCCTTAACACAAACTGCACTTCAAGTGGGTGCTCGGACGTGGAGTAGTTTACCGCTCTTGGCGTAAAATTGCATGCTTGATTGTGCTGAAAATAATAGTTTCTGCACGGTTAAATGTGCAACTTTTGCAAATAATTGCACTTTTGATTGTGCAATTTGTTCTTTCTTCGTACATTTGCGATGAATTTCAACTATATGAGATATGGAAAACTTATTTGCGACATCCCGTGAGCTGATCAGCAGAGTAGATACAAGTTATGTTCGTGACAAACATCAGGAGATAGACTGGAACAGTCGTTTGATAGCTATCTTGGGAGCTCGTGGTACGGGCAAGACTACGATGATGCTCCAGCACATCCGTTTGTACGACAATACACCGCAAACCTTGTATGTGACGGCCGATGATTTCTATTTCACCACACATCGGCTCGAAGAGCTTGCCCATCAGTTTATGTTGCAAGGGGGCAAACATCTTTATATTGATGAAATTCACAAATACAAAGGTTGGTCCACGGAGATAAAGAACATATACGACAAGATGCCCGACCTGCATGTGGTATATAGTGGCTCCTCTATTTTGGACTTGGAAAAGGGAGGGGCTGACCTCAGCCGTCGAAAACTGGAATATGTGCTTCCGGGATTAAGCTTCCGCGAATATCTCAACATCTCGCAGGGTTGGAATCTCCCACGCTATACCTTGGAGGAGATTGTAGCCGGTAAAGTCGACTTTCCGTATTCTACAGAGCGTCCTCTACCGCTATTTTCAAAATATCTGCACGAAGGATACTATCCCTTTTTCCGTGAGGGCAACTATTCCATGCGTCTGAATGGTGTCATCAAGCAGATTGTAGAAGATGACATCCCTAAGTTTGCTGAGATAGAGGTGGCTTCGGCCCAGAAGCTCAAGAAACTCCTCTATGTGTTGGCGCAAAGCGTACCCTTCAAACCTAACTACTCCAAGATGGAGCGCGACTTGGATATATCAAGAAACACCTTGCCCCAATATATGCTCTACCTTGAGAAGGCAGGTCTTATAGGTGTGCTCCGCGAGAAGGCCACAGGTGTGAAGTTGCTGGAGAAGATTGAAAAGATCTACTTGAACAATCCCAATGAAGCGTATGTGCTATCAGAAAAGACTCCCGATATCGGCACTATCCGTGAGACTATCTTCTTCGCGTGGCTGCGTGTTGGACATTTCATCTCTTCGTCTGCTGTTTCTGATTTTGAGGTCGATGGCCTGACTTTCGAGATTGGTGGAAAGAACAAGGGGAAGAAGCAATTATCCACTCTTCCCATAGGTAAAGGTTTCGTTGTCAAAGACGATGTAGAATATGTGTATCAAAACTCCATCCCTTTGTGGATGTTTGGTTTTGTGTATTGAGTTGTTTTATATCACACTCAAGGATACATTTCATACACCAACCCCACCATTTCATACAGCCGAGCACGAAACGCTTGGCTGTATTGTTTTGCCGTAGTACCTTTGTGGTGGAAATAACTTAAACGCTAACAACATGAAACGAATCCTGTCACGCATACTCTTGGCCCTCCTGGCCATCGTAGTCCTCGGGATGATCATCCCGCAAAACCTGAAGATGCCCGTCGTGGGAGCCGACAACAACAGTTACAACCACGAGACCTTCTGGTACGAAGGCTGGGGCAGCTCCATTGTGCACAAGGGCATCGACGTATTTGCCCGTCGAGGCACGCGGGTCAACTCCGCCACCATAGGCATCGTGTTATGCACGGCCGAATATGGCAAAGGCGGTAAGTTTGTCCTCGTGCTTGGCCCCAAGTGGCGTCTCCACTACTATGCCCACCTCGATGAGGTCACCACCAAGCCCCTCGCCCTCGTGGGGCATGGCACGCAAATAGGCACCGTGGGCAACACGGGCAATGCCGCCACTACCCCAGCCCATCTGCACTATGGCATAGGCACCCTCGTGCTCTATCCCTGGCGCATCGACGATGCTCCCCTCGGTTGGCAGAAGGCATTCTACCTGAATCCGATAGATTATTTGAAGTGAGCAACTGTTATTTAAGGCTTAGAGTTTAGAGGACAGCATATAGCTGTACGATGACGTTAATCGTTCAACGTTTCCCCTTTTCTGTCATAGGTATCGGCAAGAGAAAAAGCAGGGCTTTTCAACGATAACGAAAACGTTAACGATGACAAATTGATGTTTTCCTGTTTTAGGTATAGGTATCGGTTTTTGCGTGTAACCTATTGTATATATGCAACATATCGACCGACACCCCCGTTGCGGGGTGTCGGTCGCCTCATAATTCATAATTCAGAATTCCGCAGCGCAGCGAGAGCAGAGTCAAGCTTGCTTGAACTATGCCGAGCCAGCAAGGAATCTTAATGCGGAGCATTATAATTCATAATTGTCTTATACACCCTTCGATGCCTATGCTCCACCCGCTCGAAGCCCCATTCGCGGAGCAGCGCACCGAAGTTCCGTTCGCATACCCCACGCATGAGGCGCGGGTTGCGCTGGCGCAGCTGTTCATATATATCGGCGGCCGACATCAGCTGCGGTGTCTCCCCCTCGCGAGGTTGGCGGAAGTGCTTGCGGCAGTGCTCCTCTACGGGTGGGATGTGGCGGTAGGGACGGTTGCGCAGCTCGATGTCCACGACCTCCTCGGCGGTGAAGTGATGCCGCTCGCCACGCTCCAACAGGTGCATACACTGCGCATAGAGCTGTTCGTACTCGATGGGCGTGTCCACATCGATCATCTCCGTCAGCTCCACGCAGAGGAAGCGGCGGCTGCCCGTGGTGTCGGTGAGCAGGTAGGGCGTGTTGCTGGTGCCGATGAACGAGGCTATGCGCGGCAGCGTGGTGGCATTGCGGGCGTATGCCTTGCGCATGCGCAGCGAGGGCATCTGCATCAGGTTCTTCAGCGTGCTCTGCTTGCGTGCCGAGTAGCGGTCATACTCGTCGAGGTTGATGAGCAGACAGTCCGTCAGGCGACGCTCACACTGGCTCTCGGCCGTGAGGTTGAAGTTGTCCGTGTAGAACATCCTCAGCTCGGGCGGCAACAGCAGTCGGCAGAAGGTGCTCTTGTGCCATCCCTGCTGCTCGCTGATGAGGATGGGCGCCACGCTGTTCGCATACAGCGCATCGTCCTTGCCCTGCGCCTGCGCCACGAAGGCCAGCAGCCAGCGACCGAGGTAGCCCACCATCACCTCATCCCGTGTGAGGCGCCGCATGAGGGGGCCGATGCGGTCCACGCCATCCCACACGGGCAACGAGCCGAAGAAGTGCTTCACCGGGTGATAGTCCGCGATGTGCATCGACTCTATGGCCGTGCGCAGTCCGTCGATCTTCCAGAACTCCATCCCCTCCTTCTGCAGGTCCGTCAGCCAGGTGCGGTACACACGCTGCGTGACAGGCCGGTACTCCCCCAGCACCTCATCCTTGCGGCGATACTCCGTCTGCTCCGTCAACACATTGTACCTGAGGTCATAGTCCCGACGGACAAACTGCTCCAGCTCGGGAAGCGAAGGACGCTTTGAATTGACAATGGACAAATCACAATTGACAATTTTCTCCTCACCGCTGCCCGCTACCCCCTCATCACTAACCGTTAACCCATAACCTTTAACCTTTAACCCATTTCCTACGGCTTGTTCGCCGACTCCGCCGCGCAACTCCTTGAGCTGCTTCTGTACCTTACGGCGAAGATTTTTAGCATTAAATTTTCTCATAACGCTGCAAAGATATAGCCTCCAGAAACCCTCCACAATAAGATATTTTCTGTGGGTAAATGCTTGTCGATTGACAAACTTTTCGTACCTTTGCATCCAACAAAGTTATTGTATGCTGAGCGGCATACGCGCATATACCGCTCTACATCCACGCGTTCACCGCTCTGCTTACGCGCGTATACTGTCCAGCAGACAATAGCTTGAAAAGATTGTGTAATTTTGATAAAAATAGGTCATCGACAAGAAAAGAAACGCTTAATTTGCTATTTCAGAAATGACAATTTTAATAATAGAAGGGGAGCAGCTGAAACTGCGGGTTAAAGGTTATGGGTGAAGGGTTATGGTGAGAAGAGCGCCGCTAATCGTTAATCGTTAACCGTTAAAAGGACCGTTGTCTGTTGACTGTTGACTGTTGACCGTTGTCTGTTGTCTGTTGACCGTTGTCTGTTGTCTGTTGACCGTTGTCTGTTGACAAAAAAAATGATTGAATATGAAACAAGGAACCGCCACCAAGAAATCAGGCACCATTGCCTACCAACTGTACGAACGTAACGACCTCACCGGCAAGTCCACCAAGAAGAACCCCACGATGGGCGTGAGCGTCGTGAGCAGCCGCGTGGTCACCACCAAGGAGATGGCCGACGACATCAACCATGCCAGCTCGGCCACCCAGAGCGATGTGGCCGCCGTGCTGCAAGCCGTGGGGCAGCGCATTGCCGAGGCCCTGCTCGATGGCAACCGCATCGAGATAGACCATGTGGGCACCTTCAGCCTCACCCTCACCTGCGGCAACAAGCGCAAGGAAGACTACATCACCTCGAAGGACATCAGCGTGAGCCGCATCTCCTTCGCTCCCTGCGCCGAGCTATGGCACGCCATGCGCGGTGCCACCATCGTGAGCGGAGGACCCACAGACAACAAGCACCTCACCGACGCCACCATCGAGAAGCGCCTAGAAGAGTACTTCGCCACCCACAACAGCCTCAGCCGCTCCACCTTCGAGCGCATCTGCGAATGTAGCCGCCACACCGCACTCACCAAACTGAAGGAGCTGGTCAAAGCTGGCAAACTCATCGCCATAGGCCCAAAGAACCAGAGGCAGTATATTCTGAATTGACAATTGATAATTGACAATTGGAAGTTGCGAGTGAGTGGACGGATATTTATTTCCGTACCCGACGAGCGTAGCAACTTCGATAAAGCCAAAAATGAAAGAGGGGTGACCGACACCCCGCAACGGAGGTGTCGGTCGCCATACGCCATATATACAGTATATTAGACGCAAAACCGATACCTACACCTAAAACAGGGAAACATCATTTCGTTAACGTTATCGTTGAAAAGCATCCGCTCTTCTCAAAAAATAAAGCAAATTTAACTTCACACTATAGAATATTTGCAGTACCTTTGTAAAAAATTTGCACCAACAAGTGCAAAGCGAAAAGGATTACAAACGGTTTGTCACAATCAAGACGACAGGATTGGGAAGTACATCAAAACGAGCCACTTCCCAAGGTATTACGTACAACAAACCGCACAACTAATTGGTTTTCTTTTTTTTAAATGAAAGCCAAAGCCCCAAGAGTATGTCATTTCGAGATGAACGTTCAATGTTTAACGATTAAAGATTAAAGACATCGCTAAAAAGTTTTCGTCTTCGTTTTCGTCATCGTACATGCAAAGCGTGCCTTCATTAATCGTTAATTACTAGCCTCTCCAAAAACCATGCCCAAAATCTCCGTTATCGTTCCCGTCTACAACGTTGAAGCATACATTAAAGAATGTATTGTAAATGTAATGAATCAATCATTCACTGATTGGGAACTTCTACTCATCAATGATGGTAGCACTGATCTATCAGGAAAGATTTGTGAGGAATATGCAAACAAAGATAAACGTATAAAAGTTATCCATAAGCCCAATACCGGTGTCAGTGATACAAGAAATAGAGGTTTAGATATAGCACAAGGGAAATACATTATATTTCTAGATGCTGATGACTATTGGTATGATTATACAGTACTAGAGAAACTGGTAGAGACTGCAGAAGAGTACAAGCTGGATATTGTACGTGGAGAATATAAAGCAGTAGACAAGAATGGGAATGACTTGTTTTGCAGAGAGCTAACCGAAAATCGAGTTAAAAATCTTGGAAAAATCCTTAACAATTCCATTTTCTTAGATAAAATCATAGAAAGGGAGTTTTTCCTTCCATTATGCTTGATTAGGAAAGAATGCATTAAAGACATTCGCTTTAATACAAATAAAATATTTCTTGAAGACATCGAGTTTTTTATAGAGTTTTTAGAGAGACCAATAAAAAGCATGTATATTGGGAAACGGTTTTATGCATACAGAAAGCATCAATTATCTGTTTCTTCTAGAAACATTAAAAAGAAACTTGAAGATGCTTTCGATTTATGCAATGTATACTGCACTCTTGAAAATAGAATCGAAGATGAAGATTTGAAGAAATCATATATCATGCGAGCTGTTGATTATTATCTTAGGACCTTACGCACAATATCAGAAGTAAAAGAGTTTTATCAAAAAAGAGCTGAGCTATGCAATGATTTTCAACTAAACAAACTAATGCACACAATTATAACCAAAAGTAAAGAATATAGCACTATACCTCTATTGTTGTATACAACACCTATCTATATCATTTATTATTATAGAATCACAGCTATAATAAAAAACACCATTAAGAAACTATTAAACAAATAAACAATTATGAAAAAAATAGTAGCATTATTAACTGGTAGGGGAAACAACACCCTCAAAGACAAAAATATATTACCCATATTAGGCAAACCTCTACTCCACTACCCCGCTATGGCAGCAATGGAGTGCCATCTAATAACGGATTTTTATGTCAGCAGCGATGACGACAAGATCTTAAATGCAGCAGCTGAGTGCGGCTACAAAAAGATTAAGAGACCAGATGAGTTGGCTTTACCGACTTCACAACATGTAGATGCTATTACTCACGCTTTGGGCGTAATGAAAGAAGAAGGCGTAGAGCCAGACATACTTATTGTATTATTAGCAAACTCTGCTATCGTGAAAAGTGCTTGGATAGAAGAGTCGATACAATACATCCTAAAAGACGACTCGATATCTGCAGCCGTACCAGTTCTGCTAGAGATGGACAATCATCCTTATCGTTCAAAGCGATTGCGCGAAGACGGCTGTCTGGATACTTGGTTTGACTTTAAAGGACAAAATGTATCGACCAATCGGCAAGATTTACCAATGAACTTTGTTCTCTGTCACAATTTCTGGACACTGAATCTCAAAGAAAGCATATATTCAGAAACGGAGGGACAGCAACCTTGGACCTTTATGGGGAACAAGATTAAACCCATTGTTGTAAAGGAGAGTTTTGATGTACACGATGAAGACGATATTAGGAGAACTGAAAAATGGCTTATAGAAGAAGGCATCAGATATGAATAAAATGATTCAAAGAATTATAGAAATCACAAAAAGGATATATAAGGATAAGGTTTCTAAACTATTATTCTTTCTCAGTAATGACCGAAAGTACACCAAACGTCATCTAAAGGATATCAAAGATTGCCATAAAGGTAAACGCGGATTTATTATATGCAATGGGCCGAGTTTGAAGGCTAAAGACCTTGACATACTCAAAAAGCATGAAGAAATAAGTTTCGCATGTAACAAGATAGACAAAATTTTCAATCAAACTTTATGGAGACCAACCTATTATGCCATACTTGATGAGACACACCAACACTCATTGATTGACACCATGCAAGGCATGCCTTCGGATATAAAATTTTTCCGACGAAGCAGCTACATTACAACTCACAAAATAAAAGGAAAGAAGGTTTTCCTTAATGCAATAGGAGGGAAAAAGCTACTAAACAACCCCAAATTTTCTTCCGATTGCGACAAGCAAATTTATACTATAGCAACAACGACTTATGCACTCTTCCAACTCGCAACTTATATGGGAATAAAAGAATTGTATATCATAGGATGTGACAATTCGTATGGAAGAGAGATTCAAAAAGATGGTACAATCATAGACAACGGGAAAGCATCATATTTTTCGGGGAGCAATGAAGCTGATCAAAATATACCCGCATCCACATGGCAAATGAATATTGCATACGAATATGCACGACAATACGCAGATGCCAATGACATACGAATATACAATGCCACAAGAGGAGGTTACCTAGAAGCATTTGAGCGTGTTGATTTCGACAAATTATTTCAATCATGAACAAAATTCCCATAGCATTTGCATTTGACAACAATTTAGTATTTCCTGCATGCATCTGTCTGTCATCACTAATGATGCATGCCAAGGAAGACACATTCTATGACATATTCATACTCCATTCTGAAAATGAAGGACTGAACCATCAAGAGTTGGACAAACTACCTTCGTTTTATCCTAATTGCAAGTTACAGTATCGCAGTGTAGGAAACATTTTTGACAAAGCATTCGAGATACGAGGAATCACAACCCCAGCCTATTATCGCCTACTGATTCCTGAGTTGATCCCCGAATATGAAAAGGTCATATACTCCGATGTGGATGTAATCTTTAGAATGGATCTTTCCGAACTATATTCACAGGACTTAAAGAATAATTATATTGCAGCTACACGGGATTTAGGGCTGAATCTTGGCGAGGACGGTATTAAATACATAAAATCACAGCCGGGGCTTCATGTTGGAGAATATTTACAATCGGGTTTTATTATCCTCAATAACAAAGCGATATTAGAGGACAAGAAAGTGGAAATTTTCAAGACACTTGCTAAACGTAATCTCAAATATCAAGACCAAGACATCTTAAACATTGCTTGTTACGGAAGGATCCAATATCTGTCACTCGAATATAACATGACAGACTATTCCTTCCAATATGCAATCACCACACCGGAGAATTTGAAAGAGATGTTTAGTGCCAAACAGATTGAAACAGCCATTACACATGGAAACTTGCATTTCAATGGGCACAAGCCATGGAAAAAGTACTGCATCAATTTCGATATATGGTGGGAATACTATCGTAAATCACCATACTTTGATGAAAAGTTCTATTTCAACTTCTTCTATAACAAATTAGACGAGTTGGACCAATTATCCCTATGGAAACGAATCAAGATATTGGTGCGATATTTTGTGTATGGAAGGAAGAAAAGTTAACGTTTAACGAGAAACAATTAACGATTCAGGTTAACGAAAGACGAAATGCCATGAAAGTATCGGTCATCATCCCCATATATAAGGTAGAGGCTTTCATCGAGCGATGCGCTACTACACTCATGGAGCAGACACTCCGCGAGGTAGAATATATCTTTGTAGATGATGCTACGCCTGACGGTAGCATACAGGTGATAGAGGAGGTGATAGCACGCTATCCCGAGCGGAAGGAGCAGGTGCATATAGTACACCACGGCACAAACAAGGGGCTACCCGCTGCACGCAACACGGGACTGGCACTGGCCACAGGAGAATACATACTCCACTGCGACAGCGATGACTATGTGGAGCCTACCCTATTGGAGGATCTGTATAATGCCGCACAAGCACAAAATGCCGACATCGTGTGGTGTGACTGGTACTTGACATTCGCCGAAAACGAACGAGACATGAAGCAGCCATCGTTCGACACTCCCATAGACGCATTGAAAGCTATGCTCTGCGGCGGTATGAAATACAACGTATGGAACAAGCTGGTGCGCCGCTCGCTATATACTGACAATCACATAGAGTTCCCTGCAGGGTATGGCATGGGCGAGGACATGACAATGATGATGCTATTTGCCCATGCAAAGAAAGTTGCCTATGTACCCAAGGCATATTACCACTATATCAAGACCAATACCAATGCCTTCAGCCAGACCTACTCGGATCGACATCTGATGGAGCTGAAGCATAATGTACAACGCATCATTGACTATATGCAGAAGGTATACGGAGGGGCATTAGAGAAGGAACTGAACTTCTTCAAGCTGGATGTGAAGTTCCCATTCCTCATCGCTGGCCAGTATAAGCGCTGGGAGGAGTGGTACCCCGAAGCCAACACCTACATCCTACAAAACAAAACCGTATCGGCAAGGACACGATATATACAATGGTTGGCTTCAAAAAAACAATATTGGATAGTTGGAATGTATAGTTGGATATTGAATAATTTTATCCATAAATAGAGTTTAGGAATTAAAGGTTAAAGGTTACAGGTTACAGGTTAAAGGTTAAAGGATTAATGGTATGAAAGTAGATTTGTTTTCATATAGAAATTTAGTAGCGTATCAGCGGGCAAAAGTACTTGTTATAGAGGTTTATAAACTTCTAAAATTATTCCCAAAGGAGGAAAATTATGCACTCTGCGATCAGTTGAGGCGTGCTGTAATATCTATTCCCTCAAATATAGCTGAGGGTATGGGGCGTGTCTCTATAAAAGAACAAATCCATTTTATTGAAATCGCCTTTGGTTCGCTAAGCGAGGTGATGTGTCAGATGGAATTAGCTAAGGACCTCAATTATATAACAGCGAACCAAATAATGGAAGTCGAGAACTTGGTGAGAGATATAGCGAAACTGCTATCTGGGCTTCGTACCAAAAGGCTAAATATCACAAATAAAACTAATAGGATGAAGAGCGATGGCGGAGGTTCCCTTATCGAGCAACCCCATAACCCGTAACCCGTAACCTGTAACCCGTAAAAAAACATAATGATTAAAGCACTAATGACCATTCTAATGGGAGTGATGGTCAGTTTTTACTTCTTTCCCATCGAATTCACCTTCCTACCCGGCGTAAACACCAAGATGGCCATGGCAGGATTCGGATTGGTTGTGCTCATGGTGCGAATGGCACAACGACAAAAGCCCTATATTGACAATGGTGTATTCCGATTCTCCCTTATCGCTATATTGGTGTCATTATTTGGATTTGTTTCCGTTGCCTACAATGGCACCCCCGATTACACCTATGCTACCTATATCGTAAGTATGTGGGTATGGCTCAGTGGTGCCTATGTAGTAATCACCTTGATGAGAGCATTACATGGCTATGTGTCAGTGGAGTTGGTGTGCAACTATCTGATAGCTGTATGTACTGCACAATGTATATTGGCACTAATGATTGATTCTATCCCTGCATTCAAGGCCTTCGTAGACACCTATGTGTCGGGATTTGGATTTGTAGACACGAGTCAGATTAGTCATGGCAAACGAATGTATGGTATAGGCGCTGGACTCGACGTGGCAGGACTGCGCTTCTCGGCCGTGCTGTGCAGCATTGCTTTTATCACCAGCCGCATAGCCAGCACTACAAGAAAAAATTATATTAGTGTATATCTTATTTGCTTCGTAATCATAGGGTTGGTAGGCAACATGATTGCCCGCACCACAACTGTGGGAGTGGGCTTGGCCTTGGCTTATTGGGCATATGCTCTATTCAGATCAGACAGCAGAGAAGAGAACTATTATCTATGGCGGTGGCTAATTGGCACTATCGTTGTGGCACTACTTATCATTGTTCCATTATACAACATAAATCCTACATTCAAAGCTAACACACGCTTTGCCTTCGAGGGTTTCTTTAGTTTAGTAGAGAAAGGGCGCTGGGAGGTGCACTCCAATAATATTCTTATAAGCATGTACGTATTCCCCAACAATCTGAAAACCTGGATTATCGGAGATGGATATATCGAAAATCCCTTGAGAATAGATCCCTACTATACAGGAGAAGTTATCGGTGGCTATTATATGGGAACTGATGTGGGGTATCTTCGTTTTATCTTCTACTTTGGCATCTTCGGTCTATTGACTTTTATCACATTCTTTACCTCTATCACACAGAGTTGCATGAAGAAATTTCAAGCACAGAAAGCCATGTTCATTCTGTTCCTTGCAATTAATCTTATAGGATGGTTTAAAGTGGCTACCGATATATTCTTGGTATTTGCGCCATTCTTACTGATTAGTAGAGAGGAGAATGAGGCTGCGGAGGAAAGGTTAAGGGTGAGCGATTAACGAAGACACGCTTTGCGTGTACGAAGGGCTGCTTTGCAGCCACGAAGGACAGCTGCGCTGTACGATAACGAGATGCAACATAGCTGCAACGATGAGCAACACGTCGCCACCACTACCCGCTAACCTGTAACCTTTAGCCCATAACCCTTTATAAAAAAGCATGAAAATCCTCTATTGCATAGCAGGTACACGCCATTCGGGCGGTATGGAACGCGTATTGGCCAACAAGGCCAACTGGCTCGTGAGCCATGGGTATGAGGTGGTTATAGTCACGACGGATCAAGAAGGAGATAAGCCTTTCTTCCCTTTAGACGAGCGTATCGAGTGCTATGACCTAGCTATCGAATATGAGGAGAACAATGGCAAGTCATTCTTGAACAAACTAATCCACTACCCTATCAAGCAGTATAGGCATAGAAAGAGACTGGCAGCCTTGCTGAAGCAGGTGAAACCAGACATCACGATATCCATGTTTTGCAACGATGTGTCGTTCCTACCTAAGATAAAGGATGGGAGCAAGAAGGTACTGGAAATACATTTCTCGAAATTCAAGCGACTGCAATATGGGCGTAAGGGACTATGGCGCATGGCGGACAGATATCGCAACAAACAAGAAGAAAAGCAGGTGAGGCAATTCGACCGCTTCGTGGTGCTCACCGAAGAGGATAAGAGCTACTGGGGCGCTATACCCAACATTGAAGTAATACCCAATGCCAGAACATTCAACTCAACCAACACAGCAACACTCAACACAAAGCGAATAATAGCAGTAGGAAGATACACCTATCAAAAAGGATTTGAGCGTCTTATAGAAGCCTGGAACTTAATCTGCCGTCAATATCCCGATTGGCATCTCGACATCATAGGAGACGGAAAAGATAGGCTACAACTACAAAAATTGATAGAGCACTACAATATAGGAGCACACATCACACTATGTCCCCCTACCAAGGATATGGACACTGTGTACCGGAGCGCATCACTTGTAGCCATGTCGTCGCGCTACGAAGGATTGCCCATGATACTGCTCGAAGCGCAAGCCTACGGACTTCCCATCGTATCTTTCGCCTGCAAATGTGGTCCGGCTGATGTGGTGACGGATGGTGTTGATGGATTCTTAGTCTCCGAAGGCGATATAGAAGCGCTGGCCAATAAACTTACTACTGTAATAAAGGATGATGCGCTGCGCCAACAAATGGGGCGAGCAGCGCGTAACAACTCGAAACGGTATGAGGAGGAGGTAATAATGAAAAAGTGGGAAACACTTTTTCATCGATTAACGGTTAACGATTAAAGATTAACGAAATATGAAAACCATTGTCGTATCGGCAGTAAATATACGGAAGGGAGGAACGCTGACAGTTCTGCGTGACTGCCTGGAGTATTTATCGGGGTTGACCAAGAGATATCGTATTGTGGCATTGGTTCACAAGCGGGAGCTGTGCGACTATGAGGGAATAGATTATATTGAGATGCCCGACATCATCAAGGGATGGAGCAAACGATTGTGGTGTGAATACGTGACAATGTATCGTATCTCAAAGGAGTTGGCCCCAGTATATCTATGGCTATCTCTACACGACACCACACCACGGGTGGTAGCCAAGCACAGAGCAGTATATTGCCAGACCTCTTTCCCATTTCTAAAGCTAAAGCTAAACGACTGGCGATTCGACTATAAGATAGGTCTGTTCGGACTATTCACCCGATTGGCCTACAGCATCAACATCAAGAAAAATGACTTTCTGATAGCACAAGCCGAATGGCTGCGAAAGGGATTTGCACAGATGTTTAGTTTACCCCAGGAACGGTTTATCGTAGCTCCACCAAAGCAAAGGAATCCTCAAACGAAAACAACTGATGGAAATAGGAATGAAGAATATATCTTCCTCTATGCAGCGACACCTGACTGCCATAAGAACTTCGAACTAGTATGCCAAGCTGCACAGCTGTTGGAAAAGGAAATAGGAGAAGGCCGGTTTAAGGTAATACTAACGGTGAAAGGTTCTGAAAACAAATATGCTAAATGGCTATACAGGCAATGGGGAGCGGTAAGCTCTATCGAGTTTCATGGGTTCATGGATAAGAAGACACTATACCAACATTATAGCATGGTCGACTGTCTCCTATTCCCATCCCGCATAGAGACATGGGGACTGCCCATATCGGAATTTGCTCCCTATAACAAACCGATGCTGCTGGCCGACCTGCCTTATGCCTACGAGACGGCAGCCGGAAGCAAGCAGACAGCTTTCTTCAACCCCGAAAGACCTGAAGAACTGAAGAGCATGATGTTACAACTGTTAACGAGCGACAAGAGCTTCTTAAAAGAGGTGGAGAAAAGAGAAATTGAAGAACCCAAAGCGGAGAATTGGGAAGAACTTTTTGAGCGATTAACGGTGAACGATGAAACACAAGGCGTACACGAAGGGCGGTGAGCCGCCACGAAAGATACACGAACGTATACAAAAACGATAACGACAACTAGAACGAAAGGATGAAGAAAACAGCCAATGGGCATTGCCTATTGCTTGTTTATAACACAAAAGAAACATGAAGATTCTACAACTAGGAAAGTTTTACCCTATCAAAGGAGGAGTGGAGAAGGTTATGTACGACCTGATGATAGGACTCTCGGCACAGGGCATCGAGTGTGATATGCTTTGTGCAATCAGCGACAAAGGCAAGATAAAAAGACTGAACCCCAAAGCTTACCTGACCTGCTGCCATGCCTGGCTAAAAATCGCAGGAACGATGATTGCACCAAGTATGATAACCACACTCCGACGCATAAAGAAAGAGTACGATATCGTACACGTACACCACCCCGACCCAATGGCTTGCCTGGCGCTCTATCTATCTGGGTATAAAGGTAAGGTAATACTGCACTGGCATAGCGACATCGTACGACAAAAGACTTTGATGAATGTGTACCGCCCCCTACAGAAATGGCTCATCAGACGAGCCAACCTAATTGTAGGCACTACTCCCACCTATATACGCGAATCGGAGGATCTGAAAACAGTGCAATACAAAACGACCTACCTGCCAATCGGGGTAGACCAGATGCTGACCGATAACGAAGGGGCCAAACGACTGAAGACAATCTACAACAACCGAAAAATCATCTTCTCACTAGGCCGTCTAGTGCACTACAAGGGATATGAAAATCTGGTAAAAGCGGCCCAGTACCTACCCGACGACTATGTCATCGTCATCGGAGGAGCCGGACCACTACTGGAAGAGCTACGCAATCTTGCCAAGCAGCTGAAGGTGAGAGACAAGGTGCTACTCATCGGATTCGTGAGAGAACACGAGGTGCCGGCATACTACACGGCATGTGAACTATTCTGCCTGCCCTCAGTACAGAAAACAGAGGCCTTCGGCATCGTACAGATAGAAGCCATGAGTTGCGGTAAGCCGGTAGTGGCCACCAACATACCCGGCTCTGGAGTGGCATGGGTCAACGAACATGGGGTATCGGGATTGAATGTGACACCCAAGCAACCCAAAGAGATAGCACAAGCCATCCTATCCATCGTAGAGGACAAAGAGAAGTATCAACAATTTGCTGAAGGAGCATACAAGCGCTATACAACCTACTTCACAGAAGAGAAGATGATAGCTGCAGCGAAAAAAATTTACGAACAAGTACTAAATCAGTAAACATCAAGAATGAGCAATAAAATGGCCCTATCGCCCATAGCGAAACTGGGGAAAAGAGTATTTGACTTGATAGGCGGGATAATAGCCCTGGTGGTGTTCCTACCCTTCATGCTGATAGTATCTATCGCCATCAAGGTGAGCGACAAGGGGCCTGCGATATTCAAGCAGGAGCGCATAGGCAAGGGGGGAAAGCCCTTCACCCTGTATAAATTCCGATCTATGCGCACAGATGCCGAGGAGGAGGGGAAACCACAATTGTATGCCGGCAATGAGGATGAACGACTGACACGCATAGGGCGATTCATCCGCGAGCACCACCTGGATGAGCTGCCGCAGCTATGGAACGTCGTCAAAGGAGATATGAGCTTCGTAGGATACCGACCCGAAAGAAAGTACTTCATAGACCAAATCATGGAACATAACGCAGACTATGCACGACTCTATGAAATACGTCCGGGACTATTCTCACGAGCCACACTCTACAACGGATATACCGACACCATGGAAAAAATGCTGGAGCGACTACGTATGGACCTGGAATACCTGGACTATTTCTCTCCCTGGGAGGATATGAAAATAATTATCCACACTGCATTCTCCATCATTTCGGGGAAGAAGTTTTGAAAGCAGCAAAGCTGCTGATTAAAGATTAAAGAGGAAAGAGGAACGAGAAGGTTACATTTCGGAGGATTCATTAATCGCTAATCGTTCATCGTTATAATATAAAAACATGCAACTGAAAAAAAACTTACGACTGCGAAAGGTAGGCAGCAAATATATGATTGTCGATAACAGCACGGAACAGGTGAACATGGTGGATGTGTATACCATGAACGAGCCTGCAGCCATGCTGTGGCAGAGATTCGTAGAACGAGAATTCACACCTGAAGAGATGGTAGAGGTGCTCTGCCAAGAGTATGAAGTAACACGGGAGCAGGCCCTGACTGATGTGGAGGCGTTGCTGGGGGAATGGAATTCTTTTGGGTTAATGGGTTAAGGGTAATGAGATTAATCATTAATCTATATAAATGCACCAACAACTACTCACCCTACTAAAAGCCGGACTATGGGGAAAGCGGTCAGAGGAACTGGAAGGCTTTCCGCTGAACGCTGAGAAGTGGAAGGAAGTGTTCGAACTGGCACGGCGGCAGACAGTGACTGGCATCGTATATCAAGGTATAACGATGCTGCCAGAAGAGATGATGCCTCCACAGCCACTCTTGATACGATGGGTAGCTGAGGTAGACCGCATAGAGGCGAACAACCAACAGATGGAGAGAGCACTCAAGGAGCTACTGTCCATGTATAGGGTTCATGACATACACCCCATCGTGATGAAGGGACAAGGTACAGCGGCCATGTATGACATATCCACGCTACGCGAATGTGGAGATATAGACCTGTACTTCATCAACGACAAGGAGAGCGAAAGAGCACGCAACCTACTGCACACAAAAGGGATCACCTATGAAGTACATGCCGACAGAAGCATGTGCTACACATGGATGGGGATAGAGGTAGAGCACCACACGGAGCTGGTGGACCTGCACCGCCCGAAGAACCGCAAGTATGCAGCACAACTCATCAACGAGCAGGGATACATACCGATGACAACCGCCGGTGGAACGGAAATAGAGGTAGCAAGCCCCCTAATAAATATGCTCATGCAAAGCACGCACATACTGAAGCATGCCTTAGGGAAAGGTATCGGACTGCGCCAGCTGTGCGACATGGCACGGACCTATCACTACCTGCAGGGAAAGATAAACCAGACAACACTACACGAGATATACGCAGCCGTAGGACTACAACGATGGAACGAACTGCTGCATGCTTTCCTCACCCAACACCTAGGACTACCCCACCAGCTGCAGCCCTACAAGAGTCTACAGCAGGACACCACTCCCCTACTGCGGATTATCGAAAAGGGAGGAAATTTCGGACAACACCGCACGCAAGCAACCGAAAAGAACAGCCGTATAAGAACAGCACTCTGCTTCTGGGAACAACGCGGATTCTCATGGAAGTATGCGCGCAAGGAGGCAGTCTGGATGGTATTTCGGTTAGTGGTGAAGGGTTAAGGGTGAAAGGTGAAAGGCAGACAACCCATAACCAATAACCAATAATCCCAAAACCAATAACCCAATAAAAAAAATGTTCTACCAAGTAGCCGATTATCTATTCGAGGTGGTATTACCCCAAGGGATGGAGGCGGAGGTGCTGTTGCCTTCGTTCAAGGATTTTGTGTACCCTTACAAAGGGGAGGAACTACTCTTCCGGTTCGATACTACTACTGAAGTGGAGGGGAGCGAAGAGATGGAGCTGCTGGAGGAGTCGGTGAATGATATGGGGCATGTAGAGGTATGGAAGACTGCAGAAGGGTATCGGATAGCGGCTTACCATGAACAGCAGAGGCGAACCCATGTACTCACAGCGGATGGTGCATTCAGCCATATACGAGCATCTATACAATGGGAAGATCCGTATGCCGACCAGATGCTAAGCTCGCTGCTACGCATCGTATTCTCACAAGCTCTGCTGCGCGAAGAGGGTATAGGCATACATGCATCGGCTGTGGCCCATAAAGGACAGGCATACCTCTTCTTAGGCAAGAGCGGCACTGGCAAAAGCACGCATGCCCGGCTATGGTTGCAGCATATACCTGGCACGGCACTTATCAATGATGACAACCCTGCCATACGCATCAAGGATGGTAGAGCATACGCCTATGGCACGCCATGGAGCGGAAAGACACCCTGCTACCGTAACGTATGTCACCCAATAGGAGGTATAGCCCGACTACGGCAGGCGCCCCACAACCAATATCGGAAACTCAATGATGTAGAGGCCTTCATGGCCCTACTGCCCGGATGTGCAGTAATAAAGCAGCACACAACGCTCTATGATGCTCTATGCAACAAGCTAGCATGGATAGCCGAGAACGTAACCATAGGCATGATGGAGTGCTTACCGGATAGGGAGGCAGCGTTAGTTATGGAGGATGGGTTAATCCATAAACGATATTAACCATAAAAACATGCATCGCTTTTAAGAAAAAAGTATTACCTTTGCAGATTGAGACAAACTATATAAAAAAACAACTACAGCAATGAAGAAAAGCTTATGGCTATACATGATAGCAATCATCATGCTATCATCTTGTAATTCTCAGAAAGACATCATCTACCTACATGATATGGAAATGGGGCAGTTCTACCCGATAGAGCAGAAGCATGACCCTATAGTGCATCGTGACGACCGATTGAGCATTGTGGTAAACAGCAAGAAGCCCGAATTGGCTATCCCCTTCAACATCGCACAGGGTGGATATACCGTGACCAACAATGGCAATGTAGCCACATCGGCCCAAGCGACACCCACCGCAGCAACGAGAGAAAAGGGATACCGTGTAGACATCAACGGGAACATTGAATTTCCTCTGCTTGGTACCTTACATGTGGAGGGACTTACGATTAGCCAAGTGACTGACCTGATTAGAGAACGCATCATCGAAGGAGGCTATATCAATGATCCGTTGGTAATGGTAGAGATTCTCAACTTCAAATACACCGTACTCGGCGCCGTGAGAAGCAACGGAGTGAAAACTGCCGACGGAGATAGAGTGACACTGCTCGAAGCCATTGCTGACGCAGGGGACCTAACGGCTAATGCTGCTATAGACCGCGTAGCCGTCATCAGAGAGGTAGGAGAAACCCGACAAATCCTGTATCATGACTTAAGGAGCAAGGACATTTTCGAATCGCCCTGCTTCTACTTGCAACAGAACGACATCGTTTATGTAGAGCCCAAATATAAGAAAAAAGACACAGAAGACAAGCTCATACAATACGGTACACTGCTACTTAGTATCACATCAACCTTATCGACCATGATGTGGTGGATGAAACAGTTGTAAGGATTCTTTTAGTGAATGGGAAAAACATAAAAACGAACCAAGATATAGAATAGCAATCAATCTCACAATGAATAAAGCAACCAACAAGAAGGAACAGGGACTAAATATACTGGACCTATTTTTCTACTTACTGTCAAAGTGGCCATGGTTTGTAGTATCGGTAGCACTATTTGGAGGATTGGCCTACCTTAAATATGCCCATACCCCTTTTACCTACTACCAGTCGACCACCGTCATCATCAAGGACCCCGCCAATAAGAACACTTACTCCGCTGGATTTGACCGATATGACAACCTCGTCAACAAAGTAAATGTGGCCAATGAGATACTGCAATTCCGTTCGAAGAGGCTGATGCGCGAGACTGTGAGACGTACCCATGCCGACATCAACTACAAGACAAAAATCAAATTCCGCTGGATAGAGCTGTATACCAACTCTCCCGTAAAGGCAACATTTCCCAACACGATGGCGGACAGCCATATCACCTTTACCCTAACGCCTATCGATGAACAGACGATAGAGGTATCGCACCTGGCAGGCGAACAGGATGAGAAAAGATATACCATCAAGACCAACGACACGATATCCATACATGGACAGAAAATACTGATAACGGCCACCCCGAACTATGACAGCGAATGGTATGGAGAGGCCATCACCATAGAGAAGCTACCGATAGACAGGGTTACCGACCAATATAGAGCCGCTGTAGCCATACGCCAAGAGGAGGAGGAGGCATCGATCCTGAAACTGGCCCTCCAGGACAACAATCCGCTGCGCGCAAGAGCCATACTGAACACGATGATTACGGTATATAACGACATTGCCATCGACGACAAGAACCTGATGGTAGAGAATACCACCAACTTCATCAATGGCCGACTAGCCGTAATCGAAAAAGAGCTAGGTGGTGTAGAGGACAAAATCGTAAGTTTCAAGAAGGAGAACCAGATTATCGACCTAGAATCGGCTGTAGGACAATACACCAGCGAATCGCAGAAATACAGTTCGGATGTGATGGAGACACAAACCCAGCTGCAAGTAGCACGCTACATCAAGGACTACCTGACAGACAACTCGAAACACAATGACCTGATACCGGCCAACACGGGAATCAGCGACATGAACATCGAGAGTCAGATATCACAATACAACCAGACAAAGCTCAAGCGAGACCAACTCCTCGACGAGAGCAGCGAGCGTAACCCTATCGTAGAAGAGCTCAACTCATCCATGAAGGCGATGAGGCAAAGTATCATCAGCGCAATAGACAATATGATAGTAAGCCTCAACGTGCGATTGAACGAAGCACAGAAACGAGAAAATGCGGCACAGAGCAAAGTGCAAACGATGCCCACAAAGCAACGGCAGATACTCTCCATCGAACGCCAACAGAAGATCAAAGAGAGCCTCTACCTATTCTTGCTAAACAAACGTGAGGAAAATGCCCTATCGCAAGCCATGGTGAACGACAATGCCTGGGTAATAGACAGCGCAGAGGGTAGCATGAGGCCAATAGCACCAGCACGCAACCAAATCATGCTAGTGGGTATACTACTGGGGTTAGCAGCACCGGCTACCATATTCCTGATGATACTATTCCTCGACACTCGAGTACACAACAGAAGAGAGATAGAGAACGAGGTAAGCATTCCCTTCTTGGGAGAAATCCCCGTAGACACAGAGGTAGTAAAGGAGAGTAAAAAGAACCGACAGGCAGTAGTGGTGAACGAAAAGGGTACCGACATGCTATCGGAGGCATTCAGAATACTACGTACCAACCTTGCCTTCATGAGCAGAGGCGAGGAGGACAAGAAGGTACTGACACTCACCTCATTCAGCCAAAGCGCAGGTAAGACATTCATATCAAGAAACTTGGCCATGAGCCTTTCGTTTGCCAACAAGAAGGTATGCATGGTAGACCTTGACCTTAGAAAGGGTACACTGACCGGACAGGGAAGAAGCAGCAAACTAGGTGTCACCAACTATCTGGCAGACAAGACTATCAATATCGATGACATCATACAACCGGATCATCTTTGCGAAAAGGTAGACATCATCCCTGCAGGATCTGTAGCCCCCAACCCAGCAGAGCTATTAATGAGCGACAGACTAGACAAGCTATTCACAGAACTAAGGAAACGATACGACTACATCATTGCCGATAGCGTGCCATTCGGTATAGTAGCCGATGCGGACATATCGAACAGAATAGCTGATATCACGATGTTTGTCGTGCGCATAGGAAGACTGGACCGCCGACAGCTACCCGACCTTGAGAGCATATACCAAAGCAAGAAACTCAAGAATATGGCCCTGATACTCAACGGAGGCAATCCACGCAAACGTGGTTATGGATACGGTTATGGGTACGGCTATGGATACGGATACGGGTACGGCTATGGGTACGGCTATGGGTACGGCTATGGATACGGAAACGAGAAAAAGAAGAAACGATTATTCTGGAAATCTTAAAAAAATAGCGATAAAAGCCTTTATTTCTTGTAAAATATAATGAGAAATCATTATCTTTGCCACAAAATGATAAAATAAGACAAATACAACATGGAGAATATGAAAAAAGTATTAATGACAGCCGCGCTTGCGGTAATGGGCATCGCCTGCTATGCTGACGATGTGACAAACCCGGGAGACTTTACCGACGAGGTTTACTACAATGACTCGAAAGGGTATAGTGTACAAACGAATGGTTTCTTCAAGAACTGGTTTTTCAGCGTCGGTGCTGGTGCACAGACTATCTTTGGCGACCATGACAAACAAATCGGTTGGGGCAACCGTATCACCCCGGCTTTTGATGTTGCCTTAGGAAAGTGGTTCACCCCTGTTATCGGTGTTCGTGGTATGGTAACTGGACTAACACTCAAAGGAGCAACACAAGGTGGCCTTGATGGTGGTCCTGTATCAACAAGTTTTGGCGCAGCCTACTCAACAGGTGAGCAAATTACCGAAAAGCCATGGGACGGCTACTGGTTGTGGTATCAAAAGTACAATTATGTGAACATGCACATTGATGTAATGTATAACCTCAGCAACCTCTTCTGTGGATTTAAGGAAGACCGCATATACAATGCAATCCCCTATTTTGGCATCGGATGGGCATCAGTGCTAGAGGATGCAGACCGCTTACCAAAAGGTTTCCGTCCCTCACGCGAGGTAGCAGCCAACATCGGTTTTATCAACCAGTTCCGCTTGGGAAGCAACTTCGACTTGAACATTGACATACGTGGTGGATATGTGAACGACCGCTTTGACGGTGAGGAAGGTGGACGCTACGGTGAGGGTATTCTCTCTACAACCGCAAACCTGATCTGGAAGATTGGTGGAAATACCTGGGATCGCAGCAAGACCATTATCCGCTATGACAACCGCACTATCAACGAATTGCGCGACATGATGGATAAGCTCAGCCGCGACAACGAAGAACTGCAGAAGGCTTTGGATGAATGCAACAAGGAGAAGGCTGAAATGGCTATCAAGAAGATTGCAGTAATCGCACCGAACCTCGTAACCTTCAAGATCAACAAGAGCACCTTGTCAAAGCAGGCACGTGCTAACTTGGGCATGATGGCAGAGGTAATCAAGGAATGTGATCCGAATGTAGTATATACCATCACTGGATATGCTGATGCAGCTACCGGTAACAAGAAGATTAACGACCGCTTGAGCGAAGAGCGTGCAAAGGCCGTTTACGACTGCCTCATCAACGAATTCGGTGTTAATCCTAACCAGCTCCGTATGGAGTCTAAGGGCGGTGTAGAAAACATGTTCTACGATGATCCTTCACTGAGCCGTGCGGTAATCACACGTGGTGAATTGATGAAATAAGAATAACCTTTGATTGACAATAAAAAGGCATTCCCTAGCTAGGGGATGCCTTTTTTATTGGATACAAAACGATTAGGGGTTAGGAGTGAATGATGAATAATGAAAGGAGACACGCGGAGCGTGTACGATAACGATGACGATAACGATGACGATAACGAAAAACAGCAGAGCTGCAACCATAGGTCAATCTCATCCCGATACGCAGTAAGGAATCTCAAAAAGTGGAGACAGAGATATCTCACGTGCGTTCGATATGACACCAAAGACGGCACTGCCGCCACACTAGCCGCTAATCACTCACCGCTCCCTATTAAAGACAAAGGATAACAAAAAGGGTTGTCTGAAACCAGACAACCCTTTTTTGTTAATCATTCACCATTCATCATAAATCTTTAACCTTTCATCATCACTCACCAATCGTCAAAGTAACAATACTCATGGCGGGCAGAGTCACCTTGAGGCCATTCTTGGTCACCTTGGCACCCTTGAACTCGGTGGTCTTCACCACATCGGGATGTTCGAAAGAATTGTGGTCACCCACATTCTTCGAAGTAAGGATTTCGCCTGTCACCTTCTTGCCCTTCATGTCGGCGAGGTTGATGGTGACTTCGTGCTTCTGCTTGAGGTCCACGTTGGCCAATGAGATATGGATGGCGCCCTCGCTGTTCTTTGATGCAGTAGCACTCAGCATGGGAAGTGTACGGGTGGGTTCCTCATCGCTACGACCGGGGCGGTAACGTTCATTCTTCACCTGCATCTCGTCACATGTGATATCCATAGGGATGAAGGTGGCATCCTGATGGGGCTTGTACATCTTGAACACATAGTAGGTGGGGGTGAGCACCATCTGGTCGCCCTTGGTGAGAATCATCGACTGCAGCACATTGGCAATCTGCGCAATGTTACACATCTGGATGCGGTCGGTATACTTATGGAACACGTTGAACGAGAGCGCTGCCACAAAAGCATCGCGCATGGTGTTCTGCTGGAAGAGGTGACCACGCACGGTACCGGGTTCCTCGTCCCACCAAGTGCCCCACTCGTCGACCATGAGGCCTACACGCTTGCGGCTGTCATAGCGGTCCATAATCTCCATGTGCTTCTTCAGCACAGGCTCTATGCCGAGGCACTTTCCGAGACACCAGTAGTAGTCGTCATCGTTGAAGTTAAGTGCCGAGCCCTTGCTGCCGTTCCAGGTGAGCACGGTGTAGTAGTGGAGTGATAGACCACGCATGTGACCGGCTGCATTGCGCATGAGCACCTCTGTCCAATTGTAGTCATAGTCGCTGGCACCGCTGGCAATCTTGAACAGGCGGTTGCCATTGTACTCGCGGCAGTAGGTCTGATAGCGGCGATAGAGGTCGGCATAGTACTCGGGGCGCATGTTGCCACCGCATCCCCAACTTTCGTTGCCCACGCCGATGTACTTCACCTTCCAGGGCTCTTCACGGCCGTTCTCCTTGCGCAGCTTGGCCATGGGGCCATCCTTGGCGGTCATATACTCTACCCACTTGGCGGTCTCTTCTACCGAGCCGCTACCTACGTTCATAGATACGTAAGGCTCGCAGCCTAGGAGTTCGCAGAGGTTGAGAAACTCATGTGTACCGAAGCTGTTGTCCTCGACCGTACCGCCCCAGTTGTTATTGACCATGCGGGGACGGTTCTCACGCGGACCGATACCATCCATCCAGTGATACTCGTCGGCAAAGCAACCACCCGGCCAACGCAGATTGGGGATACTGAGCTCCTTGAGAGCACCCAGCACATCGTTGCGATAGCCATTGGTATTGGGGATAGAGGAATCCTCACCTACCCAGAGTCCACCATAGATACAGGTACCGAGGTGTTCGGCAAACTGGCCGTAGATATGACGGCTAATCACATTCTTACCCTCCTCCGGATGGAGTGTCAGGGTGGCTTCGCGCTGCGCTACTGCAGGCATGGCACAGAGAAGTGCCAGGGAGCATAATAACTTTTTCATTACCTTATATATATTAAAGAGTATATTCTTCGGCGAAGATAATATTTTATTGGCAGATATGCTATTTTTGTCTTTCTTTTTCGTAACTTCGCACAAATATCATACATTTACAAGCAATGAAAAACAGAATCACCACCCTATTGATGGGCCTCGCCGTAGCATTCGGCATGCAAGCACAAGAGTACACCACCTACCTGTTTGCCTACTTCTCGGGCAACTGGCCCGATGGCGAGCAAGTGCGCTACGCCCTGAGCGACGACGGCTACAACTATCAGGCACTCAACTACGGTCGCCCTGTAGTGGCATCAGACACCATCGCACTAAAGCGGAGTGTTCGCGACCCCCACATCGTGCGTGCACAAGACGGCAAGACCTTCTACATGGTGCTCACCGACATGCGCTCCGATATGGGCTGGCAGAGCAACGATGGTCTCATCCTGATGAAGAGCACCGACCTGCTGCATTGGGAGCACACTGCCATACACTTCCCCACCCGATTCCCCAACCTTGAGGGCTTCGACGAAAAGAATCTGCATGCCGTATGGGCACCGCAAACCATTTGGGACGAGAAGGAGGGCAAGTACATGATCTACTACTCCATCGGTCGCCACGACTGGGAGTATCCTACCGAAGACCCCAACTTCAACCAACCCTACTTCCGCATCTACTACTCGTATGCCAACGAGGACTTCACCGATATCACGGAGCCCCGCCTACTCTTCGACTTCGGCACAGCAGCCATCGATGGCGATATCGTATACGATACCAAGAATGAGGAATACGTGCTCTTCTTCAAGGACGAGGGCCGCTCGGTGATGAACAAGAAAGGCAACTTCCGCACTCGTCAGGGTGTGATGCGTGCCACGAGCAAAACCCTCACCGGTCCCTACGAGGTAGAGTACCGCCACCTGCAGAAGCCCGGACAATACCCCACCGAGGGCTCCAGCGTATTCCCCCTTATAGATAGCGACGAGTACATCCTCATGTATGACTGCTATGCCAACGGCCACTATCAGTTCTGCAAGAGCAACGACCTGAAAAACTTCACCTATGTACAGAACACCCCCACCCGCGGCACCTTCACTCCCCGCCACGGCTCCGTAATCCATATCACCGATGCCGAGCGCCAACGCCTCGAAGCCTGGTCATCATTGGGCGAAGCTGTGCAGGACATGGCAAAGATAGCTGTACCATGCTACACGCTCGACGAACTGGCCAAGCGCAAAGAGCTGGAAACCTATGCCACTCAAGTTATGGCGACGAAGAACAAGGCCAAGGCCTTCAAGAAAGCGGAGAAAAAAGTACGCAGGTTTATTGAGAGGGTTAAAGGTTAAGTGTGTGTAACTATTTATTTAGCATAAACGATATGCAACACGGATTTATCAAAGTGGCAGCAGCCATACCCTTGGTCAGCGTGGCCGACACGAAGTATAATACAGAGCAGCTCATAGCCATGGCACACCGTGCCCATGAGGAGGGCGCTGAGGTGACGGTGTTCCCCGAACTGTGCATCACGGGCTACACGTGCGGCGACTTGCTGACACAACAGACCTTGCTGCAAGAGGCCGAGAACGGCGTGGCACGATTTGCCGAAGCCACCAAGGAGTATGACAACATATACATCATCGGTGCACCCATCTATGTGTGCGGAGCGCTGTACAACTGCGCCCTCGTGGTACAGCAAGGCCGTATACTGGGTATCGTACCCAAATGCTATATCCCCAACTACGGCGAGTTTAACGAGCGCCGATGGTTCAGCACAGGCTACAACCTGCGCATGGAGGACAACATACAGTATGCCGGACAAGAGGTGCACATAGGTTCGTACCAGATATTCCACACGGGACGCTATGCCTTCGGCGTGGAGATATGTGAGGACCTGTGGAGTGTGACACCGCCCAGCTCGGCACTGGCCCTGCAGGGTGCGGAGATTATCTTCAACCTCTCGGCATCGGACGAGGTGACGGGCAAGCACGAATACCTGCGCTCGCTCATCGCCCAGCAGTCGGCCCGCTGCATGGCAGGATACGTATACAGCAGCTGCGGCTATGGAGAGTCGACCACCGACCTCGTGTTTGCGGGCAATGCCCTCATCGCCGAAAACGGCACGATGATAGCACAGGGGCAGCGTTTCAGCCTCGATGCCCAATTGGTATGCACGGAGATAGACCTCGACAAACTGCGTATGGAACGCCGTGGCAACACCACCTTCGCTACCGCACAGGCCGACCTCTTCCCCAAGGCCACACACGTGCATACCCGCACCATCACCGAAAAGGAGTGTGCACTCAGCCGCACCTACTCGCCCCTGCCCTTCGTGCCGAGCGGCAACGAGCTGGATGCGCACTGCAACGAGATACTCAACATACAGGTGGCCGGACTGGCCAAGCGCCTCACCCATATACACTGCTCGAAGGCGGTGATAGGCATATCGGGCGGACTGGACTCTACGCTGGCGCTACTGGCCACGGTACGCACGTTCGACCGCCTCGGGCTGCCCCGCACAGGCATCATAGGCATCACCATGCCGGGCTTCGGCACCACCGACCGCACCTACCAGAATGCCCTCGCGCTGATGCAGCTGCTGGGCATCACCCTGCGCGAGATCAGCATCAAGGATGCATGCATACAGCACTTCAAGGACATAGGGCACGACATCACCCTACACGACACCACGTATGAGAACAGCCAGGCCCGCGAGCGCACCCAGCTGCTCATGGACGTGGCCAACCGCGAGAACGCCATCGTGATAGGCACGGGCGACCTCTCGGAGCTGGCACTCGGATGGGCCACCTACAATGGCGACCACATGTCGATGTACGGACTGAACGCCGGCATACCCAAGACCCTCGTACGCCACCTCGTGGCATGGGAGGCTACCCACACCTACGATGCGGAGATACGCGACATCCTGCTCGACGTCGTGAACACGCCCATCAGCCCCGAACTGATTCCGGCCAAGGACGACGGCACCATCAAGCAGAAGACCGAAGACCTGGTGGGACCCTATGAGCTGCACGACTTCTTCATCTACCACTTCCTGCGCTCGGGCTATACCCCATCGAAGATATACTACATCGCTTGCAAGACCTTCGACGGCAGCTACGACAAGGCCACCATCAAGAAGTGGCTCACGACCTTCTTCCGCCGCTTCTTCCAGCAGCAGTTCAAGCGCTCGTGCCTGCCCGACGGGCCGAAGGTGGGTAGCGTATCGCTAAGTCCGCGTGGCGACTGGCGCATGCCGAGCGATGCAAGTGCAGCACTTTGGCTGGAGGAGTGTGAGAGGCTGTAGGTATTTTGAAGAATTAGAGTTCTCGGAGGACTCAGAGATCTCAGAGCACTCCGAGAAGTTCCGCCAAAAGAATTATAAAGATGATTATCATAGGCATAGCAGGTGGCACAGGATCGGGAAAGACCACCGTAGTAAAGAAAATCGTAGAGAGCCTGCCCGAGGGCTCGGTGGCCGTGATACCACAGGACTCGTACTACAACGACCAGTCGGACATGCCGCTCGAGGAGCGCAAGAAGACCAACTTTGACCACCCCGACGCATTCGAGTGGTCATTGCTGGCGCATCAGATCAACGAACTGCGCGAGGGGCGCTCCATAGAGCAGCCCACCTACTCGTATATCACCTGCACCCGACTCGAAGAGACGGTACATGTAGAACCACGCGAAGTCATCATCGTGGAGGGCATCATGGCACTGTACGACAAGAGCATGCGCGACCTCATGGACATCAAGATATTTGTAGATGCCGAGCCCGACGAGCGCTTGCTGCGTGTCATCACACGCGACATCGCCGAGCGTGGACACCCACTGGAGATGCTCATCGGCAAGTATCGCAACGTACTGAAACCCATGCACGATGAGTTCATCGAGCCCACCAAGCAGTATGCCGACATCATCATCCCCAATGGCGGACACAACGTGAAAGCCATAGAGATGGTGCGGTTGTTCATTCAGCAATGCCTTGATAAACGATGAACGATGAACGATTAACGAAGGACATTGTCTGTTGACTAAGAAGAAACAATGCGTAAGCGAGAAAAGACATGCTATATCGGACTCATTGCAATCGCCATTATCGTCTTTACTGTGGCCACTAGATATACAGGTCAGGCAAATCGCATTGAGCAGCAAGACAGCACCCAAATAGTGGTAGACACAACGGTGCATTCTTTCCGTATATCGCCCTACGACAGCCTCTTCCGCGCATATGCCGACACCATCGGATGGGACTGGAAACTCCTCGCGGCCGTGGCCTATGTGGAATCGAAATTTGATACGGCAGCCACCTCAGCTGTAGGGGCTCAAGGGCTGATGCAGATGATGCCACAAACAGCCCGTGCAATGGGAGTACCCGAAGGCAAGGAGACAGATCCCAATGAAAGTGTACGAGCTGCTGTAGACTACTTTGCTTACCTCAGCCGACTTTTCCGTCGTGTGCCGGAGAATGAACGTATACATTTTGTGCTGGCCTCCTACAATGCCGGATTCGGTCATATACAAGATGCCATGCGATTGGCTGAGAAATATGGAAAGAACCGACACATCTGGAACAATAATGTAGAGACTTTCCTCCGACTAAAGAACGACTCTATCTACTATACAGACTCACTATGCCACAATGGACGCTTCTCTGGAGTAGAGACAACCTTGTTTGTCCGAAAAGTGCAACACAAATACAGCGAGTATTGTCTGCGAGAGGAGCATTATTGGGAGACCCATAATGACACCACCCATTATGTACCACGCAGCAATCCTATACAAGGGAATGAAGACATAGCTTCTGAGGCGAGCACTACCGACAGCATCCAGCAGGACATGACACTACTATGAACGAGAAACATTACCTACGCCTTCGTGTAAAAGCAGTAGACTCCCCCTATATAGACGGCATCACGGAAGAGGGAGACGAGATACGTGGCGAGATAGCAGGAAGCGCTTACCTCGTTGATATAGAGCATCTACGCAAAGGCGACATTGTGACCCTGATTGAAACAGAAGAGGCAGAATCTCCCCCAAGCCAACCTCCCACGATTCGTGCCCATCGCCTCATCATCGAGCCCGACTACCTCATTGACATCAGTAGCCTCACAGCCTGTTTCTCCGAGAGTGGGCCTCATCCCATGCGGTATATATTGGGTATGCTGGCACCCAAGGAAGTGACGCGCCCTATCCTATTGGGAAATACGGCCAACCAGTTTCTCGACGACAGTGTCAACGACAATCCCGAACGTCCAGCCTCGTACAGCTCCTCCATACGCAAAGCCTTCACAAGCGATGCCCTGAAGTTTGTCGTGTGCCCCGACATCAATGCCTCCTTCTTTCAGGACACCCGCACACAGTATGAGTACATACGGCATTCCGTAGAGGCACTTCATCAACGCTATGCTGCAGGAGCTGGCGGTGGCGCCATGCTCGAACCCTCCTTTATCTGCCCTGCATTGGGTCTACAAGGCCGCCTCGACTACTTACAAAGCAACCTACGCCTGCTTGTAGAGCTCAAGTCGGGCAAGGCCGACGAATACTTCTCAGCTCCGCAAGGTCCCAAGCAAAGCCATACAGCCCAGATGATGCTATACCGCGAAATGCTGCACATCAACACAGGTATCTCTCGCGAAGAGATTATAGGCTTGCTGCTCTACTCCCGCTACCCGCGCTACTTCACAGGCGACAGCCATCCCCATATCGTGGACGATGCATTGGTGCTGCGTAATGCCATCGTACGCCTCATGCGCCATCTGGCCACAGAGCCCGACACGGCAGCTTTGTTTGAGGCATTGAGTCCGGACGACTTCAACACCCGCCCCATCACCAACCGCCTATGGAGCGACTATCTGCGCCCTGCCCTCAACAAGCAACTTGCCCCCTTCAACCAAGCAGACTCCATCGTCAAGGCCTACTTCTACCGCTACCTTCGCTTCACTGCCGCCGAACAGTACATCGCCAAGATCGGGCGTAACGAACGAGACAATGCACAGAGCCATCTGTGGTGCCGCACCTATGAAGAGAAGCTGGCCGATGGCGATATCATCGACCGCCTCGGCCTGCAGAGCTTCGTCTCCGATGATGGGTGCGGGTACGACACACTCACCTTTGCCCTCCCTCCGTTAGATACAACCGACGTGCCCAACTTCCGCCGAGGCGATATGATACTCTTCTACCTCAAGGAGAGTGAGGCCGACAGCGTAGCCACACGCCAAGTGCATAAGGGAACCTTGCTACATATCGACACCCATACCCTGCGCATAGGACTTCGCCAACATCAGCATGGCGCCGATGTGTTTCCACAAGCTGCAAGCTACGCCATGGAACACGACGTGAGCGACAGCGCTTCATCGGCCCTATATCGCAACCTATACACCCTGCTCTGCGCGCCACAGCGCTGTCAGGATCTCATCTTAGGGAAAACACTTCCGCAAACAGACACCAGTGTAGATATTCAAGGACACTATCCCGGCGAAGAGACCGATGCTATCGTGCGAACCGTACGCCAAGCTTGCGACTATGCACTTATCGTAGGTGCTCCCGGTGCAGGCAAGACCTCCATCGTGCTACGCTCCATCGTAGAGGAGCACTATCGGCATACCTCCAGCCATATGCTGCTCATGGCCTACACCAACCGAGCTGTCGACGAGATATGCAGTGCCTTAGAGAGTATTCCCGATGCTCCAGCATACATACGGCTGGGAAGCGAGCAGAGCTGTGATGAGCGGTATGCACCCCGCACACTCGCCCGGCTCACTGCCCCACTGAGCAACCGTGATGAGGTGCGCTCGCTTATCGCATCCACGCGTATCATCGTAAGCACCGTAAGTACCGCAGCCAACCGTCCTGAACTGTTCGAAGCCAAGAAATTCGACCTCACCATCATAGACGAAGCTTCACAGATACTCGAACCGCAAATAGTAGGCCTACTCACCAAGGCTGGGAAGTTTATTCTCATAGGTGACCATAAGCAGCTGCCAGCCATATCCTTACAAACTGAAGAGGAGGCCTGCATCACCGACGATGAGCTTATCAGCCTGGGATTCACCGACTGCCGCCAGTCGCTCTTCGAGCGCCTCTTCCATCGTCTCACCACAGCTGGGCATACCGACTGCATCGTCACCCTATACCATCAAGGGCGTATGCATCCCGAGGTCAGTCACTTTGCTAATCAGCATTTCTATGATGGCCGCCTTCGCCCTGTGCCCCTACCCCATCAGACAGCATTGCTCCCTTATATAAAGTATCATACCGGGAGCCCTATGCAGACACTCGCAGCCACCCGCCGCACAGCGTTCATTCCCTGCCCTATGCCCGAAAGTGAAGAGCGGTTCAAGACCAACAGCCACGAAGCCCAACTATGCGCATCACTCGTCGAAGCCATCGTGAAGCTCTACCAAGCCAATGACCTACCCTACGACCCTAACCACACGATAGGTATCATTGCCCCCTTCCGCAGTCAAGGCGCTCTCATACGCCACGCGCTCGCCACACTAGACCTGCCGACCTACACCGACGGAATCAGTATCGACACCGTAGAACGTTACCAAGGCAGCCAGCGCGACATCATCATCTATTGTACCACGGTGACCTCGGCAGCCCAAATGGAATTGCTCACAGCACGTACAATGATAAGCGAGAAAGACAACAATGATGCTGCTCCTCTTGACCGCAAACTCAACGTAGCCCTCACCAGAGCACGCCAACAACTCTTCGTCATCGGCATACCTCAAGTACTTGCCACAGACACCAACTATCGAGCCATTCTAGAAGAGTTCTCGTAGTTTCTGTAGGCTCCGACATCCATTTGATTTACTTCTGTGACGGTATAAAAAGTCCGTCACAAAACCGTCACAAAATAGGCCTTTTTATGGCTATTTTTAGCTAATAATAAGAGTTAGTATCTCTCACGTAAAGTTTCCATCATCTCGGGTATCATACCGATGCAGACTTCTTACAATCGCTCAGTGATGATGCTCTTATCCAATACACCTTTTACATCGTAGAACACACCATTGGGTTTGTGCAGTCTTTCCAAGC
>JAZNYG010000014.1:0-30356 GCA_045594245.1 Bacteroidaceae bacterium
ATGTATCAGGAAGCTGTAGTATGGTATTCACAGCCCGTATGGGGATTCTGGTGCTGGTATGGGGATGAAATTATCGCTATGGGACAATATGACTTTGCTCTTAAGTTGCCTCCTGTACCGGAAGGAACCTATGAGATTCGATATGCCTATGTAGCTATGGCGCAGCGTGGTGTGGCACAGGTGTATGTAGATAATATTCCCTGTGGTATTCCTATTGACTTGAAACTGAATGAGAATACTTCAAGTCCTAAGATTGGTTGGTTCTCTGAGGATGGTCTCACTAAGGATGAGATTGTACGCAATGATAAGGCAATGCACAATCGTGGATATATGCGTGCCCCTGACACTCAAACGATGGGTACGAATGAAAGTGATATGGCTCCCATACATCAGAATATTCTGCGTCGTATTGTAGCAACAGAGTATTTGACCAATGATAAAGACCATTATATCCGTTTCCGTGCTGTAGACGAGAATGGTAAGGAGTTTATGCTTGACTATATCGAGCTTTGCCCGAAGAGCGTATACGATTCGCCCGTTGTACCTGAAGATCGCCACTAATCCATTAATAATATGAATAAGACTATGAGATATCTCGATTATATAAAACGTATGGGCTTATTGCTGATGTTGCCCCTGACATTCGGCAGTTGTACTGATGTATGGAATAGCCACTATGATATGGACAATCAGAAGCAGATTGCCGATAAGACCTTATGGGAGGAGATTGCTTCACGTCCGGAATTACAGGGATTTGCAGATTGCCTCAAACAATATGGCTATGACGAAGTGCTTGATGGAGACCAAATATATACCATATTTGCTCCTCAAGGTACTATAGATGTTACAGGACTCACTGAAAACAAGGTGAAGGAAGAGGTTTTGAATAATCATATTGCTCGCTTTACTCACTCTGCCAATGGGGCAACAGTGGATAAGGATGTGATGATGCTGAATGAGAAACTGATAAACTTTACTAAGGTAGGCGATGATTATACTTTCGGTGGTGCTACACTGACAGGGATGAATATTATTGCCAAGAACGGTGTTTTGCATATCATTAGCGAACAGGTACCCTTCTTCTTCAATGTGTGGGAATACTTGACTACTGACTCAGCTTTCAGTGGTATCAGTAAGTACATGTATTCATTTGATGAGAAAGAACTGGATGAGGAGTCCAGTGTAGAGGGGCCCATCGTAAACGGATTGCAGACTTATGTCGATTCTGTAGTGGTTACCTATAACATGCTGCATTATATGTTGGGTGAACTAAACAATGAGGATAGCACATATACCATGATATTACCTACCAATAAGGCATGGAATGCAGCTTATGCTCGTATTGCTCCTTACTATACCTATCACAAGAAGCATGAGTTCCGTGATTCTCTGCAGGAGTATTATACAAAACTGGGTATCGTAAAAGACCTTATCTTTAGTCATACGATGCAGGGTGATATGCAGGATTCATTGCTGTCAACTTCAGGGAATGTGTTTTATAATCCGTTCGACTATCTTTTGACTGGTTATAGCTCTTATGAAGAAGGTGTGGTATGTAGTAACGGAAAAGTATTTGTCACAGACTCTCTGTATCACAATCCTTGGGATTCATGGCATAGCCGTTTGAAGATTGAGGGAGAGCGTGTGAATGGACATGCTGTCAAGGAAAGTACTACTATTGAATATCGTAGAAACCTGAAGAGTACAGACTCTTTATATACAAAGGTATCAGGTAGAGAGTATCTGGAACTTGTCCCCAAACAATCGAGCTCTGCGACTGAAATTGACTTTAACATCTGGAATACGTTGGCTGCAACGTATGATATCAAGGTCGTATTCTTGCCGCAGCAGATGGCTACAGACAGAAGTATCGGTATCAAGCCTAATCACTTGGCTGTGTCGTTGAGTTATTTGGATGATCAGGGTAGAACAAAGAAGACTAACTTGGCTGTGGCAAAAGACAGCCTGCTCGTAGACCCCTATAAGATTGATACAGTTCATGTAGGTACATTTACCTTCCCTGTATCTACCTATGGAGAGGAAAAGTCGTCAATAACACTGAATGTCAAGTCTGCTGCCAGCTCTAGAGACAAGACAAAGTCGCGTACAATGTTGATTGACTGTGTGATTTTAGAACCTGTAAAAGAATGATGGATTATGAAGAAGATAAATAATCATATACAGTTTGTGTTGTGCTGCTTGATAGCTGGAGGTATGTCGCTGATGACTCCCGCAGCATATGCAGCAATGCCCGATGAGTCTGCTCTCCAGACAGAGAAGATGGTGACAGTTAGTGGTGTCGCTTACGATGCGGCTACTCGTACTCCTCTCGCTGGTGTTCGTGTTGTGGCTCATGGCAATTCCAAGTATTCGGTGATGACCAATGAAACAGGCAGCTATACGCTCAATGTCCCTGAGTTCGTGACATTGCTTGATCTGACAGCTCCTGGTTATAATCTTGTACAGATGGCTGTCAGCGAGAAGGCCCAGGAAGTGTTCATGCACTCGGAACAGTTTGAGAGTGACTATGCATCTAAGGTTCAGATTACTGATGTGGCTGAGACTGAGGATTTTTCACTGAGTACAGCCCTCTCTATAGATCAGGAAATTGGTACACGTTTTGGTGGTGATTTGCGCTCAATTACTCGTAGTGGTACTCCTGCTATGGGATCGGCTATGTTTATTGGTGGTTTGAATTCTTTGAATGCCAATGCTCAGCCGCTCATTATCTTAGATGGCGTATTCTTGGATCAGCAGTATGGCCGTGATGCCTTGCATGAGGGGCACTATAATAATGTGCTTTCGGCAATCAATGTGAATGATATTGCGAAGGTTACCGTCCTTAAGAATGCTACGGCATTGTATGGAACCAAAGGCTCTAATGGTGTAATTATTATCGATACCAAGCGCAGTACCAGCATGGCTACCCGCATTGAAGCGAATGTGATGGCCGGTGTGGAGTTTATGCCCGAGCGCCCCTCGATGATGAATGCCAGCCAGTATCGTATGTATGCATCAGAGCTTATTGGTAGTACAGGAACTGAACTTACAAACTTCAAGTTTTTGAATGACGATCCTGACTATTATTATTACCACATGTATCACAATGATACGAACTGGGACGAGTATGTATACCGTGAGGCTATCACTCAGAACTATAATATCAGTGTTCAGGGTGGTGACGAGGTGGCTGATTATAACCTTTCTTTGGGTTATACAGGTGCTGAGAGTACATTGGACTTTAACAACTTCAGTCGTATGAATCTCCGCTTCAATACCGACATTAAGTTGATTGGTAATTTGAGTACCCGTTTTGACGTTGCATACAACTATAACACGCGTAATCTGCGTGATGATGGTATCATTGAAGACTTTGAAGCAGAGACAATTCTATCTCCCAACTTCTTGGCTTTGATTAAGGCACCTTTCTTGAATCCTTATCGTCAAGATGAGAATGGTGGAGTGACAACCTTCGTGTCTGCGGCTGATGATTTTGCTGAGGGATTCGGACTGAATACTTCATGGGCCAATCCTGTGGCAATCAATAAGTATGGTGACGCTAAGAACAAGAATCGCTTGGAGTATAGTATGTTTAATCTTTCTGTTGCTCCTCGCTACGACTTCAATAGCAATCTGTATGCTACAACTTTGTTCTATTATGCATTGTCAAACAACAATCAGCGCTCTTTCGTCCCTATGACTGGTACACCTACCTTCTATATTGATGGAGTTGGTGCTTCGAGCAACCGTGCAGCGGCATTCAATGCTAAGCAGGAATCATTGTTTAGTGATACCAAGATTGATTGGACATATCGTAATAAGGCCCATTTCCTTAATTTAGTCGGTGGCTTCCGCTTTACTAACGACAATTATGTCTCTACCGCTCAGGAGGGACATAATACAGGTAATGACAAGACACCTAACGTCTCTGGTTCTTTGAACTTTAGTGATGTTGGCGGTGTGGACGATACTTGGCGTTCATTTGCATACTATGCTAATGCTGATTATAACTATAAGTATAAGTATTTTGTACAAGGCGGTCTGTCAATGGAGACAACTTCTCGTTTCGGAAAGGATGTAGATGCTGGTATTAAGTTGGCAGGCGTACATTGGGGCCTCTTCCCTTCTGTGCAGACTGCATGGTTGGTTTCATCTGAGGATTTCTTTGATAGAGAATTGTTGGGTATCAATAGCTTGAAGCTTAGTGCAGGCTACGATGCGTCAGGAAATGATGATATTGCTATCAGTGCATCGCGTACTAGCCTTAGCGCCAATCGTTTCTTGAATGGTTCTATTGGTCTAGTATTGAACAATATTGGTAATACGGGCGTACAGTGGGAAACTACGCATCGTTTCCGTGTTGGAATGGATATGACCGAGTACAATGATGTATTGAGTTTCTCTCTTAATTTCTTCAAGAGCTATACGAACAATTTGTTGACCTTGAAGTCGCTGCCCGAGATTTCTGGTGAGGGATATTATTGGTCAAATGATGGTTCGTTGGAGAATGTTGGCCTTGATTTTGGTGTACGATTCAAGCTTCTCAACCGCAAGAATTGGAAGTGGGAATTAGGGGCCAATGCTTCGGCATATAAGAATGAAATAACTGCATTGCCTGATGGAGACTATACAACCCAAATTTATGGTGCTAACGTACTGACCTCTGTGGGCCGTGCTGCAGGTGTATTCTATGGTTATGAGACCGATGGCGTATATGCCACTCAGCAGGAGGCTGATGAGGCGGGACTTACTCTCGTAGCAGCTACAGGTGAGGTCACTCCATTTGGAGCTGGTGATATGAAGTTTGTCGATCATGTTGCCGATGGTGCCATCAATGAGAAGGATATGGTGGTGATTGGTGATCCTAATCCTGATGTATATGGTAACTTGTATTCAAATCTGTCGTATAAGCGCTTTTCCTTGAATGTGAATTTCAATTATTCATATGGTAATGATATCTACAACTATCAGCGTGCACAGCTTGAAGGCGGTTCACAGTTCTTCAACCAGACTACTGCTCTCAACCGTCGTTGGATTGCAGAGGGCCAGCAGACGGATATCCCAAAGGCTACATTTGGTGACCCTATGGGTAACTCTCGCTTCTCTGACCGCTGGATTGAGGATGGCTCCTACCTCCGCTTGCGTAGTGTGACTCTTAGCTATGACCTTCCTGTGAACTCTGTATGGCTGCAGGGCCTTACCGTATGGGCTACTGCCAATAATCTCTTTACACTTACCAACTATTTGGGCAGTGACCCTGAAGTATGGGCCGGTAATTCTGTATTGTATCAGGGTATTGACCGCGGTCTTACAGCCCAAGGCCGTAGCGTGTTGATGGGTATTAAGATTAACCTCTAAAAATGAAAAGATTTATGAAAAGAAAATCAATATTCTATACGATTGCGCTGTGCTCGGTATTGGGTGTCTTTACAGCGTGTGAAGATATGTTTGATGTGACCTCTTCATCTGTACAGTATGAAGGAAGTCACGACTTAAACTCACCTGCCGATAGTTTGTACTCTGTCATCGGAATCTTGAGTAAGGTACAGGCTATTGCAGACCGTACGGTTCTCTTCGGTGAATTGCGTGGTGACTTGGTGGATGAGAATGTGAACACAGAGAATGATCTGCGTGAGATTATCAATTATAATGTATCGCCTTCGAATTTCTATTATAATTATAGCGATTACTATGCAGTAATCAATAACTGTAATTATTTTCTAGCTAAGGTAGATACAGCAGTCCTGGTGTCAAACCGACCAGTATTGTTGCGTGAGTATGCAATCGTGAAGGCTGTTCGTGCATGGACCTATCTGCAGATGACTCTTGTGTACAAGTCTGTTCCTTTCATCACTGAACCCATCCTTTCTGTTGTAGATGCAGAGAAGGATTATCCTTATTATACACTTGAGGATATGTGCGACTACTTTATCGCTGACCTGCTCCCTTATGTAGATACAGAGTTGCCGAATTATGGCGAGATTAATGGTATTGACTCTAAGAAGATGTTCTTCCCCATTCGCCTGCTTTTGGGGGATATGTTTTTATGGAAGCAAGACTATGCGAATGCCTATCGTTATTATGCAGAGCATATGTATATTAGCAATTTGGGTACATCGAACAGTGGTGTAATGGTTAGTGGATTTAATTCTACAACAAAGGATATTCAAGGATTTATGACTACATCCTCCTCTTCAGAGAACCTTTGTGTCATACCGATGTCGAGCAGTAAGTTGAACGGAACCACAACTAATCTCAACAATGTCTTTAGCGCTACTGATGTCAATGAGGGTAAGCGGCCACTTTCTCCATCCTATGCATGGAAGGAGTTGGCTGAGAAACAAGATTATGCTTATGAACAGAATACAACTACTATCCGCCATCTGGCTTGTGGTGATGCACGTGCATACAGAGATTATGGTATGCTAAAGTGGACCGATGGCTCATATAACCCTAATCTTCCTCAAGATGACGAATGGTATCTGGTTGATGTAGAAAGTAAGTATCTTGTAAACTACAAGTACTCTAGTAATTTTAATTTGCCTGTTTATACAATTAGTAATGTGTATCTCCGCATGGCTGAGGCCCTCAATCGTATGGGTAATTGCGAGTTGGCTTTCACTATTCTCAAGGAGGGTGTAGCTTCGGTACGTATTGTCGATGGTGATATCTCGTTTATGATACCCACAGCTGAGAATACTGACAATAAAGGTATCCATGCTCGTGGAACGGGTGTGGCTGCTAAGAATGATGAATACCATTTACCGAACTATAATGATTTTGTCCCATCAAGAGTAGAGCCCACTGTGACTGCCTATCTTGTCAACGATACATTGTATGATATCTCTTCTGGCATTGTTGGTGACACTATTGTCTATCTTACGGTATATCATTCAGAGGATGAGGGTGAATATGGTGTGTGTGAAGTTCCAGAATGGCGTAATCCTGATCGCAAGAAAGATAAGGAGAGTCCCGACACACTTATCCTGAAGGTCTATCCAAAGAACTATCTTGTAGAGAAAGTCGAGGATCTCATTGTAGATGAGTTTGCGCTTGAGACAGCCTTCGAGGGCAATCGTTTCTCTGACTTGATGCGTGTGGCTTTGCGTCGCAATGACCCTGCTTATTTGGCCGATAAGGTGTCGCGCCGTAAGGGTGATAATCATCCTCGCAATGAGGAACTTTTTATGCGCCTCTCTAATCCCGACAGTTGGTTCATTGACAGAAAATAATCTCCATGATATCTCAAAAAATGGCAGGCAAAACGTTTTGCTTGCCATTTTTTTTGTCTATAAGTTTTGATTTCTCGCAGAGATGGGTTACTTTTGTTTTCACAACTCAGTTAATCATAATACTAACTAAAAGAAGAAACACAATGGTAAATCGTTTTATCCTCAACGAAGTGTCCTACTTCGGTCCTGGAGCACGCAAGGAGCTCCCTGGTGTAATCGCTCGCTTAGGCTTCAAGAAGGCCATGATCGTAACAGACAAGGGGCTTATCCAATATGGAGTAGCCAAGATGGTGAGTGACGTGCTCGATGAAGCAGGCATCCCCTACGAGATCTATAGTGAAGTGAAGCCCAATCCCACTGTAACAAACGTACAGATGGGTGTGGAGGCTTTCAAAAAGTCAGGTGCCGACTGCCTGGTTGCTATCGGTGGCGGTTCAGCTATGGACACAGCCAAGGGTATCGGTATCATCATCACCAACCCTGAGTTTGCCGATGTGGTATCACTCGAAGGTGTGGCACCTACCAAGCATAAGAGTGTACCTATCATCGCACTGCCCACCACAGCCGGTACTGCCGCCGAGACTACCATCAACTATGTCATCATCGACGAGGAAAAGCAGAAAAAAATGGTATGCGTTGACCCCAATGACATTCCCTGCTGCTCCATCGTAGATGCCGAGCTCATGTACTCACTGCCCAAGGGTACCACAGCGGCTACGGGTCTTGATGCTCTCACTCATGCTATTGAAGGCTACATCACCAAGGCTGCTTGGGAGATGTCTGATATGTTTGAGATTGAGGCTATCCGCATGATCAACAAGTATCTGCGCACGGCAGTTTTCGAACCCACCAATCCCGTTGGACGTAACGGTATGGCCGTAGCTCAGTATATTGCCGGTATGGCATTCTCTAACGTAGGTCTCGGTGTCGTTCACGGCATGGCCCATCCCATGGGTTCGCTCTTCGATATCCCCCACGGTGTGGCCAACGCTCTGTTGCTCCCCACTATCATGGAGTTCAATGCCCCCGTATGTCTCGACAAGTATGTAGAGATTGCCAAGGCGATGGACGCATATCGCGAAGGCATGACCAAGGAAGAGGCTGCCGAGGCTGCTTGCAAGGCTGTGCGTGACCTTGCCATTGAAGTCGGCATACCACAGCACCTGACTGAAATCGGCATCAAGGAGGAGGATATCCCTGCTTTGGCCGAGCAGGCTATTACTGACGTTTGTACTCCTGGTAACCCCCGTGAGGTAACGAAGGAAGACATCATCGCTCTATACAAGAAAGTCCTTTGATGATAGGCAAAAACAAAAAATTGGTAGCGTTCGGTAGAGTGGGGGCTCGTGGGCGATAGGCCACTGTTAATAGCTAATTCACTATACTGAATAAAGAAAAACACTCTATTGTTTAGGGAGAAACAGTAGAGTGTTTTTATTCTAAACGGTAGCGTGTTTTTTTGAAGGAGGGGATGTGTATAGGGTGACGGATGACGTGTGCATGTTACAAAACGAAAAACATATTATGGAGCGATGAGAAATAAAGCGTTTTTTTTGGATGATAGGTTAATAACATTTATCTTTGCGATAACTTTTATATGTTAAATGCCGTTATAGGCTGTTATATGTTCTATGTAAGAAAACTATACAAAACTTATAATAACATTTGTTATGGCAAAAATTGTAACCTTAGGAGAGATTATGCTCCGACTGTCCACACCCGGACAGACTCGTTTTGTTCAAACCGATGTGTTTGATGTCGTTTATGGTGGTGGCGAAGCCAATGTGGCTGTCAGCTGCGCCAACTATGGACACGATGCGTACTTCGTCACCAAGCTGCCTAAGCACGAGATTGGCCAGTCGGCCGTGAACTCACTCCGCCAATTCGGTGTGAAAACAGACTTTATTGCTCGTGGTGGTAATCGTGTGGGTATCTATTATTTGGAAACAGGCGCTTCGATGCGTCCGAGCAAGGTTATCTATGACCGTGCAGGGTCGTCAATTGCTGAGGCTGATCCACAGGACTTTGATTTTGATGCTATCATGGAGGGTGCCGACTGGTTCCATTGGAGTGGTATTACTCCTGCTATCAGCGATAAGGCTGCCGAACTTACCCGCCTTGCTTGCGAAGCTGCCAAGCGTCATGGTGTAACGGTATCGGTAGACCTCAACTTCCGCAAGAAGTTGTGGACAAAGGAGAAGGCTCAGTCAATCATGCGTCCCTTGATGCAATACGTGGATGTATGTATCGGCAATGAAGAGGATGCCGAGCTCTGCCTCGGATTCAAACCCGATGCAGACGTTGAGGGTGGACACACTGACGCTGAAGGCTACAAGGGCATCTTCACTCAGATGGCTCAGGAATTTGGCTTCAAATATGTAATCTCTACACTGCGTGAGTCATACTCTGCTACACATAATGGCTGGAAGGCTATGATTTATAACGGCTCGGAGTTCTACGTGTCAAAGCACTACGATATCGACCCCATCATCGACCGTGTTGGCGGTGGCGACTCATTCTCAGGCGGTGTAATTCACGGACTTCTTACCAAGGCTACTCAGGGCGAAGCACTCGAGTTTGCTGTTGCTGCTTCGGCTCTTAAGCACACTATTCCTGGCGACTTTAATATGGTGTCTGCAGAAGAGGTAGAAGCCTTGGCAGGAGGTGATGCTAGTGGACGTGTACAGCGATAGAATGTAAAACATCTATAAACTAAAGAAATGGCAAAATTCAATAAACTTCAAGTGCTCTCTGTAATGAAGAGCACTGGTATGGTTCCTGTTTTCTATCATAGCGATGTGGAGACAGCCAAGCAAGTGGTTAAGGCTTGTTACGAGGGTGGTGTACGCGCCTTCGAGTTTACCAACCGTGGCGACTTTGCTCATGAGGTGTTTGGTGAACTCAACAAATGGGTGGCACGTGAGTGCCCCGATATGGTGATGGGCGTCGGCTCAATTGTTGACCCTGCTACTGCAGCATTGTATATCCAATTGGGGGCCAATTTTATTGTTGGTCCGCTCTTCAACCCCGAGGTGGCTAAGGTATGCAATCGCCGTCTTGTCCCTTACACACCCGGTTGTGGTTCTGTAAGTGAGATTGGTTTTGCTCAGGAGTGTGGATGCGACCTTTGTAAGGTTTTTCCTGCTGGTAATGTGGGTGGCCCTTCATTTGTGAAAAATGTGAAGGCTCCTATGCCTTGGTCAATGCTGATGGTTACCGGTGGCGTAGAGCCTACCAAGGAGAACCTTACTGCCTGGATTAAGGCCGGTGTTACTTGCGTAGGTATGGGTAGCAATCTCTTTCCCAAGGATGTCGTAGCTGCCAAGGACTGGGCATGGATTAGGGCCAAGGGCCAGGAGGCTTTCGGCTATATTGCTGAGGCAGGTGGGTGATGATTAATATAGTTAATGGTTGATGACTTACTATTGTCATATGTATATATGATCAAGAGGCTTGCATTGCAGGCCTCTTGTCGTATAATAATGACTACTCCCCTTATCACTAAGAGGAGTAGCCCGATAGATTGAATGATTAAGAAAAAGTTATTTATGTAAGGTAGCAGCTTATGCTGTTGCTCAATGATATAACATTAATCGCAAGTAGATGGTTCATCTCCAGTTCATATATTGTTATGAATTTTAGTAGCTATGGCTTTTACGATAGATATGTTCTAAAATGTTTATTCTTATATTTATGGATATTCAAGAATTATCCGTAACTTCGCAGTTTAATTGGTAGATACGCATAATAATAACCAAAATAAAACGTAAACAACTATGACTCAACAGATTCAACAAACACTGCGCGACTCGAAGGCTGCTCGTTGGGCAGCTCTTGTCATCGTGTCGTTTACCATGATGTGGGGCTATTTTCTTACCGATGCTATGTCGCCCCTGATGACCATGCTCGAAGTGGAAATGCATTGGTCAAGCTCTGATTTCGGTATTTTTAACTGGGCCTACTGCTGGTTCAACGTATTCCTTTTCATGCTCATCTTTGGTGGTATGATTCTCGACAAACTGGGCGTACGCGTCACAGGTGTGGCCTCTTGTGCTCTGATGGTTATCGGTGCTTTCATCAAGTACTATGCCGTGGAGTTTATCTCCCCCACGCCTGAGGCTGGCTACATCTTCGGTATCCGCACCCAAGTAATGGTGGCCAGTCTCGGCTATGCCATCTTTGCCGTAGGTACCGAGAACTGCGGAATCACGGTGACAAAGGTTATTGCCAAGTGGTTCAAGGGTAAAGAGATGGCACTCGCCATGGGTACTCAGGTGGCTGTTGCCCGTTTGGGTACGGCACTGGCCATGATTGTGAGTCCGCTTATTGTTAAGCACTTTAGCATGTCGGCTCCGCTGCTCTTTGCCTTGGTGCTCATTGGTATCGGACTGCTGGCCTACTGTGTGTTCTGCGTAATGGATGCCAAGCTCGATAAGCAGATTACTGCCGAGCAGGGCGACGATGATACCTTTCATATCTCAGACCTTAAGGAAATCATCACCAACAAGGGCTTCTGGCTTATCGCCCTGCTTTGCCTTATGTTCTACTCTGCTGTGTTCCCCTTCATGAAGTATGCCACCTCACTGATGGAGAATAAGTATGGTATGGCCAACGAGTGGGCTGGATGGATTCCCGCACTTATCCCCATGGGTAATCTTATCATGACACCGCTCTTCGGTGGTATCTATGACCGTAAGGGTAGGGGTGCAACGATTATGATTATCGGCTCGGCCATGCTCATCGCCGTTCACGTGATGTTTGCCCTTCCCGTGCTCAATTATTGGTGGTTTGCTGCCTTCATCGCTATCGTGCTGGGTGTAGCTTTCTCGCTTGTACCCTCAGCCATGTGGCCCTCAGTGCCTAAGATTATCCCCGAGAAGTTGTTAGGCTCTGCCTACGCCCTCATTTTCTGGGTGCAGAATATCGGTCTCGGTTTCGTACCTCTGTTCATTGGTTGGTTGCTTGATGAGTACTGTATCAGCGGAGAACGTGTAGTGGATGGACAGACTTTCATCCAATACGACTACACCCTGCCAATGTGTGTGTTTGCTTGCTTTGGCATCATCGCCCTGCTGCTCGCCTTCGCCCTTAAGAGTGAGGACAAACGCAAGGGCTATGGATTGGAGCAACCTAATATTAAGTAGTGAATTTAATTGCTCCAAAAAAAAGACCTGCTAGCAGGTCTTTTTTTATCTTAGAAATACTGTTTTCAGGAAAGATAGATGTTTCTATACCTGATAGCAATGCGAAGATAGTTGTATGCTTACATAATCAACTCCTCGCCTTTTTCAAAGTCGTAGAGTGTCTTACGCATGATGTCAGCCAAACTGAGCTGATAGGCAATATAGGCACTCAAATGGTTACGATAGGCACTGTTGAGTCGATTACGCTCAAGAGCCAAGGTTTGACTATCAATATCGCCATCAGAAAAGCGTTGGAGGGTAATATCAAAACTCTTTTCTGCAATAACGACATTCTTCTCTAGCAACTGTAAGCGTTTGAGATTGTTATTGAGCTGAGCAACGGAGTTGCGTGTCTCGGTTTCAATTGAGCGTTCAAGCTCTTCCTTGGCAAGATAGTTTTGTCGCTGGCGAGCTTCGGCAGCACGTACACGAGCGCGATTCTCTCCCCAGTCAAGGATAGGCACCGATACGGTAAAACCTACACCATAGTTTATCGGGCGATCGAGAAAGTCATTAGCCGATGTCTGGATGGTATTGCTATACGATGTAGTGATCTCGCCCATACTTGTACCTGTCTTCTGCACATAAGCATCAAAGTATCCACGCACCATACCCTCGGCTTTACGCTGACGGATAGACATCTTCTGCTGCTCAATGGCTATATCCTGATCGCGGAGTTCAGTGCGGTTCTTGAGTGCATACTCTACTGCCTTGTCGGCATCGACTACTACGATATTGTATTTCAGCTCATCATTGAGCACCACACTGTCGGTGAGCTCAATACCCAGTAGCTCCTTGAAACTATTGATGGCCGACTCCTGATTGATGAGCGCCATCTCGTAGCTATTCTGTGCTTCAGCCAAGTCGACCTCCATCTGCAAGGCATCCACCTCACGGATAAGGCCAGAGGCGTACTTGTTCTGTGCTATCTGATTGGCTTCGGTCTGGCGCTCATAGTCGAGCAAAGCAATCTCCGTACTGCGCTGCAAGGAGAGTAGGTTGTAATAGGCACTGCTGACACGATAGACCAGATTGAGCTCTTCGCGGCGGAGCGACTTGTTGGTACGTTCGTAATCGAGGCGGGCCGACTTCAGTGACGAGCGGATAGCATTGTATCCATAGAGAGCGTCGATAGGCTGGCGTAGACGAAGACGGGTATTGAATGTTGCCGATCGGTCATCATTATAGAAGTCATCATAGCTGTTCAGGCTTGTCTCCCAATAGATGTTACCATTGGTAATAAGGGGCTGATTCACAGTCACCGTACCTCCATAGTCCATACGCTTCACAGAATAGAACGACACACCGGTGGTATCGTCCCACGTACGCACCGTCTGGTTAAACTCGGGCATCGTGAGGCTGAAGTCAATGTGAGTTTTCAAGCTTGCGGTTGCCGACTTGAGGTTATACTCAGCAATCTTGAGGTTCTCTTTCAAGTTTTGCATCGTGTAGCTCTTCTCCTTGGCAAGCTCTACGCTAGCTTCGAGTGTAAGATGATAGGTCTCAGCCTTGACAGCAGTGCAGGCGAGCAGCATGCACAGCAATGTCGTGTATTTTATATTCTTGGCATTCATAGTCGTTATGATACAATAGTTCTATTGGTATTCAGTCGGTCGTAATGGATGGTACCGTCCTTTATATATACATTACGGATGGCATAGTTGGCAATTTCCTGCTCGTGCGTGATGAGGATGATGGTGTTATCACCTTCGCGGTGCAGTTCGTCGAAGAGGCGCATAATCTCCACACCTGTCTTTGAGTCAAGCGCACCCGTAGGCTCATCGGCCAGCAAGATGCCTGGATTGGTCACCAAAGCACGGGCAATGGCTACACGCTGACGCTGACCACCCGAAAGTTCGCTTGGCTTATGGTGCATACGGTCGGCCAATTTGACACGCTCGAGGGCACGTATGGCACGCTCACGACGCTCAGCTGCAGGTACTCCCGCATACGCCAAGGGGAGCTCTACATTCTGTACTGCATTGAGTTTGGGTAGCAGATTGAAGTTCTGGAACACAAAACCAATCTCCTTGTTACGCATTGCCGAGAGGGCATCATCATCGAGCTTGCTCACATCAACTCCGCGGAACTTGTACTCTCCTGTCGAGGGGGTGTCAAGACAGCCCAAGATATTCATAAAGGTACTCTTTCCCGAGCCTGAGGGTCCCATAATGCTCAAATACTCTCCGCGCTCAATCTTCAGATTGACATCTTGCAGCGCCATCACCACATTGTCGCCCATCTCATAGCGCTTGGTGATATTGTTTATTTCTATTAACAGCTTATCATTCATAGCGTATAGAATCTACAGGTTTCAGATTGGCAGCATTCTTGGCAGGCAGGTAGCCGAATACAACACCCACCACTACCGAGAAGGCAAAGGCAATCACGATACTATATAATCTAATATAGGTGCTCACATCGGTAAATACCGATACCAGGAGCGAGAGCGACACACCAGCTACCACACCGATGATACCACCGGCAATACTGATCACCACAGCCTCGGTAACAAACTGAGTCATGATATCGCGCTTGCGAGCTCCGATAGCACGTCGGATACCAATCTCACGGGTACGCTCCATCACCGTAGCCAGCATAATGTTCATAATACCGATACCACCTACAAGGAGTGAAATGGCAGCAATGGCACCGAGCAGGAAGTTATATATCTGACGCTCCTTCTCCTCCTGCTTGAGCAGTTCGAGGGGGATTACAATGCCATAGTCTTCATTATTGAAGTGATGACGCTTAACAATCTCATTGACCAGTGTAGAGGTCTCCATCAGATGCTCTGAGTTCTCCACCTGAATGGTGAGCTGCTGTATCTCACTATCAAGCGCATTGCCACGCGAGAAGCGGTCGAGAAACATGGAGAGCGGTACATACACGTCGGTGTTGAGGTCACGGGCTGCCAACTCACCTACCGTCTCGGTAAAAAGCGCTTTGGATTCCAACACGCCGATAACCTCTAACCATTGATCCTCTATCTTGATCATTTTTCCGATGGGCTCCTCCTTCTGGAAAAGGGTGAAGGCAATGCCAGCTCCAAGCACACATACCTTCTGTTTGCCATCGTAGTGTACATCACCGATAAACTCTCCCTCACTAATCTTATAGTTTAGGATGTCGTAGAATTCCGGGGTAACACCAATCACCGAGGACTTCACCGAACGATTGGTATACTTGACATCGGCATTGATTTCAGCCTGAGCAGCAATACGGCTCACGCCCGGTACAATCTCACGGATAACCTCGGCATCGTGCAGAGAGAGTCCGGGAGAGAACTTCGTGCGCACCTCCTCCAGCTCCTCATCGGTCATGTCCTTCTCACGAACGATGATATTGTTCACACCCAAATCCTGATACTTGGCAATGGCTTCACGCTTGGCGCCCTCACCGATTGAGAGCATCGCTATCACCGATGCCACACCAAAGATGATACCGAGCATCGTCAAGAATGAACGGAACTTATGGTCCGTCAGTCCTTGCCACGCAACTTTTATATTTTCGCTGTATTCCATATTGTTTTCTTTATATTATCCTAGTCCCTCCTAGGATTTCCTAGATATTCTAGCGTTTCTAGGTGGTTTTTAGGACTCTGATATTATCCTACCTCCTCCAAATATTCGCAACTTACGGTCATACCGGGTTTCAGGCGCTCATCTGATACTAAAAGGCGTACCTCTACATCGAAGACCTTTTGGCGCGGCTTATTAGCATCACGCACATGACAGAAACGGCCAATACGCGATACCTCACCCTCAAATGAGACATCGGGCAGTGCATCCAATCGCACCAGTACCTTAGTGCCTACTTTGATACGCAAGAAGTCGTTCTCATTGATACAAGTCTCCACCTTCATCCACGTAAGGTCGGGCACGTAGGCCATCGAGTTTCCACGCCACACCTCATCGCCCACCTGAAGCAACTGACCAGAACGCCAGTTGCGGTGAATCTGGAAGATTCCCGGTATCTCCGAGCGGATAGTCAGTTGAGGAATGATGTCGTAAGCATTCTGTATATCTTTCTGTATCTGATTGACACGTATTTGCTGAATCTTAAGGTCGTTGGCATTGATAATTTCATTAAGTTCCAACTTGCGCTTGGCGAGATTGAGGGCAATGGTAGCCTGCTCAAATTCCAGCTCTTTAATCTTTTTGGTACGTTCAGACTCAAACTGAGCAGCTTCGAGTGTCAGTTTTCGAAGCTCATAGGTAGCCAGTTCTGATTTGATGGTTGATTCCGCTTCGCTGTCGCGGTTCTCCTGATTCACTAACATGGTCTCGAGCGAGGCGAGTTGCGATTCCAATGCCGTCTCACGATCGACGATATACTTGGTCACATCAGCAGGGTCGAGCTGGATAACCGAGTCACCCGGTTGTATCACCTTGCCGTGTTCTGCAAGACCAATGACACGCATGGAGCTCCATCGTCCGAATCGTGGCATCACGAAAGCTTTCGTACGCACTGCCGATAGTTCACCAGTCTCCACTATAGCCGTACTCTTCAGTTCAGCAGCCTCATCGCCGCCAAACACACCACCCTTACATGCCACGAGCAAGGGCAGCAGTAACAGATATTTCGATAAGCCTTTCATCATTTCTTCTCCTCTTTATCTTTCTGTGCCACTAATGTCGGATCCACAAGGGCAACCACATCGTCCTCATCAAGCCCGGATTCGATAATCACATAATCCGAATTGGTAGCTCCCGTCTTTACATCCACCTTATCGTACCCGCCTACCGTCTTCTTATACACATAGCTTCTATCACCTTCAATATGCAAAGCCTCTAAAGGCACATAGCATACGTTGGGAATTTCGTCCACAATAATACGACAACTCACCGTAAGACCAGGAAGCAAATTCTTGTTGAACTGATCGATGACAATTTCTACGGGGAAAACTTTTATTTTTGATTTATTATCCTTGTTTTGTGCCAAGTTGGCTACTGTAGTCACTGTCCCTGTGAATATACTATCAGAAAAAGCATCGGGACGAATCTGCACCTTCAGTCCTTTGGTTACCTGTGAGATATCCACCTCGTTGATATTGACCTTGGCCTTCAACTTCGAAAGGTCGGGCAACTGTATGAGCTGCTGCTGTGACCAACATTGATCGCCTGCCTGATATTTGGCGTTGGTGCTGTAATTACGAGTTACGATAGCTATACCGGGCGAAGGAGCAATGACAAACAACTTGTCAAGTGTGCGGTGAGCCTCCTCAAGACGCTCCTCATCCTCACGTATGGAGAGGCGCTTTTTCTTTAGCTCTTCTGCTTGTATGCGACGACGATTCTCAATCTGATCCTTGGCACGGGCAAGCGAGATGTCCGCTTTCTCTAAGTTGAGCTGGATTTCGCGCTTCTTGATTTCACTCTCGTGCGAAGCCGACTCTAGTTGCATACGTGATATCTCGTGACTGATACGGGTAACCTCATAATCAGCAGTGAGCTCCTCCATCTGTAGTTCGTGCTGCGCAAGCATCTTCTCCAGCTCCGCATTGCTCACTACAAGACGGTCTTCATAGTCGAGGATTGACTTACGCACCTCGGCTGGATCAAAGGTGATGACGGTATCGCCAGCTTGCACCTCATCGCCGTCGGTAACGATGTTGGAAATCTTCAGGTTCCCGAATCGCCAAGGTATATTGGGTGAAGATATATTGATAGAGTTGACTGCCTCAATCTCACCTTCCTCATATATATCTATATAGAAGATTCCTTTAGTCACTTTGGCTTCGGGTATTTGCGCATCAGTTTTCTTGCCGCACGATACGGCAAGCGCTCCTATGCAGCAGAGCATAACGGCAAAAGCCTTGATCTTGTAGTTCATCATAAGATATGCTTATCGTCTGGTTTTATCAATGTTATTTGTTCTCCCTCATTCACACCCTCAGCAATGACCGAACTTCGAGGTGTAGTGATAGAGAGTCGCACTACGCGCTCCTCATATTTCTTCCCCTTGCGTACATACACCACATCTACCGAATCGCGTTTGTATATACAAACGGTAGGCACGACCAAGGTGTCGGGCACGTGTTGCAAGAAGATACGGCAATTGGCACTTAAGCCAGGATCAAGGGGATGTAATACAGAATCAACAGAAGCCTCTACCTCGAAAGTCTTCACCTCTGAACCTTCGGTACGCTTCAGTCCCATAGGAGACAGTTTGGTGATGCGGCCCCAGGCACGGTTGTCGGGCATGGCATCAAAGGTGTATTCCACCGGGTCGCCCACCTCAATACGTTTGTATTCCGTTTCCTGCGCATATATGAGCACTTTCATGCTATCTATCGTAGGCATGGTCACCACAGCACGTCCATTCCATACATTATCCCCCACGAGCCACGTTTGGGCAGTCCAAGGATTTCTACGGGCACGGATAGCAAGTCCATCTCTCGGGGCAAGAAGTATGAGCGACTGCAATAGCTCGCGTTGACTCTCAACTCGTCGCTCGATTCTTGAAATCTTACTCTCAGCCTTCTTTATGTCGGCTTGCTGTATGATCTTTTGTTTATCAACCTGTTTGTAGAGTCGTTCACGCCGTATGGCCGACTGCTCCATCTGCAGTTCCTTTATACGTCGTTCCGTTGGGCTTAGGTAGAGGAGTTGTACCGAGTCGAGTCCTGCAATCTGTGTTTCGGCCTCATTGGTCCTTACCTGTGCTTCGAGCATAGCCAACTCCAACTGCGCATTGGCTTTTGTAGCTTCAAGGTCTGCATAGCTGTTTTCAAGGTCAATCAGAAGGTTGTCGTACCTTTCCTCGATGCTTAGGTCCTCGATGATGCAGAGCGTATCCCCCTTTTTTACCATCGTACCGCTTTCAATGAGATATTCGATGCTACCGTCAACATCGGGTGGACAAGTAAGTATGACAGAACCTAGCGATTCTGTGAACCCTTCAACACGTAAAACGTCGACAAAAGCATCTCGCTCCACGGTATAGTAGATGAATCCTTCTCCATTCTTTGAGGAGCAGGAAATAAAAGCAATACCTATGATAGCCGTCAAGCACGACTGTACAATATTTTTACGACCTCCAAACATTAGTAGGGAAATACATTTTTTATAAACGTCTGCGAAAATACTTCAAATTATGCAAATTATCAATTCTTTAGAAGTATTTTCCCGGGCAAATGAGAAATTTAACTTTTATTATTAGTTATAATGTGGGATGACGTCTATAATATTCACAGTTCTATATCCGGAATAGTAGTAATATATACTCTATTCTAGGCTAGTGAGTCGTTACTAATTTCCCCTATTCCTGTATTCACGCGGCGATACACCCGTCACACGCTTGAAGTACTTGCCGAAGACCGATTGTGAGGGAAAGTGCAGTTCGTCGGCAATCTGCTGTATGCTCATCTTGGTGGAGAGCAGCAGGGCTTTGCACTCGGTGATGACGTACTGCTCTATGAATTCCAGGGCAGGGGTACCCGACTTCTCCTTCACCACTTGCGACAGGTACTTCACCGTCACGCATAGTTTGTCGGCATAGAAGGCGACATCGTGGCAGGTGCGGAAATGGCGGCGGACGAGTTCCACGAAGGCGCCATACAGTTCATCTTTACGGCCGATGCGCGTCTCTTGGTCTGTGGCAACATTGTGCCGGGCCAGCGAGAAGGAATAGAAGGTGGCCAATGTCAGGTGTTTGGCTGCTTCCAACTTGTAGGGCGAGCCGCTGCGCTTGGTGAGGTCGATGAGCATCGACAGGTACTTGTTGTATACATACACGTGCTCCACGCCCTCCTGTACTGGATGGTTCTGAATGGACGAACGCAACGGGTGCATACGGTCGAGGTTGAGGAAGAGATTGTCGGTAAAGTTCTTCGAATAGATGACAATCTTGTACTCCAAATCTTCAGAGCACTCCAATACCTTATATATAGTGTCGGGCAGGAAGGTCACCACGCTCGGTGCTTGCACCGTGTATTCTCTCATGTCGATACTCACGCGCACCCACCCCTTTTCATAGATGATGACCGTGGTCACATCGGTCTTGAAATGTCCCTCGGGAAGCTGAAACAGCTTGTGCTGCGGTAGGATGAAGACATCATTGCCGATGCGGTACTCGTCGGGCACAATCTGGTTGATGCGCTCGCGCCACTTTACATAAGGTATTTTCTCTGCCATAAACTACAATCTTGGTACAAATGTCGCTTTTTTCTCCATTCGCTGCAAATAAAAGCTGAACGATTTATCTTTACTGTTCGCTTTTATGCGAATAATATTCGCTTTTATTCTTGTTTGTTTGGTCCGTTTGGCGATAAAAAGGTGAATTTGCAGACAAACAAACCAAAACATTGGATTTAATGGCTTATTTGGCATAAAAAGTCGCAGTACCTTTGCATCGCAATTGCGAAGGTTGGCTGCGCTCGTTGAAAATAAACGTGGTTTATTCACTCGCTTGCTCAACCTTTGCAACGTCAAAAATGACAAAGCGAAAAGAACCTAACCTGAACTATGAGCGGAAGGCCCAAATATAAACTGAAGACCACCAAGGTGGAGAAGAGTGTGGTGGAGGCTTACCAGAAATTGGAGCGAAGTGTGGTAAAAAGCTACTTTGCAGTGGAGAATGCATTCGTGGGGGCTTACCAGAAGATTGAGGACAAGTTTGTAGATACTTTCCTTGTAGAAGACAATGAAAACGATGACGATAACGAAACAAGTTTAACCATTAAAAAGTAAAAGAAAAATGAAAAAGTTTATCAAAGGATTGGGTATCGTTACCCTGATGTTCGGTTGTGTGCTTACAGCTAATGCACAGGAAGAAAACAAGGAAGGTTTCTTCAAGCGTGCTTTCCGCGACATGAAGGAGAGCGCCAAGTTACAGCGCAAGATTGACAAGGCCAACTTCCAGGCAACAAAGCTTGAGACCAAGGCTTTCTATGAGGAGCAGAAGCGTCTGTCAAAGCCCTCAGTACGTAGCGCAGCCGAGAAGGAGCGCATGAACAAGGAACTGGAAGCAGCCAACAAGCGCGTAGAGGCTGCCAAGGCTAAGGTAGAGGCTGCAAAGAACAAGTAACCATTAGATTCAGACATATTATAAGATTTTAACCTGAACCTTTAACTATGAAAAGACCTCTTTATCTCGTTACTGGCGCAGCCGGATTCTTGGGCAGCAACGTGTGTGCCCAACTGTTGGAGCGTGGCGACCGCGTCAGAGCCTTTGTGCTCAAAGGCGACAAAGCCGCGAAGTATATCCCCGAGAATGTAGAAGTCGTATATGGCGACCTCTGCGACAAGGCATCGCTCGACAAGTTCTTCACCGTAGAGGAGGGCACAGAGACCGTCTGCATCCACGTGGCCAGCATGGTGACCGTGAACCCCAACTACCGCAAACTCGTGCTTGATGTCAACGTGGGCGGTACGGAAAATATCGTGGACCTTTGCTTAGAGCACAAGGAGTGCCGCAAGTTAGTGTATGTAAGCTCTACTGGCGCTATCCCCGAGCGTCCCAAGGGAGAGAAGATCAAGGAGGTCGATGAGTTTAACCTCGATGAGGTGGTGGGCTGGTACAGCAAAAGCAAGGCGATGGCCACGGCCAATGTCTTGACCGCCGTGCGCAACCGCGGCTTGCAGGCCTGCATCGTATATCCTACGGGAATCTTCGGTCCCAACGACAATGCCATCAGCGAGACTACCGCTACCATCATCAAGATTATCAAGGGCAAGATGCCCGTGGGCATCGACGGCTCGTTCAACTTGGTCGATGTACGCGACCTGGCCGCTGGCTGTATCGCTGCTGCCGACAAGGGCCGTGTGGGCGAGGGCTATATCCTTGGCAATGAGGTCATCACGCTGAAGCGCCTGAGCAAACTGCTCAACCAGGAGCTCGGCTGCAAGCCCATCAAGTTCTTCCTCCCCATACGCATGGCCGAGAAGATTGCCAAGAAGATGGAGAAGGAGGCAGCCAAGAAGGGCGAAATGCCAATGATGACCACCTTCTCGGTGTACAACCTCAAGCGCAACAACAAGTTCGATTACAGCAAGGCACAGCGCGAACTGGGCTACACCACACGCCCCATCGAGGAGACCCTGCGCGATGAAGCCCAGTGGCTGGTAGCCAATGGCAAGATCAAGCTGGGCAAACAGAAGAAGTAAAACTCTTTATTCCAAATATCTACTTTGCATTGCCGCTCTGCATACCGCTACAAGGTCGCAGACGGCAATGCTTTCACACATACACATCATCATGCCACGCACTTCACTTATTCATATAGCATCTCTTCTATTAAAATACACTACCCCAATATGCTATCCATAATAAAATAAAAATCCGTTACGGTACTGGCCGTAACGGATGATGAGAGTTATACGTACAAGAGGCTTATCTCTTCGCGAATCCCCGCTCGAGGTCTTGCGAGATGTTGATCATGAAGTCGCCCATGCGCTCGTATTGGTTGATGATGTCCATGTAGTAGACGCTCGCCTGGTAGTTGGTGTTGCCGTTCTCGATATCCTCAATCATGGCGTCGCGGAAGTTGTTGCGTAGGCTGTTGAGGCGGTCTTCGGCGTTGTAGGCATTGGCAATGTCTGTCAGCTCGTCCTTGCGGGCTGCGGCGAGGTTGGCTATCATCACGTCGTAGGCATCGGCAACGGCATCGGCCATGGTGTTGAGGTTGCGTGCGGCATTGGCGTCGAAGGCTTTGCGGTGGATGTTCTTGCGCGAGAGGATACGGCTGATGGCCTCGCCCGAGTCGCCCAGCGACTCCAGTTCGCCGATGATCTTGTACATAGCCTTTATCTTGTTGGCCGTGCTTTCGCTGATCTCCTCGGCCGATACGGCGTTGAGGAAGGTGGCTATCTCGTATTCAATGCGGTCGGCTATCTCCTCGTACTTGACGAGTTTCTCGCGGAGGGTCTCAAACTTCTCGGCATTGCTCTCATTCATGGCCTCACGGGCATATGCTGCACCGTTCTTCGACACTTGGGCAAAGTGGATAATCTCCTCGAAGGCCTGCTCTACCGACAGCTCGGGGGTGGCGAGAGGGCCTGCCGAAATGTATTTGAGGCGGAAGGCCTCGTTCTCCTTGTTCTGTGGAGCGCGTATGATCCAGCTTACTGCCTTGGCTATCTTGCCGGTGAACCATACCATCAGCAGGGTGTTGATGGTGTTGAACAGGGTATGGAGCATCGACAATCCGTACAGGGCAGCCGTGCTCTCGGGAGAGTTCTCGGTCACCACGGCAAAGCCCTCGGCAGCGGGATTGGGGAGTCCGAAGAGGTTTTCTGTCACCCAACCTACCAGGCTGAGGAAGGGACGATAGAGCACGAGTGCCCACAGCACGCCGAAGACGTTGAAGATGGTGTGCGACATGGCGGCACGCTTGGCCTGCGTGTTGCCCACCGAGGCGGGTATGTTGGCTGTGATGGTGGTACCGATATTCTCACCCAGCACCATGGCGCAGGCCATGGGGAACGGTATCCAGCCCATGCTGAGCATGATGAGCGTGATGGCCATCGTGGCCGATGAGGATTGCAGGATGAGGGTGAGCACCGTGCCGAAGGCGAGGAAGAGCAATACCGAGCCGAACCCGTGTGATGACCACGAGCTGACGAAGGCCAGCACCTCGGGCGTCTGACGGAGGTCGGGCACCGAGTCTTTCATGAACGACAGGCCGAGGAACAAGAGGCAGAAGCCTACGATGAGTTCGCCTATGTTGCGGCGCTTGTCTCTCTTCGAGTTCGAGAAGAGGAATCCCAGCAGCATCATCGGCACGGCCAGCAGCGAGATGTCGGCCTTGAAGCCCAGCCACGACACCATCCACGCCGTCACCGTAGTACCGATGTTGGCTCCCATGATGACGCCTATGGCCTGTGTCAACGTCAGCAGTCCGGCATTGACGAAACTCACCACCATTACCGTGGTGGCCGATGATGACTGTATCACCGTAGTGATGCCCAGACCCGTCAGCACGCCCTTGAGGGGGTTCGATGTCATGGCCGATAAGAAACTGCGCAGCTTGTCGCCAGCTGCCTTCTGTAGTCCTGAGCTCATCAGGTTCATTCCATACAGGAACATTCCCAATGCTCCCAACAGTGTAAAGACTTGTAGTATACCCATGTGTTTTGAGTTGTGAGTTATGAGTTGTGAGTTTACTTTTTTGCGTTGCAAAGGTTGCGCCAGCGAGTGAGCATTGCTTGCATTTGCTTTCAACGAGCGCAGCCAACCTTCGCAATTGCGTTGCAAAAGTACCGCCGTAATGTTTCATAAATGTTACAAAACGGTTATATAAGGATTAAATAACGTCCCGAGTCCACTCTATACCCCCCAACCCTTATCCCATCTTGCCCGTGAGGTAGGCGCGGGTGCGCTCGTCAGTGGGGTTAGAGAACATGGTGGCGGTGTCGCCATACTCGACCAGTTCGCCCAGGTACATGAACATCGACTTGGAGGAGATGCGCCGTGCCTGCCCCATGTTGTGGGTTACGATGAGGATGGTGACCTCGCGCTGCAGTTCCTGCATCAGCTCCTCGATGTGGGCGGTGGCGATGGGGTCGAGAGCCGAGGTGGGCTCGTCCATGAGCAACACGTCGGGCTTCATGGCCAGGGCGCGGGCGATGCAGAGGCGTTGCTGCTGTCCGCCCGAGAGGAAGGTGCCCTTCTTGTTGAGCACGTCCTTCACCTCGTCCCACAGGGCTACGCTGCGCAGGCAGCGCTCCACGGTGGCGTCCTTCTCGGCCTTGGCCAGGCGTATGCCGTTGAGCGTGTAGCCCGAGAGTACATTGTCGTAGATGCTCATCGTGGGGAACGGGGCAGGGCGCTGGAATACCATGCCTATGCGGCGGCGCACGTCGATGGGCTCCATCGAGAGGATATTCTCTCCGTTGAGCAGTATCTCGCCATCGACACGTATGTTGGGATAGAGCTCATGCATCAGGTTGGCGGCACGCAGCAGCGTGCTCTTGCCACAGCCCGAGGGGCCCATGATGGCGGTGATGGTGTTGCGCTCGATGGCTGCCGACACGTACTTCACGGCCATCGTCTGCTTGGTATAGGATACGCAAGTGTTCTTAAACTCGAGGATAGGGATTATTGGTTCCATTTCTTTGCAAGATACTTTGATAACAGGTTAAGTGACAATACGAATAGCAGGAGGAAGAGCGAGGCTCCCCAGATGAGTTCCTGCAGGTTGGGGTCGTTGAAGAACTCCCAGATGAGCAGCGGCACGGCCGAGATGGGCTTGTCTATCGACCAGCGGATGAACGAGCAACCGAGGGCGGTGAACATGAGCGGGGCGGTCTCGCCAATGACGCGTGAGATGGCGAGTAACACACCGGTGAAGATGCCTCCGAAGGCTGCAGGGAGCTGCACGCGTAGCATCACGCGGGCACTGTTGCCACCGAGGGCAAGGCCGGCCTCCTTGAGCGAGGCGGGGAGTATCTTGAGGGTCTCCTCGGTGGAGCGGATGATGAGCGGCAGCATCATGATGCATAGCGCCACGCTGCCGGCGATGGCCGAGTAGCCCTTCATGGGCACTACTACCCAGATGTAGGTGATGATGCCGATGATGACCGATGGCGTGCCCTGCAGCAGGTCGGTAAGGTAGCTCACCGTCTGCGCAAAGCGGCGTTTGCTGTTCTCGGCCAAGTAGGCACCGCAAAGGATGCCCACGGGCACAGCCACCACGACAGCCATGCCAAGCATGATCATGGTGCCGATGATGCCGTTGGCGATGCCGCCAGGGATGGGCTCTCCGGCCTCGATGGCTTTCATTGCCTTATAGGCTGTGGGCGTTGGCTCGGTGAAGAACGACCACGACAACTGGTCGTAGCCACGCAGCAGCACCTCGCCAAGGATGGCGATGAGGGGTACGGCTGTGAGCGCTGCTAAGAGGCATACGCCCCACAGCAGGGCTTTGTCTTTTATTAAGCGATTCCTAATTTTCAACTTATTCATAGTTATGATATTCTTGCGCGTTTAATCATTACCTTACCTATCAGATTGATTATCGCCGTGATGAGAAATAACACCAGTCCGATGGCAATGAGTGATGAGAGGCGCAGCCCGTCGGCCTCGCCAAACTGGTTGGCGATGATGGAAGCCATCGAGTTGCCCGTAGAGGTGATAGACTCGGGGATGTTGTTGGTGTTGCCAATGAGCATCGTCACGGTCATCGTCTCGCCCAAGGCACGGCCTATGGCCAGGATGTATGAGGAGAAGATACCCGACCCTGCCACGGGGAATACCACCCGACGTATCACCTCGGCACGCGTGGCTCCCAGGCTATAGGCACCCTCCTTCAGATCGTTCGGCACCATCTTTATGAACTCGGCGCTGAGCGAGGCTGCGTAGGGCACTATCATGATGGCCAGCACGAGCGAGGCTGTGAGTACACCCGAGCCTTGCGGAGAGATGTTGAGCGCCATGATCAGCGGACGCAGCGTGTAGAATCCCCACAGACCATAGATGATGCTGGGGATACCGGCCAGCAGGTCGGTGACAGTGGCGAGCACAGAGGCCACCTTGGTACCCTTGAAATACTCACCCACGAAGAGTGCCACGGGGAGCGAGAAGGGGATGCAGAAGAGGAGCGCCAGCGCGGTGGTCATCAGTGTGCCTGTGATGAAGGGCAGTGCACCATACTGCTCGGCTCCCTCGGTGTAGCTCCACTCCGAGGAGGTGAGGAACTTCAGGAACCCGAAATGCTCGAAAGCTGCGTATGCATCGGTGACGAGGGCATACACTACGCCACCACATACGATGGGCACGGCCAGTGCGGCGACAGTTAGCAGGAATCTGTAGAGTTTATCGTTCATAGAGGTTGGGGATTGATAAGTTTACATCTCATAGTCTTTTCTTTTCATTTGACGCTGCGAAGGTACTGCCTTAATGTTTCATAAATGTTGCAATCCTGTTAACTGAATGTAAAATGAGCGCAACGCGCCTGTTTCCAACAATTCAGGGATATAAATTGTGCCCGAACCAATTTGCTGCAAAAAACAAATAACAAGGATTACCGTTTTGACAATCGTGAGATAGCAAAATCAATCGAAAAGGCGTATAGGGGTATACCCCAAAGAGTTTATTTTTACAGACAAATTTTACTATACTTGGATAATCTTGCGGGAATTACACTAAATTTGTAATGTCATGATAAGAATGCACAAAAAGAGGATACACTAATTTTATTGCACAGCGAAAGATGCTCTCTACCTTTGTAGCGTGAAACTTAAAAACATAAAGGATATGAAGAAAACTATCGGAACGCTCATCGGTCTGTATGTGCGCACACGCCTCTCGCCCAAGCGCGTGGCTATGAGCATGAACCGCCTGGGGTTCGAGGCACGGCGCACCAAATACTCGCGCGGATGGATAGCCGTCACCCTCACGGGCGACGAGATCAAGTCAGCCCAGCGCCTCAATGCCCACTACAGCAGTAAGGAGGAGTAATATGGAGAATAGTTGTGACGCCGCATTGTGCAGAAGTTCAATGTCTTACTTGCTTGGCGTCACAACTTTCACTGTTTTTCAAACTTCTTATGAGTAAAAAATAAATAATTATATAGCATACACTTACCTAATTAATTATTTTCTATAGTACAAAAGTCTCGAAAATACAAAAAGATGTGACGCCACACTCTCAACATTCTGTTTTTGTGAGAGATACGGTGTCACAAACTAAAACACCCTTGAATGTGAGAGAACTAAAAAGCACTCCCCTGTCTTGAATTGGGGTGTAAGCTCATAGTATTGGTAGCTATCGTAGAAAGTTTGTCTGCATTTTTTTCAAAGTACAATACCATCTCGGCTGATTTTTCTTGATGAATTAGCGTTCAATTGCGCTATTTTGAGTAATTTTGCATCGTGTGGTTAGTTCCTTTTGAAGAAAATATACAAGCTGTACGTGATTATAAAAAGAATAATATAAGAAATGGATATCAAATGTGAGAATTAAAAATGTAATATTGTCGATAGTATTTTTCGGGATGTGCTGCGCATGTTCTGAGAATTCACATTTTGATGAGCCACGTCCTGAGATTACAGTTGTATTAGGCTTAAGTGGTGCTGGAGACAATGGATATAATGATGAGATCCTGTCTGGTATCATGGACGTAAATGAGACAAACGAGGTTTCTCTCTCAATGATTAGTCCGACATCAATAGATGATGTGAGGAGTGCATTGAGTACATGGGTCAATAAAGATTTATCAGGAGTACATGCTCTGCTTGTTTTAGCGGGAAATGAATATGAATCCTTGGTACAGGATATTACACTTCCACAGAACAAGTCCATTCTTATTTTTGAAAGCGAGGCTGAAAATTTGCCGAACCGTGTGAGCTCGTTTATGATACATCGATATGGTGTTTCATATTTGGCAGGTTGCATGGCAAGCGAAGCGGAATCGGCAAGCGTTATAGCAGCTATGCGGACTGAAAACTATTTAGGAGATGCAATTAAAGGTTTCGTTGAGGGCTTTTCTGTCGGTGGAAACAGGACCGAGGTTGTATATTTAGCAGAGGACGAATCTGGCTATGGGATGCCAAACGAGGGGTATAAGATAGTCAACAGACTTCCTTATAAATCTTTTATCTACCCTCTTGCCGGAGGCTCAAACAGTGGAATGTATAAGGCCACAAGAGAGGAAGAGTTTAATATGAACCTTATAGCTGGAATGGATGTGGATTGTTCCAACTATAGTACACGAGTTCCTTTCTCGGTAATTTTCAATATAAGAAAGGTTGTTCATTCTCTTTTGGATGAGTGGATAAGTGGCAATGAATTACAAGCTCATTATAGTTTTGATTTATCCGATGACGACATAGTCTATATCTCGTTAAGCGAATCATTCTTTGACAATCTGATAGCCTGGGATGATTATTATTTCGACCCTGATTATTGGACTCGGATGTGTGACAGATATAAATCGGAAGCAATCGAAAAGGAGGAGAGTTATTATGAGGATAGGTAGTAAAATATTAATCACCCTAATGATTTTTGTTCTGTGTGCCTGTTCCGATGACTTTTCTTCAGGTCATACAAAGCGTAATGTCAAAACATACAAGGTTGCGGTTGTAATGCCGAAGGACAGGCAAGAGACGTGGACAAGAACAGCCCAATGGGCTTTGGATAATCTAGCAGAGGCTCAAACCGGATTGTCTGAAGAGATAAAATTGTCGTTGCAATGGTTTGATGAGAACTCTCCTGAAATTGATACGCAACTTAAGAATATTTCTAATGACGATTCTTATGTGTCAATAATTGGACCGTACAGTTCACAGAATGCTCATACGGCAGCCCAACTTTGTGCAAAGAGTGGAAAGACATTGATTCTGCCGATTGCAACATCTGCAGAAGTGCAACGAATTTATGCCGGTGTAGGAAATATCTGGAACCTTACACAGTCTGATATCAGTCAATGCGAGTTGATGCTGACTCAAGCATTACTCTCAGAGAGTAGAAATGTAAGTTTGATTACGAGTGATGATGACTATGGAAAAAGTTTCAGTGATTGGTTTGCATATCAAGCAGAAGAGTTGGGGCTGCATGTGAAAGATATCTTTATATGCTCTTCCGAGGATGATATCAAGTCGGCAGTAAGTACAACTTCGGGGAATTTTGGTTATGGAGATTATCTGTTGTTGGCTCTTTCACAGGAAAAAATGATATTGGCTTTTGACAGAGAGATCGGGCGTCTCATTGAAAATTCTGATAAGTTTTTGTTCCCTTTTGTTATCTGCTCAGATGTCACAAACTCGCCTAATCTTGCGCCTAAACTGAGAAATCTTACTTACGAGGGGCTTTCTCCGTGTGCATCCCCGTCTAGTGGTTTCAGTACTGCATACAATGTAAAATTTGATTGTGAGCCGTCAAACGGAGAGGCTCATTTGTTTGATGCCATATCATTGCTTACGCTCGCATTGAGTATTGATGCAGAAGACCCTGACAATGGTATTCTTGAACTTGTTCAAGGGCGTGAAACGTGGAATA
>JAZNYG010000015.1:0-144865 GCA_045594245.1 Bacteroidaceae bacterium
ATGCCGTCAGCAGTCAAGGCGTACGGGTATACCATATCCCCAGCATCATCAGTACGTGCCTTGATTTCGATGGTATATCCCTTGGAGGCATCAAGCGGGGAAGCGTCGAAGTCCATGCCCTCACTGCCGCCGCCGCTGTAGGCGGGGCTGCCGGAGATGTCCTTCACGGCAAGAGGAGTGCCATAGCCGACAAGGTCTACATAGCTACGCATGTCACCGCTGCGGAGAATTACCTTGCCCGCGTGACGGGAAAGGGTAGTCAGATGAGTTACTGTAACGGTAACTTCCTTGTCAAGTCCTGCAGGAATGGTGGTAGGCTCCACCTTGAAACCATTGGTTGCATTTACAGAAACATCCTGCACCAATCCTGAGGTCTTTACCTTGAATGTAGATTCCGTCCCTGTGCCGTCAATAATCATTCTATCAGGCACCTCGCTGGGAGCTTTACGGGGTGAAACTCCATTCACATCTGTAAAACTAATGGTAATACCATCAACAGCAGATTGACCTCCAGCTATAGCTTGCAGACTACCAAGTCCCATGCATAGAGCTGTAAATAATAAAGTGAAACATCTTTTCATAGCAATACACTTTTAAGATTCTTAAATTATTTCTTTAATAGTTTAATTCCTTTGTGATTACCTCCGACTATATACACGCTGTGCTTCTCAGTATTATTCACATAAACTGCTTTACCGGAAGAGTCATGTATGGGTTCATCAAATAGGCATTCTTGATTAGATAAGTTTAGTACAGGAGAGGTGCGTGTGTGACCTATCACAATCCATCCCATCTGCTCTGGAGTGACTCGGCTGTGTGATGCAGACTTTTCTCTGTCCTTGATTATGGTGGCCGAAGAGACCGACCGACTCTTCATCCTCAGTGTTGAAGTTATTGTATCATTCATTGTCTGCATCGCACCAAACACATGGGGTAAGTTAGCGTAGGATATTCCGAAGCCGATAGTGTAGCCTCCATCCAAATTGTCGGTCACGACATAATCTGGGGTGCGCCCTACACGGATTTCCTTGTCGCCCAGCAAACCCGTACCCGTGGTTGCTGCCAGATAGTGTATTGTCTCGTCGCCCTCCGAAGGCGTTGCCTTGGCTTCATATTGCAACTTGACCTTGAATCCCTTGCACGTAACGTCAAATACACGCACCGCCGTGGCTGCCATATCATTGTCGGTTACTTGATTGGCAATCACCACAGGTACCTCGTTAAAAGGCTCTGCAAAAACAATCTCTGTACAAGAGGAGTTCCCCACTAGGGCTTTTCCCGCTTCGGCCTTTACTCCTCCCCACGTATAACTCCCATAAGGAAGTATAAGGTAGGCCAATGTGTCGGGATTGGCCAATTTCGGAGTGTGTTGGTATTCCCACGAGTCAAGCTTCGCATCGAAGGTTCTAGGCTTTACGTTACGGACACGAAGACTCAATGGCATCTTGTTGCGATACGTAGGTATCCCTGTCAATACAGCCGGTGAGGATATGAAAGGTTCACTCAGCATGGTCAGTTGCCAGTTTCCCGTAATTAGCGACTCAGCATCAATCACTTCTTGGTTACCACTATCTATGACGGCGATTTTTATTGGTTCGGACGAAAGGGTAGTTCCATCAAGTCCGACCGAAACAATTCGGAAGCAGACTCCCAAGGTGTCGCTACTATTGACGGTCAAGGGGACCTCTGCCTGTAGGATGGATATAGCCATTGAGTCCACTACATGGTAACTGTGACCTCCATCCCGGCTCTCCTCAATAAAGTATTTTGTAATTTGCTCACCATTTTCATCGTCCCAATGAAGTATTACTTGACCATCGTCGGTATATCCACTATAACTCAATGTGGGTGGTTGGCGTACTTTCCATGTAGGGATGACCTCTTTGTCCTGATTGAAGAAATAGACCGGAGTATTATCTCTATAGTACTCTCCAGCAGGAGTTAAGACCCCATTGGGAGTCAGTATATAGCGTTTGTCTTCTACCCAATTATAAATTGAATAACGTTCTACGAAGCTACACGTATCCATCACCTCCAGTATGCCTTTAATGTCATTGAGCTGCTTTTGTTGTTGCTTCTCTGTATTTGAAGGCCAATCTTCCTTCGTCCAGTTGGCTCCATTGTTCCACTCTGTAATCCATAGAGGCCGCTTGGTACGATCATGAATTTCCTTGAGCCGTATGTACCACTCATACGGACTGAGACCTCCCCAATAGGCGTGTATTGCTACATAGTCGACTCGGTAGTTGCGTCGATTGGCCTCGCTCATGAAGTTGTAAAGCCAAGTGAAATCGGTAGTAGCAGGAGAACCAAGGCGAAGTCCCGTCTGCTGCATGAGTGGCCACTCCTCTATAGCTTGTTCGACGCTGACATCGGACTGCTCGGTATGATCAGGTTCATTGTACCCAAGAATGTGTGTCACATCCTCAAGTGCATACAGCTTTCTCCAACTCCCCCCAGCACCCCATTTCATTGGTACAAATTCTTGATTCAAATATGGTGAATCTGTATTGGAATTTCGGGTGCTAGTAGCAGTACTTCCCCAATTGTAGAACCAGGTAGAATTGGTCTTATCGCATTGTTCTTCCACGTATTGCAGCTCCTTTATTATCTCTTTCCAGTAAGAACCAACCCACCCCTTTTTCGAAGGATATTGCCAACGCATCACACGGATGTAGCTTATCTTCCCATCCAACTCGCGAGGGAGCACTCGAAGTTCGATGTCACTAGTGTCAGCAATGTATATACGACTGTAACCCATACCATCGGCCTCACAAGCAAGCGTAGCCATATACCCGCGCTTGAGTTTCAGTGAATGAATAGCATTGTCCAATAACATTGACCGACAAAGGCTGTCGGGAGCATTGATTGGCGGATAATCGGAATAGTAGTAATTGCATCTGTACGAAGCCTCTTCGCCCTCGAACCCCGGCTCTGAATAAGCTTTTAACGGAGTATAGTCACCTGCATGAGGAATAATTATCGCTCCGTGTCTATGGAGTACAACACGCGCATTAGTGCCAGCAATCAATGTTTCGCCATCTATTTGAATGTGCGCTGCATATCGGGTTGCAACTTCATTGGGCTTGACATTGTCAAAAAATATCCATGCATCTGGTGACGTAATGTTTACAACAGCATCGCCAATAATCGCATCTTCCAATGCCTGTATATGTATATCTGCAGCCGTATCAAACGTACATGAAGATGTTATTCGCTCGTACTGAAGGGTTTGTGCCAATAATCCTGTAGATGCAAAGAACAGAACGATAGCAACCAAACCGCACGGGAAAGTACATTTCTTCAGCTTCATAGGCATTAAGTTAATACACATTATCCTTTTTCTCAAGGACAAAAGTATTTTTGTTCCCTCAAAAGTAAGAATAATTATAATTCCCTAAACTCCAAAAAAAGAGATGTAAATATTATTATGCCACTTTGAATGAAAATTAGACATGAACAATAGAGAAGGACAGGCGAGAAGATCTCATCAACCCACAGAAGCAGAATAATCATTCATGCAAAAAAACGTCCATTCTATCGCGGAAAATCACTCGATGAATTAAAAAATAGGGTACAAGTCTTCACTCAAAGACTTTGAACTCATATCCCTCGCTCTTCAGCCACTCGATGGCTCGCGGCAGGGCATAGTAGAGATTGTCCACTGCGCGGAGTGAGTCGTGGAAGGTGATGATGGAGCCGTTGCGGGTGTATTTGTGAATCTTGCGCAATATCTGACGGCCATTGAGCTTGGGATTGTAGTCGCGCGTCACGAGGTCCCACATGACGATGCGGTAGCGCTCGCTCAGTGCGCGGTATTGCCTGAGGCGCATGATGCCGTGAGGCGGACGGAAAAGGTTGGTGGTGAGGTAGCAGTCGGCCTTGTCGATATTGGCGATGTATCGCTCGGTGCGCTCCTCGAATCCCTTGAGGTGGTTGAAAGTGTGGTTGCCTATGCGATGTCCGCGCTCCACGACCATCTTGTACTCATCGGAATGCTTGCGCACATTGTCGCCCACCATGAAGAAGGTGGCCTTGATGCCGTACTTGTCCAATACATCAAGTACCCAAGGCGTAACCTCGGGTATGGGGCCGTCGTCAAAGGTAAGGTATACGGCTTTTTCTGAAGAATTCATCCGCCAGCACGCACGTGGGTACAGCCGGCGGATGAATTGTGGTGGTTGCTCAATGAACATAAGTTTGTGAGTTTATGAGTTCTTAAGTTTTTGAGTTTGCTCCACGAGCGGGAACCTACAAACTCAAAAACTTATAAACTTAAAAACTTAAATTTACTTCACCCGCGCTGCCAGTTCCTGATACAGCTTGTCGAAGAGGCCTGAGTAGTGGTTGAAGGTCTCCTTGTCTGACGAGCGCTCCATCATCTGCAGTGTTTTGACGAGGGTTGACAGGCAGTTCTGCACCTCACCGAACGAGGTGTTGAAGCGCTTGTCATCCAGGCTGAGGTACCAGGTGATATACTCGATATCATTGTCGGCCACTTGAGAGAGGATGTTCATGCCCTTCTCGGTCTCACCCAGAGTAAGGTAGGCCTGACCGATGAGGTGCGACTGGCTATGCCAGTAATTGTGCGGCAGGATAGAAGCGGGGAACTCCTCTTCGCACTTGTCGAGCACGGCGAGTGCCTTCTCTTTCTTTCCCTCACGGATGAGCTGGTTGGCCAACATCGTGTAGAGGCGACGATGGGTGTAGCCCATGCGGGTGATGGTCTCGTCGATGTAGATGCCTGGAGTATTCATGCCACCGAATACGAAGCGGTTCATCAGGTTGTTGTACATCGTCTCGCTATCCACAGCAAAGCCGTTCTGAGGAGCAAGGCCCAGTTGGCGGAAGTTGAACGGTGTGATGCGGTAGGCCAGTCCCTCCTGGAGGAAGAAGGGTTCAAGACCCACATAATTTTCACTGCCCACGGTCGTAGACATGTAGAGCGGACGCTCCCAGTTGGTGTTGGCCAACATCTCGAGCAGCATGATGTGGTTCTTGGTAAGTATGTTACGTCCCTTGAGTGAGATAACCATACGATCAGGCATCTTGCTCATGGTTTCCTCATCGGTCGCACCACGATACTGCTCGGGAATATACATTCCTGAGCGCAGGATGGCTGCCTTGTCGAGGGTGATATATACCGTGTCAGTAGGAATACAATGGAGGCGCTCGTCCTTACTCTTCACCCAATTGTCGAGCACATTGCGCAACTCGAAGGGCTCTTCGCCAAACTGACGACGAGCAGCAACGGGCTGTCTCTTATAAGTCTCTCGCACAAAAGCCTCTCGCTCAGGCATAACATATACAAAGTCATTGGTTCCCTCCACATAGTCGAGGCGTTCCCATTGGATGGGCACTGAGGGCGAGTCGTAGGCCGGACGGCGCATCTGGTCGATGTACCAGTCGGTCTGCAGGTACGAGAGGTTGCATACACGCGAGTCGGTGCGCACGCCCTCTACCTCCTGATTGTACCAGAGGGGGAAGGTATCGTTGTCACCGTTGGTGAAGATGATGGGATAGCCCTTCTCGGGGAGGGTGTTGAGGTAGTTCTGTCCGAAGTCGCGAGCCATGTAGCGGTTGCTGCGGTCGTGGTCGTCCCATGTCTGACTGGCCATCTGCAGGGGAACGAGCACGCATACCACGGTGGCGATAGCGCCTGCCACGGTGGGGTTCTTGACAAGCTTCTGCAGCAGGTGAGCAATGCCGGCCACACCCATACCAATCCAGATGGCAAAGGCATAGAACGAGGCGGCATAGGCATAGTCGCGCTCACGGGGCTGCATGGGTGTCTGGTTCAGGTAGAGCACGATGGCAAGGCCCGTCATGAAGAAGAGCATGAACACTACCCAAAACTGGCGTGCACCGCGCTTGCCGCGTCCGGCTTGCCAGAAGAGGCCGATGAGGCCGAGCAGCAGGGGCAGGCCATAGAAGACGTTGCGGCCCTTGTTGTCGCGCAACTCTGAAGGCAGCAGGGTCTGGTCGCCCACGAGCATCTTGTCGATGAAGTTGATACCGGTAATCCAGTTGCCGTGCTCTATCTCGCCGTGGCCTTGGATGTCGTTCTGGCGGCCTACAAAGTTCCACATGAAGTAGCGCCAGTACATGAAGTTGACCTGATAGTTGATGAAGAACTTGATGTTGTCCCACTGTGTAGGTACCTTCACCTTCTGCTTCTGACCGGCAACGTTGACGGTAGCCTCACGGCCTTGGATGCCGCCCACCCAGTTGTCGTAGAGGTTGACGGTAGAGCCTCCGGCAGGCCAGTTGGCATGGTCGGCACTGTGCATACGGGGAAAGAGCATCGAGGGCTCCATCACGTACTTGTCCTTGGTGCGGACAACGATATATTGGTCCTTTTCATCGGCCGAAGCCTTCTCCTTAGGCATATATACCTTGGCTCCCTCCTCCACTACGGGCACCCAGTATTGGCCTTCTACCTTACGGGCTACCTTAGAGGCGTAGGTGCCGCCATAGAAGAGCGGTGTGTCGCCATATTGCTCACGGTTGAGGTAGCTGCCGAGGGTGAAAATATCCTCCGGTGAGTTCTGGTCCATCGGGGTGTTGGCAGCCGAGCGCACCACGATGACGGCATACGACGAGTAACCGATGACAATCATCATGATAGATACCAGAGTGGTACTCATCACACGGGCACTCATGCGCCACTGCTCCTTGAGTTTGTCCATATTGAACAGGTAGGCGGCCAAAACGCCCAGCACGATAAGGCCAAGCACTACGCAGGACACGCCATGCCCGTAGAAGGGCAGGCCCGTGAGCGCTATCACCAGGATGAAGGCGATATAGGTGCGCACGCTGGACTTGGCTGCATAGGTTTCCCAGATGCTCCATACCAAGGCGGCTGCCAATACTATAATATAGAGGATAAGACCCGTGTTGAACGGCATGGAGAGGGTGTTCACAAAGAACAGTTCAAACCATCCGCCCACCTTCACGATGCCCGGTACGATACCGTAGAGGATGGCTGCAACGAGCGCTGCCGATACGGCAAGAGCCACGATGGTGCCCTTCCATCCGGCATTCGGGTTCTTCTTGAAGTAGTAGATGAGCACGATGGCGGGTATACACAGCAGGTTGAGCAAGTGTACGCCCACGGAGAGTCCCATCAGGTAGGCGATGAGGATGAGCCAGCGGTCGCTATGCACGCTGCCTGCCTCCTCCTCCCACTTGAGGATAAACCAGAACACCACTGCCGTGAAGAACGAGCTGTAGGCATATACCTCGCCTTCGACAGCGCTGTACCAGAAGGTATCGCTGAAGGTATAGACCAAGGCGCCTACCAGACCGGCACCGATAATGGTTACCATCTGCCCTGTCTTGATGGTGTTGCTATTGCCACACAAGAGGCGGCGTGTGAGGTGTGTGATGCTCCAGAAGAGGAACAGGATACATCCTGCGCTGAGCAGGGCCGACATCACATTCACCATGTAGGCCACCTGTGAGGGGTCGCTGGCCAGCTGTGAGAACAGGTTGGCCGTAAGCATGAAGAAGGGTGCGCCAGGCGGGTGACCTACTTCGAGCTTATAGCCCGTGGTGATAAACTCGGGACAATCCCAGAAGCTTGCCGAAGACTCGATGGTCAAGCAGTAGACCACTGCTGCAACGGCAAAGACCAACCAACCCATGAGGTTGTTAATAAGCTTATATTGTTTCATTGCAATGAATTTTGTTTCTCACTTAATAGGTGGAGCCTAACTTGAGCTCCGAAGAGACAATGTTAGTGCAAGGCGAGTGAAGACACAAATTACATTTGTAGTCATCCGAGGCGCAGCCTAACTTCGCTCCGAAGGAGCAAAGGTAATGCAAAAAAACGAATATTCAGTCAAATAGACACTAAATTAGTGTTTATTCACGTTTGGCAAACCAGAGGGGCGTTAGGAGGATAAATAAAAAATGCCCTTTTCATCGGCTTTTTCCCTCTACGCCATATTCCTTTCTCAAGTATTCGTAACCGATGCGACAGCGCAGACAATCGTGTCGATTGCAGTATTGCTTTTTCAGTTGGATGAGGGCTTGACTGTCGGCTGCATTCTTGACCAACAGCCCGCAGTCTATCCAAATACGAATGATATAGTTGTTTTCGGCTTTCAACTGCTCAAGCAATAGGATTGCCTGTTCGCAATACTGTTCATTGTCCTTGCGGCGACCGTAGCTGTAGTAGAAGGGTGCTACGGAGTTGATGAGCAGCAGTGTGACTGCCGAGTCGGTGACGCGCTTCTTTGTCGGTGCCGAGGGGGTGGAGGCAAAGGTGTAATGCGTATCCCAATAGTCCGATGCCTCTACGTGTAGCAACTCCGTGATAGCGGCCCTATCGGGGGCAGCCAGGAGTTTCGACACACTGATGCGACGCTCATGGTAGAGGCGTGCCAGCTGAGCCAACCTTACATGGGGGAAGTTTGCCGGGCGCATCCCCAGTAGACGCCACATCGTAGCTTCCATAGGGCGCAAGCTAAATTTATGTGCCAGAAAGGCATATTCGCGCTTCAACGTCTGGAAATAGGTATCCTCCTGTAGTGCCTCGTGATAATACTCGGGGACAGTCGCTTCATCAAGCAACCCTGCTTGTCCGAAAAAGAAGGCCTCTACTTGCAGAAGGTTGTCGGCATGCTTGTCCACAGCACGGAAGTCAATCCTTCGTGCCCATTCATCAAAAGCCTCCCCGTTGGTACCGAAGCCGAAGTTACGGGCAAGGGTGCAGAAGAGTGCGTCGTTCCAGTTCTTATCGTGAGCTTCATAGCGGGCAGTTATCAGTTCTGCGCGTTGATCGAGCCGTTCATAAAGGAGCGACGACATCCAGCTATGTATGGTCAGGTTGCTTAGTTCGGGAATGATGCGGTAGCAAGGGGGGTAGCGGTCGGCAGTTAGCAGCTCACGGTAATTGTTGACGATATGCTGCGGCACTTGCAGTGCCATCTGTGGTATGGGGGTGCCGTCGGTGCGTCTCACTTCACGGTCGACTGTTGCGGCTACATGTAGCACCACCGAGTCGTATCGTTTGTCGGTATCGTGTCCATGCTTATACCAGTCCGAGGCATTCACATGAATCTCCACATTGCCCACCCACAGCGTACCGCCTATCTTCACCTTGGCATTGAAGAAGTCGGGTCCGTCGTTTCGGTTCTCCATACCGGGGTCGATGACCTCAATGGGTTGCCCATCCATCGTGGTGAGCGGAGCGAGCGGAAAGAGACGATGCTTCCAGGCGTAGTGAAGGAGAAATTCCATATGATTATATGATTTAAGGATAATGGCTATTCATACTTGAAGTCCAGCACATCCACGTAACCGCCCGTCTCTTTGGTGGCGTAGTTGAAGATGGCAAACTTGCTGCCCATGAACATACGGCGGTAGTCGAAACTCATCCTTACGGCACGTCCTATCGGGATGTATCGCTTGCCGTCGGTGCTGTATGAGAAGGTGGCGAGGTCGCGCGGCTTGCCGAAGGTGCCGTCGATACGCAGGTATACCTTGCTACGCTTCAGCGGGATGCGGGCTAACTCTACCGTGTCGACCCCTACGATGCTGTGTCCCTCGCCGAAGCGCGAGCGCTGCTCGCTCACCACGATGCTCCGCTTGTCTCCCTCCTGCTCGATGGTGAGTACACCACTGTCGCCATTGAAGGCTGCCAGTCCGGCGCGGTCGCCGTTGCGCATGTGCCGGAGGTCGAGGCATACGGTGCCGCTACACGACGGGCCTACCATACGTTGGGTGAGGGTGTTGGGCGCTACGAAGAGGTTCTCCACGAGGCGGGCCGTCGTGAGTCGTAGGGCACCACGCCGTGCGGTAAGGCTCCAGGCATCATCGATGGGGTTGTGGTTCCACTGCCAGTAGAGCGATAGCTCTTTGCCATCGAAGTCATCAGAGCCACAGATGCCCCTCATCGATGTGTAGTCGAGTGTGGTGTCGTTGGGGATACGCCCATGCTCGTCGCCCAGGATGAGCCAACCATCTATCCAGGTGCAGGGCATCAGGCAGGGCACACGGCCCACTCCGTCGCGGTCCTGGAAGATGAGTCCATGCCAGCGGCCCCCATGCCCCTGCACGATACATCCTTGCCCTACGCCGCCATACTCCTCGAAGGGGGTCTCCAGTATCACTCTCTTCTCATAGGGACCGGTAATCTTGTCGGCACGGTAGCATACTTCGCGGCGTACACGTCCGGGGATGCCCCAGTCCATCGATATCATCATCAGGTAGTACCTGCCGTTGTGCTTGAAGGCCGAGCTTCCCTCCAGAAGCCCCCGTTCATCGGCATCGCGCTCGAACACGGTCATGTCAATGCCACCGGGTAGCGGACCGCTCAGGTCGGGGGCAAACTCGGTGAGCCGTCCTGTGCCGTGGTAGAGGTATACACGGCCGTCGTCATCGAAGAGGAGCGAACCGTCGTGATGATGGGGTGGGCGAGAGTGCAGGGTCCACGGACCGGCTGCGTCGTCTGCCGTGTATACGAATCCGCGCCAGGGATGGCCATTGGCGCTGAACCACACGTAGAACTTGCCCTTGTGATAACGTATTGAGGAGGCCCACTGCCCCTGCCCATAAGCCGTCCCGTCGATAAGGTCGTAGCGGTCGCCATCGTTGATGCGCGGGTAGAGGTAGCTCACCGTTTCCCAATGCTGCATGTCGGCCGAGCGCATGATGGGAGCACCGGGCATGAGGTGCATGGTGGTGCTCACCATATAGTAGTGGCAGCCGTCGAAGCATACCGACATGTCGGGCACGTCGGCATAGAGGATGGGGTTGCGATAGGCGCCCTCCTGCTTGCGGTAGTTATGGCAGAGGAGTGTGTGGGCATAGCGTCGTCCCAGTATGCGGTAGCCCTCAGAGGTGAAGTGCAGCTTGTCGCCAGACGAGGCACACCCGTCCGATGACACGACATGTGCCGTGGGTATCACCTCGGGTAGTGTGGCGATAATCTCGTTCATGGAGGCACAGGCACCCTGCTGTGAGGCATGTATCACCTCTCCGGCAATCAGAGGCACCTCTTCGGCCGAGAGCCCCAAGTCGGTCAGCATGCGCTCATACACCTTCTTTACCTTATGGGGCCATTCCCTGTCGCCTGTGTTCGACTCTCCCTGATGCAGCAGTATGCCCTTGATGACACCCGCTTTCTGTGCTTGGCGGGCCAGCGTTATCAGTCGCTGGTAGGGGTGGTTGTCGTAGTCGCGGGCCTTCTGCTTGAGCCAGTCGGGCTGACCTTTGAGGTAATCGGAGCAGACATCCTCATCGAACAGTTCGATTTTGCATCCGCCTACTGCTACGTTGATGATGCCCACCTTGACCTCTTGGGGAAGGTTCTCCAACATGGTACGCCCGAAGTAGTCGGCAGGACTCAGTCCGCCATAAGGTACGGTAAGTGGGGGCACCGCCCTATACCATTCTCCGCGTATTCTCCCAAGCTGAGGCATATCCACCGCAGCCATCATCAGGAAACGGTCGCTGATGCCCATCGTGTCCTGTGCCTCTATAGGACCACACCCCTCCATGTTCGACTGACCGAAGCAGAGGTATATGTGGAAGTTCTCGTCCGGTTGTGTCGGTTGCTGTGCCAATAGGAGTGTGGTTGTTGCCACGGACACCAGCAGGGCGAAGAGGTGACTTAGGTGTTTCATATGGGTCTTTCGAGGCTAAAACTGGATTACTAAGAGTCCGTCAGGATTGTAGCTTTATTCTATAGAATTCATTTTCTTATCCACAAGGAGGGCATCCTGCATCTGCAGGTCGAGGTTGCCGCTCTTGAGGGCGATGAAGGTGATCTCCACGAGGGTGCCGGTGCCGCTGAGCACGGGCTTGTTGCCGGTGTTGACGAAGGTGGGGTAGAGGGCCTTCACGCCATTCTTGTGCAGACGGTCGTAGGTGAGGTTGTCCATCTCGCGGGTGCCCACGGGAGAGGTCTTCACATACCTGAGCAGGGTGGCATCGTAGGGGATGGCCACGCTCCATGCGTTCACCTCGCTGAGGCCGTCGCCACGGATGATGACCTTCACCTCCTCGCCCTCGCGCACGCTCTGCGGAGCCACGAGCTGGGGCTTGCCGCCCAATGTGCCCATGCCGTAGGTGTTCACGCCGCCCTGCAGGCAGACACCTACGGTGGCGATGTCGAAGGCATCGATGAGGCCGTTCTTGTTGATGTCGCCACCACTGATGTAGCCGTCGAAGTCGGAGTCGCCGGCACGCAAGCCGGTGTAGTTCATGTAGGAGGTGTAGTCGTCCTTGTCGACACGGCCGTCGTGGTTGATGTCGCCCTGCAGGATGGTCTCGGTGCCGGGTACCTTGAAGATGTACATCTCACGACCCGAACCGAAGTTGCCGCGGGCTGCAGTGACGTCGATCTTCACGTAGCGGGCGGGAATCTTCTCCTCGAAGTCGACAATCTTCACCGTACCGTCGGGGGCCCAGTTGAAGGCTACGGGGGTGGTCCATACCTTGCGGTCGGCACTGTAGGAGATGGTGCCCTGCAGGAGGGTACCGTTGCCGCCGTCCTCGCGGGGGAGGTAGTGGAGCTTGTCGAGCTGGTTGATGCCGCCAAGGTCTATCTCCATGGTGAAAGGCACGGCACCGCCACCCCAGTCGGTGTGCCAGATGCTGGTCTCGTCGTAGTCGAAGAACTTATTGACACCCTGTCCGGGCTGGTCCTTACAGGTGTTTTCGGCCTTGATGCCGGGGATGGCAAACTCGAGCGGGTTGGAGAGGGTCTGCACCTTAGCCTCGGCCCACTGGGAGGCGCCATCGGCATTCACGGCACGCAGGCGGAAGGTGTAGTCGGTCTCGGCCTTGAGGTCCTCGAAGCGGAGCAGGCTGTCGCGGATGGTGGAGTAGAGCATGCCGCCGAACTCAATCTCGTAGTAGTCGGCCTCGGACTGCAGTGTCCATGAGGGTGTGAGCGCATAGGGCTCGATGTGCTCTTCGGTGAAGGTGATGGCTGGTGTTGCGAGCTTGCCGGTCTTGCTGGCCAAGGGGTCGCCCTCCTCAAAGCGGTAGCCCTCTACGGTAATCTTGACGGCGTTCTTGGTGACATCGGTAGAGGCTACCTTCACCATCAGGCGCGGTGCACCGAAGATGCTCACAGCAGCCTCAGGGGTGCCGTGGGTGGAGAACCTGTTGAGCGAGGGCATGGGCTCGTAGTAGAAGGCGTTGTCGGCATTGGCAAACTCCTCGGCCGAAGCCACGGCGCGGAGCTCGACCTTGCTGCCGCCTACCTGTGCTGTCACCTTCTTGGGCGCAGCATTCATGTAGATGCGCATCTCGGTGCGCTTCTCGGGCACGAAGCCCTCGAATGAGCCTGTGGTAGGGGCCACGGTGATGGTGGCCTTGCTGCGCTTGGCGCTGCTGCTGACCTTGGTCTCCACGTACTCACCGAAGAGGTAGGCCTGTGTGCGGCCATCGTCGTCATACTCGGTGAAGCTGCTCTCGCCGTAGGGGTACACGTCGTAGATGCGCAAGGTGGGGTCTATCTCGTTCACATTGTTGTGCGGATGGGTGAGGGGAACGATGGCACCGGCCTTTACGAAGAGGGGCTGCTTCCACAGGGGAGCGTCGTAGCTGTTGATGATGCGTCCGCCCGTGTAGTGCTCACCGCTGAAGTAATCGACCCACTGACCCTCGGGGAGGTAGATGCCGTGGCGCACGTCGTTGCCCTCGGCATCGGCTGCGGTGTTCTGATAGATGGGCGCCACGAGATACCAGGGACCAAACATGTACTGGTACTGGGTAGCCTTGCCCAGAGTGTAGTCGTTCTCGGTGTCGAGGAACATGGCACGCACCATGGGTAGGCCGAAGACAGCCTCGCGGGCGATGCTATAGGTGTAGGGGGTGAGGATGGACTTCCACTTCAGGTATGAGCGGTTGATGCTGGTGGCGGGCTCGCCCAGGGCGTGGGGGTACTTCTCGTTGGAGCCCCAGCCGTCCATGTTGAGGAGCATGGGTGAGAAGGTCTTCCACTCATAGTCGCGCACGTTGACGGGCAGGTTGCGTCCACCGAAGATGCCGTCCATGTCGGACGATACGTTGGGCTGTCCCGAGAGGCCCGAACCGAGGTAGGTGGGGATATGGAAGCGGATGTACTCCCAGTTGCCGCCCGTCTGGTCGCCACTCCACAGACCGGCATAGCGCTGTGTGCCTGCCCAGCCGTCGAGGGTGATGATGAAGGGACGTGCATTGTCGCCATACTCGGGCATCACCTTGGCCACGTCGGCCACGCCATTGAGGCCAAACGAATAGCCGGGGCCTACCCAAGCCACGTCGGTCTTGAGGATACGTACACCGGCATCGCGCACCTCACGGATGATGTCGCGCTGCAACAGGGCCTCGACCCCCTCCTTGGGATAGAGGCTCGACTGTGTCCACAAGCCAAGCTCCACACCATGCTGGCGGGCATACTCGCCAAACTGGCGCAAGTTCTCCACGTTGCCCTCCAGGGTTCCTGTCTGTCCGTAGCCGGCACCGTAGCCGTCGTTGGGGAGAATCCATCCGAGGGGCATGTCGTAGGCAGCATAGCGGTCGATCACGGCGCGGGCCGAGAACTGGTAGCTGCTGTTGGTGGGCACGCGCACTTCGCCGCCTCCACCGACGGAGCCTGCCATGGCTACCGTGCCGTCAACCTTCTCGCCATTGAGGGTCTCTCTGATGCCGCCATTGTTCTTCTGGCTCTCGCGGTAGCGCTTGCCATCCTCGAAAGGCACGCCGCCCTCGGGGGTCTCGATCCAATAGTCACGGTTATAGGCGTTGAGGTGGCCTTCGTAGAAACCAAACTTGGGCAACAGCACGGGGTTACCGGTGAGTTGGTAGAAGTCGCCCAGTAGAGCCACGGGACCTTCGTCGACCATCACGAAGAGGTCGAGGTAGTCGCCATCGTGCTGCATCTTCACGGTGCCGTCGGCCTCGGAGTTGAAGTCATACTGGCCCTTCTTGAAGGTGTACCACATCACGCCGTAGCCACCGGTAGACCAGTAGAAGGGAGTAGGTGAGGTGACGCCGCCGTCGACCCAGTTGTTGGAGTTCACAATCTGTATCACCTTGCCGGTGTGTGAGAAGCGGCCGTTCTGCATGCCGCCACCGTAGAAGTATTCCTTCTCGCTGGCCTTCACGGTCATTGCGGCCACACCCTCCTTAATGGTGGCGGGGGTGGTTTCCTCGAATACTACACGCTTTGTGGCGCGGTCGGTGACGCTCATCAGGCCCGTCGCCTTGTCTACCACCACCTTGATGCGTGGCGTCGTCATCACGGTCTTGCCGGCACGCTCTTTCACGGTGAGGTGTGTGACGTCGCGGCGTGGATTCTCCACGAGAATCTCTGCATGGGGCGTAGCCATGGGGTCGCGCATCTCGCCACCCTGCGGGTCCTGGAACACACGGACGATGTCGTCGCCATAGAAGTCGAGCACACGACAGGTGCTGTCGGGCATGGTCACCTCCACAGTCGTACCGTCCACTTTCACTCCTCCCATGCCATCGCACTGGGCAAATGCCAGGAGAATCACTGCTAAAGCCACTTTGGCGGCTACTTGGGAAAATCGATTCGATAGGTTTTTCATTAGTAATTAAATTAGAATCTATATTTTGCGTGTAAAATTACGCGTTTTTTGATAATTTACCAACATTATCCCTCACAACTTGCTATTTTGACCACTTAAATCGAGCGTTCTCATGTTCAGCAATACAAGGACTGCTCGGCTCGTCCAAGAAAGAATCTTGCGTTGTCTTCGCTAAATCGAATTTTGCACTAATTTTAATCTGCTTCTCAGCCTGAACCTTTGGCGCACCCATCATCGTCACCTCGGGATATCGCTGCCCCGCACTCAACACCGCCGTGGGCGGAGTCGTCAACAGTCACCATATCGTGGGGTGTGCGGCGGATATTATAGGGGGCCTCCCCCCTCCCCCTCCCACTGGAGGGGGTGACTTACTCCCAAACCGTTATCTTTTAGATATTATAGTCCAGATGCAGCGCGAGGGTGCCATCCGCTTCACCCAGCTCATCGCCGAGAAGGATTACCGATGGCTACATATCTCCTATGTGCCGGGGATGCTGCGGAATCAGATCATTGACGTTAACACACAAATTAACAATGACGCTAACGTTAACGATAACCAACCATCCGGCAGCCAGCAGTTAACGTCAGCGTTATCGTTGAGAGATTTTCAGGATAGTGGATAGGATTTTGCTGAATGAAACTTCACTTTCTCATAATAGCTTTTTCATAGTTGTCCCCGATCCCACGTGAGTGGCGTCGGGGATTCTCTAATATCTGTCATACACGAAAAGAGTAGTTAACTATTCTCACATTTCTATATTACTTCTCTTTTATTGATTTTATCGCATATATTCTTTCTATATCCTCTAGAATCAAATGATGCTTAGCCTGAGCTTTGTAGATATAATCCTCCTCGATTGTTTTAAGATCATAACCTGCAAACTCTTTCACAAAATTCTTTATATTTCCTTTCAAGATATCTAATTCCTTGGGAGATATTACTAGAACCTCTTTATTGTAGTTGGCCTTCGAAGAAACTATATTAGTAGGATGTATATGTACATATCGTACAGTCATGTCCTTGCCGTAAGTGTCTTCAAACCATCCTATATGATTATTCATTTGTCCTACTTCCTCCTTGCTTATAAAAAGTCTTGTCATTAAAACTTCATTCTTGCATTCAAAATTTATGAAATGACGATTCCCTGGCGACATCCAAAGGTTGTCAGGACCAACCTTAAATGCTTGATCAGGTCTTTGACTAATAAAACCAAGCAAATGGCCAATCTCTTCTAGGGCAGCTTCGAACTTATTTGAAGAAACTCCAAAAGATAAATCTGAAAGTATAGCATCTACCTTTAGCTGCAAATCATCATATGTTTTAGACTTTGCGATGTATGACTTCACAATATTCAATGATGATTGATTAATTATTCCAATAGGTTTATAGTGATCATTCTCGGGGATTAATAGATAATGGTTCAGCTCATGCGCTTTTTTTGAATTCTTTCTGCATCGACTTTGCTTCTATGATAAGCACATTTTGCAACATGTTGCAAATACCATCCCTGCTCTAGCCCTCTACCCCTGAACGTGTTTGATATATCTTGATATATCTGTTCTGCTCTGAGGTAATCATGTTTTCTATATGCAGTTTCTGCCTCATATTCCTTCATTATAAGATCTATGAAGGGGTGTTGATCCTCTACCAAATCAATCTCATTCATACATTCTAGATAATATTGCTTCCAATCTTCATCACGACTAAGGCATTGATTGACCACTCTTATAAAAGCTTTAAATGGATCTTCCTCTCCAATTTCATCTTTAACAGACTCTGTGATTTCTTCTCCTATTTCAATCTGTTTTTTTGTTTGAGAAGAAAAGAAGCGTTGATTATCTGAAGTCTTGATAAATCTAATAAGATCTTCTCCAATAATCAATATAACGCTATAGTCTTTTTCGCTTCTAACGCTACGCCCTAAACCTTGTTCTATTTTCTGGGCTATTTTTGTGTCAATTAGTTCACTTCCTTCTCGGCAAGCTTGTTCATATCGATCAGAAAGATTTGCAAATACAGGAAGAGAATCCAATGTCAATATGCGACATTGATTATCAGGCAAATCTATGCCATCATACCGATTAACAAAAACCACTGTATGATCATAGCATAAACCTTGGCCTAAATACGAAATTTCCTCTTTCAAAGCCTCTCTCTGAGCAATATGTGCTCCTTTCTTTAAATAGTAATCTGCACAGAAATTTGAAGGAACAAGAATAACTTTGCTAATAGACCCTGAGGGTACAGGTTTACAAGCCCAGTTTCTCATTAATTCTGTATTTAATCTCTCATCGATACGAGTGGGAAAGATTATCATCTTTTCTCCAGACCATTTTGACAAACTGTTCGTCAATGGGGTTTGAATGGCACTTACGTTAAATCCCAAACCTTTAACAAAAAAGGAGTCGTCTTGGGTAGTCGCTGACATTGCAATGCGTTGCCTAGCAGTAGTAAAGGCCGTAAAACGAGAAATGAGACTATAGTCAGGAACAATTTCAACTCCTAGTCCCGTAAAATATACACTACAATCTTCCCATAAATCTTTCAATAATGGGTAAACAAATCTCAACTCTTCATCATCTTGATGCTTACTCATGAATTCTGCGACATCCTGTTTCTTGTCAATCCAATCCCAATATGGGACTTGCATTATAACCGCTGCAGTCTCCTTGTTCTTAATGTCAAAATAAGATCCTTCACCTTGCTTACGCATGGAAGATTCGAATAAGTTTATAAGGAATTGATATATATCAGATCTTTTTTTTGCTCTCACAGAATAAGAAGAGCGCATAGAATCAATACATGCGTGAGAATCATCCAAGACTACTGTACCTATATTTACATGTTTGGTGTTGTCTATGCCAAATTGAGAGCGTCCATTAAAAAATCTTTGTACATAAGTAATAAGTATTTCAGTCCCCTCTAAAAATTCAATAGGTATTTCATTCCCAGGAAGATGTAATTTGTGTTTTATTCCGAACTTTGTAGCATCTTTTGATGCCTGTTCAGCTAATTGAATACTCGGACAAACATATAAACAAGGTCCAAATCCTGCATTAAGACGCGATTGCAACGCTAATAACCCAATAAGGGTTTTCCCCTCACCTGTGTGTAACTTAATTATTACATCTTTATCATTGTATCTGTTATTAAACCAATCATTCAAGATTCTTTCTTGGATGGGGCGTAATGGACCAGCAGATGCCTGTCGATCTAATTCATCGTATATAGATCTAGGATCTGTTATTTTTTGTATAGTTCTACTTTTGAGCTTCTTTTTAAAATCAACCATTTTTGTTTAAATATATGAGTTTATAAAGTATGGCTAAATATTTGAGATTGTCTTAATTTATATATTGGATTTTGAATTGGTAATGAAAGGACTAAATAATACTTACATGGATTCTAAAAAATTCTCTTAGATTTACAAAGGTATAAAAATATATAAAAAAAATGTAGGGGATAAATTATTTTATTCTAATGAAATACTCTCGATAATGTGTCAAGCGATATTTTAATATACAAGATCTACAATTTTTATGGTACTATTCAATAACAAAAAATGCCGTATGCAAACTTTTAGGAATTTGAGACGACATTTGTATGAAGGAACCTGTAGAAGTGAAACTATCCGTTAAAAATAAAACTTTTTGCATCATTAGTTTGTACTTTTATTCGAAAATGCGTATTTTTGCCGTTAAATATTAACGTTTATGTTATGATACTGAGAATTATTGCCGAGAATATTGCATCTTTTAAGCAGGCTGCTGAGTTTAACACCTTTCCTGTTAGTAGGAGCCATAGCCATGATAATCATAAAATTGCGTGCGGACATGCTACGGCATTAAGATTGGCTGCAATATATGGCGCTAATGGTGCAGGAAAGAGTAATCTGCTGAGTGTACTAGCTCTGCTACAACAGTTTGTGGCAGCAGGGTCACTACAGGAAATTCAGTTTGGAGATAATCTGGCATTCAAATTGGATGCCGAGTATATTAAGCGGCCATCAGGAATAGCCATAGAATTTTATAATGAAGGACATATTTTTTATTATCATATAGAGTTTAATAAAGAAAAAGTTTTCCTTGAAGAACTATACCTGAGCAAACGGAATAAGGACGAGGCAATATTCAAACGTAACCAAGATGGATTCGTCATCTCAAAGGAATGCTTTGCTAATGGCTATAATGAATCTTTCGTTGATGGGCTGAGAAGACTTCTTCGTGCAGATATGATATTGCTTGCTATGATAGGAAAATATTATGCAAATGAGTTTCCAATCATATTTCAAGCCAGTGCCTGGTTTATGGAGAAGTTAACGGTTGTTGCTCCCTATTCTTCTCCGTTTTCAATGCCACATGCACTGGACAAAGATAAGGATTTTGAGAAGTTGGTTAATTCTGTCATCTCAGAAATTGGAGTGGGAATTTCTGAACTCAGAGTTCAGTCAAAGTATCTCGAAGAAGATAAGATAGAACAGGAACCGCGTATATATGCAGCCATAAAGGAGGCCAAGAATAATCCTGGACAACCTCAAATGGTGTTCGGCAATAATGTCGGTGAGTTTTTCAATGTAGTGTATGAAGATGGAAAGGTAGTGCTAAAAACATTGATAGCTATCCATAAGGATATGGATGGTAAAATAGTGGAGATGCCCTTGACCTTGGAATCGGATGGCACACGGCGAATTATAGAATACATGCCGATATTGTATATGCTGAATCGAAAAGATGCGGTCTATGTGGTTGACGAAATAGAAAGAAGTGTACATCCGATTTTGATTAAAGATCTTATCCGCAAATTATCAGATAGTAATATCATAAAAGGGCAATTGCTGTTTACGACACACGAATCGGCTTTGCTTGATCAAGGCATATTCAGACCCGATGAGATATGGTTTGCACAAAAGGATGTAGAGCAAGCTACCCAACTGTATCCTTTGAGTGATTTTAACATCCATAAGACGGCAAGTATCGAAAATGGCTATCTCAATGGCAGATATGGCGGTATCCCCTTTTTGTCCAATCTTAAAGATTTAAATTGGTGATATGATTGAGCGAAGAAGAGATTACGGTAAGAAAGACCCTAGCAAAGATGCTCATAAAATATATATCGTTAGCGAAGGGTCTGCAAAGGAACCCAATTATTTTGGTTTCTTCAAAGAGCTGTCTTCGAATTTAGAAATCATAACCATTCCTTCTTATGAGGGAAAGACCGACCCCGTGAAACTGAAGGAACAAGCCACAGCATTATTCTTTGGTGATAGGCCGAAATATATACCAGACTATTTACAAGGTGATACGATATGGTTTGTGATAGATACTGATACTTGGGAAGAAGAAGGAAAGATTCAACCTTTGAGAAGTTTCTGCCTGGAACAAAATGAAAAAGTGGCACAAAACCCGCTACTTGAACGAGTGTACTCTGCGTGGAATGTTGCACAGAGCAATCCTTGCTTTGAGATATGGCTGTACTATCATCTGTATGAGCAAATACCTAAAGATGTAGAAGTCGAGGAGTGTTCATCATTCAAGGAATATGTAGACCGATTGTTCTCTGGTGGATTTGATTGCGATAAAGATCCCGCAAGAATATTTGATGCAATCAGAAATGCAAAACATAATTTTGATTGCGTAGACGGTATTCTTGCAAGATATAGCACAGAAGTGTTTTTGTTGGGTGAAGAGATATACAAGTTTGTAGAAAGAGATATTATTCGTCTTAGAGGGAAGTTGGCATAATTGGTAATCTGCGACACGAATATAAGGGTTGTCCCCGATTCCACGTGATGTGGAGTCGGGGATTTTGCATATTTCACCAATATACATGTTAAATCATTGGGAAAAAGTGAATATACGGAATAATATTTGTAATTTTGCGGAAATTTGCAAAAACGCTCAAGAACCAAGGATATTAATTACATTAGCACGATACGACAATGAAGACAATGAAAACGAATAAGTTTTGGATGTGTGCCCTGGCAATGACAGCTTTCTTGATGGGCGCTTGTATAGAGGAGAACGAGGCACCGACTCCCATATTCCCTACCGAAGTGGCCACACACACTGTAGCTGCCGGCGAAGAGGTGACTATCGCCTTCACGGCCAATACCGACTGGCAGCTCTCGTCCGATGCCATGTGGTGCAAGGTCGACGGCCTCTTTCTCGACACCAACGGCAAGGCTGGCGAGCAGCAAGTGACCTTTCATGTCAATGCCGACGGACAGAGTGTCGATGACAGCAAGGCCAATATCTCCCTTCGCATGGGCGAGGAGAGCCGTGTGATAGCTACAATCGTCCGCACAGGTATAACCAATGCCATTGTGCTGGGCAACGACTCTGTCAACTACACTCACAATCAGACCGTAACCATCGGTGCCGAAGGAACGCTTACACTCGTCATCAAGGAGACGACCTTCGACAAGAACAACCTCTACATCAGCCAGAGTGCCGAGTGGCTCGACATACAGCGCGACGAAATGGTCATTACCCTGAGCGTGAAGCCCGAGTATCTGAAGTATAGCCAAAGCAATGCCACAGACTCCATTTGCTTCAGCGACCGCGAGACTCCGATGATGCGCCTTCACGTGGCCTATACAGGCATGGATGCCCGGACTATCGCTTTGGAGCCGGGCACACAGTGGGGACTCAAGGTGGCAGCCGATGGACAGACCTATAAGAACTCCCTGTACGAGATGACTCAAGAAGTGTATGATGCACCCATCGAAGTGACCGTGACTGCCCTCAATGACGCGTATACACTCTACTATGCCAATTACGACAAGAGCAACGGTTGCGTGCTTGCCGACACTGCAGGCTTGTGGGTCTCCATAGCTGATGACATGCAGGGCGGCATCACCCTCACTTTTGAGGAGAATACCGGCGGTGAGCGAACGGGCTACCTCTTCGTGCTCCCCAACGCCCTTTGTGACGAGGTTGCCCAGGGTGAAGGCGTTGCAGCGTTCCTGTTCGAAGACATGGATGGCATCCCCGAGTTGAAGGCCGCGTGCGAGCAATACCTCATAGCCGAGTTCACTCAGGAGAGCGCTTTAGCCGGTAGCTTCCACCTCATCGATGGCCCCACCTTCGAATATATGGAGGTTGCCCTCGAGACCGATGAGATGTATGTGGCTTTTGCTGAGTCTAACGGCGTATCGGCCAACAATGTCTTCAAGGCCGAGCTGGAGTTTGCCTATCCCTACATTTTCAATCCCATGCTCCCCCTTGAGCTGTGGGATCCCAGCATCGCAAACGGTACCATCAGCGTAATCAATATCACCACAGGTGAATATGCCGTAGAGGGTGAGGATTACTTTATTGAGCCCACCATGATGGAAGCCGAGGGCGACGACTACATGCTCCTCCAGTTCCGCTCCTACATCGAGTCAGACTATATCGTCTTCTTCGTCGATGCACAGAAGGTACACCACAAGGCCTTGGTAGTAACCACGAAATATTAAACTATGATGAATATAAAGAATCAGATGAAGAAGATCTTTCGCATCGCCTCTTTCGCGCTGCTCCTCTGTGTGGTAGCAGGCTTCACAAGCTGTGCCGAGGAGGATGACCTGCAGAACGTAGAGTATGGCTATGTGCAGTTCAAACTCTACAAGAACGACACTGCACCGGCCAAGAGTGCCACGCGTGCTACGTTGGATTTCCTGTCTGACGCGCATAAGGTGAAGGTGTATATGCAACATGGAAGCTCTACGATAGAGCAGACACTGGTGCTCAACTCCTACAATGCAGAGAATGCCGAGTATGGCTTGCGCAGCGATAAGCTGCAGTTGCTGGCGGGAGACTATCGTGTGGTGGGCTATACGCTCTATGATAACTTGGATGAGGAGATTATGACCGATGAGGCTTCGTCGCAGTTTACTGTCGTCCCCGACGGACTGGTATACCATAACCTCTCCGTTGATGTCACGCCGCGTGGCAAGGCTTCGTTCCGTCTCGTCAAGCCCGAGGCATTCACCGCCACTCGTGCCGGTGAGGCAGGGGCCTATCCGTTCAGCAATATCAAGGCGGTGAGCCTCACGGTGATGAATGTCAATACACGGGAGAGCGTAGACATCAACAAGGTGCTTGTGGCGTTCCAGGAAGATTTTCATGACCACGCTATCGACGGATCGGGCTACAATGCTCAGACAACCTACTATACCGTAGATACCGTGGTGTGGCTCAAGGCTGGTGAGTATGCCGTAACGCACTATACTACCTATTCGGACAAGAAGGCACGCACGGTGCTCGAAGCGGCCAGCGTGGCTGATGGAGCGAGATTCACCGTTGCTGACAATGAGCTCACCGAGGAGGTGCCCGTCACCATCCAGCTGAGCGAGACGGCCGAGCACATCAAGGACTATCTTGCCCTGAAGGAGATTTGGCTTGCCCTCGACGGACCCAACTGGAGCTACTATGGCGAGGCCGAGGCTCCCGGTTGCAACTGGGACTTCAACAAAGACCTCGATATGTGGGGCGAGCAGCCGGGCGTAACCCTCGACGGTGACGGACGCGTGGTGTCGCTATCCTTGGCCGGTATGGGTGCCCGTGGTGTAGTGCCCGACGCCATAGGTCAGCTCAACAAGCTGGTGGTGCTCTCTCTCGGCACACACGACGAGAAGTTGGGCGGACATCTCTTTGAGGATGCCGGTGCCAACATGAGTGCCGAGCAGCGCGAGCGTATCCGTATGGACTACCATAACCGTTTCCTCAAGCGCGATATCCGCGAGGGACTCTCGGACATCCTCCAGGAGGGTGTCAACCGTGATGGCAAGCAGGCTCCCATCCTGAAGAGCACTCGCATAGAACTCAAGGATGTGCAGTCGGGTAACCTCACCAACCAGATTACCGGAATCTCACGTGCCATGATGCGCCTTACCGAGTTGCAGCAGATCTACATTGCCAACTCGCCCATCACCGTAGAGAACTTCTTTGTCGACGTCAAGGAGGACTCTCCCTTCTATGGTGAACGCGAGACGTGGAGCTGGGAGAATATGACTGCGCTGACCGATATAGAAATCTACAACTGCCCTAAGCTCACGGCACTGCCTCTGGACCTGCTGACCAATGTGCCCGAATTGCAGTCGCTCAACATTGCCTGCAACAGCGGCATCAGCGGCGAGCAGCTCAAGAGCGACTGGGAAGCCATCATCGACGGCAAGAGTGGCGACCGCCTGCAGATTCTCTATATGGGATACAACAATCTGGAGGAGTTCCCCAAATACGAGTACCTGAGCCGAATGAAGAAGCTGGCCATGCTCGACTGCACCAACAACAAGATCAAGACCCTCCACCCCTTTGGCAAGGGTATCAACCTCACCAAGGTATACCTCGACTATAACGAGATAGAGACCATCCCCAGCCATAGGGAAGAGGATGGCTACGACTACTTCTTCGGCTATTTCGATGTGGAGCTCTTCTCTTGCACGCACAACAAGCTCAAAGAGGTGCCCGACATCTTCAATGCCAAGTCTGTCAATGTGATGGCTTCGGTGGACTTCTCCTACAACGAGATTACGGGTTTTGAGCACGGCGACAACCACCACGGCATCAATGCCACATCGGTATCGCTCTCGTACAATCGCTTGGAGACCATGCCGGCCGTACTCTTCAAGACGGGGTCGCCTATGGTTACGCTCATCCTCTCGGGTAATGGTATGAAGCGTATTCCCGAAGGCTCCATGACGGGTAAGTATGCTCATTTCTTACAGACGCTCGACCTCAGCTACAATAAGCTGACCGACCTGCCCAGTGACTTGTGGTCGAACAATATCCCCTATCTCTATGGTATCGACCTCAGTTACAATAGCTTCTCGGAGTTCCCCTACGAACCGCTCGATGGCGGCTACCTCTCTACCTTCGGCATCCGTCACCAACGCGACGAACAGGGTAACCGCACGTTGAAGGAGTGGCCCACAGGACTGTATACCTGTCCCAGCTTGGGTGCTTTCTACATCGGTTCCAACGACCTGCGCAAGATTGAGGACACCATATCGCCCTATATCCGCTACTTTGAGATTAAGGACAATCCCAACATCTCCATCAACCTGTCTGATGTGTGTGACTATATCGCAGCAGGCCTATACCTGCTCATCTATGACAAGACACAGGACATCCGTGGATGTGATTACTTGGATTTGGAATGATTTTTATTAAGGAGATAAATGGAGATAAAAGGAGGTAAAAGGAGTTAAATGCCGAATGTCCTTACGCGCGAAAAAGCTAATGGCCTTTATCTCCACCAAAGCGAAGCGATAACTTCCTTTAACTCCCTATAACTACAAAAGATAAAAGATAATAAGAACATATGCTTAAGCACGCTAAACTATTATTCGTATTTCTTGCCACCACCCTTCTCTTTAGTGCTTGTAACGAAGAGGAAGGAATGATACAAGGCTTCGAGATGGACAAAGATACCATCAGCATTGCTGCCGAGGGTGGTACAGAATATCTACGGGTGAACTCGGCATCCGAATGGGTCGCCGTATCCTCTGAACCATGGATAAGCATCTCGCCGGCCAATGGCATAGGCAGCACCGTGTGCAGTATTGTCATTGATTCCACCCTTATCGCCGGTTCGCGCGATGCCTCTGTCTACTTCAGGTCCGACTTGGGCACCTATACGGTGCAGGTATGCCAGAGCGGTTTCGGCAAGCAGATTACACTTAAGGAACCAGAGCTCACCATTGCCTCCTCTACCAACAGCGTGGCCAACCGCTACTTCGAGGCTACGGTCACTACCAACGTTCCCTTTACCGTCAGCGTAGAGTATGAGGAGGGTGAAGCTATGGAATGGATCACTCCGGGCAAGTATGATGTGGAGTTTGATCGCGGTTCGCGTCCGCGCACTACCACCCTGCGCTTCGATTGGAAGATCAACACCCGCTTTGCCCAGCGTACCGCCCGGGTTCACTTCTTGCCCCAGAGTGCCGACGATGTGCTCGACTTCCCTGCCGTGCTCACCGTGACCCAAGAGGCTGCTCCTACCATCACCGATGACCGTGCCGGCGACTCGCTCGCAGTCATCACCATCGCTCAGCGCCTGCAGCTGATGAGCGAGTGGGATGTAACGGAAAACATGCAGCACTGGGACGATGTCACCCTGTGGGAAGCCACCGACAAGGCCATTGTCAGTGGTGAGGTACCCCGTGAGGCTGTTGGCCGTGTGCGCACAGCCAACTTCATGATGTGCTACACCAAGGAAAGCATCCCTCAGGAGGTGCGTTATTTGAAGTATATAGAGACGCTGAACATCTACAGCAACGTCAACACGATGCTCCTCAGCATCGAGCTGGGCAGCGAGGTGTGCGAACTGGAGTACCTCAAGCACCTGCAGATTGGTGCCTTCGGCCTCGTATCGCTACCCGATGATTTCGTCAAGTTGGGCGACAAGCTCGAAACGCTCGACCTCAACTCAAACAACTTTACCGAGATTCCCGCTGTGCTTACCAAGGAGAACTTCCCCCACCTGAAGTCGCTCAACCTACTCGCATGCCGCCGGTGGTCAGTGTACGACCTGCGCAAGAAAGATACCTATGAGAACGGTATTGGACTCCATTTCAACACGGCCGACAACGATGCCCTCAAGCGCCTTCTCCTGTGGGACACCCTCGAAGAGCTGCGCCTTTCAAACAACTATATCGAAGGCTCGGTGCCCGACTTCACCGTAGGCCAGGATGGGGTAGAGGCCTGGACGGCCGAGGAACTGGCTGGTAACGACACCCTGCAGAACCTCATCGGACGTCCCAAGATATTGCCCAAGATGAAGCGCCTGACCCTAAACCTCAACTTCTTCACCGGCAATGCCCCCGACTGGTTGCTCTACCATCCCTATCTGCTCGACTGGTACCCCGAGTCGCTCATCTTCCTGCAGAAGGAGAACGGCCTCGACTCAAAGGGCAAACTGGCAAAATTTGACAACGAACCCACCGACTTTGAATACTACTACGACTTCTTCCCCGGCTATCGCGAGAAGTATGAGATGAAGGAAGAAATCGAATAACCTCCTCCGTCATACAGCAATCCCCGACTTCACATTGCGTGGAGGCGGGGATTGTCTATTAACTAACATGACATTGCAGGGAAAATAGCTGAAGCCTGATAGTCCTAAGCAACCAATTTCAAGGAGAGTTGTTTTTTGTGGATATAAGAATCTGTTTGGATTTTATTTCGAGTTTATCTGAGAGGTGGGAGCGAGAAGTCGCACTCCTTTGTGAAGCTAAAGCTTCAGTCGTCGCAACTGACGCTTTCATATCGCGTCGGGAGCAGATTTCCTCTCTTTGGTCGCAGCAAGGATAGTGCCAACGAGCGCATGTAAGCTCGCTTACAATGCTCAGCGAGTACAGCCTATCCTCATTAAAGATAAATAGTGGTCTATTTGCAAGAGCCGAGAGGGTAAAGATGCCAAAAAGGGTCTCAGATAATCCGAAAAGTCCATAAAATACATATTAACGGTAAAATCCAAACAGATTCTAATATTTTGTATTACCTTTGCCAATTATATGAAACCGACGATAAAACATTTGTTTGCTTTAGCAGCCGTGGCAGTGCTGGTGGTAGCGTGCGCCTCGATAGGCTCGCCTGACGGAGGCCCCTACGACGAGACTCCGCCCGTATTCCTTGGTAGTACGCCCGAACCATTTGCTTTGGGTGTGAAGGACAAGCGTGTGACACTGAAGTTTGACGAGTTCATCAAGATAGAGAAGGCTGCCGAGAAGGTGGTCATATCGCCTCCGCAGATAACACAGCCCATCATCAAGACATCAGGGAAAAGTATCGTGGTGGAGCTGGATGATTCGCTCAAGGCAAACACGACCTATAGCATCGACTTCAGTGATGCCATCGTGGACAACAACGAAGGTAATCCGCTGGGAAACTTTGCCTTCCTTTTCTCTACGGGCGATAGGATAGATACGCTGGCCGTGTCGGGTACGGTGCTCAATGCCGCTAATCTCGAACCGATAAAGGGTATCTTGGTGGGTCTACACAGTGACTTGGCCGACAGCGCCTTCACGACTAAGCCTTTCGACCGTGTGTCGCGTACCGATGCTGACGGCCGCTTCACTATACGAGGTATTGCTCCCGGTACCTATCGCGCCTATGCCTTGCAGGATGCCAATCAGAACTATATCTTCGATCAGAAGAGTGAGATGATTGCCTACCTCGATTCGTTGGTGGTACCTAGCACCGAGGTACGTATGCATCAAGACACCACGTGGATTGACTCGCTCACCATTGATACTATCCGCACTGTGCCGCGTGTACATTACTTACCTGAGGACCTCGTACTCACGGCATTTACCGAGACGCCTACGCAGCGCTATCTCGTCAAGACTGAGCGCCCTGAACTGAAGAAGTTCTCCATCTATTTCTCTACTGGATCCGACAGTTTGCCACAGCTTACGCCGCTTAACTTCGTTGACGAGGATGCCTACATCGTGGAGAGCAGCGTCGATCACGATAGTATAACCTATTGGATGAGAGATACGCTTGCCTACTATAAGGATACGCTTTCTATGGCACTTACCTATGAGTATACCGATACGTTGGGACAGCTTGTGCCCCGAACTGACACGCTCAACCTCGTGGCAAAGAAGACTCGTGCCAAGATATTACAAGAGGAGGAGAAAAAACGTAGGGAGGCCGAGAAGGAGCGCGAGAAACGCATGAAGCGTGGCGATACCATTCCTGAGACAGCTCCTAAAACACAGTTCCTTAGTATCAAGGTTGGAGGAGGCACAAGTATGGACCTCACTGCCAATGTTACGATAGATTTTACGGAGCCTATCGTACAGATTAATGATACGGCCATACATCTATTCAAAAAGGTAGATACGCTGTGGGTAGACGAACCGCACCTGTTCCGTCAACGCAAGAACTCCCTCATGGGATATGAGCTGCTAGGCGAATGGAAACCTGAGGTGGAGTATAAGGTAGTGCTTGACTCGATGGCCTTCACTGGGCTATACGGATTGCATACCAAGCAACAGGAGACGACGTTCAAGTTCAAGGCACTGGACCAGTATAGTACGCTTTTCCTCACCATACAGCAAGCTAAGCCAGGCTATACGGTGCAGTTGCTCGAAGGAGACAAAGTAGCTCGTCAGAAGAGGGTAGAGAAGGGACAGGTCGACTTCTACTTCCTGAAACCGGGCACCTATCATATGCGAATATTCAATGACCGCAATGGCAATGGCGTATGGGATACTGGACTTTACGAATCAAAGGAGCAGGCTGAAGAGGTGTACTACTTCCCCGGATCTATCAAGACACGTGAGAACTGGGACTACACGCAGGAATGGAACCCCACAGCGCTGCCTCTTGACCAGCAAAAGCCCAACGATATCAAGAAGCAGAAGTCTGATACCAAGGAGCGCAAGTCGAAGAACGCCGAGCGCGAAGCGAAGAAGAAGAAACAACAGCAACAACAGTAAAAATGAAGAAGCATTTGTTTTCAGTATATTTCCTGCTTCTCCTTGCAATCGGCAGTCACGCCCAGTGTCCAGTACGTGAGGGACTCTTGTCTGACGGTGAGGAGATACGCTACGAGCTTTTCTTCAACTGGCGATTCATCTGGATAAAGGCTGGTGAAGCCTGCCTGACCACACGCTTGACCACCTATAATGATGCTCCTGCCTACGAGAGCACTTTGTTGGCAAGCACCAATGCACGTGCCGACCTCATATTCCGTCTGCGCGATACCATCAGTACCGTGGTGACTCCCGGTATGGTGCCTCTGTATTTCGTGAAGCGATGCGATGAAGGTAAGGAGATGATTTACGATCGTGCATGGTTTGACTACGAGGATGGGGTGGCTACAGCTCGACAGATAAAGATTTATGGCGACGGCCGTGTGCGTGAAACCTCCCATAGCGATAGTCGCTGTATCTATGATATGGTGAGCCTCTTGCTCTACTCCCGCTCCCTCGATACCGAAAGTCTTAGCGTGGGTGACCGTATGCAGTATCCTATGGTGACAGGCGTGAAGGTGGAGGAGCAGAACCTGATTTATCTGGGCAAGCAGGATGTGGAGGCTCTCTCGGGTGAGAATTACCGCTGCCAGGTGTTCAGCCTCGTACAAAAGAGGAAGAACAAGGAGGGTAAGCTGGAAGATCGGGAGATAATCCGTTTTTATACCACTGACGACGAACGTCATCTGCCCATACAGCTTGACCTTATACTGAAATTTGGCGTGGCAAAGGCGAAGTTGTCAAATAAATGACATTGCTTTTGGGGTAACTTTATAGGGGGGGAGTGGAGAAGTTCTCAGAAGAATGTCGACTGATTTCTGCTTGTTGTGGACGTGATACAATATTATCTAGCTTTACGTTGAATATTCCACATTTTTATGTAATTTTGCATTGAAAAGCGTATTAAGTTTGTGTTATATAGCAATAGAATAAACCATATAAACTAATAGATCGTATGTCAAAGAAAGCATTATTGATGATTTTGGACGGTTGGGGCTTCGGCAACCACGGTAAGGGTGACGTTATCTTCAACACTCCCACTCCCTATTGGGACTATCTGATGAGTACTTATCCTCACTCTCAGCTGCAGGCCAGCGGCGAGAACGTGGGTTTGCCCGACGGACAGATGGGTAACTCCGAGGTGGGGCACCTCAACATCGGTGCCGGCCGCGTGGTATACCAGGACCTCGTTAAGATCAACCGCGCCTGTGCCGACAATAGCATCCTGCAGAACAAGGAGATCGTGGCTGCCTACAGCTACGCCAAGGAGAACGGCAAGAACCTCCACCTCATGGGCCTCACCTCTGACGGTGGTGTGCACAGCTCACTCGACCACCTTTTCAAGCTCATCGACATCGCCGGTGAGTATGGCATCGACAACACTTACGTGCACTGTTTCATGGACGGTCGCGACACCGACCCCAAGAGTGGTGCAGGATTCATCGGCCAGCTCGTGGAGCACAATGCCAAGATTGCCTCTATCATCGGTCGTTACTACGCTATGGACCGCGACAAGCGCTGGGAGCGCGTGAAGGTGGCCTATGACCTGCTCGTAAGTGGCGAGGGCAAGAAGGCCAGCGACATGGTGAAGGCCGTAGAGGAGTCGTACGCTGAGGGCGTGACCGACGAGTTTATCCTCCCCATCGTGAACAGCAACTATGACGGCACCATCAAGGAGGGCGACGTAGTCATCTTCTTCAACTACCGCAACGACCGTGCTAAGGAACTCACCGTAGTGCTCACACAGCAGGATATGCCCGAAGCTGGCATGCACACTATCCCTGGCCTGCAATACTACTGCATGACTCCGTACGACGCATCGTTCAAGGGTGTACACATCCTCTTCGACAAGGAGAACGTAGAGAACACCCTCGGCGAATATGTGGCATCGAAGGGCCTCAAGCAGCTCCACATTGCCGAGACTGAGAAGTATGCCCACGTGACCTTCTTCCTCAACGGTGGCCGCGAAACTCCGTTCGACGGCGAAGACCGCATCCTGGTGCCCTCACCCAAGGTGGCTACCTATGACCTGCAGCCCGAGATGAGTGCCTACGAGGTGCGCACCAAGCTCGTGGAGGCTATCCGCGAAGATAAGTACGACCTCATCGTCGTGAACTTTGCCAATGGCGACATGGTGGGCCACACCGGCGTATACAGCGCCATCGAAGCTGCCGTGAAGGCTGTCGATGAGTGCGTGAAGGACGTTATCGAGGCTGCCAAGGAGACCGGCTACGAGGCTATCATCATCGCCGACCACGGCAATGCCGACAATGCCGTGAATGCCGATGGCTCGCCCAACACAGCCCACTCGCTCAATCCCGTACCCTTCATCTACGTCACCGAGAACAAGGACGTACAGCCTGCCGACGGCATCCTCGCCGACGTGGCTCCCTCGGTACTGAAGATCATGGGTCTGCCCGTACCGGCCGAGATGACGGGCAAGCAGCTGATTTAAGTGAAAAGTGAAGAGGGAAGAGTGAAGAGTTGCCATCCGGCCTTTTCCCCCTTTCCCTCTTCCCTTTTCCCTCCTAACTCTTCCCTCTTCTCTTTTCCCTCTTCCCTATTATGGACATCGCGTTTCCTAAAAGCAAAGCTTTTGCTGTTCGCATAGTAAACCTCTACTCTTATCTCACGAAGACAAAGGGCGAGCATGTCATGTCTAAGCAACTGCTGCGGTCAGGAACAAGTATTGGCGCCAATATTGCCGAAGCCCAATATGCAATAAGCAAGCCAGACTTTATAGCCAAACACCAGATAGCATTGAAAGGATGCGCCGAGAGTCTATATTGGCTGGAAATTTTACACGAAACCGATATTCTGACTAAAGAACAGTTTGAGTCAATGTACGCAGATTGTGTGGAGTTGAAGAAATTATTGATAACAATATTAAAAACATCTAAAGAGGGAAAAGTGAAGAGTGAAGAAGGAAGAGTTGCCATCCGGCCTTTTCCCCCTTTCCCTCTTCCCTTTTCCCTCCTAACTCTTCCCTCTTCCCTCTTAAAATGGTAGAAGTAAACGGTGTAGTCGTATCATTCGACGTATTCAAAGAGAAGTTTCTGTGCGACCTTGAGGGTTGCAACGGTGCCTGCTGTATCGAAGGCGATGCAGGTGCACCCATCACTCCCGATGAGGTGAAAGAGGTAGAAGCGCTGCTGCCCGAGATATGGGACGAGCTGCTGCCCGAGGCACGCGAAGTGATCAACCGCCAAGGCATCTCGTACTATGACCCCAGTGGCGAACTCGTCACCTCCATTGTGAATGGCAAGGACTGTGTGTTCACCTGCTACGACGAGCGTGGCTGCTGCTACTGTGCCATCGAGCGGGCCTACCGCCAAGGGCGTGTGCCCTTCTACAAACCCGTATCGTGCCACCTCTATCCCATCCGTGTGGGCGAGTATGGCCCCTACCGCGCCCTCAACTACGACCGTTGGGACGTGTGCAAGGTGGCTGTCCTCAAAGGCCAGAAGGAGAACCTTCCACTTTATAAGTTCCTCAAGGAACCCCTCATCCGTCGCTTCGGTGAGGACTGGTATGCCGAACTCGAACTCGTTGCCGAGGAACTGGCCAATCAAGGACTGATTTAATTGGGTTGGGAATCTACATCATTAACGGTAGAAAAGTTGTGATTGAATAATAATATGGTATAAAGATAGCGGTGCCCGACCTTAAGAGGTAGGGCACTGCTTGTTGTTAGGGATGTGGTTGCGCAGGAACGAGTAAAAAGTCGATAAAAAGTGTTGGCAGTTTATTGTATCTTCGTTAAAAAACATTATATTTGTGCAATATTAGTAAATAACAGCGCAAAAAATGGCAAAATCATTCTGGAATTCATCTCATAAATTCCGATATGTACTCTTAGCTTTGAGATACTTTTCGACACCAAATCATGTGTATCATCTGGCTCATGCGGATGTTCGCTGTAGGTCAAAAAAGGATAAGAAGATACTGCATAGGCTGCATCAACTAGGTATTGTTCATCATTCCTCTTCGTATCGTTCTAAAAAGTAGCTAAAACAATACCTTGCTCATTTTCGTTATGCCTAGGTCAATAAGTATAACGATTTCTATATATGATGAGCAAGAGCAGAAGTTTTTGGAGTTCAAGTCATAAACTGGTATATATTGCATTGGCCTTCCGGTTTCGTGTTTGGCCAAGCTATATCTATTCATTGGCGCATGGAATGTTGAGAGGAGACTATTCGATACGTGATGAACAGATTCTTGATTCTCTACTTCGAAAAGGAATAATCTATCGGATAGGATAGTATATTGCTATCTCAGCTGTTATTTCAGTGCAATGCTTTGTACCTGAATGCTATTGTCAAAAAATATGGAAGCATATTCCTTGAATATGTCTACTGACTCTGTAGTGAGGAACTTGCATACTCCCTCTTTAGTGCATAAGGCATCCATTTCGGGATGTCTCTCAAGATAGTTAATAAGACTTTTTCCTACGTATTCGCCTTGTGTAATCACTTTGATATGTTGGGGGGTGTATTGGCGTATCTTATCGTAGAGGATGGGGTAGTGGGTACAGCCTAGGATGATGGTGTCAATTAGGCTATCTTTAGCTAGTAGGTTGTCGATATGCCGGCGGACGAAATAGTCGGCTCCTTCACTTTGTGCCTCATTGTTCTCGACAAGTGGAACCCAAATGGGACAAGCCTCGCCAGAAACCACAATATCGGGAAAGAGCTTTTTGATTTCCAGTGGGTATGATTGTGACTTGATGGTTCCCGAGGTAGCAAGGATACCTACGTGGCGCGACAGGGTAATGTCGTCGAGGTATTCTACCGTAGGACGTATGATGCCTAGTACGCGTTTCCTCGGGTCAATTTTCGGCAGGTCTATTTGCTGTATGGTACGAAGCGCCTTGGCAGAGGCTGTGTTGCAAGCTAGGATTACAAGCTGGCAACCCATGTCGAAGAGGGCCTTGACGGCCTGTGAGGTAAACTCATATACTACTTCAAAGGATCGGGTACCGTATGGTGTACGAGCATTGTCGCCTAAATATAAGAAGTCGTATTGAGGCATACGCTCGCGTATTTGCGAGAGTATAGTGAGACCTCCATATCCGGAGTCGAAGATACCGATGGAACCTGGTGTCATGGCTTTTATTGTAATTAGGTCTGTAAAAGTACGGACTTTATCCGAAGTTTGCAATAGTTTGACTTAAAAGATGGGGATGTGTGGTGCATTTCATGTTTGTGGAATAACTCATAGCTTGGTCGCATATAAGTCGAATAGGATATTGCTCATATCGGTATAATGTTGTATCTTTGTGTTTTATTTCTAGGAAGATAGATTGTATGAGACGATTCAAAATAAGCATCTTGTTGCTGCTTTGTATGCTTTGTACGGTAGGTCAGGCAGGGGAGGTATATAATAATGCTATGAAACTGACTTTCCTCTCGTGGCTGACAGGAAGTACTAAGTTATCGTATGAGCGTGCCATTGCTAATCATCAAACAGCAGAAATATGTGCTAGTATGATATGTGCTGGTTATGATAAGTTCCAGAATAAGCCATTGGGATTTACTGTGCGTTATGGGCACAAGTTTTTCTTAAGTGGTAATCATGATGGTGGATTGCAGGGATTCTATGTGCGCCCTGAAGCAATCTACTCACATTATTCTTATAATTCATCAAATGCTCAGGCGCGAGTTCCTGCTAAGATGGGAGCTTTGCTTGCTACCATGGGCTATCAGATAAATATCAACCGTTTACTGATAGATACCTGGGTGGGTGGAGGCTATGCTTTAGGGGTTCCAGCTGAGACGGGTTATCATCATGGTTTTGCACTATGGAATATGTGGGGAAAGAATAGGGAACATTTAGCCCTCAGTTTCAGTGTGAAGCTAGGATTTTGTTTTTAGAAATTCGACGATCTGTATTTTTTTTGATTGGCTCAAGAACCGCGCTTTAGCAGTTCCTCCACGAAGGGCTTCGGGCGGTATTGGCGGTCGAAGAAGAGCGGGTAGTCGGTGCGTCCGCGGATGGGGAAACCGTTCTTCCATGAACTGCCGTCGGTGACACCCCAGGTGGTGACGCGAGTGATGTCGTCGGCATGGCGGATGAAGAGCTGCATATACGCCATCATGCGGGCGTTCCACTGGGCAGAGATGGAGTCGGGCAGACCATCTACGTAGGGATTCATGCGCTGCTCGTAGCTCAGTGTGTCGCTGAGGTTTGCCGACTGCCATGGTGAGGGTAGGGCACTCATGTCGAACTCGGTAATCATCACCTTCACCCCTGCATTGGCATAGGCCTCGATGCTGGCCTCAAACTCCTCCAACGAGGGGTGATGCATGTCGATATGTCCTTGCATGCCTACTGCGTCGATGCGCAGGCCACGCTCCTTGAGCTGGCGTACCAGCTGGCATACGGCCTTTCGCTTGCCGGGATAGTACATGTTGTAGTCGTTATAGTAAAGCTCAGCCTCTGGGTCGGCCTCATGGGCATACTGGAAAGCAAGGGGGATAAACTCTTCGCCCAAGATCTCATAGAACTTGCTCTTTCGGTACGAGCCGTCTTCCATGATGGCCTCATTCACCACGTCCCACCCTTTGACGCGCCCTTTGTAGCGGCCCACGACGGTGCTGATGTGGGCTTTCATGCGCTGGCGCAGCAGCTCGGGGCTTATGTTATTGCCCTGCTCGTCGGTGCAGAACCAGCGTGGCAGCTGCGAGTGCCAGATGAGGCAGTGCCCGGTGATGTGCATGCCGTGGCGCTCGCCAAAAGCGACGAACTCATCGGCTTGACGGAAGCGGAACTCTCCCTCGCGTGGTTGTAGCGACTCGCTCTTCATGCAATTCTCGGCTACGATGGCGTTGAAGTGGCGGGTGACGATGTCTGTGGCGTTGGAGTCGCGCTCTGCTACCTGCCAGCTATTGAGGGCGGTGCCTATGTAGAACTTGTCGGCCAATACCGACTTGAGCGTGGTCTCACTGGCCTTGCGGGTACCGCATGCACCAAGCAGGGCGATGCAGCATAGCATGATGGGGAGTAGCTTCTTCATATCTTTTTATTTGTTGGTTGCATACAGACCTATCAAGCTGCCGGTGAATCCTCCGGCACGGGCGGTAGAGAGGTGAGCAGCATCGACCTCCTCGGCGAGGGTCTGCCAACGTCCTTTCTTCGTGGCATAGTGGAAGGCATAGTGCTTGCCGTCGGATACTACCCTCAGTGTGATAGCAGGATTCTGCTCCGTCAGGGTATGCTGGGCAAGGGTTTCAGTGCCTTGTCGGCCAACTTTCTCCAGAGTGATATATTTATTGGTGCCGTCGTTACCTACGACGAAGAGATACTGGTGGGTCTCGTCCTTGAAGAGCACCATACCTGCCCGCTCAAGCGTGTCGGCAGGGGCGAAGAGCATCTCTGTGCTGCTCTCGAAGGCATGGTGTTGCATGCGGCGTCCTACGAAGGCGGGTGTACCCCGCTCGGTGGAGAGCTTGGGAGCACACTTCAAGGCGAGGTAGCCTGGCACAGCCGTGAGCGAGTAGTGTTCGGTGGCAGGGCCGCGCAGGGTGTGCCAATCCTGTGCAAGCAGCGTATCGGCAAATTCATCGGTGTGGGTAAAGTTGCCTGCAGTAGCATAACCCTCCTGACGCTTCACGCCATCGCGATGCACGATGAGGGGCACGATGTCGCTGCCCTGAGTCATGTAGGGGAATCCGTCGTCGCTCCACTGCACGGGCATGATGAAGGTCTCGCGCCCGAGGTTCTCAAACTGATTGTCGATGGGGCGGCAAGCCAGGAACACGGCCCACCAGTCGCCCTCCTTGGCCTGTACGAGGTCGGCATGGCCGGCACAGGTGATGGGGTAGGGGCGCTTGTGGTCGAGATGGCGCTGGGTGAGAATCGGATTCTTCTCCCACGGCTCGAAGGGGCCCATGGGTGAGTCGCTGCGGAAGATAACCTCGGAGTGCCAACCGCCTGTACCACCCTCGGCTGACATGAGGAAGTACTTGCCATTGATCTTGTACATGTGCGGGCCTTCAATCCATATCGGGTTATCCTCAGGGCGGGCTCCCTTGTTGACCAGAATCTTGCGCTCACCGACGGTGCGGTTGGTAGCTGGGTCGAACTCTTGGATACGTATCGTGCGGTGTCCGTCGTACTCGGCCTTGCGGTCGGGTGCATCATCGTTGTTCACGATATAGGCACGTCCGTCGTCATCGAAGAAGAAGGAGGGGTCGATGCCACCTACCGTCGGCAGGCGTATCGGCTCAGACCATTCTCCAAAGGGATCCTTTGTGGTGACGAAGAAGTTGCCCCATCCCACGTTGGTGGTCACCATATAGTAGGTCTCGTTGTGCGGGTTGTACTCGATGGCAGGAGCAAAGATGCCGCCGCTCACATGCTGGGGCTGTAGGTTGCGTAGCTGGCTGGGGTGGTCGAGCACATGACCCACCTGCTCCCAGTGCATCAGGTCGCGGCTGTGGAAGATGGGTACCCCCGGATAGTAACTGAAGGTGGAGGTCACCAGGAAATAGTCGCCCTTGCCATTGGTGCATACGCTGGGGTCGGAGTACCAGCCGGGCAGGATGGGGTTGTAGAAGGCGTCCTCCTCGGTGAGTGGGTGATGGGTGTAGCAGGTATCGGCTCCTGAGTAGGAGAAACTGTCGAATAGGGCTGTGCCGGCATCAGGTACAGGCGTTTGTACACAGGATTGCATACAGGCTAAAGCAGTAGCAACGAGTAATGATAGGCGTGTTTTCATGTAGTCTTTTATATAGCAACTTAAGTGAATTAAGGTATTGTAGGAAAAATAAGATTAATCCTATATAAGTAACAAATTGCCATTAACTTCAATTAGTTATTCTTTGATGTGGAGGCCTTCCATCCATACCAAGTAACGATGGAAAAGCAGAGGAGCGGTAGAACGAAGGAAGCATTCACGGCAGGCAGTCCTGCAACAGAACCCAAATCAATAATAGTGCCCTGCAATGGAGGCATCACGGCTCCACCTACAATGGCCATCACGAGGAAGGCAGCACCAAGGGTGGTGTCTTCGGCCTGCACATCCTCTAGAGCTATGCCGTAGATGGTGGGGAACATGAGGCTCATGAAACCGCTGATAGCCACTAGGCAGTAGAGGCCAACCATACCTTGTATGAAGATGGTGCCAAGAGTTGCAGTGCAGGCTCCAATACCAAAGAGCATCAGCAGACGGCGCGAGTTGATGTATTTCATTAAGAAGGTGCTGATGAAGCGCGAGGTGAGGAAGAAGGCCATAGCAGCGATGTTGAACTTCTGTGCTGTAGCCTTATCGATACCTAAGTTGTCGGCATATTGAATGATGAAAGTCCACACCATAATCTGAGCAGCTACATAGAACATTTGTGCTATCACGCCACTTCGGTACAGCTTGTTCTGCCAAAGGCGGCGCAAGGTATCGCTCATCTTGACTTTTACACCCTCGCCTCGAGTCTGAGGGATTTTGGTGAACACAAAGATAAGGAATACGACGAGCACCAGTAATCCGAGCATTACATAAGGGTCGCGTATCACGGCAAGGTCATGTAGGCGGATATTGGCCTTTTCGGCTTCGCTGAGCGAATGGAAGATGACCTCCCCGGCTGCATCACGTTTGTCGGAGATGAGACTGGGAAGCACAATCAGTGCGGCAACAGCCATGCCCGAGAGCGACCCCATGGGGTTGAAGGCCTGTGCGAGGTTGAGACGACGGGTAGCGGTTTTCGGATCTCCCAATGATAGGATAAGGGGATTGGCAGTGGTTTCCAAAAAAGCCAGGCCAAAGGTGAGTACGTAGAGCGATATGCAGAAGAAGGTAAACTCCTGATAAGCTGCAGCGGGAATGAACATGAAGGCGCCAATGGCGTACAGAGCTAATCCTAGCAGGATACCACTCTTGTAACTATATTTACGAATAAACAGGGCTGCTGGTACGGCCATAGTGGCATAACCGCCATAGAAGGCGAACTGCACGAGCGAGGCCTTGGCGGCCGATAACTCCATCAACGTCTGGAAAGCTGCTACCATGGGGTTGGTGATGTCGTTGGCAAATCCCCATAGGGCAAACAGGGAAGTAACGAGGATAAAAGGTATAAGAAACTTCTTTTCTACGAGTTTAGATGTAGATTTACTCATGGTTGTATTGTGCTTTTGGGTTATGTTTTGCAAATGTAGTATAAAAGTGACATATAGCCAAAATATGTTGTGTTTTTGTTATGTTCCCCCACTTTTACTCTATTTCTTAGATTGTTTTTATAATCAGCGATATAGTGATTTCTAAAAGTTATCCACAGGCGGTGGAAAACTTGTGGAAAAATAATTTGTGGTTTATAGTGGGGAATTGTGGGGAATTGTGTAACTTTGAGGCAAAATTGTAAAATGGGATAAAAAGATGGTACGCTTTATCGGTAACATAGAGGCAAAGACTGACGAGAAGGGACGCGTATTCCTTCCGGCAACTTTCCGTCGTGTGTTGCAGAAGGCTGGCGACGAGAAGCTGATGCTCCGTAAGGATATTCATCAGCGTTGCCTGGTGCTGTATCCCGAGAGCACGTGGAACGAGCAGCTTGATGCGCTGCGTGCACGGCTTAACCGCTGGAACCGTCAGGAGCAGATGTGGTTTCGTCAGTTTGTGGCTGGCGTGGATGAACTGACCATCGACGGCAACGGGCGTATTTTGATTCCGAAACGCTACCACGAAGCCATCGACCTGAAGGCAGAGGTGCGTTTTATCGGTATGGACGATACCATAGAACTATGGGCTAAAGAGGTGGCAGACAGCGCGTTTGCTGATGAGTCGACATTCGGTGCGGAACTTGAAGCGCTGATGAATGATAGAAACTGAGTCAGAGAAGCCTCTATAATGGAGTAGACGGTATCGTCCACGGAAATGCTGAACAACTCCAACGGCTGAAGGAACCCGTAAAATTAGATTAAGATGAATATTCCCTATCACATTCCCGTCATGCTGAATGAGACGGTAGATGGCATGAATATCGCTCCTGGAGGCATATATGCCGATATGACCTTTGGTGGTGGTGGACATTCACGCGAGATGCTGCGCAGGATGGATGATGTGGCACATCTGTATAGCTTCGACCAAGATGCCGATGCGGAACGCAACATTGTGGATGATGCACGCTTCACCTTCGTGCGGAGCAACTTCCGCTACCTGTGGAACTGGATGCGCTATCACGGAGTGGAGCAGCTCGATGGCGTGTTGGCCGACCTCGGCGTATCGAGTCATCAGTTCGATGAGGGTGAGCTGGGCTTCTCGTTCCGCTTCGATGCCAAGCTGGATATGCGCATGAACCGTCGCGAGGGGCGCACGGCCGCCGATATTGTCAACACCTACGACGAGGAGCGTCTGGCCGAGATATTCTACCTCTATGGCGAGTTGCTCAATAGCCGTAAGCTGGCGTCGGTAATCGTGAAGGCTCGTGCGCTGGCACCTATTGAGACAACGGGGCAGCTCTACGAAACGGTGAAACGCCTCTTTGGGCGCGACCGCGAGAAGAAGGAGATGGCCAAGCTGTTCCAAGCCCTGCGCATCGAGGTCAATGAGGAGATGGAGGCCTTGAAGGAGATGTTGCAGTCGGCCACCGAGCTGCTTCGCCCCGGAGGGCGTCTGGTGGTACTCACCTATCACTCGCTCGAAGACCGTCTGGTGAAGAACCTGATGAAGACAGGAAGCGTGGAGGGAAAAGTGGAGCAGGATATCTATGGCACAAAGCCGTCGCCCTACCGCCTGGTGGGTAAGGTGGCTGTAGCAAGCCAGGAGGAGCAAGAGGCTAATCCGCGTTCAAGAAGTGCAAAGTTGAGAATAGGAGAAAAAAGATAACAAGATGACTGCCGAACAGAAGAAGAAAAAAAAGAAGTCGCTGAAGTCATGGATCGATGGCGATATGTTGACAAGCCCCTTCCTGTCGCGCCAGATAGGGCTCATGGCCCTTGTGGCTGCACTGGTAATCGTGTATGTGAGCAACCGCTATGCCTTCCAGCATGAGCAGGTGGAGATACAGGAGCTGCGCTCAAAACTTAACGATGTGAAGTACGAAGCACTGGCACGCTCTAGCGAACTGATGGAGAAGAGCCGCGAGTCGAACATACAGAAGTATATCGTGGAGCAGGGGAGCGAGCTGAAGGCTTCGACCAAACCGCCTGTAGTGATAAAGAGATAAAAGGATCTACAAATTGTAAATGAGCAAGAATAGAGATGCAGAACCCTAAAGATAAGAAAATCGTTTCACGCTACTTCACCATCATCATATTGATGGCGGTGGTGGGCATTATTATATTGCTCAAGGCTATGTCGGTGATGATTTTCGAGCGTAACTACTGGAAGGAGGTGACCGAGCGTAGTGTGGTCGACAGTGTGGCCATAGCTCCCAAGCGCGGCAACATACTCAGCGACGATGGACAGCTGATGGCCAGTAGTGTGCCGCAGTATACGCTCTTCATGGACTTCAGGGTGTCGGACAGCGATGAGAGTCGCCGCATCAAGGCGCAGCATCGTCGCGACTCTCTTCTCGAAGCGCATGAGACAGAGATCTGTGAGGGATTGCACCGTATACTCCCCGACAAGAGCGTGGAGGAATTCCGCCAGACCTTCCGCAAGGGACGTGCGCAGAGGAGCCGTTATTGGAAACTCTATCCTCGCCGTGTGTCGTATGCCCAATACAAGGAGATAAAGAAACTGCCGGTGCTGTGCGAGAGCTCCAACAGCGGAGGCTTCTTCACCGAGAGCAATATTGAGCGCAAGAAGATTTTCGGTTCGCTGGCTCGCCGTACCCTGGGCGATGTATACGCCAAGGTGGATTCGGCCAAGAACGGTATCGAGCTGGCTTACGATGACTATCTGCGTGGCAAACCCGGATGGGGACACAAGAAGAGAGCCGGTAAGCAGGATGTCACCATTGTGGACAAGCCTGCTGTCGATGGCTACGATGTGAAGACTACCCTTAACGTGGAGATTCAGGATATTGCCGAAAAGGCATTGCTCGATGTGCTGCATAAGCAGAACGAGCAGTATAAGGGCGATGCGCGAACAGGCGTGGTAATCGTGATGGAGGTGGCTACGGGCGATATCAAGGCGATGGTCAATATGAACCGCTTGGAGAGTGGTGCCTACTATGAGACCAAGAACAATGCCCTTACCGATATCTTGGAGCCAGGCTCAACCTTCAAGACAGCTTCGCTGCTGGTGGCACTTGATGACAAGAAAATCAGCATCAATGACTCGGTAGATGCCAATCGCGGATTGTATAAGTTTGGTTCGGCTACGATGCGCGACCACAACTGGAACAAGGCAAGTGCCTATGGTGTGCTCAGTGTGCCGCAGGTGCTGATGTACTCCTCCAACGTAGGTACAGCCCGCCTTATCGATGAGAATTATAGTAAGGAGCCTGAGAAGTTTGTCGAGGGATTGCACCGTATGGGATTGGCTACCCACTTCCCGCTGCTTCCGGGTACAGGCCGTCCAAAAATACGCAAACCGAATAAGGATAAAAGCAACTGGTCGCGTACTGCATTGCCTTGGATGTCTATTGGTTACGAGACACAGATTGCTCCTATCAATATCGTCTCCTTCTACAACGCCATTGCCAATAACGGTAAGTTCATGAAGCCACGTCTCGTGACTGCCATCCTTGAAGATGGTAGAGCAGTGGAGGAGTTTGAGCCCGAGGTGGTCATCGATAAGATTGCCTCACAGCAAGCCCTTGATGACATCACCAAGATGCTTACTATGGTGGTCAACGAGCCTACTGGACTTGGCCGTCAGGCTAAATCAGAAAATTTCCTCGTGGCGGGTAAGACCGGTACGGCACAGATTGCCTCTGGTGGTCAGCTCAAGGGTGGAGGCCATCAGCTCAGTTTCTGCGGATTCTTCCCTGCCGATGCTCCCAAGTACACCTGTATCGTATCTATCCAGACGCGTGGCGGCTTGATCTCGGGTGGCGGCGTGGCCGGTGTGGTATTTGGCGAGATAGCCAAGCGGGTGATGGCACGCGACGACAAGCGTGAGATAGGCGAATTGGTGGACTCAACGGCCATCTTCATCCCCAAGGTATCCAAGGGTAATATTGCTGATGCCCGCTACGTGCTTGACGAACTCGACATCCGCCACGAGTGGGATGCCGATGTGCCCTACCGGGAAGGCAAGCCCGTATGGGGTAATGCCGAGAGCCGTGCTTCCGACGTGTTGCTCAGCGACATACCGTTTAATCCGTCAGAAGGCAAGGTCCCCAATGTAAAGGGGCTCGGAGCCAAAGACGCCCTGTATCTGCTTGAGGCATGTGGACTCAAGGTGAATATCTCGGGAAAGGGCAAGGTGTATTCGCAGAGCATACCTCATGGCAATGCGGTCCGGAAAGGACAGACAATATATTTGAAGTTGAAGTAAAAAGGAAATAATATGTTACTCTCAGACATCATCAAAGGATTACGTGTAGAAGAGGTCATTGGCAATGTGCAGTGCGACATTGCCGATGTGCATATCGATTCGCGCCGTATAGCGCCTGGTCATCTTTTTGTGGCTATGCGTGGTACACAGGTCGACGGACATAAATATATACAAGGTGCCATTGACAAGGGTGCTGTAGCCATCGTGTGTGAACAGTTGCCCGAGTCGTTGACCGAAGGCATCACCTACATCCGTGTCGCCGATAGCGAAGAAGTCGTAGGTCCTATCGCTACGGCCTTCCATGATCATCCTACAGAGAAGGTGCGGCTGATAGGTGTCACGGGCACCAATGGCAAGACCACCATTGCGACACTCCTATATAATATGTTTCGCGCGATGGGCTATAAGGTCGGACTCATCTCTACCGTATGCAACTATATTGATGATGAGGCCATCCCCACCGAGCATACCACGCCCGATGCCATCACCCTCAACGCTCTGTTGGGACGTATGGCTGATGAGGGCTGCAAGTATGTGTTCATGGAGGTGAGCTCACACTCTGTGGCACAGCGCCGCATCGGTGGGCTTAAGTTCGCTGGTGGTATCTTCACCAACCTCACGCGCGACCACATGGACTATCACAAGACCGTGGACAATTACTTGCGTGCCAAGAAGGCCTTCTTCGATGCCCTGCCTAAGGATGCTTTTGTGGTGACCAACCTCGACGACAAGAACGGATTGGTGATGACGCAGAACACGCGTGCCAAGGTGTATACCTACTCGCTCCGTAGCTTGGCCGACTTCAAGGGCCGTATCCTTGAGCACTACTTTGACGGCATGATGCTCGACATCAACGGCGTGGAGGTGTTCGTGCAGTTCATCGGTAAGTTCAATGCCAGCAACCTTCTTGCCGTATATGGCACCGCCTGCCTCTTGGGCAAGCGCCCCGAGGAGGTGCTCACCGTGCTCAGCACGTTGCGCCCCGTGAGCGGACGCTTCGACGCAGTACACTCACCGCAGGGCTTCACCGCCATTGTCGACTATGCCCACACTCCCGATGCCATAGCCAATGTGCTGAGTGCCATTCACGAGGTGCAGGGTGGCAAGGGCAAGGTTATCACCGTGGTAGGTGCCGGTGGCAACCGCGACAAGGGCAAGCGCCCCATCATGGCACAGGAGGCCGTGAAGGGCAGCGACAAGATCATCATCACCAGCGATAACCCCCGTTTCGAGGAGCCGCAAGACATCATCAATGACATGCTTGCCGGGCTCACCCCTGCGCAGAAGTCCTGCGTTATCTCCATCGTTGACCGTCGTGAGGCCATACGCACGGCCTGCATGCTTGCCGAGAAGGGCGATGTCATCCTTGTTGCCGGCAAGGGTCACGAGAACTATCAGGACATAAAGGGTGTGAAGCACCACTTCGACGACAAGGAGATATTGAATGAAGTGTTTGGAAACTAAAATAAAGATTCTCAGCTATGTTATACTACCTCTTTAACTACCTGAACGAGCTGAACGTACCTGGTGCGGGTATGTTTACCTATATCTCGTTCCGTTCACTGCTGGCCATCATCATTGCTCTGCTGGTGTCTACTATCTATGGTAAGCACTTTATCAATATGCTCAAGCGCCAGCAGATTACCGAGACGCAGCGCGATGCGAGCATCGACCCCTTCGGTGTGCAGAAGATAGGCACTCCCACGATGGGTGGTGTCATCATCCTGGCAGCGATTCTTATCCCGTGCTTGCTGCTCGGCCGTCTCGACAATGTGTATATGATTCTCATGCTTGTCACCACGGTGTGGCTGGGCGCCTTGGGCTTTGCCGACGACTATATCAAGGTGTTCAAGCGCGATAAGGAGGGCCTGCACGGCAAGTTCAAGATCATCGGTCAGGTAGGTCTCGGCATCATCGTTGGCCTCACGCTCTACCTGAGCGATGATGCGGTTATTCGCGAAAATATCGAGGTGCAGCGTGGAGCCAATGCGGCTACCGAGATTGTTCACAAGAGTGAAGCTACAAAGTCTACCAAGACCACCATCCCCTTCTTCAAGAACAACAACCTCGACTATGCCAATGCCTTCAACTGGTTGGGCGAGTACAAGCAGGTGGGCGGCTGGCTCTTGTTTGTCTTCATGACCATCCTCGTGGTGACAGCAGTGTCCAACAGTGCCAACCTCAACGACGGCATGGACGGCATGGCAGCGGGTAACTCGGCCATCATTGGTGTGGTGCTGGGCATACTGGCCTACGTGTCCAGTCACATCTCCATGGCAGGCTATCTGAATATCATGTATATCCCTGGTTCCGAGGAGCTGGTAGTATATCTGTGTGCATTCGTAGGTGCACTCATTGGCTTCCTTTGGTACAATGCTTTCCCTGCTCAGGTGTTCATGGGCGATACCGGCAGCCTCACCATCGGTGGCATCATTGCTGTGAGTGCCATCATCATCCGCAAGGAGCTGCTCATCCCCATCCTTTGTGGTGTGTTCTTCGTGGAGAGCCTCTCGGTTATCATCCAACGTTTCTATTATAAGGCAGGCAAGAAGAAAGGGGTCAAGCAACGCTTCTTCAAGCGTACCCCCATCCATGACCATTTCCGCACCTCAGTGGCACAGGTGCAGAAGATGGATCCGGGCTGTAGCATCAAGGTGACCCACCCCGACACCCTTTTCCACGAAGCGAAGATCACCGTGCGCTTCTGGATCGTGACTATCATACTGGCTGCGGTGACCATTATTACATTGAAGATAAGATAACAATGAAGCGAATCGTAATATTAGGCGGTGGAGAGAGTGGCGTAGGTGCCGCTGTCCTGGCACAGAAGATGGGTTTCGATGTATTCCTCTCCGATATGTCGAAGATCAAGGAGCATTACAAGCAGATGCTCGACGAGTATCATATCGCATGGGAGGACGGGCAGCATACCGAGGCGCTCATCCTGAATGCCGACGAGGTGATCAAGAGCCCCGGCATACCGGGCGACGCACCCATGATGCTCAAGATACAGGAGCGGGGCATACCGGTCATCTCGGAGATTGAGTTTGCCGGACGCTACACCGATGCCAAGATGGTGTGTATCACGGGTAGTAACGGTAAGACAACCACTACATCGCTCATCTACCATATATTCAAGAGCGCAGGCTACAATGTGGGGCTTGCGGGAAATATCGGGCAGAGCCTGGCTTATCAGGTGGCTACATGTGACTATGACTGGTATATCATCGAGCTGAGCAGCTTCCAACTCGACAATATGTATGAGTTCCGTGCCAACATCGCCATCCTGCTCAACATCACCCCCGACCATCTCGACCGCTACAACCACAATATGCAGGAGTATGTGGATGCCAAGTTCCGCATCGTGCAGAACCAGACCGATGATGATGCCTTCATCTTCTGGAACGACGACCCCATCATCCAGCGCGAGCTCTCCAAGCATGGCATACATGCCAGACTGTACCCCTTTGCTGAGGACAAGCGCGAGGGTGTCACGGCCTACACCGATGCCGACGAGCTGTACTTCACCGCTCCCTATGCCTTCAATATGGAGCAGGAGGAGCTGGCCCTCACCGGCAAGCACAACCTGTACAACTCGATGGCAGCGGGTATCTCGGCGGGTATCTCGGGTATCCGCAAGGAGGTGATACGCGAGGCACTGGCGACCTTCAAGGGTGTGGAGCATCGCTTGGAATATGTGACGCGGGTGCGTGGGGTGGACTATATCAACGACTCCAAGGCCACAAATGTGAACAGTTGCTGGTATGCCCTGCAGAGCATGACGCAGAAGACCATCCTTATCCTTGGCGGCAAGGACAAGGGCAACGACTATAGTGAGATTGCCGACGTCGTGCGTGAGAAGTGTGTGGGACTCATCTATATGGGTTTGCACAATGAGAAGCTGCACGAGTTCTTCGACCCCTTCGGTTTGCCTGTGGCCGATGTGCAGAGCATGAAGGATGCCGTCGATGCGGCCTATCGTATGGCGCAGAAGGGCGAAGTCGTGCTGCTCAGCCCCTGTTGCGCCAGCTTCGACCTCTTCAAGAGCTACGAAGACCGCGGTGAACAGTTTAAGGAGTGGGTGAGAAAATTGTAGTTATTTAGGAGTTCAGGAGTCAGGAGTTCAGACAATACCGCAGTTACGCGAGAGCCAAGTGTTTCGCTATTGTCTGCACTCCTAAGCGAAGCGTCACTCCTGACTCCTGAACTCCATAAAAAATAAATTTGTAAATTGTAAATCAAATCGATGGATTTCCTGAATAGAGTATTTCGTGGCGACAAGGTCGTATGGGTAGTGTTTATGCTGCTCCTGCTCATCTCGGTAGTTGAGGTGTTCAGTGCGGCCAGTATGCTTACTTATAAGAGTGGTGGTAACTACTGGTGGCCTATCCGTGAGCATAGTACCAACCTGCTGCTGGGATGTGTGGTGGTGTATGCCGCGCACCTCATCCCTTATCGCTTTTATAAAGCCATACCGCTGGTGTTGGTGCCGGTGTCGGTATGTCTGCTAGTGTATGTATTGTTTAAGGGTTCCGATGTCAATGATGCTGCCCGCTGGATGAGGATTGCAGGCTTTTCCATCCAACCCTCTGAGTTTGCTAAGGTGGGGGTGATCATGGGTACGGCGCTCATCCTCTCGCGCATGCAGACGGAGGACGGAGCCACACCCAATGCCATGAAGTGGATATTGTGGATGACGGGTATCGTGTGCGGACTCATTGCGCCGGAGAATCTCTCAACTGCGGTATTGCTCTTTGGCGTGGTATTCTTGATGATGTATGTGGGTCGCATACCGCTGCGGCAGCTGGGCAAGCTGGTGTTGGTGCTAGGTGCTGCTGTTGCGCTCTTTCTTTCCGTGTTGCTCTTCGTGCCCAGCAAGACATTGAGCAATATTCCCGGACTCAATCGTCTGACCACTTGGCAGGCCCGTATACAACGTTTTGGTGATTCTGAGGCGGTGCCTGCCGCGCAGTTCAAGATTACCGATGAGAACTTCCAGGAGACTCATGCCACGATAGCCATTGCATCGAGCAATATCATAGGTCGTGGACCGGGCAACTCCGTGGAGCGTGACTATCTGCCTCAGGCGTATTCCGACTTCATCTTTGCTATCATCATCGAGGAGCTGGGACTTGTGGGTGGTGCCTTTGTGGTACTTCTCTATATCATCTTGCTCATACGAGCGGCCAAGATAGCGCAGAAGTGCCGGAGCTACTTCCCTGCCTTCCTGGTGATGGGCTGTGCGCTGATGCTGGTAGCGCAGGCCACCATCAATATGATGGTAGCCGTAGGCCTCTTCCCCGTGACAGGACAGCCTCTGCCCCTGATAAGTCGTGGTGGTACCTCTACCATTATCAACTGCGGCTACATTGGAATGATACTCAGCGTGAGCTACTATACGGAGAAGATGAACCGGAATGCGCAGACTGCTGAGGCCGTGCATACCGAAGAGGATATACCAAAGATATTAAGAGAAGAATGAATATGAACAATATCCGACTTATTGTCAGTGGTGGCGGTACAGGCGGGCATATCTTTCCCGCCTTGTCGATTGCCAATGCCGTGAAGGCTAAGTGTCCCGATTCCGAGATACTCTTCGTGGGTGCCGAGAATCGTATGGAGATGCAGCGCGTGCCTGCTGCGGGGTACCGTATTATCGGTTTGCCGGTGAGCGGCTTCGACCGCAAGCACCTGCTCAAGAATATTGCTGTGCTGTGGCGCCTGATGAAGAGTCGCCGCAAGGCACGCCGTATCATCCGTGACTTCCGTCCTCATGTGGCTGTGGGCGTGGGTGGTTATGCCAGTGGTCCTACCTTGAAGGAGGCCGGTGCGATGGGCATCCCCACGCTGCTGCAGGAGCAAAACTCCTATGCCGGCGTCACCAACAAGCTGTTGGCCAAGCAGGCCGACTGCATCTGCGTGGCCTACGAGGGCATGGAGCGTTTCTTCCCGAAGGACAAGATCAAGCTTACGGGTAATCCCGTGCGGCAGAACCTCTTGGAGGCCTCCATCACGCACGATGAGGCTGTGCGCACCTTCGGCCTCGACCCCGCGAAGAAGACCATCCTCATCGTTGGTGGCAGTCTCGGTGCCCGTACGCTGAATGAGAGTATGCTGCAGGCGTGGGACACCCTTGGGAAGTCCGACGTACAGTTTATCTGGCAGACGGGCAAGTACTACCACGAGCAGATTACCGCTCAGCTGCGTGGTCGCGAGTTGCCGAATGTGCATGTGTGCGACTTCATCAGCAGCATGGATGCTGCTTACGCTGCTGCCGACCTGGTCATCTCCCGTGCCGGGGCAGGCTCCATCTCTGAGTTCTGCCTGCTGGGCAAGGCGGTGATACTGGTGCCCTCGCCCAATGTCGCCGAGGACCATCAGACCAAGAACGCCCTTGCCCTGGTGGATAAGGCAGCGGCTCTCTACGTCAAGGATGCCGATGCCACAGCCAAGCTGGTAGCTCTCGCTCTCGCCACGGTAGAGGACGAAGGCAAGTTGGCACAGCTGCGCACAAACATACTCACCTTAGCTTTCCATCATTCAGCCGAGGTCATTGCCGACGAGGTGATAGCATTGGCAATGAAATATAGGAAGATGCGTGACATAATAGGATAATGCTATCAATGTTTGGGATATTTTATGAGAATCTCATACTTTCGTTAGGTAATTTGGTATAGTCAGTAGAAATAATTACTTTTGTATCAATAAATATGTTGACATAGTTAAAATGAGGAAAACAATACTATTGGCTGCAATTTTAGCAACATGTACTTTGAGGACACAAGCTCAAGTAATTCAAAGTTACCAGGTGCGCGATGCAGTGACCCTGCGCGGTCCCATCGAGACCGACAGCATCAACGGTGAAGGCCGTAAGTTTGAAACCAAGAACCTGCTGGGCACAGCCATCGGCCTCAATCAGGACAACTACACCACCCAGGCTATGGAGGTCGACACGGCTGGCTTCATCACCTTGGCCAAGGCCGACGGCGAGCACCTCATCTATGTGGTGAGCACACAGATCCGTGCCGACCGCTTCATGAAGGGCAAACTGAAGGTGACCTCTCCCGTCCGCTGGGAGGCCTATATCGATGGCGCTTCGAAATCCAAGAAGGAGAATGCCGACGACAGCCTCAACGTGAAGACTGCTCAGGACATCGCCTTGCGACTGGAGCCCGAACGCAACTACGAGATTACCCTCAAACTGCTCGCCCACAAGGACGACAAGGTGGCTCCTGCCTTCAAGTGCGAGGTGGTGGCCGACAAGGACTACGAGGGTACCACCCTGCTCTCTGGGCACGACCTCAAGAAACGCTTCACCCTTGACAATACCGTATATGGCAACCGCGTGATCGACGTGGCTGTATCGCCCAGCGGCAAGTACCTCCTTACTCGTTATTGGTACAACTACAGCAAGGACCGTCAACACGTATATGCCCAGCTATCAGAGACCAAGACAGGCAAGGTGCTCCTCGCCAATGCCAAGGATGGCATGCGCTGGATGCCCAAGAGCGACAAGCTCTACTACACCGCCACGGCAGCCACAGGCAACAATGTCATCACCCTCGACCCCGCCACACTCACCGAGGAGGTACTGCTCACCGAGATTCCCGCCGAGAGCTTCACCTGGGCGCCCACCGAGGACTACCTCATCTACTACCCCAGAGAGAACGGACAGGCCGAGCAGGGTCCGCTGAAGCGCGTGGTAACCCCGCGCGACCGCATCCCCGGCAGCCGTGGGCGTAGCTTCCTGGCCAAGTACGACATCAAGAAGGGCACCACCGAACGCCTTACCTACGGTAAGCGCTCGAGCTACCTCAACGACATCAGCCAGGATGGCACGAGGATACTCTTCAGCACCAGCGCCGAGGCTCCCACCGAGCGCCCCTTCGGCAAGACATCGATATACCAGCTCGACCTCAATACCTACACGATAGACACCCTCGTCTATGAAAATGCCTTCGTAGATGGTGCCGACTATTCACCCGACGGCACCCAGGTGCTCTTCACCGGAAGTGCAGAATCCTTCGATGGAATCGGCAAAAATTGCGGTTCACACCCCATCGCCAACGACTACGACAAGCAAGCCTTCATCATGGATCTTGCCACACGCGAGGTGACACCCATCACCAAGGATTTTGACCCTTCGGTGAGCGTGCTCCAATGGAACGTGGCCGACCACCACATCTACTTCACCACCGAAGACAAGGATGAGCAGAACATCTACCGCTACAACACCACGAAGAAGAGCTTTGAGCAGCTGCCGCTTGAGATCTCCGTGACCCAGCGCTTCGCACTGCCCTCGCAGAGTGCCACCGTCGCCGCCTACTATGGTCAGGACGACCACACCGCTGGCGTGGGCTACCTCTTTGACCTGAAGAAAAATCGCTCGCGCCTCATCGCCGACCCCATGAAGCCTATCCTCGACGAGATAGAGCTGGGCGAGACACACGAGTGGAACTTCACCGCCTCGGACGGTACCCTCATCCACGGCAAGTACTGCCTGCCTCCCTCGTTCGACCCCGAGAAGAAATACCCTCTCATTGTCTACTACTATGGCGGCACCTCACCCACGGTCAAGGGCATCAGCAACCCCTACTGCGCACAGCTCTTCGCCTCACGTGACTACGTGGTCTATGTCATCCAGCCCAGCGGCACCACAGGCTTCGGTCAGGAGTTTGCCGCCCGCCACGTCAATGCGTGGGGTAAGCGCACAGCCGACGACATCATCGAGGGCACCAAGCAGTTCTGCAAGGAGCACCACTACGTGGATGCCGACAAGATAGGTTGCCTCGGAGCATCGTACGGAGGCTTCATGACACAGTACCTGCAGACCCAGACCGACATCTTCGCTGCCGCCGTATCACATGCCGGTATCAGCAACGTCACCAGCTACTGGGGCGAGGGCTACTGGGGCTACAGCTACAATGCCATTGCCGCTGCCGACAGCTACCCTTGGCAGAACCCCGACCTCTTCACCAAGCAGGGCTCGCTCTTCAATGCCGACAAGATCAATACCCCGCTGTTGCTCCTCCACGGCACCGTAGACGCCAACGTGCCCATCGGCGAGAGCATCCAGCTCTTCAACGCCCTGAAGATTCTGGGCAAGCCTGTAGAGTTCATCCAGGTAGAGGGCGAGAACCACTTCGTAGCTGACTATGCAAAACGCGTGCTCTGGCACAACACCATCATGGCATGGTTTGCCCGCTACCTGCAAGGCACCGATAAGTGGTGGAACGACCTCTATCCTGCGCGTCATCTGTAAATTCGTTGGTTTTAATGCTTATTTTCACAAGCATTAAGCAAAAAAATGGTTTTTCGCAATGAAAGTCGGCAAATGTTAACTATCTTTGCACCTTGAAATGGAAATTGGATCTAATAAAAATAAAAAATTAACAACATTCACAATGAAAAAAATTCATGTATCTCTTTTTGCTGCAGCTCTGTTGATGCTTTGCTCATGCAGTAATAAATTAGGTGAGCTTTCGTCAAACTATTTTGCTGTAACTCCTCAACTTCTTGAAGCCGTAAATGGCGAAGTGCCTGTAACCATTTCTGGAACCTTCCCCGGAAAGTTTTTCCCTAAGAAGGCTGTAATTACAGTAACTCCTGTATTGAGATATGAAGGTGGTTCTGTAAGTGGTGATTCATACACCTTTATCGGCGAAAAGGTAGAAGGCAACAGTCAAGTTATTCCATATAAGACTGGTGGTAACTTCACAATGAAGAGTTCTTTTGACTATATCCCTGAGATGGCTAAATCAGAATTGTATCTTGAGTTTACTGCAAAGGTGAAAAACAAGGCAAAGGCACTTCCTGCTGTTAAAGTGGCTGATGGCGTATTGGCAACTGCTGAATTGTATAGCCAAACTACCACATCTACCAAACCTGCATATGCTGAAGATGCATTTCAGCGTGTTATCAAACAAGCTAAGCAGGCCAACATCATGTTCCTTATTCAGCAGACCAACCTTCGTTGGAGTGAACTCAATTCAGCAGAGATGAATGAGTTTACAGAGACCCTCAAGGATATTAAGGCAGATACAGAGAATAAGGTACTTGACAATGTAGAGGTTTCTGCTTATGCCTCGCCTGATGGTGGTCTTGATCTTAACGATCGTTTGGCTGCTCAACGCCAGAGTAATGCCGAGTCACATGTACACAAACTCCTGAAAAAGAATAAGGTGGATGCTTCTGTTGATACAGAATATACAGCAGAGGATTGGGAGGGTTTTCAAGAACTTGTTGCAGGATCAAATATTCCTGATAAGGACCTCATCTTGCGTGTGCTTTCTATGTACAATGAGCCGGAGGTAAGAGAGCGTGAGATTAAGAATATTTCTGCCGTATATGGAGAACTGGCCGAGGAAATCCTTCCTCAATTGCGCCGTGCACGCCTTACCCTCAACTACCAGCTAATTGGTCGTTCTGATGAGCAGATTCTTACAGCAATAAAGGAAGATGCTTCTGTCTTGAGTGTTGAGGAACTCCTCTATGCTGCTACTCTCGTTGAGAGCGCTAATGAGAAGACGAACATCTACAATAAGACAGTAAAACTCTATCCTAATGACTATCGTGCATACAACAACCTGGCTGAACTTGCAATGAATGTAGGTGACTATGCTGCTGCAAAGAATTATCTTAAGAAAGCTATTAAGCTTAATGCTTCAGCCGCAGAGGTTAATACTAACTTGGGTATGCTAGCGCTTATTGATGGAAACGTAGCTGATGCAGAAGGCTATCTTGTAAAGGGTACTGATGCTAAGGCTAACGAAGCTGCTTTAGGTAACTTGTATATTGCACAAGGTCAATATGAGCGTGCAGTAAGTGCTTTTGGTGATACTAAGAGCAATGCTGCTGCTTTGGCTCAGATTATGTCGGAGAACTATACTGCAGCCAAGAATACACTCAAGAATGTTGAGACTCCCGATGCCTACACTTACTACCTTAATGCAATCGTAGGTGCCCGTACTAATAATGCTGCTATGGTAGCTGAAAACTTGGTAAAGGCTGTTCGTCTTGATTCAAGTCTCCGCAAGAAGGCTGTCAATGACGTGGAGTTCAAGAAGTTCGCTTCAGCACTTCTTAATCTCTAAAAATAACTACTAATACGCCCTATAAAGAGGAGCGGAATTTTGCTCATGGCAAGTTCTGCTCCTTTTCTCTAAGTAGTACTTCACTTATATCTATGAAAGAATGTAGTTATGAACTTTTGATGAAGGTGCGTGATTACGAATGTGACCTTCAAGGTATTGTTAATAATGCCAACTATCAGCATTATTTAGAACATACTCGTCATGAATATCTCCTGTCTATTGGTCTTAGTTTCGCAGATATGAGTGCTGCAGGTTATGACTTTGTTATATCTAAGGTAACACTTAATTATAAGTCTCCACTTCGCAGCCGCGATGAGTTTCGTTCTCGGCTCTATGTCACTAAAGAAGGTATCAAATGGATCTTTCATCAAGAGATTGTTCGCGTATCTGATGGGCAGGTATGCCTCAAAGGTGCCGTAGAGAGCGTATGCATACATGAGGGAAGATTATTACGCAGTACTCCATACGACCATATCCTCGAGGGGCATCTGTTAAATAAATAGTATTACTCTATATGGATCAGAAGGAATTACTTAGTCTCATCGCACTGCAACATATCTCTGGTATCGGTAATATCACAGCTAAACGGTTGGTTGAACATATGGGTAGTGCCACCGCGCTTTTCGAACAGCGCACAGAACTGCCAAATATTATTCCTGAGGTCCGTCCTGCACTTGTAGATGCTCTCAATAGTCCATCTGCACACCGCCGAGCCGAGCAAGAGTTGGATTTTATTGATAAGCACCACATCTCTTGCCTAGGCTATCATGATGAAGGGTACCCTTCTAGATTACGCGAGTGTGACGATGCCCCAATATTGCTTTTCTACCGAGGTAATACGAATCTTAATCCACGTCGTGTGGTTAGTATTGTAGGTACACGTAAGTGTACCGATTATGGGCGTGACCTTTGTGATAGTTTTGTTAGAGATCTTGCACTTCAATGTCCCGATGTACTTATCGTCAGCGGACTAGCCTACGGTATTGATGTATGTGCCCATCGTGCAGCTCTTAATCATAGTCTTGCCACAGTAGGTGTACTAGCCCATGGCTTAGATCGAATATACCCATCCGTTCATCGTAATATCGCGGCACGGATGACTACATGTGGGGGGTTACTTACAGAATATGTTAGTTTTACTGACCCCGAACGTCAAAATTTCCTTCAGCGCAATCGTATTGTTGCAGGAATGTCCGATGCTACGCTTGTTGTAGAGTCGGCTACAAAGGGAGGGGCGCTTGTAACAGCAAATATTGCAAATAGTTATGGGCGTGACTGTTTTGCTTTCCCTGGTCGAACAGTTGACAATGCCTCTGCAGGTTGTCATCGCCTTATTCGTCAGCATCAAGCGGCTCTCATCACCTCTGCCGATGATTTCATAGAAGCTATGATGTGGGATGCTATGGCAAGTGGACATCCTGAAGCCATACAGCGTACTCTCTTTCCCGAACTGAGCGATGAGGAAAGTCGTGTCGTAGAGGTACTAAGGCAATATGTTGATGGATTACATATTAATAATCTTGTCGTTGAGGCTGATATTCCTATCAACCGGCTTAGTGCTATTCTTTTTGAACTTGAATTGCGTGGTATTGTACGCCCATCAGCAGGCAGTATGTATCGATTTATAGGCTAATAACAATAGGATACAAGGTTTTTCTTTCAAAAGTTTGAAGTAGTTTCTCGGTTTCTTGTCGATTTCGGTAAGAAACGATAACTTTGCAGTAAGAATTACTTCTACTTTAGAAATAATATATAATAATATGGCAGAACAGCTTTTTTCAACACTCCCGTATAAAGTGGCCGACATGTCGTTGGCCGAGTTTGGACACAAGGAAATAGACATGGCCGAGCATGAGATGCCAGGTCTGATGGCGCTGCGCGAGAAGTATGGCGACAGCAAACCGCTGGCAGGAGCACGCGTGATGGGCTCGCTGCACATGACCATACAGACGGCCGTGCTCATCAAGACCCTCAAGGCACTGGGCGCCGAGGTGCGCTGGTGCTCATGCAACATCTACTCTACACAAGACCATGCCGCGGCTGCCATTGCCGACCTCGGCGTGCCCGTGTTTGCCTGGAAGGGCGAGACGTTGGCTGACTACTGGTGGTGCACGCTGCAGGCGCTGAACTTCGGCGGCGGCAAGGGTCCCAACGTGATCGTTGACGACGGTGGCGACGCTACCCTGATGATACACCTGGGCGTGGATGCCGAGAAGGATGCGGCAGTGCTCGACACCCCCTCGGGCGGTGAGGACGAGGCTGAGCTGAAGACTATACTCAAGCAGGTGCTGGCCGAGCAGCCGGGCTTGTGGACCGCCATGGCCAAGGAAATACGCGGCGTGAGTGAGGAGACCACCACAGGTGTGCACCGCCTCTACCAGATGAAGGAGGAGGGCAAGCTGCTGTTCCCCGCCTTCAACGTGAACGACTCGGTGACGAAGAGCAAGTTTGACAACCTCTACGGCTGCCGCGAGTCGCTGGCCGACGGCATCAAGCGTGCTACCGACGTGATGATTGCCGGCAAGGTGGCGGTGGTATGTGGCTACGGCGATGTGGGCAAGGGCTGCGCACATAGCCTGCGCTCATACGGCGCCCGTGTGCTGGTGACCGAGATTGACCCCATCTGCGCACTGCAGGCTGCCATGGAGGGATTCCAGGTGGTGACCATGGAGGAGGCTTGCTCGCAGGGCAACATCTTCGTGACCACGACAGGCAACATCGACATCGTGCGCATAGAGCACATGACCGCAATGCCCGACCAGGCTATCGTGTGCAACATAGGCCACTTTGACAATGAGATACAAGTGGAGGCACTGAAGAACTATCCCGGCATACGCCGCGAGAACGTGAAGCCGCAGGTAGACCGCTACTACTTCCCCGACGGACACAGCATCATCCTGCTCGCCGACGGACGTCTGGTGAACCTTGGCTGCGCCACCGGTCACCCCTCATTCGTGATGAGCAACTCGTTTACCAACCAGACACTGGCACAGATAGAGCTCTACGGCAAGCAATACCCCATCGACGTGTATCGCCTGCCCAAGCACCTCGACGAGGAGGTGGCTCGCCTGCACCTGGAGCGCATTGGCGTACACCTCACCACACTCACACAGGCACAGGCCGACTATATCGGCGTGAAGGTGGAGGGCCCCTATAAGGCGGAGCACTATAGATACTAAATAATTAGTGAAGAGGGAAGAGGGAAGAGTTGCCATCCGGCTTTTCACCTTTCCCCTTATCCCTCTTAACTCTTAACTCTTCCCTCTAATGACTTCCGTTTGCGTATACTGTGCCTCGAGCACACAGATAGATGAGAAATATTTCCGTGCCGCCGAGGAGCTGGGCCACCTGATTGCCGGGCATGGCCTGACACTGATTACCGGAGCGGGCAAGCTGGGCTTGATGAACACCATCGAGAATGCGGCCCTCGAGGCTGGCGGCAAGGTGACAGGCGTGATACCCACCTTCATGGTGCGCGAAGGATGGCACCACGAGGGGCTGACCGAGCTGATAGAGACACCCTCGATGCATGAGCGCAAGCAGACGATGGCCAACCTCTCGGACGGCATCATCGCCCTGCCGGGCGGATGCGGCACCCTGGAGGAGTTGCTCGAAATCATCACCTGGAAGCAGCTGGGACTCTATGTGAACCCCATCGTGATACTCAACATAGACGGATTCTACGATGCACTGCTGGCCCAGCTGGAGAAGGCCGTGGAGGAAAACTTCATGCGGGCCATCCATGCCGACATATGGAAGGTGGCCACCACGCCTGCCGAGGCCATGGAGCTGCTGCTCAGCACACCGAAGTGGGACAAGAACATACGCAAGTTTGCAGCCATCTGAGCACTGCAGTGCCCCCAAAAAGCGATAGACTGCCATGCACGAGGAAGTTACACTACAGTGGAGCGAACGCATACAAAGCATACCCGCCGAACAGCCTTTGTATGCCGACAACTGCTATGTAGCCATCCTGTTTATAGGCTTCTTTTTCATTATGGCTGCATTTATAGGAAAAGAGAATGCCTTTGCGAAAATATTTAATGAGTTTTTTCTACCACGTAAGAATACGGGTGAAGGGGTGAAAACTGCAGGCAGTTTCTATATACAGTTGGGGCTTTTGTGTAATACTTTTATAACGACGGCTCTCTTTTTTGCCATATATATAATGCGTGGGAGTGGATATGAAACAAAGCAAGGCTATCAATTGTTGGCTCTTTTCTTTGTTGCTGCAGCGGCTGTTTATTGGCTTAAACAAGGGATATATGGGGCGTTAAATTGGGTGTTCTTTGATAAATCACAGATGAATATCTGGTTACATTGTTATGCTGATTGGACGATTATTTCTGGTATCTCAATGTATTTAGTTCTATTATTGTCGGTATTCTTTGATTTGTGCTTAACGACAATGACGATTCTATTGATAATTCATATGTTGTTAACTGAAACATGTTTGTTTTTCAAGGCATTTCACATCTTTTTGGTAAAAAAATATGGCAGTCTGCAATTAATTGTCTACCTTTGCACCCTCGAAATAATGCCCTTGCTTATGGCAGGAAAAGCATTGACTCAATATTTGTAAGGAAGACAAAAACATTAAGCTTTGAAAGTAACTAAGATTCTCGTTTCGCAGCCTAAGCCGGCATCGGACAAATCACCCTATTTTGACATTGCACGTAAGTATAATGTGACTATTGATTTTAAGCAGTTTATTAAGGTTGAGAGCTTGAGCTCCAAGGAATTTAGGCAACAGAAGATCGCAATTCTTGACTATACTGCTATCGTGTTTACTTCGCGACATGCAATAGATCACTTTTTTGGATTATGTGCCGAGTTACGTGTCAATGTACCTGAGACAATGAAATATTTTTGTGTCTCAGAGACAATCGCTTTGTACATTCAAAAGTATGTACAATATCGTAAGCGTAAGATATTTTTTGGCGATAATGGTAAGATTGATGGTTTGCTCCCTGTGATGGTGAAACATAAGAACGAGAAATATTTTGTTCCGTTGTCGAGTGTGCATACCGATGATATCAAAGATATGCTAGATAAGAATAACTTGCAGCATGCAGAAGCTGTCATGTACCGTACGGTAAGTAAACTTTTCAATCCGGGGGAACTTGATGGCTACGACATGATGATATTCTTCAGCCCCTCAGGTATCGTATCGCTCAAGGAAAACCTCCCCAAATTTGATCAGGGTGATATGAGAATCGGATGCTTCGGCCCTGCCACAGCAGCCGCCATTAAGGAGGCTGGCTTACGACTTGACCTTGAAGCACCAACAGCCGAGGCTCCTTCAATGACTATGGCATTAGAACAGTATCTGACTAAGGTAAACAAGTAACAAAACATTCTACGCAACGAGCGAGCTGCAGTCATTAGGGCTTGCAGCTCGTTTCTTTTCCTTCCCCGACACCATGACACCTACGCCAAGAAACACCTTCAAGAAAAGCGAGCGCCTATGCAGCCGCATACTGATGGACTGTCTCTTCCAGGGAGACAACCGCACGGCTACAGCATACCCCCTCAGAGCAGTATTCCTGCCCGTAGAGGAGGAGCAGCAGAAGGGCATATCCATACTCATCAGCGTGCCGAAGAAGCGTTTCCACGATGCCGTAGACCGCAACCGGGTGAAGAGGCAGATACGCGAAGCCTACCGCAAGAACAAGCACGCTTTGGCCGAGCAGGTAGCCCAAAGCGGAAAGGGATTATTAGTGGCTCTCATCTACGTGTCGGCCGAGATTGAGACGACCGAACAGATTGAGAAACGCATGATACGGCTGTTGGACAAGATAAGCGCTGCACTATGAAGAAGCTGCTGACATACATCCTACTACTCCCAATATACTTCTATCGGGCATGCATCTCTCCGCTCACTCCGCCCTCGTGCCGCTACACCCCCACCTGCTCACAGTATGCCATCGAGGCACTGAAGAAGCATGGCCCCTTCAAGGGACTGTACCTTGCCATACGTAGAATCCTCCGCTGCCACCCTTGGGGCGGCTCGGGCTATGACCCCGTACCATGATATACGACATACATACCCATTACCACCCCGAAGAGGCAGGCACAGCCATCGTGCAGCTCACACCGGATGCCTTTACCCCTCTTCCCGGGCACTACTACTCCGTAGGGCTACACCCGTGGGACATCGCCGACGACTGGAAAACCCAGCTCGCCAAAATGGCCGTAATGGCCCTGCATCCACAGGTGGTAATGATAGGCGAAGCAGGCATCGACAAGAAAAACGGCTCGGCACCCATCGAACTCCAGCTTGAAGTACTGCGCGAACAGATAAGACTGAGCGAGATAGTGCGCAAGCCCCTCATCATACATTGCGTGAAGGGAGTAGACGAACTGCTGGCCATACGCAAAGAGACGAAAGCCACCCTACCCTGGGTGCTACACAACTTCCGAGGAGGCATAAAACAATATGAGCAGCTCAAGCGGGCAGGCATCTACGTCAGCGTGGGAGAACGCTACGACGAAGAGTTCGTACAGGAAGTCCCCCTCACAGACATCCTGATCGAGAGCGACGAATTCTGCGGCGTATACACCATCTACGAACTGGTCAGCAGCGATATGGATATGGACGAAGCAGACCTCCGCAAACACGTGTGGCTCAATATACGCCACATACTCGGATGGGAACTCGACTGGGACCCCAACCCACCCTTTTGATATTCTCTGCCGTTTCGTTTGTGTGTTCGGCCAAAGAGTTGTAACTTTGCACCTCTAAAGCATAAAAAACATAATACCTATATAACTATATGAACTTTGTAGAAGAACTCCAATGGCGCGGCATGGTACACACCATGATGCCCGGAACAGAAGAATTGTTGAGTAAAGAAATGGTAACGGCTTACTTGGGTATTGACCCCACAGCCGACTCACTGCACATCGGGCACCTCTGCGGTGTAATGATGCTGCGTCACCTGCAGCGTTGCGGCCACAAGCCCCTGGCGCTCGTAGGCGGTGCTACCGGTATGATTGGCGACCCCTCGGGCAAGTCGCAGGAGCGCAACCTGCTCAATGAGGAGACCCTGCGCCACAACCAGGAGTGCATCAAGAAGCAGTTGGCCAAGTTCCTCGACTTTGAGAGCGATGCGCCCAACTGCGCCGAACTCGTGAACAACTACGACTGGATGAAGGACTTCACCTTCCTCGACTTTGCACGCGAGGTGGGCAAGCACATCACCGTCAACTACATGATGGCCAAGGACTCTGTGCAGAAGCGTCTCAATGGCGAGGCCCGCGACGGACTCTCCTTCACCGAGTTTACCTACCAGCTGCTCCAGGGCTACGACTTCCTCTACCTCAACGAACACAAGAACTGTAAGCTCCAGATGGGCGGTAGCGACCAGTGGGGCAACATCACCACTGGTGCCGAGCTCATCCGCCGCACCAGCGGCAACGAGGTATATGCCCTCACCTGCCCCCTCATCACCAAGGCCGACGGCGGCAAGTTTGGCAAGACCGAGTCGGGCAACGTATGGCTCGACCCGCGCTACACCTCACCCTACAAGTTCTACCAGTTCTGGCTCAACGTGAGCGACGACGATGCAGCCAAGTACATCAAGATCTTTACTGCCATCGGCCGCGAAGAGATTGAGAGCCTCATCGCCGAGCATGCCGAGGCTCCGCACATGCGTATCCTGCAGAAGCGCCTCGCCAAGGAGGTGACCATCATGGTACACTCTGAGGCCGACTACGAGGCTGCTGTGGAGGCATCGGGTATCCTTTTCGGCAACAACACCCACGACGCACTGGTGAAGCTCGATGAAGACACCCTACTTGCCGTGTTCGAGGGCGTACCCCAATTTAAAGTATCACGCGCGAAGATTGAGGCTGGCATCAAGGCCGTAGACCTCTTTGCCGAAGAGTCGGCCGTATTCCCCTCGAAGGGCGAGATGCGCAAGATGGCTCAGGGCGGTGGCGTATCGCTCAACAAGGAGAAGCTCGCAGCCTTCGACCAAGAGATTACCACCAAGGACCTGCTCAACGACAAATACCTGCTCGTGCAGCGCGGCAAGAAGAACTATTTCTTGCTCATTGCAGAATAACAGCAGCAAGAAAGTTTCTATACAAGAGAGGGTATCACCACGTGCGATACCCTCTTTCTTTTTCTATAAAGAGAGTCCTTTCGCACCGCTAAAATATGTTATGCAACATGTTTCGGACAAAAATAAGAACAAAAAGTTTTACAAGACGTGTTTTTGTCTTAAATTCGCCCCATTAAACAAAATCACATAAAACTTTATTAACTTTAATACAAAAAGCTATGATGAAAAAATTACTCTCAGCTTCACTCTTTGCTTTTGTTGCATTGTCAGCAAGTGCTTACAATGTAGGTGACTTTGTGTATACAAAGATTGCAAAGTACAAGATTACAGGCGAAAACCTCGTAGTGAACGGCCAGTTCAAGAACGGCACTACCGGTACCGAGGGTTGGACAGCAACAGACGCTACTCTTCCTCTTGAGACCACATTTACCATGGGCGTAGATGGCCCTAACGGTTCTAACACACAGAAGGTTCTTGCCGGCCAGACCGCTCTCACGAACGGTATGTATCAGCAGGTTGCTATCACTCAGGGAGGTACATACGTGGTATCTTTCAAGGTGATGGGTTCTACAGCCGGTTTCACTGACCTTGACCTCACAGGTGGCAACACCAACTACATGAATGCCTATTACAACACCGACGGTACACTCGGTACAGTTGACGGCACCAATCTTCTTTATGGTGAGAACGGCGTAAATGGCGGTTATCAGTTCAGCTACGGCGCTGATGGTTTCACCGAAATCTCATTTGCTGTTGAGGCTCCTGCAGAAGGTAACATCATGATTGACTTCCGCGGTATGGCTGAAGGCCTTGAGATTGCCGACGTAACTTGCCACCTCGCAGAAAACGTATACGACGACCGTATCGCCAAAGATCGTATCGCCTACCTCAACAAATACCTCGTTAGCGAAGGTATCGATGAGAGAGAGTTCTACGATGACTTCCTGGGCGCTGTTATCGACGTAGAGAGTGCTCTTGAAGATGGCGCTTCTCCTGAACAGATGGCTATCGTAATGGAGAGCCTTGAAGGCGTATGGAGCGAGTTTGTTACCGCAAACTTTGAGAACGTATTGGACTTCATTCCTACCAAAGACGGTTCTGCTGCTACAGGTAACAACTCTGCCAACTGGATGTATTGGACTGCTAAATGGAACAAGTTGAGCAATGATTATAAGAACCAAGCTCCTTGGGCATGGTCAACAGACCGTTGGTGCCACAAGACTGCTGCTGCAGATTCTCCTATGGCTATCCAATGGATGCGTGGCGCCGGTGCCAACAGCAACTGGAACAACATAGCTACATTGACCGCAACCCTTTCTCCTGGTACCTACTACTGGGGCGTAACAGGCCAAGGCGGTATGATGACACTGAACAAGAACCGTTGGGCTCGCTCTTGGGCCGACGAGTGTGCCGAGACAAAGCTTTTCTTCAATGGTGACACCATCCTGGTTGACACCTTGAATGCAGCCCGCAACGAGGACTATGTTGTAGAATTCAAGTTGGAAGAAGCGAAGGAGATTACATTGGGTATCATCTGTAACAATGTATCAACATCTGAAAACGCTGGTTTCGACGTACAGTTCTACTCTCCCGTACTCTACAAGTTGGTCATTGAAGGTGAGCTCACCGAGCAGCAGAAGGCTTACCTCTCAGCTGTAGAGACACAGCTCGCGGCTCTTAAGGGACGTATTGACGTAGCTAACGAATACCTTGCTGAGACACAGGTGCTCCTTCCTTGGGGTAAGGAGGCTTTGAAGGAGGGTGTAATTGAAGCACAGGCTCGCTATGATGCATGGGCAGCTCTGACACAGGACGACATCCTTGCCATGCTTGACAATTATGAGACTTTGGGCGACACCATCATGAACAACGGTGTACGCTTCCTCAACAACAACTACATCAATCCGTTCATTGCCATGAACAAGCCTTTGACCGACATGCCCGATGCCATCGAGGCAGCTACAGCTACCAAGGGCCAGCGTATCTACTCAAGCTCAGCCAAGATGGACGACCTCGCTGCCAAGATTGCTGAGTCACAGGCTCTCTACGATGCTAAGTTGGTAGCTCCGTTCTCTTCTGAGGATTCATTGGCACTCGTAAACCAGAAGTTGGATTTGGAGGCTATGGTAGAGGCATTCAAGCTTGCTATCGACGCTACCATACTTGTTGACATCGACTTCGGTACACAGGACGCTCCTGCTACATTCAACACCATTGAGTATACCGATACCACAGGTGCTCCTAACTACTACTACACTATCGCAGGTGCTAAGGGTCTCATGACCTTCACCGACATTGAAGGTTCATATCCTTACGCTCTCGGTTGGGGCAGTACCACCGACGAGAATACTGGTGCTCTCATCCTCACCGACTCACTCGGTATGCTCCGCGTAGGTAATTCTGAGGCAGTAGTAGAGATTGAAGGCGCTCCCGCTAAGGAAACTGATATCGTAAACATCCAGTTCGACTTCTACGCAGGTAAGCTGTCTGGCAAGAAGGCTGGTTACAAGGTTCTTTCTGCTGAGGGCGACACGATTTGCGGTCTCTTCTTCTCTAGCTACACAGGCGATGATGAGTTGAACACATTCGGTGTTGACTACAATGGCAAGATTCCTGGTGTAGGTTCATCTTCAGCCAGCAACAGTGCTATTGCCGCTGAGAGCAACAAGACCGCGTTCGACATCGTGCTCGACTATGGTGCAAAGACCATGTACTGTACCACATCAAGCTCTAAGGGTACTGTAACTACAGAAGTAATTGCACTCCCCGAGGTAGCTCCTAAGCAGTTTATCCTCTACTCTAACTACAACAATGCAGACCGTCGCTGCTGGTTCGACAACCTGATTATCCAGAACATCGCAGCTGGTCCAGTAGAGCAGGGCATCGAGAACGTAGAGTCTGTTAAGGTATTTGACAACGCTATGTACAACCTCCAGGGTCAGCGTATCCTCGCTCCTGTAAAGGGTCAGATCTACATCCAGAACGGCAAGAAGATGCTTGCTAAGTAATCTTTGAATACATAACCACTACCGAGGGGTGGCTCCACACGAGCCACCCCTTATTTATTGTCGATTATTGGCGGACCTCCTGTAAAAAATATTATTATGTTTTCCCATTTTAAAAACTTCGTACTACCTTTGTAGGGAAGTTATTATTAATGTGTAAAGTATATATTTGTCATTATCATGAAAGCAAGACTTCGTATTTTACCATTGGTATTGGTGGCACTTATGTTGATGAGTGCCGATGGTATTAAGGTGCATACTTGTGGAGATTCCACTATGGCTCCTTACGATGAATCAGCCACGGTGACACGTGGATGGGGAATGTATCTGCAGCAGTTCCTCGAGGGCGTAACCTCGGTAAACTATGCTCGCGGGGGACGTGATACTCGTGGCTTCTACAATGAGGCCGATCGTTGGGGAGCTGTGAAGAACAATATGCAACCAGGCGATTATGTAATCATTCAGTTTGCCCATAATGATGAGAAGCATGGGGGTATGGATGCAGTGGCTCTGAAGGCATATTATGAAAAGATTGGTGATGCGGCTAGTGCAGCAGCATTGGATAATCGTGGTACTCATCCCTCTACCACGTATAAAGAGTACCTGCGTAAATATGTGGAGGAGACAAGGGCTTTGGGAGGAAATCCTATCCTCGTGGCTCCCGTATGCCGCAGCTACTTCTCGGGGTCGAAGATTCGTCGCAATGGAAAGCATGACCTAGGCGATAATTTCTCTAAACTGACAGAGAATGGTCCTATAGCCAATCAGAAGGTAGGCGAGGATGATAACAGCATGGACTATGCCTATCAGATGCAGTTGGTAGCTGAGGAAATGGAGGTGCCCTTTATCGACCTCACTACAGCTACAGCAGAATTGTATGAAAGCTATGGCGATGCCAAGTGTCATGAGCTCCTATTTGATGGCGATGGTAGCACACACTTCAATACTACAGGTGCGCTCCTTGTTGCTCGTAAATGTGCAGAGTTGATGAAGGCTCAGGGTATCTTGGCCGATAATATTGTACTCCCGAGTGATCTTAGCATAACACCCTCTGAAGCAGATTTGGGTGAAGCCTACAAAGGACAAACTTTGCGTAAGGAGTTCACACTAAATGGCTTCAGTCTATCTCCCGATAAGGGCTCTGTTCGTATCGTGGCATCTGAAGGGATAACTCTTTCTATAGACAAGACCAATTGGGTGAATGAGTTGAATATCCCATATGTAGCGGCAACGCTCATACAAACATTCTATGCGCAGCTTACGTTGGAGGAAAATGGGTTGACAGAGGGATGTATCACTATCGAGCAAGGTGCTAATACGATTACCGTACCGGTGAAGGCCACTGCAGTAACGCTTGAGGGAGGTACTGATGTGAAGGCCTATTGGCGTCTTGATAGCGACAATACAGGGTGTGTGCTTACAGGTCCGGCCACAGTAATCGAACAGTCATGGTCAAATATGTATGTGCAACGCTACCAGGCACCCAAAGGTGGAGTTGACGGCAATGGGGAGTACTATACCAAATACCCGGATGGCATTCCCGAGGGGGATACTCCTGACCGCAAGACACAGCGCAATCTGCTTACAGGTGATGCTTGGCCTGATGGCGAGATTGATGACAACCCCGATCGCTATATTGACTTTGGCCTGAAAGCGAATGTCGGGACATCGCTGAAGATTAACAATATAAGCTTGTATGTTGGTGGTGCTGGAGGCAATGGTATGATGTGCCACGTTTATTACTCCACGGATAATTTCAATACCCGTACCACTATATATGCTCCAAGTAAGATGGTGTCAAATACGATGAATCTTGTTACCGCCCAGCCAGTAATGACGTTGAAGGAGGGGGAGGAACTCCACGTACGTATATATCCTTGGTATAATGGAGCTGCTACAGGAAAGACGCTGTGCTTGAGCGATGTGACGATAAGTGGTATGGCCTTTGATGCTGCAGGCGAGGGTATCAGTTTTGAATCAGCAGACAATCCTCACGTGGTAGCTGTGACCTATTATGATGTGAGTGGCAGAGAACTCAGTGCTCTCTCGGATGGTGTGAATATTGTCTGCACTGAATATTCAAATGGGAATATGTCAGTGAGCAAGATACTTCCTTAGTGGGAATCTATTGAGATACAGTACGCCTATTTCTCGGAATTTCTCGATGGAATGGGCGTTCCCTTTTTGTTGCGTGGATGGTGCTCAATGATTTCGGAGCGTAACCGATTGGCATCAATATGTGTATAGATTTCAGTAGTGCCTATATCTTCATGCCCGAGCATGCTCTGTATGACACGCAGGTTGGCACCGCCTTCAAGCAGATGAGTGGCAAAGGAGTGGCGGAAAGTGTGAGGGCTAATGGTTTTCTTCAATCCCGTCTGCTCGGCCAGCACCTTGATGATGTGAAACATGGTGATGCGCGACATCCGCTTCTTGAAGTGGGCGCTGACGAACAGGTAGTCCTCGTGTCCAGGCTTGATGGCTATCTCGGCACGGTCGACCATATAGTCCATGATTTCGGCGATGGCCCGTTCTGAAATGGGTACCAATCGCTGCTTGCTTCCTTTACCCTCTACTTTGATGAACCCTTCGTTGAGATAGAGGTCAGAGAGTTTGAGATTGCAGGCTTCGGATACACGTAGGCCACAGCTGTAGAGTGTTTCTATGATGGCGCGGTTGCGCTGTCCTTCACGTTTGCTGAGGTCTATGGCATTGATGAGCATGTCGATTTCTTCCAGACTAAGTACTTCGGGCAGTTTCATGCCAATCTTTGGCGATTCGAGCAGAATGGTTGGATCAGCCTCGATGTGCCCATCAAGTACGAGGAATTGATAAAATGAGCGTATGCCTGATAGCATGCGTGCTTGTGATCTGGAACCAATCTTCTCGTCGTGCAGTTCGGCTAGGAAGTTTTCTAGGTTCTCCAACTTGACATCTAGAGGGTCTATCCCTACTTTCTTTAGGGAAACGAAGAGTTTTTCCACGTCATGTACGTATGCCTCAAGTGTATTTCCCGACAGCGCCTTTTCCAACAATAGGTGCTGCTTGAATTTTGTCAGTAGCTTTTCGTTTGATATAGTTTGGTGTTGAGTCATCGATGTCGCATTGTGTTTAATTGCAAAAGTAGTCATTTTGTCGATATAATTTATCGTAATGTTTAATATTTCTCGCTCGTTTATTCGTATCTTTGTCCCTTGAATTAAAGGAAAGGGATATGGACGATAAGAGGAAGCATATATTGGTGCTCAATGGACCCAACCTGAATCTGTTGGGCAAGCGCGAGCCGGGCATCTATGGCAATGACTCTATGGGGAGCTGTCTTGCAGCTTTGCGGGAGCGCTACCTCGATGTGGAGCTCGAGTATTATCAGTCGAATGTGGAGGGCGAACTCATCAACAAGCTGCACGAGGTAGGCTTCACTTGCGATGGCATCGTATTTAATGCCGGTGCCTATACGCATACCTCGGTAGCCATACACGATGCCATCAAGGCCATCAGTGCCCCTGTGGTGGAGGTGCATATCTCCAATGTATACCAGCGCGAGACCTATAGGCACACGTCCCTCATCACGGGAGCCTGCGTAGGAGTTATCGGTGGGTTTGGCATGGATTCATATCGTTTGGCCATAGAAGCATTGTTGCAGTTATGATTCATCATCAAGAGGCGATAGACAGCTATATATTGGCCCACATGGATGAGGAGAGCGACTACTTGAAGGCGCTCTACCGGCAGACCCATGTGAAGTTGCTCAACCCACGTATGACATCGGGGCACCTGCAAGGCCGCCTGCTGAAGATGTTGGTGCAGATGATACGTCCGCATCGCATCCTCGAGATAGGTACCTTCACTGGATATTCGGCACTCTGCATGGCCGAGGGTTTGAGTGAGGAGGGTAGGCTACACACCTACGAGATCGACGATGAATTGGAGGATTTCACCCGTCCCTGGATCGAGGGGGCGCCTCATGGGCATAAGGTGTGCTTCCACATCGGCAATGCCCTGGAGGAGGTACCTTCGTTGGGCGAGACTTTCGACCTCGTGTTTATGGATGGCGACAAGCGTCAGTACATGGACTACTATGAAATGGCTTTGGCACATACCTCAAAAAATGCATTTATTTTGGCAGACAACACCCTTTGGGATGGTCATGTGGTAGAAAAAGCGTATCTTTGTGACCGTCAAACGGCGGCTATCAATGAGTTCAATGCCTTTGTGGCTGCAGATAAGCGAGTGGAAAAACTTATCCTTCCCTTGCGCGATGGACTGACGATGATTAGGAAAAAGTAGAAGAGGACCCCATCCCTCCCTTAGGGAGGGGGAGTGGTTCTGTTAAAGAGTGAATTAATTATTATAAAAATGCCATGCCCCCGTCCAAGGCAGTCTCGGAGGCTCTCCCCATAGAGGGGAAGGTGCCCGAAGGGCAGAGGGGGTCTTTAATAGATGGAATCAACCAGACAAAGTAAAATCTCTCGTCTCATCCAAAAGGAGTTGAGCGACATCTTTTTGATGCAGGCCAAGTCGATGAATGGTGTGTTAGTGTCGGTGACCGCCGTGCGCATCAGTCCTGACCTCAGCATTGCCCGAGTGTATATCAGCGTATTTCCATCGGAGCGTGGCGATGAGATTGTAAAGAACCTCAATAACAACATGCGTGCTATCCGCTTTGAGTTGGGTTCGCGCTTGCGCCATCAGCTGCGCATCATACCGGAGTTGAAGTTCTTTATCGATGACTCGCTCGATTATCTGGAGCGTATCGATGAATTGCTCAAATAATGTCGGTCCTATCTTTGGTCGCTCCTGATGAACCTTCCGTTCTACATAGCGAAGCGTTACCTCTTCTCCAAGAAGTCGCATAATGCCATCAACATCATCTCGGGCATCTCGGTCTGCGGTGTGGCACTGGCTACGCTGGCATTGGTGTGTACACTCTCCGTGTTCAACGGCTTTCACGACCTCATAGCCAGCTTCTTCACTCACTTCGATCCCGACCTCAAGGTCGAGGCCGTCAAGGGCAAGACCTTCGTTCCCGATTCCGCCATGATTGTCTCTTTGGAAGAGGTTGTAGGGGTAGAGGTGGTGAGCCAAACCTTAGAAGACAATGCTATGGCCAAATACAAGGAGCGTCAGACGATGGTCACCATCAAGGGTGTCGACGACAATTTCCAGGCACTCACCGACATCGAGGCGATTCTTTATGGTGATCCCCAGTTCAAACTCTATGATGCCGTGGTCGATTATGGAATCATGGGGCAGCAACTGATGTATATGCTGGGCACCGGCATCCAGCCCTACGATCCTATTGAGGTGTATGCTCCGCGCAAGGGAGTACGTGTGAACATGTCGAACCCCCTGGCCAACTTTCACCGTCAGCCCCTCTATTCCCCGGGCAACGTGTTCAACATCAATGACAGCCGTTATGCCTCCTCCTACATCATTGCCTCGCTCGACTATGCTCGTCGCCTGTTTGGCTACACGTCCGAGGTGAGTGCCTTAGAGTTGCGCCTGCGGACCGATGCCGATATCCCGTCCGTCAAGCGGGCAGTAGCTTCGGTAGTGGGCGATGACTTCGTCGTCAAGGACCGCTATGAGCAGCAGGCCGATACCTTCAAGGTTGTGCAGATTGAGAAGTTCATCTCCTACCTCTTCCTCTGTTTCATTCTTATGGTGGCGTGCTTCAATATCATCAGTTCCGTATCGATGCTCATCCTTGACAAGCGCGACAATGCCGACACGCTGCGTAGCCTTGGAGCGCCCGATGCATTTGTCTCCCGTATCTTCATCTATGAAGGCAACCTCATAGCCCTGATGGGTGCTCTCATCGGCCTTGTGCTGGGAGTGGTGCTATGTCTCCTGCAGCAGCAGTTCGGTATTATCGGTTTGGGAGGCGATGGGCAGTTTGTTGTCGATGCCTATCCCGTGAGGGTGCAGCTGGGCGATATCGTGCTCGTCTTCCTCTCCGTGCTCGTGGTGAGTGCCCTCTCCGTATGGCTTCCCATTCGTTTGGTTAACAGGTTCTTCTGCTCTACTAAGAGCAATGATTAGCATTGCTAACGAGTGCCGTGAGAATGCGATTGCTGTGATGAGGGAAGATGTTTATGTAGTTGTGCAGTTCTTGGATTATGATTTAAGCTTCTGTGTTTTTAATCTGTAGCTATATGTTTTTGATATTCCAACTTCTATCACACTTCGCTTTATATTGTATCTTGTAAGTAGTTCACGAACAGATTCCTTAAGATTCTCCACCTCATAGATGGAGGTGTGTGTAGTAGTCAGTGTTACTTCTGCTACATGAACTTCATTGTCCATACTCCATACGTGGAGCTCGTGCAAGGTATCGATACCTGTGAGTGCAGTTATTTCATTTTTTAATGTAGTATAGTCAATAGCTGTGGGTACTCCTTCAAGAACAATGCGGAAAGCGATGATGAGACTTCGCACTACATTATAAAAGATATAAATGGATATGCACACAGAGAGTATTGGGTCCAATAGGGGTATTTTAACGAATATCATCACGATACTAACCAATAACACTACCACCCAACCGAGGCAGTCGCCTAGCAAATGTAACGATACCATCCGTTGGTTTACACTTGTTCCTTTCCATGTACGCCACACAGCCAGTCCCTTGAAAACGATGGCCAATATGGCAAACCATAGCATACCCTTTGCATTGACTTCTTCTGGTGAAGCAATGCGGACAATACTTTCATAGACTACGATTGAAGAACCACAGAGTAAAATGAAGGCATTGATAAAGGCACCTAGAAGGGTGAACCGGCGGTAGCCAAAAGAGAATTTTGCCGTAGGCTTATGGCTAGCAATACGTTCAAATATCCATGCTAGGGCTATGGAAAGGGTACATCCGAGGTCATGTATAGAATCCGAAATAATAGCAATGCTATTGGTAAGCCAACCCCCAATGAGTGAAATTACAGTGAAGGTCAAGTTGATAAAAAAGGCCGATAGTATATTTTTTCCTGTTGTATCACTATGTAAATGGGTATGATTGTAGTGCATAATAGTTGTTTCCTTTTACTTATAGTTGTTTGGAGCGTGCAAATGTACGGAAAAATGGTATACATTCATAGATTTTACTAGGTTGAAGAGCGAAAAAAACAAGATTTATACACCTCTCTTGTATTTGCTTAATTACCTATGGGATATATGCCAAATAGTGTGCTTAATTCACGCATACCATCTGATGCCCCTTTCTGTATCACATGTACTTGGCGATTGTAAGGGATGTTGACCTCTGCGGGGTCGATGAGATAGATCTTTGCACCGGGCTTGGCATAATAGAGCAGCCCTGCAGCAGGATACACATTGAGCGAGGTACCTATAATAATAAGGATATCGGCCTGTTCGACATATTCGGTTGCCACCTCGATATTGGGCACCGACTCACCGAACCATACGATGAAAGGGCGTAGTTGGCTACCGTCAGCAGCCGTATCACCCAGCTTAACCTCATAATCTTCGGGGGCAAGTTCGCGTATCTGGTGAGGATTGTTGGGTTGACGGCTCGAGGTCACCTTAGTAAGTTCGCCATGCAGGTGTATCACCTTTGTACTACCTGCACGTTCATGCAGATTGTCAACATTCTGCGTTACTATAGTTACATCATAATGCTCTTCCAGCGCTGCCACCAACCGATGGCCCTCATTGGGTTCTACACTGAGCAACTGTTGGCGGCGTGCATTATAGAAATCGAGCACCAACTGCGGGTTGGCGGCATAGCCCTCAGGAGTTGCCACCAGCTCTACGGGGTACTGGTCCCATAATCCTCCGGCATCACGAAACGTACTGATTCCACTCTCGGCACTCATACCTGCACCTGTCAAAACAACAACTTTTTTCATATTGCACCTTTGTTTTTTGCTTAGCAAATGCAAAAATAACAAAAAATACAGATAAGAATCCGTTAACATTCAGATAAAAAGCGTAAATTTGCCCGTTTTTTGAAATAACGGATATATAATTATGGACAAATTCAGTTACGGACTTGGACTTGGAATCGCACAACAGTTGCTCTCTATGGGAGCTGAAGTAAGCGTTGATGACTTTGCACAAGCTATCCGCGATGTATTGGAAGGAAAAGAGACTGCCCTCAGCTTCAGCGAGGCGCAGCAGATTGTGAATGCACACTTTGCAGAGATGGAGAAGCAGGCTCATGCTGCTGCTATCGAGCAGGGTGAGATGTTTTTGAAAATGAATAAGGAGCGTCCTGGCGTGGTGACATTGCCTAGCGGTCTGCAATACGAGGTATTAGCTTCGGGCACCGGCCGTAAGCCGAAAGCTACCGACAAAGTACGTTGCCATTACGAAGGCCGTTTGGTCGACGGCACCCTTTTCGACAGCTCTATCCAACGTGGTGAGCCTGCGGTATTCGGCGTCAACCAAGTGATTGCCGGATGGGTAGAGGCCTTACAGCTTATGAGCGAAGGCGACAAGTGGAAGCTATATATCCCCTACGACCTCGGTTACGGTGAGCAGGGTGCAGGTGGCGCCATACCTCCCTATAGCACATTAGTGTTTGAAGTAGAATTATTGAATGTATTATAATTAAATAAAAAAGTAAAGAAATGAAGAAAAGTATTTTTTCTGTAGCAGTGGCCCTTACTGCGGGCCTTATCGCAAGCTGCGGCACTTCGGTTCCTCAGGCAAGCCTTGAGGGTGCCAGTAAAGTAGACTCACTCTCTTATGCCATCGGTATGGCACAGACACAGGGTCTGAAAGATTATCTTGTAGCTCGTATGGATATGGACACCACCTATATGAGCCAGTTCGTAGAAGGCGTAATCGAGGCAACTGACGCTGACGAGAAGCAAAACGCTTACTACTCAGGAACTCAGATTGGTCAGCAGGTAGTTAACCAGATTATTCCTAGTGTTACCATGCAAGTATTTGCAGGCAAGGATGATGGTAAGCTCAATGAGAAGAATTTCACTGAGGCTTTTGTTGCTGGTGTTACAGAGAAAGGTATGAAGATGGAGCCTGCACAAGCACAGGAAACAGCCATGACACTTATGAAGGCTATTCAGGAGAACAATGATTCTATTGCTGACCTCACAGCACAGATCGACACCTTCTCTTATGCTATGGGTATGGCACAGACACAGGGCCTGAAGGATTTCCTCGTATACCGTATGGGAGTAGACACTCTTTATATGGCCGACTTCGTAAAGGGTTTGAAAGAGGGTATCAAGGTTGGTGACGACAAGAAGAAAGGCGCCTACTTTACAGGTATCCAGATTGGTCAGCAGGTAGCAACTCAGATCATCCCCGGTGTCGCTCGCGACGTATTCGGCGAGGATGGCGAGCTCAACAAGAACAATTTCATGGCGGGCTTCGTAGCTGGTGTTACAGAGAAGGGGCAGCTTTTGCACCCCATGGAGGCACAGCAAGTTGCTATGCGCCTGATGGAAGAACTCAAGAACGAGCGTTTCGAGCAGGAGTTTGGCGCCAATAAGGCTGAAGGTGTTGCTTTCCTTGACTCAATCGCTAAGACTGAAGGTGTAGTAAAGACCGAGAGTGGTCTCTGCTACAAGGTAATCACTGAAGGCAAAGGTGCTATCCCTGCCAACACTGATAGAGTGAAGGTACACTATCGTGGTACCCTTATCGATGGAACTGAGTTCGACAGCTCATACAAGCGCAACGAACCCACTACTTTTGGTGCAAACCAAGTTATCGCAGGATGGACCGAGGCTCTCACTATGATGCCCGTTGGTTCTAAGTGGATGCTCTACATTCCTCAGGAGCTTGCATATGGTAACCGCGATATGGGCCAGATTAAACCATTCTCTACCCTTATCTTCGAGGTAGAGTTGCTCGATATAGAAAAGTAAAATATTCTTGTAAATAAGTAAGGAGACAAAGCCATTCCTAAGGAAGGGCTTTGTCTGTGTTTTTACTCAGTGTCCAAATTGATTTAGACAAAAATCTTGAAGGGACAATTCCTGGACTTAATGGCAAAGAGTTAGAAAAGCTTTATGTTTCCCATTCATTTTGCTCCACTGCAAGGACATACCGATGATGTGTATCGCCGCATACACTACCAACTGATTGGCGGCATAGAGCGCTACTACACTCCATTCGTGCGGGTGGAGGCTGGTGACATACGCTCCAAGGACCGACGCGACATAGATCCGAAAAACAACAAAGGAGTACCGGTGACCCCACAGGTGATATTCAAGAATGCCAAGGAACTGCTCTTCCTCATCGAGGAGGTGGAGGCACTGGGATATCAGTCGATAGACCTCAACATGGGCTGTCCCTTTCCCCTGCAAGCAAAGCACGGACGCGGATCGGGATTGCTCGGCCACCCCGACATCGTGGCCGAGGTGGGCAACATCATCAAGGCGCGACCACAGCTGGTCTTCTCAGTAAAGATGCGTTTGGGCTGGGAGAATGCCGAGGAGTGGATGCCCGTACTGGATATCCTCAACGATACTCCCCTAACCCATATCGTCTTGCATCCGCGCACGGGTACGCAGCAATATAAGGGTAGCATCGACGAGGGTGCCTTTGCGCAATTCTATGAGAACTGCCGACATCCGTTGTTCTATAATGGTGACCTGACGACACTGGAGCAACTACATGAGATGGAGGAACGCTATCCTCGTCTGGCAGGACTGATGATAGGGCGCGGACTGCTGGCACGCCCCTCGCTGGCACGGGAATATACCGAAGGAGGTGAATGGAACCACGAGAAGCACATACGCACCCTGCGGATGCTTCACACAAAGCTGATGGAGGAGTATGCCCGCATCGTTAAGGGTGATGCTCAGCTGCATAGTAAACTACGCTCTTACTGGGAATATACGGAGCCGCTCATAGGGCGCAAACCGTATAAGAAGATAATGAAGAGTGGGAACCTGAGAAACTACTTAAATGCAATCGAGGAGCTGTGAAACAGCTCCTCGATGTTGCATGTGGGTTTATTTCTTACGCCTCTCCCTTAAAGTCGCTCAAGCGAGGGACATAGGTACCTTTCTGCTCGGGCAAGCGGATAGGACCGAAGGTGGCCTCGTATTTCTTGAGGTTGTCCTGCAGGGCGAGCATCAAGCGCATGGCGTGCTCGGGGGTGAGGATGACACGCGACTTTACCTGTGCCTTGGGGAGTCCTGGGAGCACACGGATGAGGTCCATAATAAACTCTGAAGATGAATGTGAGATGACTGCCAGGTTGCAGTAAACGCCCTGAGCTACATCTTCCTTCAGCTCTATCTGAAGTTGGTTTTCGGGTTTCTTGCTTTCCATTATGATGTTGGTTGTTGTTATTAAAGGCAATTAGGGGTTATTAAGGGCTATTAGGGGAGCTAACTAACCGAGCAATTCTTTTACCTTGGCCGAGACAGAGCGTCCTTCGGCACGGCCAGCCAACTGCTTGGTGGCGATACCCATCACGCGGCCCATATCCTTGGGGCCTGCAGCACCTGTCTCGGCGATGATGCTCTGAAGGGCAGCTGTGAGCTCCTCCTCGGTCATCTGCTTAGGCAGGTAAACCTCAATGGCGGCTACCTGTGCCAATTCGGCTTCGGCGAGGTCGGCACGGTCCTGCTCGGTGTAGAGGGTGGCAGAGTCCTTGCCCTGCTTCACCAGTTTCTGGATAATCTTGAGGGCTGCATCATCGGTAAGCTCATCGGCAGCACCGGGAGCGGTCTTTGCCTCAAGGAAATATTTCTTCACATTACGTAATGCTTCGAGGCGCACCTTGTCACGGGCTTTCATCGCCTCCTTTATATCGTTGCTGATTTGGTCGAATAGGTTCATATTAGGTCGTTTTTGATTGAATTGTTTTTTTATGGAGTTCAGGAAGATTCGTGCAGACAATCGCATGTAAGCTTGCTTACGATGCTCAGCGAGTGCTGCCGAAGCTCAACAACGTAGTTGTTAGTACAGGAGTACAGACGATTGTCATTACGCTTCCAAGCTCAAGCCTCCTTTCTCCGTGCCGCCAAGTCTGCCAAATCTAGCTTGGTGCGCAAGTAGGTAGGTAGGGAATCGATGGCATCGATGAGGTCGTCATTGAAGAGGTCATCGCCCTCCATCACGAAGGAGTGGATGGTGCGCTTGGCAGCGAGGTTGTTGTCGCCATAGTATTTGGATATCATCTCCTTGTCCTTCTCCTCCTGCTGCTGGCGCTCAGCTCTCTCCTCGGGAGTCTCCTCGGGCTTCTCCTCTGGGGCATTGTTCACCTCGATGGTGGTATTCATGCCGGGAATGTTGCTCACACCGAAGCCGGTGGCAAGGATGGTGATTTTCACCTCCTCGTCGAGCGACTCATCAGTGGCCATACCCCATATAACCTCGATATCCTTGCTGAGGAACTTATCGGTGAAACGGCCTATCTCCTCCATCTCCTCCACCACCAGCGGGTGCTTGGGGCTGTCGTAGATGTTGAAGAGTATCTTCTTGGAGTTGTAGATGTCGTTGTCATTGAGCAGCGGTGAGTGCAGAGCATTCTCGATGGCTTCGGCCAGGCGTTTCTCGCCCTTACCGGTACCGTAGCTCATGATGGCCACACCACCATTGCGCAGCACCTTGCTCACATCGCGGAAGTCGAGATTGATGGTTCCCTCCGTAGTGATGATTTCAGAGATACTCTTCACAGCAATGGTCAGCGTGTCATCGACACGGCGGAAGCCCTCGCTCACCTTCAGGTTGGGGTATATCTCGAAGAGGCGCTCGTTGTTGATGACAAGCAGTGCATCGACATGCTTGGAGATGGCATCGACACCCTTGAGCGCCTGCACAATCTTGGGGCGCAACTCAAACTTGAAGGGAATGGTGACCACGCCCACGGTGAGCACACCCGATTCCTTGGCTACACGCGCCACGACGGGAGCGGCACCGGTACCCGTACCACCACCCATACCGGCAGTGATGAATACCATCTCGGTACCATCCTGGAACTGCTTGCGTATGTCCTCGATGTTCTCCTCAGCAGCCTGACGGGCCACATTGGGGTCGTTGCCGGCACCGAGACCCTTGGTCGTGTTGCGACCAATCTGCAGTTTGACGGGAATCTCCGACTTGGCCAATGCCTGATTGTCGGTATTGCACAAGACGAATGACACATCCTGAATGCCTGTGCGGTACATGTTTTTCACGGCATTACCGCCACCACCTCCGACACCTATCACCTTGATGATCTTCGGAGCCTCGGTAGGCAGGTCAAATGGCATAATATCGTTATCGTTCATAGTGCTATCGTTTATTTATTATTATCGTCTTTATCTTCATCGGAGAGAAAATCACCGATACCCTCCTCGAACTTTTCTCCCAATGATTTCAGTTTCGTCACCATTCCTGAAAGGAATCCATTCTGACGCGCCTTCTTTTCTGCCTTCTTCTTCTCAGCCTCCTCACGCTTGCGCTGACGTTCTTCCTCGCGCTTTTTGTCGCGTGCGTCTTGAGCACTCTCGCCGTTATCGTCGAAAAGTTTGCCAGTTACAGCGACCTTATAATCTTCGGGCTGAATCTCCATCTGCACCTCTTGGGAACAGCACTCCTCGCCTGCCATCAGCAGACCTACGAGTACACCCTGCGTACCATTCTCGGGATGTGTAGCGGTATCCCAGTCGACCTGCACTGCTGTGTCATGTGCCAGACGGATCTTGGTAGACTGGAACTTCTGCGTCAGTACACCCTCGATGCCCTTGAGGTTGATACCACCGCCACAGAAGACAACGCCGGCAAGGAGGTTCTTGAGCTCATAGCCCGATGCCTCTATCTGATGGCACACGTTGAGCATAATCTCCTCGAAGCGGGCCTCGATGACATCGTGTACTTTGCGCACCTCAATGGAGCGGCTGGCATCGACCTGCACGGTCTCATCGGCCGATGCGGGGAACACCAAACCATAGTTGCGCTTGATGCGCTCGGCCTCCTGCTCATCGAGCTGCAAGGAGCACAGGTCGCGGGTAATGTTCTGTCCGCCCATAGGGATGACGGTAAGGAAGCGCAGGTAGCCCCCCTTATACACCGACACGGTAGTGGTGTCGGCACCGAAGTCCACCAGCACACATCCTTGGCGACGCTCATTGTCGGTAAGCAGCACATCGGCAGCCACCAATGGAGCGATAGAGTCATTGGCGATATTCACCTTGGCCAGCTCGAAGCTCTTGCCCGTATTGTCCATCACCGATGTGCGGGCCAAGATATTGAGGTAGTTGCCCTCGATACGTGTGCAGTTTACACCTACAGGGTCGTTCAATGAGTTATTACCAATCTTGTATTCCTGTGACACCATTACCAGGATGTTATGTCCAGGATATTCCTTGGCCGCATTTTCTTCTTCCATGCTGGTAACAATGGCATCTGACACGCGAGTTTCCTCTTCGAAGGTACGCGCTACGGTATTTAATTCAGAATGTAAGGTATATCCACCCACACCCACGTATGCCTGTTCGATGGTAGCATTGTTCAATTCTGGTTCCAACCGATTGATAAGATCGGTCAGACATTGGGCTGTCTTATCAATATTGTATACCACGCCACGGCGTACGAATCCCGAAGCGGGTTCGCTGGCGTATGCCACCACTTGCAAGCTACCATCGGAACGCTTACGCCCTACCGCACCAGCTATCTTTGATGAGCCGAGCTCGATTGCTACGATTAGGTCATTTGTTGCCATATAGATATGTGTTCTTTACCATTGTGAATACTTCGCAATTAAGATGCAAATATAGTGAAAGGTGCGTGAATATGCAAGTTTGTGAAGATTGAGAATTGTGATTGATTGTATAAAATGAGAATAATTATATAGCTTCATCAACTTGTCTATTCAAAAAAAGCGGTATATACCGCTTTTTTTGAATATGTAAAATACGATTAATATTCTATTTCCTATACTATGGATAGAGGATTTGTGCTTGTAATTTGTACAGTTCGGCACCAGCGAGGAGTACACATCCGAGACCATAATCCTCAAAGTCGGGCACGCTGTCATAGGTTACGGGCTGGCCAGCCGAGGGATCCTTACCTGTTCCCTGCATGTAACCGAGGAAACCGTTAGGATGAACAGCTTTCTCCACGATAGCGTTCCATGCGCGTATCATGGGTTCAGCATAGGTCTTGGCATCGAGGATGCCATTGCGTATGCCCCATGCCATACCGTATACGAAGAGGGCTGTGCCTGAGGTTTCAGGTCCACCGTAGTTGGTGGGATCGTGTAGGCTCACATTCCAGAAGCCATCTTCACGTTGACACTTAATGAGGGCCTTACTCATTGCCTTGAAGTCGCGTAAGTAGTCCTTATAGTGTTTCTCGTTCTTGGGAATCTCGTTCATTACGCGTAATAGAGCAGCATATACCCAACCATTGCCGCGGCTCCAGTAGCAGTCTTCGCCGTTAGGCTCTGTATAGGGAGGGTCGTAGTCGGCATCACGCCACCAAAGGGCATCCTTAGGATTGTACATTCCGTTCTCGCCTAACTGATTGCGTGTATACTCGTAGAGGTCCCACATTTTGTCGTAATAGCGTTGTTCGTCGTATAGGTTGCCAAACTTTGCAAATACTGGCATAGCCATCTGTATGGCATCGATCCACCACCAGTCGTCGACCTGAGGAGTGTTGACCATAGCGTCGATAGACACTTTTACATTCTTTAGCATTGCGGGGTCAGGGCAGATACGGTAAAGGTCTATATAGGTTTGACCACAGCAGTGGTTGTCGGCATGGCGTGTCGTGTTGCCGTTGCGCATGCCCCATTTGTGGGCACTTCCCCAATCGTAGGCGTATTTATAGAAATCTTCGCGCGGATATATTTCATGCAGTGCCATGAGACCTTCGTAATAAACGGCACGTGTCCACAGATTGCTTGGGCGTATGCGCTTCACGTTGGTGGGCACTGCGGGGTCGGGCCACTTCTTCATGAAATAGTCGTTTACCAACAGCATGGTGTTGAGAATTTCTTTCTGTGTAGGCATTTCTTGTGCCTTGGGCGAGCCTACGTATATCAGCAGGGCAAGCAAAGTCCATAAGGTGCGTTTCATAGATGTTATGACATGTTTTTGTTATTGCGACCGTAAAGATAAACATAAATTCTGTAAAGAATGGAAGGAATACGAAAAAAGATGGTTTAAGAATCTGTTTTTTTATTTTTTTTCGTGATTGTTGAATACACCTTTTAAGATTTTAAAATGATTATCTAATTTTCCCGATAAAGTTACAATATTATATCCAATTTGTTAAATTCTTTCCTTACCTTTGCGGTGTGAACCCTAATAAAACAACCATGGTACACAAATATGACTTTCTCGTTATCGGCTCAGGTTTGGCTGGAATGAGTTTCGCGCTAAAGGTAGCGCACAAAGGTAAGGTGGCACTCATCTGCAAGGCTGGATTGGAAGAGGCCAACACCTATTATGCACAAGGAGGCATTGCTTCGGTCACTGACCTCACGGTGGACAACTTTGACAAGCACATCGAAGATACGATGATAGCAGGCGATCACATCAGCGACCCTGCAGCAGTGGAGAAGGTAGTGAAGGGCGCTCCTGCTCAGATAGAAGAGCTGATACGCTGGGGAGTAAACTTCGACAAGAAGGACAATGGCGAATTTGACCTTCACAAAGAGGGAGGCCACTCGGAGTTCCGCATCCTCCACCATAAGGACAATACGGGTGCCGAGATACAGACCTCACTTATCGAAGCTGTGAAGGCGCATCCCAATATCACGGTACTTACCAATCACTTTGCCGTAGAGATTATCACCCAACACCATATGGGTATCATCGTCACTCGCCACACCTCTGGCATTCGTTGCTACGGTGCCTATGTGCTCAACGAAGAGACGGGTGTGGTAGACACATATCTCTCCAAGGTAACCGTGATGGCTACTGGAGGTTGTGAGGCGGTATATCGCCAAACGACTAATCCGCTAGTAGCTACAGGTGATGGCATCGCTATGGTGTACCGTGCCAAGGGAGTTGTGAAAGATATGGAGTTCATACAATTCCATCCCACGGCGCTATTCCATCCAGGCGATCGCCCCTCATATCTCATCACCGAGGCTATGCGCGGCTACGGTGGCGTGCTCCGCACCAAAGATGGCAAGGAGTTTATGCAGAAGTACGACCCACGTCTTTCGCTTGCCCCACGCGATATCGTGGCACGTGCCATAGACAATGAAATGAAAGTGCGCGGTGACGAACACGTATACCTTGATGTCACCCATAAAGATCCCGAAGAAACCAAGGTACACTTCCCCAACATTTACAAAAAGTGCCTTTCCATCGGCATTGACATCACTAAGGACTTTATTCCTGTGGCCCCTGCTGCTCACTATTTGTGTGGTGGTATCAGGGTCGACTTGGATGGTCAAAGCAGCATTCGCCGCCTCTACGCTATCGGTGAGTGTTCTTGTACAGGCCTGCATGGCGGTAATCGTCTTGCATCAAACTCGCTCATCGAGGCCATCGTATATGCCGACGCGGCAGCTAAACATGCTTTGAGCGTGCTTGAGCGTTACGACTATAACGAGGATATTCCCGAATGGAACGACGAGGGTACCATCAGCAATGAAGAGCGCGTGCTGATTACCCAAAGCATGAAGGAGGTGAACCAAATCATGGAAGCCTATGTGGGTATCGTACGCAGCAACGCTCGTCTCACCAGAGCATGGAACCGTCTCGACATTCTCTATGAAGAGACTGAGGCCCTCTTCAAGCGCAGTAAAGCTACACGCGAATTGTGTGAACTTCGCAATATGATCAACGTGGGTTACCTCATCACACGGCAAGCTATGGAGCGCAAAGAAAGCCGTGGATTGCACTACACAATTGATTATCCGAGGCGATAATATGTGAAAGTGTTAACTGCTTGAACTTATGTGGAGCTCTAGGTCTGTAGTTTAGTTAATTCTCGTTAGTACACACATAAAGGAAAACCTTTCCCCACTTCGGGGTGTTCTCATCGGGTAGAATATCAACCTAAAAAGAGACACCCGTATGAAAAGTGTAAAAGGTACATTGACCGAAAAGAACCTGCTGACCTCGTTTGCCGGTGAGTCGCAGGCGCGTATGCGCTATACCTATTTTGCTGAGGAGGCCCGACGCGAAGGCTTTGAGCAGATAGCAGCCATTTTTCTTGAGACGGCCGAGCAGGAGAAGATGCACGCCGAGCGTATGTTCCGCTTCCTCGAGGGAGGCATGGTAGAGATACGTGCCGACTACCCGGCTGGAACGATACAAACCACGATGGACAACCTGCGGGCAGCAGCTGCAGGCGAGCACGAAGAGTGGTATGAGATGTATCCCATGTTTGCCGACGTGGCCGAGGAGGAGGGCTTCAAGGAGATTGCCATCATGTATCGTGCCATCTGTGTGGCCGAGCAGCAGCACGAGGAGCGCTACTTGAGGTTGCTGGGGAATATGGAGCGCGAACACGTGTTCCACCGCCCCGAGCCCGTAACGTGGCAGTGCCGTAAATGTGGATACACATTCACCGGTAAGAAGGCGCCCGACCGTTGCCCTGCTTGTCTGAATCCGAAAGGATATTTTGAACTGAAAGCCGACAACTATTGAGACGCTGTAGCGACTTTTCAGACCAGGTGGTGGAACTTTTCCGCCACCTGATTTTGTGTTTATATCTATGTTTTGCTATCTAAAAAGCTACAAAAAAGCGCCATTTCTGATATCTTTTTGCTCAATAACTATTTTTCAGTGCACTTTTTTTCGAAATCCGAAAGAAATATTTGGAGCGAAAGAGAAAGTTTCTTTTCTTTGTACCGCTTTAAGTTATTTATTCATTAAAAACATTACTATTATGGCAGAAATTGAAGCAAGAGTAAAGGCTATTATCGTAGATAAGCTTGGTGTAGACGAGTCAGAAGTAACTCCCAATGCAAGCTTCACCAATGATCTCGGTGCAGATTCTTTGGATACAGTAGAGTTGATCATGGAGTTGGAGAAGGAATTCGGTATGTCAATTCCCGATGATCAGGCTGAGAAGATCTCTACCGTACAGGACGCTATCGACTACATCGCTAACAACGCGAAGTAATCAGAGTACAGCGATAGTACTATAAAAAGTCGTATTAATTGGTCAAAACCCGATTATACGACTTTTTTTATTATCAAATCCCCATCTCTCTATGCAGCGCCTGGCCGATTACATACACTACCTCTTCAGCAGCGACAAGGAGTTTCGTCGCAAGCTGCGCCGTATCCTGGGATTCTATCCTCGCGAGATCTCCGTCTACCGCGAAGCGCTCATGCACCGTTCGCTCAACCACTACCGCCAGGGCGAGCAGAAGAAAGACAATGAGCGACTCGAATATCTGGGCGATGCCATCATCGAGGCCGTGGTGAGCGACATTCTCTACCACCAGTTTCCCGGTAAGAAGGAGGGTTTCCTCACTTCTGTGCGCAGCAAGATAGTGCAGCGCAGCAGCCTCAACCGCATTGCCAAGGAGACGGGGTTGGTCGACCTCATACAATCGACCCATATCAACCGCACCCACAACAGCTTCATCCCCGGCAACGCCTTCGAGGCATTGGTGGGCGCCATCTACCTCGACCGTGGCTATGCCTGGTGCTACCGATTCTTCAAACATCGCCTCATAGGCAAACACATCGACCTCAAGCAGGTGGCCAAGGAGGACGACAACTTCAAGAGCAAGCTTATCGAGTGGAGCCAGAAGACACAGTTTGCCGTTGTGTTTGAACTTGTAGACGAGAATACCGTAGGGACCAACAGCCCCACCTTCCGCAGCCGCGTATGCATCGAGGGCATGGAGTTTGGCACCGGCTTCGGCTACTCCAAAAAGGAGAGCCAGCAGCTTGCCGCCAAGGAGGCCATGCGCCATATCCGCAAGAAAGACGAGCTGTACAAGAGTGCTGCAGAACGCTTCGATGCGCGTACGACAGCACACAGTGAATCGTGACTGCTACTAAGAATGCAGCTCCACTACACTTCAGCATTCATAATTTAGAATTCAGCATTCCCATAATCTCCCGCTCATAATACTCGTCCATCACATCGCGGCTCTGCACCACGATGAGCACGATGGCGCCTATGCACAGGGCAAAGGTCGTGAAGGTCTCCACGGAGGGGAGCGTATGATCGAGCAGCGATGACGCCACGGCAAGCAGCGAGGCCGCTATCGGCTGCCAGTAGCAGACGAGCAGGGCTATGCCGCCTCCCCATAGCAGGGCAAAGATGATGACAAGGTATATGCGGCGCAGGTTGCGCTCGGGCAGCTGGCGCATGATGCGTGCGTGCAGCGAGGCTTCGTGCTCGCGGCTTGTGGTGTCTGCTTTCTGTAGCAGCGCTCTTATCTGTCGGTCTTCCTTGTTCATATTCTCTTCCTTTTTTTATTCTCCTCTGAGGGGAGGTTGTACATTATTTTTCTTCAGTCAGCAAGGTTCGTAAATGGTTTCGTCCGCGGCTCAGCGATGTCTTGATGGCGCCGGTACTCATCTCCGTCACGGCCGCTATCTCCTTGATGCTCATCTCCTCCAAGTAGAAGAGCGTGATGCAGGTCTTCTCGCCCTCGCCCAGCATTCCGATGGCGCGGTGCAGAGCCGCTATCTCCTCGGCATCATAGTCGGGCTCCACGGCCAGGTGCTGCAGAGCGAGTGCCACGTGCTCATCGTCGAGACTCAGGTGATGCTTCACTCCCTTGAGATGGTTCTGATAGGTGGTGAAGGCAATGCGGTACACCCACGTGCCGAACGCCGAGAGCCGCTTGTAGCTGTCCAGTCCGCGCCACACACGGATGAAGGTCTCCTGCGTGAGGTCATCGCTCAGCGCCTCATCGCCACCCGTCTGTATGAGGAAGTAGCGGCGCACCGGGCGCAGATACCGCTTCATCAGTCGGCCGAATGCACGCCCATCGTTCAGGAGCAGCACACGGGAGATAAGGAGTATTTCTTCGGGACTCGACACGGGGAGATAATTATGAATTAGGAATTATTACTGGCTGAATTAAGGGCCATGCGTGGAGTTGAATTGAATAGTTGAAATTGCACTCGGCTTGCCGCCTAACTGTCCCTCTGTTTATAGAGGGACGAGCGTAATGAAATGGAGCGGAGGGAGTTACAAGCGTAGCGCGTAGAAACAGTATCTTGAAACTAAGAACACTCCGCGCTTCGCTTGGAACGCCCCCGCCCTTCGGGCACCCCCTCTATAAACAGAGGGGGAGTTTGTGCAATGACACGCATGATTACTTCTCCTCAATCACTTCAGCCTCTTCTATAGGATTGACCTTAGGTTCACGCTTTACATTTCTACGTCTCCCTTGAAAAAGATAAGGCCCTGTTACTGTAGCTACAGTACGGATGAAGAGGCGGAGCAAACCTAAACCAGCAAGAGTCATTCCTGCAAAACTTAGGAGATCATCTGGTCCACCGCGTAATGCTCTAGCCCCGACAAACAGACCTATACCAAGTCCCAGCAATGTAGCATCGCCTATGAACCGTTCCTTCTCTGTCTTCTTCGGCCTCATCAGTGCCTCGATAGCCTCCTTACTGATAGGTTCGGTAGAGTTCAGCAGGTTGTTGTCGATGAGTTTGTTGATAAGTTCCTTGTGGTCTTCAGCCTTGCGGCGTGAATTCTTCATTGCTATATATACGATACCAAGGATAGCGCAGGATACAATTAGCAATATAATGATATTGGGCAGATTGCCACGCATAGTACTAAACTTCTTGTCCGCAATACGCGCCATCTCTTCTTGATGGGCATACAACTGCGTCAGTCGTGCTCTTTCTACCGAGTCCGTGTATTGTCGAAGTTGCATTTCGCGTTCAAACTTTTGTTCTACATCCTTTTCATATGGTTTCTCTTGCGCCATTCCCATCACCGGCATCAATGCCACCGCTGCCAATAGCAGCACTTTGAAAAACTTTTTCATATCGTTCGTTGTTTTAGTTTGTTTATTCATTTTGTTCGCCTTTGTTGGTGTCACCGTCAATTAGACAACACGACTTGCCAAAAGGTTACAGCAAAGGTGAAAAAAATGAGCGAGAAATATAGATTTTTTTTCAATATTTTTCACAGCGAATGCTGAACATCTTCGCGATTTATCGCAACGGTAAACTTTTTCCCTTGTTTTTTATACAGTAAAGCCTATAAAACCTTCGGAGTATGTCTACACCTATTCTCCGAATATTTTATAGGCTTTCTGATTGTATGGGGCTATTGAGATTATAGCATTAACGAGCCAAGAACTCGTTGAACATCTGCAAAAGTCTTGCATTTTACAACTGTCGCATCTAATTGTATATCTTTTTCTTTATGCTGAGTGCGTTGGACAGCTTCAAAGATATATTGAATATCTTCAGGGATGTTTATGGTTTCAATCTTGATTCCGTTTTGGCTTTTCATGATTGCATTGTAGTACTCATCGATAAAGCTTCTCGTCGCAAACTTGACGTTGGCGAAGTCAACAACAGCTGATTCACATCCCATATTCTTGATATAAAGAAGTAAATCGCTGACTGCATATCTCGATTTTAGGTCTTGACTTAATATCGTTGTTATGTCAATGGTTGTTTTCATGCTGCAAATTTAGTAATTTTACTCGATATAGTGGATATAGTGGAAGTCCTTATTTATGTAAGGTACTCTAAGTGCGACTACTGTACCATCCCATCTAATATTTGTTGGAGTTTCAATGAACCGCCTATATTCAGAATTGTACAGATGTAGTGCATTGCCTGACAGCATAATGAAACTTCCACTCAATCCCTCTACAAGCATCTTCTTCGATGTGATAATACCATAACCTCTATTCTCCGCATTCGGAAGGTTTTTTGTTGATATGCCTCTGTTGGCTGCTTGAATTGCCTCAAGGTCACTTTCTATTTCATTGTTGGGAAGGGTTTTGTAACTGCCTAATAGGGTGATTCCGTTGTCTGCAATGCAAATGTCCAAGAAGCCTTTTTGTGGAAAAGATTGAGCAAATATATAGCCTCGTTCCGACTGTGCATGCTGAATGATGTTGTCAATTGATTCTCCAAGCATGTACTTTAGCCCTGTCAATACATTTGAAGTTAATTCCAGCTGTCTCGATATTATAGATTCAATAGTTGATAATATCGCATCCTTTTCATCATCGCTGTCTTTTGTAGCAGGAAAACTTACTATAGGTATGTATGTCTCTTGTGAATATCTTTCCATAATAGCAAGGAACTCGCTCTTACGCATTCTGTCAGGACGCATTCCGTCGGCGAATTCGATTTTTTGGAGATATTCTTTCAGATTGACAATGGTAATGTCTTTGTCACAGCTGTTAAGGAATGCTACCAAAGGCAGTACGTAAGATGGCGTGACAAACTCGATCTCTGAAAAATCAAGCGTAATACTCTTGTCGGCTGCTTCATTAATCAGATTGATAGCGTTCATTGCAGCCACGAGCCCATCTGACATAAGGTCATCTCTAATATCTGCCTTTAATTTGATTTCCATTTTGCATTCTAAACAAACCTATCCTATGCAAAGTTACGTATTTTCTTATATATAAAAAATAAATAATGTTTTTTCTTGCCTAATATATTGTTCCCTATATTTCTTAGTTACCCTCCCATAGCGAAATATCCTATTTCCTTCGAGCTAGCTTCAAGGCTTTCTCCATAGCCATGGCTTGTGGCACTTGGTAGTCGGGGATTGCGCCGTGTATATTCTTCTCATCGGCACCATATTGCCAGAGGCGCTTGTATGAGATGCTACAAACGAGTCCTGATACAGGCAACTTGTAGGGAAGGATGTCGCCGAAGCAGACGTTCATCCCTCCTGTCTCTTCGCCTACAATTGTACCCATGCCGAATGCCTTGAAAGCCCAAGCGAAGGAACCTGCCGAGGAGAACGTCTGGTGCGATGTGAGCAGGTATACATTGCCTGTAAAACGGCCCTCCTCAGGAGTCAACGGGAGGGTGAGGTCTTGGGAGTTGTCGTAATGATAGAGGCCGGGGTGTCTATCTTTAATCTTGGCCAAACGACGCGTGGTAGGGGTGATGCGCACGAATGCCTTGCTCATCTGCTTAAACGGGACGGGTGATATGTACCTAAACAGTTCGTCACCTACGGCAGAGTTGCCTCCTCCATTCTTGCGGATGTCAATGATGAGATTGCCGATGCCCTCGTGGCGCATACATGTAAACATAGAATCGGCAAAGGCACGCATCTTGCCAGGATTATTAAATCTACGGAAGTCCATAATTGCCACATTCTGCTTTTTGTCTATCGTGAAAGAATAGTCTTCAGTCTTTTGTTTCTGTTGTTTCTGATATGGCAATCGCTTTGAGATTTCCTCATACTTAGCGGGCAGGAGAGTTACCGTCTTTCGTTTTTTGCTCTCAGATTCCCGATATTCCACCTTGTAACTGTCGGCCGCGTAGAGCAGTTCGAAGAGCGCAGTAAAGCCTTCGTTCACTCGTGCCAGACGGAAGAAATAACGCTCACCACTGACATACTGCATCATGTGCTCAAGCATCGTGCGGCTATCCACACCATTTATCGATAGTATCTTTGAGCCGCGTGGTATGATGCTGTCGATACAGGCTTTTGTAGTGATATTGTAGTTGTGCAGGTCGATATCGACAAAAAGCGGCAGACGGAGAAGTTCTTTAGTAAAGAGGTCATTGAGCGGAAAACCGAGGTTGCTGTGCCCATCGCCCAACATAGCAACAAGAGGGGCGACCTCCTTGTAGAGCTGTACGCGATTGAGCGAATCGGGCAGATTGTTCTTCACGCGGTTCACGGCTTCCATAAATTCTGCCTGTCCACATTCGTAAAACATGTTTGGATGCACCTCGCTGAATGTGTATACCAAGGCATCAATGTCAAACTCTGCCTGTTTACGGCTGAACATGCCCGATGGACTTCGTCTGCAGAAATCTTCCGCAGGTTCTTCGAGCGGATTGTCGGTAATCCATTTTATACGCGTGTAGGCCGTGTCACATCCGTTCTGCAAGATGATAAAGTCATACACTCCTCCCCGTTCGATGTTAAAGGCTAGCGTATCACGCTTCTCGTTCATAAAGAAGAGTTTCTTTGCCGATGTTTCATATATGTCGGGCCGAATCTTGGGGTTTATTATCCACCATCCTGTCGGCTTTCCTGCTCCGTCTTCAAAGATGGGCAATGCCTTCTCGCTTGTTCTGATTATTGGAAGCGCAGTTCTCTTCTCGTCTTGTTGTGCCACTCCAGCCAAAGGAAGAATTATGGCAATTGTCAAGAGTATTTTTTTCATATGTGTCATGTCTATTTGTTTGTACCTTGGTGTCACCGTCAATTAGACAACCTAACTTGCCAAAAGGTTACACGAAGGTAAACTTTTTTCTTCACACAAGCTATTTTTTCTTCGGTTGTTTATTAAATTTATACTGTACGTGCAGCATAGCATATCGTGGAAGTACGTTCCGTTTTACTTCAGTGCGTCCCTGTGCATTGATAGAGTAGGTTATGTTGCTGAGGCTGCCCAGCAGGTCATAGCCATCGAGCATAAATACCAGATTGCCTTTCATGATGCTCTTCGTCAGGCGGGCGTTCCATACGAACTGGTCGGTGTTGAACATCTCGTCGTTGTATCCACGGCGTGTGTAGACAGTAAAGTCTGTGGTGAGCCCTATCTTATAGGGGAGTGTCATAGTGGACGAGACTCCATAATCTACGTCAAAGATATTGAGCGTAGCGAAGCCGTCTCGTTTGCTGCTTACGTTACTCCACTTTCCATTGGCTTTCAGCTTTATGTTATACATCTCGCGTTTGTACTCCAATGATAGCTTTTCCTGCATTGCCATCGTGTGTACAATGCTTTGCTCCAATCGGTTCATTGCGGTAGTACCTACAAGGTCGACGCTTTGCCTGAATGTTCCCTGTGTCGTAGAGGTGAATATGGTGCGTCTGTTCTTTCCGAGCATAGCCATGAATCCGTAGCCTGCATCGCTGCTCCAGTTCCCGTTGACATTATAGGTCTTGCTGGTGCGCACGCCGGTTTCCCTGTCATACATATTGGATACGGCAAATGCGTTGCTTGTTGACTTGTAGTCAAACTGCGCACTGTGTACCATTCCCTTTTCGTGCAACTGTTTCGAACCAACGATTCGTACGGTATGTGTATATGCATTCTTCAAATCACTATTTCCTACCTTGATGTTCAAGGGGTCGGTGTCATCATACATGTCTACCATATTTATCAAATCGGGTAATGAAGAATGTATATTATATGAGGCAAATACATTGTATTTCTCATCCAAGCTCTCCCAAGTAAGATAGCTGCCACTGATACCGAACAACGTAGTGCGATGATGGATGAGCGTATCTATCTCTCCTCGATTGTAGGCAAGGTTGCGGGCTGACAGGGTTATGGGGAATCGGGCATAAGCGTTCCACTTGCCTCGCTCGTTTTTCTTGAAGTATTGTAGCATCGGCGTGATGATGTGGCTGTTGCCCACCAAATGGCTCGTATAGCTATTGCGAGGGTCGAGAGTACTTTCATACTCGCGCATTGAAGGTAGTTCGCCCAAAGACAAGGCGGCACTGTCTGTCGCATTATACAACTTGTCCAACAGGTAGAGTGAAGAATGACGTACATTATCGGAATGCTCATAGTCGTATCCTAATGTGAGATTCAACTGTTGGCTTATTCGGGTAACATAATGCACTCCCGCATTGTAAGAGAGATTATAATCGGGATGGTTGTTGAAATAGCGGTCTGAATACTGTGAGGCCTTGTCATCACTGCCGACCTTTAATGTATATCGGTCGAACTCCTCATCATGCGCATTGCTGTAACGTGCGCTGGCCGTAAGTTCCATAAAGTCAGAGGTGCCCTTGAACTTCAGCACTCCATCGGTGGACAATGCGGTATTCAGTCGGTAGCCACGTGTAAGGCCATTGGATATATAGCTGTTTATTAGCGTGTCGGCAAAGGTCTGTGATGCTGTTGAACGGGTATTGTCATACCTTTGATAGTTTGCCGAGGGCTTGATGTTCAATGCAAGTTGTGAGAACTTCAAGTTTAATGCATGGCTGGTACTCAGTTGTAAAGCTGTGTTCTGCGAGGCCTTGACAATGCGTTCGTAGGTATCTCCACCGGGCAAGAAGTTGGTACGGTTTGTGGTCTCCTGCTCGTCGATGTTGGTGTGCGATAGCTGGATATTGCCGTTTACCTTCCATTTCTTGTCTTTGTCATCGGCATAGTAGTCGATACCGCCTGTTGCCTCTTTACGTATTCCTGCCATCATTGCATCGGGCGACCATCCATCGCTTCTTCCTGGCTTGCGCTTGTCGTTCAGATTGTTTACATTGGCATAAGTCGTGAAGCGTGTGCGGTCGCTATGGCGCATGGCAAAGAGGCGTGCCAGATAGGGGTCATCGCCCGTGTATACGGCATCGGCTATTCCGCCACCCACCTCGGCGTTGGCAATCCAACCTACGTTGTACTCCTTCTTCAGTTGCACATCCATTACATACTGCTTGTCGCCAATCAGCTCCTGGCCGAGAAACTCGCTCAAGTCGCCCAGTTTGTCATATACCTTTATCTGCTTCACGGTATAGGATGGTAGGTTATCAAGCATCACCCGATTGTCGCCACGGAAAAACTCCTTACCGTTCAGCAGTAAGTTCTCCACTTTCCTACCATTATGGTAGATGTCACCATTCGAGCGTAGCTCCACACCCGGCATCTGTGATATGATGGCATCGAGCATCGAACCCTCAGAGACGACAAACGCATCGGCATTGTATACCACCGTATCGCCCTTGTAGTAGAACGTCACCTTGCTGGCACTGACGGTCACTTCGCCCAGCTCCTTTGCCTTCTCCTTCATATATATGGGCGGGAGGTCGCGATTGTATTCCCTACGCCCCAATGTGTTTAGGGAGAGAGTGATGTATGATGTTTCATAACCCAAGAAGTCGGCACGCAGGATATACGTTCCCTCTTGCTTGGGGATGTTCAGTGTAAAGTCTGCCGTCTGCCATTTTTCGTTACCATCTATCCAATCGCACTGTGCCATGCAACCAGCAATGAAAGTGCTGTCGGCAGAGAGTATCTGTACAGTGGCTCCAACCAAATCCTTGCGAGTGCGATTGTCAATAACCTTTCCGCGCAATGTGAGCATGTCATTGGCATGGGCAAATGTCGCGAGTAGTAGCAGTAAAGCTACCAAAGATGTTTTATGGTGTTTCATAATTGTCGTTGTTCTAATTGTCTTATTCGTCTTTGTTGGTGTCACCGTCAATTAGACAACACGACTTGCCAAAAGGTTACAGCAAAGGTAAAAAATAATTAACATTGGGATGTGAAACCATCCATAAAACTATCCATAAACTGCATAAACTGCACTAATTTTCTATTCGCGGTCGGAATATTTTCTACTCGCGAGCATAATACTTTCTATTCGCAGTCAGAAATATTTCTATTCGCGAGTAGAAACATTTTTTCTTTGTCCAACAAAGATAATCTATTGTTCCATTTTTTCAAACGAGCCATCCATTATATTTATAAGCATACTGGTTTTCAGGAAATTGACGGCTATGAAGCTCGTCATGCACACACCATCATGATAGTTTATGCACAGTTTTATGGGGAGATTCGCCTTGTTCCTGACATGATGCTCGATATAGTGAACAGAGTGTTCGGCTCTCGGCTCTCAGGATTTCGCGTTTGCCGCCGGTGGGACCGGCGAGGCGCTCTACGATGAAGCCTGTGGATTGCAGCAGGCGGCGTATGGCGCCCTTGGCGCAGTAGGTGGTGAGCACGCCTCCCGGGCGCATGGCTTGATGGATGCGGGCAAAGACCTCGCGACTCCACATCTCGGGCTGCTTCTCGGGAGCGAAGGCGTCGAAGTAGATGATGTCGATGTCCTGGGGTAGCTGAGTGACGAGGAGGTCGCAGCAGCGCTTCTCGATGGTGAGGTGGGGCGTGATGGCCGTGGGCTGCTCCCACGGTGCAGTGTGGATGGCGGTAAAGAGCTGTGCATCGACAAAACTTCCGTAGCCCAAGCGCTCCACCAGATGAGGCTCTACGGGGTACTTCTCCAAGGTGATGTAGTGCACGGGGCGCTCGGTCGTGGCGGCCATGGCGGTGACTGCGGCATTGAGACCGGTGCCGAAGCCAACTTCGAGCAATCGCAGGGGACGATACGCGGAGCGTTCGGCAGCATACCGGTAGGCGCAGTCGCGGTAGATATGGAGCGCCTCGGTATAGGCTCCCTTCACGGAGTGGTAGTGCTCGTCGAGCGCGGGCACGAAAAGTGTGGCAGAGCCATCATCGGTATGTTGTATCTCGAGGTGGGGCATAGGGGATGTTTTTTTCTTTGTCAAAAACTAACTACTTCTTAGTATCCATTTTCAGCGAGGAGCGACTTCTTTTTCTCCATACTTGTCAGTAATTACTCCTTCCGGTTCATGCAAGTTCACACATACATTCAGCTATCACATTCATGGCCACAAACCGATAGCGTTGCGTGTTGTGAGGTATATCGCCCGTCTTGGCAATCACTCGCGCCGCGATATCTTGCCGCTCCAGCAGCGCGGAACTCGGCTCCACCAGTAGCAGCTTACCAGCAGCACAAGCCTCAAAATAGACTCCCTGCGGCTTGAAGTAGCGGTAGTGAGGACTCTCGGGCGACGGAAAGCCCCGCTCAAGAAGGATGATAATGGGAAAGCCGGCCTCACGGAGTGCCCTGGAGATCAGCTTCTCGCCCTCGGAGATGGCTGCGGTGACATACACCATGCCATTGGCTGCTTCGGCCAGGCACTCCTCCTTACGGGCAGCTATCTGCTCGCTTGTCAGCCTTCGGGAGCATTGCAGCACTTGCCGCTGGGGATAGTCGGCAAGAAACATATTGCCCAGTGTAACGCAAGGGATACCGCCAATAGTCACATTCTGCCTGATACGAAACAGGTCCCGATGGGCACGCTTCAATGCCAAGCGACGAGGGTTGTCCTTGATGTATCGCACCATGTGGGCGAGCTGGTTCTTCCCTGTCAGTATGCGGTCGTGGTACTCCTTGGCGAATAGGCAGAGCCCCTTACTCTCGGGAATAGCCGAGAGTGCCCGACAAGCATCGTCGCACTGCAGCTTGAACCAGCGCACATACTGGCCCAGATGCTTGGGCAGTCTGTCATGGATGCGCAAGAGGATGTGTATGTGGTCGGGCATGATTACATAATTGTAAATCTCTATTGACGATGCTCCTATGTAGGAGGGTATGCGCTCTATCTCTTCCTCTACTTTATGCCCAAGCGTAGTGAGGAATATCTGCTCGTCTCGCAACTCGCCAAGCAGCGGCATGCGCTCCGATGTCACCATCGTAAGCAGTTGGATGGATGGAGACTGATAGTCCATCCATTTAGCCCTATACAGATGCTCCTTCTGCTTCTCGCAGCGCCATCCTTCCGGTGTCCAGTGCACTTTTGCCATCGCCTACCTGCATATAGTTGCTGCTGCGAAGATAGTAAATTATTCTTACAATACTATCAGAATAGAGCAATAGAGCAAAAATAAGTACAAATAACTGCATGTCCAGTTCTCGGCGTTGTCCCGCCGAGTAGTAAAAAACATATACTTTATTACTTTACAATTTGTCGTTCTTTGTACTCAAAGAGGGCCTGATTATCTCTTAACTCCTCTATACTAAAAACTCTGATCTTGGCTTTGGGATTTGCATATTTCCCGATTTTGAAATACACCTCTTCTATGTCTGTCGAAATAGGCTCAAATACATAGATGATTGCAACACAGTCGCCCGAATATCCCTCAATCCAAAAATTATGGTCGGTAGAAAATCCCAGCACATCTTTCACTTTATAGGCAAAATCTTGATCGTCAATAAGCCGTAAGTCATGACTTGACCCGAATTGTTCTCGTGTCCAGTTTTGTTCGTAAGCATAAGCTACATAGGTTGCATCAGGAGTACGCCATAGTGCCATAGTTCCCTCCTCTACAGGCTTAATCAAATGGACATCGTTATATACTGCCCACGAACGTTCATTCATAGAATCATACTCTTCGCTTTCTTCTTTTGCGAGTTTAGGTGCATAGTATCGAGGCTTATCGTCGTAGAGAGGCCTCTTCTTGTTCTTCTGGTTCAATGTAAGCCTTTTCCCATTCATGTCCAGATACGGTATGCCATAGATGGCAATCTCTGTAGTACCGCGTGGTAGTTTAGGGAAATATATTTGGAAATCAAGTAGGGTTCCCCTCTGGCATTTGAATGTGAAGTACTTGCCAAAACAATCAGGAACAGTGCGTATAGCACGATAGTTTTTCCCAGTCTTAAGGTCTACGATTGCTGTTTCGTCAGACGCCAACCAAAAGTTCTTCATCGTATCAGCTGGTGCATAAATATAGAGGTGCAGTACGGTGTGCTCACCCTCATTCCTTAATTCGTAATGTCTGCCCGAAAAACCTGTTGTGTCCCATTTCTTGGAGTTCAACGATAACACCTTTTCCCAACGACGAGCAATGCTATGATCTGCCGCAGTGGGAACATCCTCAATCAGGGAAGTCTCGATTTCTGGAACATCCCACGAATAAGCCGCACCACGAAATATATAGCTGGGATGGTTCGTGAAGCTGGCACTTGTCTCCCCTGTCTGTTCGTTTTCGATGACGTCGAAATGTGTGGTCCAATTTCCAAGTAGCCTAACCAAGAGTTCTGTTTCATTCTGTTGGCTGCGTATGGCAATGAAGCTGCCAAGCACGAATGCCAATGCCGTAATGAAGAGAAGTGCGAATCTAAACTTTTTCATATAGCGGGTGATTTAGAAATTGTAGAATTTGGATTGATTGTCTAATATTAAACATTTTTCTCTGTAGCCTGCATAGCTTGCATATGAAATGGCTGTAGTAAACGGTGAATTTATTCCATACACCAATGTGTTTGAACCTATCTCCTCTACCATCCATAAGTATTGACGTCCCTTTACTGCATCTTGCAATTTAAACAAAAGCCTATCTTTCGTCAGATGAAGCAGATGTCCAGGAGCATTGTGGCTATATGTACATGCAACGTGTTGCATACGGGCAAGGACATCGGCCTCCTTATACTCGGGAAACACGTAAACGAAGCTGACTACACCTGCATCGGTGATGGCTATGCTATCTGGCAGTTCCTGTTCTATACCATAGTTGGCCGCCAACCTTGCGATGAACTCATCCACGAGGACAGGACTTTTATAGGCGGTATCGGTGGTTGAGGCATAGATTACCTGAGTACCCTGCATCGATGCTGTGGGTGCAACCTCACTACTGCCATCAAGCAAAAAGTGCCCTACGATAAGCGCTGCCACCATGCAAGCGGCAACTGACGGCCACATCCAGCGATGCGGGGTCGAAGAGTGTTGGAGCTGCATCTCTTCTACGCGCTCCATCAGCTGCTCATTGAGGTCGGCAGGCATCTGCGGACATCTGCGGGTTCGACGGGCTACTGCTTCGCGCAATCCTGCGTCCTTAGGCTGAGTGTCAGGGATGTTATTGTTCATAGTCGAATGATTGAATGATTCTATATAATTTACGTCTCGTGCGGCTCAGTCGCGAAGCCACGGTCGACGGCATGGAGTCGGTGGTATAGGCGATGTCCTTGAGGCTCATGTCGTCAAAGTAGAACATGGTGATGAGAGCCTGTTCCTCGGGTGGCAGGTAGTCGAGCGCGCGCTCTATCAGCTGTATCGTCGCTTCGTCCTGCTGTTGGAATACTTGGGCCAACGCTTCGTCCTGAATGCTCTCCAGGTCTACATCGCGGTCATCAACATAGATTACCGGTTGCCGGGCACGCCGCACAAAGTTCAGCGACTCATTGTAGGCAATGCGGCTCATCCAAGTGGCGAGCGAGGCTTGCCTGCTGTCGTACGACTGGATGTTGCGGAATATCTTGACGAATACATCCTGATACACCTCCTCGGCATCTTCCTGGCAGGTGACAATACGGGCTACCTGCCTGAAAACCATCGTGCCATAGAGCTGGAGCACACGACGCTGTGCCTGTCCATCTTGCCTGCAAAGAGCTTGTATGAGTGTCTGCGTTTCTTTTTCCATCCCGTAAGTGTCGGTTCTCATACTTATATACACGAGAAATAGGAAAACATTGCACGAATGAGAAAAAAATATCGCTTCGACGAAGGATAATGGTAATAATATTCCCCGAAGACGCCGTGGCGTTTTCGGGGAACTCCTTTACGTTCAGGTAGGCATTACTGCTTGTCGGCAATGCCGAAGTCGGGCCACTCCATCTTGTCGTAATGGCTCTTGATGGCTTTCTTGATGTTCACCACATCGTCGTTGAGGCGGCTCATCGTGTCATTGTTTGTGCGGCGCAGCTCCGAGAGCGCAGCTGCAGCCTCCTCCACAGCGCTGTCGGTGGCGGCGAGGGTCTTCACACCCTCTCTCAAGCGCTCAATGTCGGCATTGCCGAATCCTAAAGATTGTACCTTGCTGAGGTTTCTCAGCATACCCTCGGCCAGGCTCTCGGCCTTGGCCATCATTGTTTGTGCTCCTTTTGACATAAATAGTAAAGTTTACATTTTTCCATAGCAAAAATAAGCAAAAAATCGCTCGCTTGTGACCCTATATATGGCGATAAAACGTACTGTATAGCGCACGCAATGCACTATTTCCCTGCGGATTATGGAAAGTTAAACTTTCTTAAACGAATAGCTGGCGCTTCCGCTTTTCCATACATGTTTTTTTATTTCGGCACAATCTATAAGGCCTATCCCTGCGCACCCTCACGGTATCTCGCGCGAAACTCCGAGGGGGTGATGTCTGTCATACTTACGGCATATGTGCTCCAAGTTTTGGGCTGTCGCGTGAAGCCCGCATAGTCGCTTACCTCATGGTGCTCCTTGCAGTGCTCGCTCAGCAGTATGGCAAACGGTTGTTGTAGCGCAGTGCACTGCTTGCGGGCTCTGATAGGCTTCTCTACTCGCTTCCTCTACCATAACCTGCTAACGAAAATATTGTGCGTGGCGAGATGGACAAAGCCACGCCTCCTCTATAATAGAGGGAGAATGGGGAGGATTCGGGCATCTCGGAAATACTAAGGGTGAACCAAATACAGGCTCACCCTTGTTGTTAGATTATTTCTTGTTGCCTCTATTCTTGTTGGGGGTGGGTTTTGAGAATCGTTGAGGACGCTGGCCGCGCTTGTCTCCTGCGGGCTTGCCGCCACGGAACTCGCGCTTGCCGCCACCCTGTGGCCTATTTGCCTTACGCTCACGTGCTGCCTGCATCTTGGCAAACTCGTGGTGACGCTCGTAGAGGGTGCTGTAGTTGGTATCTTCCTCGTAGCGCTCGCGGTCGTTGCGCTCGGCCATCTCGCGCTTGCTGATGGGACGGTCTTCGCCGAAACGACGATTGTCGTCGTTGAACCTGCGACGTTCGCCGCCAAAGCTGCGCTCTTCGTCGTTGAAACGACGGCGTGGACGCTCCTCCTCACGCTTCATGCCGAAGGTCTTGGCTGCACGTTCCTCACGTACACGGAGCGGACGGCGCTCTGTTGCAGGGCGCTCGCTCTTGTCGAGCTCCTCGCCGCTCTCGCGGAACTCCTTGAACTTACCGTCGAACATCTCGTACTTGCGGAACTCGCAGGGAAGGGCACCGTTGAAGAAGGGGATGATGACCGAGGCCTTCAGCCCAATCTTGTCGAAGCACTCCTTGCGGTAGCTCAATATCCAAGCATCGTTGCCCTTGAAGGCATGCTTGAGTCGCTCGCCGATGGTGCGGTACAGGCCCAAGAGGTCGTCGGTAGTGATGCGCTCGCCATAGGGCGGGTTGGTCACCATGATGGCACGCTCGGCAGGCTCCACGAAGTCGGCCATATCGCGGTGCTCAATGGTGATGTCCTTGGAGAGGCCCGCTGCACGCACATTGTTGGTGGCGATATTCACCGCCTTCCAGTCGATGTCGTAGCCGTAGATATGGTGGGTAAACTCGCGCTCGGCAGAGTCGTCGTTGTATATCTCGTCGAAAAGCTCCTGGTCGAAGTCGGCCCACTTCTCGAAAGCAAACTCCTTGCGGAAGACGCCCGGCGCGATGTTGCGAGCGATGAGGGCAGCCTCGATGGGCAGGGTGCCCGAACCGCACATGGGGTCTACGAAGTCGCACTCGCCTGTCCAGCCCGTCTGCAAGATCATGCCGGCAGCCAGCACCTCATTGAGCGGAGCCTCCACAGCCTCCTGACGGTAGCCACGGCGGTGGAGCGACTCACCCGATGAGTCGAGCGACAGGGTGCAGCGATCCTGTGCGATGTGTATGTGGAGCGTGATGTCGGGGTTGGTCACCTGCACCGAGGGGCGCTTGCCCTCCTTCTCGCGGAAGTAGTCGGCAATGGCATCCTTGACGCGGTAGGCCACAAACTTGGAGTGGCGGAACTCGTCGCTGAACACCACCGAGTCGACAGCAAAGCTGGTGTTTACATCCATATAGTCTTCCCACTTGATGCGCTTCACGATATCATATATCTCGTCGGCATCCTTGGCATTGAAGTGAAGGATAGGCTTCAAGATGCGGATGGCTGTGCGCAGATGGAAGTTGGCACGGTACATCATGGCCTTGTCACCGGTAAACGATACCATACGGCGACCTATCTGGATGTCGTTGGCACCCAACTCGGTAAGTTCCTTTGCCAATATCTCCTCCAGTCCCTGGAAAGTCTTGGCGATGAGTTCAAATGTTTTCAATGTCGTTATGTTTTATAATGTTACTCCTAATTGTCTCTTTCTGTGTGATGTGTCAGGCTGCTTATCTCTTCTGCAACACCTTTGTGCCTGCCGGTACATCTTCGGTAACCCATACGTTGCCGCCGATGACTGCTCCGCGCCCTATCGTGATACGGCCGAGGATGGTGCTGTTGCTATACACGATGACACCGTCCTCGAGGATGGGGTGGCGGTCGATCCCCTTGATGGGATTTCCTTGCGCATCGAGAGGGAAACTTTTGGCACCTAAGGTGACCCCCTGATACAGCTTTACATGATGGCCGATAATGCTTGTGGCGCCTATCACTACGCCCGTGCCATGGTCGATGGTGAAGTAGTCGCCTATGGTGGCGGCAGGATGTATGTCGATACCCGTCTCGCTATGCGCCATCTCGGTGATGATGCGCGGGATGAGCGGTACGCCCAGCAGATGCAGCTCGTGGGCCATGCGGTAGTTGCTCAAGGCGCGTATTACCGGGTAGCAGCTGATGACCTCGCCATAGCTTGTGGCTGCAGGGTCACCCTCGTAGGCGGCAATGACATCGGTGCCCAATTGGCGGCGCAACTCGGGCAAACGTCCGATGAATTGGGCACAAATCGCAGCTGCACGCTCTCGCGTAGCCTCGGCCGCCTTGTCGAAGCAGAGTCCAGCCAAGATCTGTTCCGTAAGTTTGTTGTACAGGCACTCCACATTCACCCCCGTATGGTAGGCAATGGTGTGGCTTGTGATGTGCGAGTAGCCGAAGTATCCAGGGAAGAGTATGGCACGGCATAGGTCGACAATCTCGCTCAATCCAGTGAGCGAAGGTAGTGACTCACCATCGCAGAGCTGGTGAAAAACTTCTTTGTAGGATTCGGGCTCCGCAAGCTCGCGAACTACTTGTTTCAGCATGTTGTCAAAACGGTCAGTTGCCATACCACAAGGGATTTCGTTGCAAAGATACGAAAAATCGAGTGAAAATATATAAAACTTTGATATTTTCACTATATGAGATAAGGTGTCTTTTTTATTCTCTATTTAAAATGCTAAGTAGATGGGTGATTTTCGGGTTATGGTAAAAAATCTCTGATATCTTTACCGAAACGGGCAAGTTCACGTACTACGCTACTGCTGATGGCGGCATACTCAGGCTCGCTGATGAGCAATAGCGTATCAATGCCCGTAAGCATACGATTGACATCGGCAATGCCCCGCTCATACTCGAAGTCGATACTGCTGCGTACGCCCCGAATGATACACTGGGCACCGATGGACTGGGCGAAGTCGGTGGTGAGTCCCTCGTATTTCATCACGCAGATGCGCGGCTCATCCTTGTATAGCACTTTGATGCGCTCTACGCGTTCATCAGCCGTGAACATCGTGTGCTTGGCATCATTGATGCCTACGCCTATATACAGCGTATCGACCAGCAGCAGCGCACGGCGCACCAAAGCCGCATGCCCTATGGTGAAGGGGTCAAAGGTACCGGGAAATATAGCAACTCTCATAATTCAGCATTTACTCCTCATCCGGTTTATCCTCCTCCACCACGAGGTTGTCAATAATGAAGTTCTGACGTTCCATGGTATTCTTGCCCATGTAGAACTCGAGGAGGTCCATCACGGCATCGTTCTTGTGGAGGCTGACACGCTCGAGGCGGATGTCCTTGCCGATGAAGTGCTTGAACTCGTCGGGTGAAATCTCACCGAGACCCTTGAATCGGGTGATTTCGGGGTTGGGGCCGAGGTCGGCGATGGCCTGCTGGCGCTCCTCGTCGGAGTAGCAGTAGCGGGTGATGAAGTCGCTCTTGCGGTCGGTGTCGTTCTCCTTCTTGTAACCCTTGATGAGGCGTTTCCTGTTGCGCACACGGAAAAGCGGCGTCTGCAGGATGTATACGTGGCCCTTCTTGATGAGGTCGGGGAAGAACTGCAGGAAGAAGGTAATCATCAGCAGGCGGATGTGCATGCCGTCGACATCGGCATCGGTGGCCACGATGACCTTGTTGTAACGGAGCCCCTCGAGGCCATCCTCGATGTTGAGCGCGGCTTGCAGGAGGTTAAACTCCTCGTTCTCGTAAACCACCTTCTTGGTGAGGCCGAACGAATTGAGCGGTTTACCGCGCAGGCTGAATACGGCCTGTGTGTTCACATCGCGACTCTTGGTGATGGATCCGCTCGCTGAGTCGCCCTCGGTGATGAAGATGCACGACTCGTCGGTGCGGTCGCCCTTGGCGTCGTTGAAGTGAATGCGGCAGTCGCGCAGCTTGCGGTTGTGCATGTTGACCTTCTTGGCACGCTCGCGGGCTATCTTGGTGACACCGGCAATGGCCTTACGCTCCTTCTCGCTCTCCTGAATCTTCTGCAGCATGGTGTCGGCCACCTCGGTATTGCGGTGCAGGTAGTTGTCCACTTCGGTCTTGATGAAGTCGCCCACAAACTTGTTGAGGCTGCGGCCACCGGGTTCCATGGCGGTAGAGCCCAGCTTCACCTTGGTCTGGCTCTCAAACACCGGCTCCTCCACATTGATGGCGATGGCGCCCACGATACCGTTGCGGATATCGGTGAATTCGTGGTTTTTGTTGTAAAACTCCTTGATGGTGCGGGCAATATGCTCCTTGAAGGCACTTTGGTGAGTACCGCCCTGTGTGGTATGCTGGCCATTGACGAAGGAGTAGTACTCCTCGCCGTACTGGTCGGTATGGGTGAAGGCAATCTCTATGTCCTCGGTCTTGAGGTGTATGATGGGATAGAGCGATGTGGCCGTCATGTTGTCGGTGAGCAGGTCTACCAAACCATTGCGCGAGAGGATGCGCTTGCCATTGTACATGATGGTGAGACCCGTGTTGAGGTAGGTGTAGTTGCGCAACATGGTCTCGATATAGGCCGAGCGGAACGAGTAGCCCACAAACAGCGTGTTATCGGGTTCGAAGACGATGCGTGTACCCGTCTCCTCGGGACCTGCATTCTCGGTGGTGTCGCTCACCATGTTGCCCTTCTCGAACACTACCGTGCGCACCTTGCCGTCGCGGTATGAGCTGGCCTCGAAGTGGGCACTCAGGGCGTTCACCGCCTTCACACCCACACCGTTCAGGCCCACGCTCTTCTTGAAGGCCTTGCTGTCGTACTTACCGCCGGTGTTGAGCACGCTCACTGCCTCCATCAGCTTGCCCTGAGGGATGCCGCGGCCATAGTCGCGCACGCTGACGCGCTTGTGGTCGGTGATATCAATCTCGATACGCTTGCCGGCATGCATCTTGAACTCGTCGATGGAGTTGTCGATGACCTCCTTGAGCAGCACGTAGATACCGTCGTCGTTCTGCGAGCCGTCGCCCAGCTTACCGATATACATACCGGGACGCAGGCGTACGTGCTCCATGTCACTCAGGTGGCGTATGTTGTCGTCGGTATACGCTACCTGTTCCTCAATGGGCATATTCAGTTCGTCAGTCATAATGTTTCCAGTGATTTCTCGCTACTATTCCATTTATCGGGTAAAGGTAGCTATTTTTTGCGAGAAAACGAGAATAAACGAAACAAAATTATAGTAAATGTAATTTAGAATTCAGGAAAAATTGTTTTTTCTCTCGACTTTCACTAATTTTGTCGCGGAATTACCAAACAAGCGCGTAGCGCGCCGCGTTGTGTTAGGTGAACCCAATGTTAGGGGTGCTTGCCCAAGGGCAGGCTGAGATTATACCCTTTGAACCTGCTGGCGTAATTGCAGAGAGGAAAACGGAACTTGGTGTGTAGGCACAAGCTGATAGTATAAGAGAAGACCGTATTCCCTCGTGAGAATAGGTCTTCTCTCTCTTTTTGCCCATGCCATACACGGCTCCGCAAGCAAGGAACCGGCATTTACGAAACTAAATGTCAAACCTAAAAAAAGGAGAAAAATGAACAAAGAGAATCTGAAGAGAGACCTCGCGCTAGTGCGCGAAAAGAGTCCGCTGGTACACAACATCACCAACTACGTGGCCATGAACTTCTCGGCCAATGCCCTGCTTGCCTTGGGCGCTTCGCCCGTGATGGCCCATGCCGTGGAGGAGATGGACGATATGGTCGGTATCGCCTCGGCCCTGGTAATCAATATCGGTACGCTCGATGCCGAGTGGGTGCGCGGCATGATGGCGGCAGGCCGTGCTGCACATCGCATGGGCAAGCCCATCGTGCTCGACCCCGTAGGTGCAGGAGCCACCCCCTATCGCACAGAGACAGCATGGCAGATTATCCGCGAGTGTCACCCTACTATCATCCGTGGCAATGCCTCAGAGATTATGGCACTCGTGAATGCCGACATCAAGAGCAAGGGCGTAGACAGCAGCCAAAGCTCCGACGATGCCGTGGAGTCGGCCAAGCAACTGGCAGGCACGACAGGCGCCGTCGTAGTCATCAGTGGTGCTACCGACTATATCACCGATGGCTCGCGCGTGGAGACGATTGGCAATGGCTCTCCGCTGATGACACTCGTCACGGCCATGGGCTGCACAGCCACTTCGGTAGTAGGAGCCTTTGCCGGTCTCAACTCCGATGCTTTTGAGGCTGCCCTGCACGGTATGGCAGTGATGGGCGTATGTGGCGAACGTGCCGTAGCACAGAAGTCCGCTCCCGGCTCACTGCTCACCCACTTCGTGGATGCGATGTACGAGATCACTCCCGAGCAGTTGGCCGAGCAGGTTGTCGCAACACCGGGCGACCATCGCGCCAAGTGGAGCAGCACAGCCTTCGAGGAGGTGGCCGACACCATGCGCAGCATCGAGCAATATGCCTTCATACAGGAGATGCTGGCAGGCACGCTACCGCAGGAGCAGTTTGTGCGCTACCTGCAGCAAGACAAGATATATCTCAAGGAATACTCGCGCGACCTATACGCCGTAGCCGATATGATGGCGGACAAGGCCGAGGGCGACTTCTTCCGCGCTACCGCTAAGGAGGGCATGGAGAGCGAGAATGCCATGCAGACTATGCTGAGCGAGCGCTTTGGCATCCATGGCGAAGCACTCCCCGTAGCCACCACGCTGCGCTACACCCGTTTCCTGCGCCACTATACCGACACGCTGGACGTGCCCGTAGTGCTCGCAGCCGTATTGCCCTGCTATTGGGTATACAATGAGGTGGGCAAGTACCTCGTGGCACAGCAGATCACTCCCGACAACCCCTATAAGGAGTGGATACAAACCTACGGTTCGCCCGAGATGGATGAGGCCACCAACTATGTAGTAGGCCTCATCGACCGCCTGGCCGAGAACTGCACTCCCGAGAAACAGGCACTCATGCGCCGCGTCTTCGCCGAAGGCTGCGCCCTGGAGCTGGAGTTCTTTATGATAGGAGGCGAAAACAATTGACAATTGACAGTTGACAATTGACAATTCATAATTCATAACTCATAACTCACAACTCATAACTAACAACTCATGGTTAAGTCCTTTGACCTCTCCCTTTACCTTGTCACCGACCGCCCCCTTTCGGGTGGTCGTGACATGGCTTGGATAGTGCGTGAAGCCGCTGCAGGCGGTGTCACCATGGTGCAGCTCCGCGAGAAGGAGTGCTCCACAGCCGAATTCATCCAGCTGGCCCGCGAGCTGAAAGCCGCGCTGGCTCCCCTCGGCATACCCCTCATCATCAATGACCGTGTAGACGTGGCTCTCGCCGTGGATGCCGATGGCGTACACATCGGGCAGAGCGATATGCCCTATGCCACAGCCCGCAAGCTGCTGGGCAGCGACAAGATTATCGGTCTCTCGGTGGAGACGATGGATGAGGTCATCGCTGCCAATGCCCTTGATGTGGATTATATAGGTATATCGCCCGTGTATGCCACCCCCACCAAGACCGACACGCTCACCCCCTTCGGCCTCGACGGTGTAGACGAGGTGATGCGCTGCTCGCGCCACCGCTGCGTAGCCATCGGCGGCATGAACAGAGACACCGTGGGTGAGGTCATCGCCCACGGCGTAGAGGGCGTAGCCGTGGTATCGGCCATCGTGGCAGCTCCCTCACCCCGCGAAGCAGCAACAGAGTTGGCGGAGATTATAAGCACGAAGAGGCCCGATGTCGTGCGAGAAAATCATAATTCAGAATTCAAAATTCAAAATTATCCTCGAGTCCTCACCATCGCCGGCAGCGACTCGGGCGGTGGCGCCGGCATACAGGCCGACATCAAGAGCATCTCGGCTAACGGATGCTTTGCCACATCGGCCATCACCGCCATCACCGCACAGAATACGCTGGGCGTAAATGCCGTGGAGGGCCTCTCCATCGACATCCTCGAAGGGCAAATCGAAGCCGTGCTCAGCGACATCGGCACCGACAGCGTGAAGATAGGCATGCTCCACTCAGCCGAGGTGGTGCACAGCGTGGCCCGTCTGTTGCGCAAGTACGGTATCAAGGACGTGGTGCTCGACCCCGTGATGGTATCCACCTCGGGGCACAAGCTCATCGAGGACAGCGCCATTGCCGTGCTGAAGAGCGATCTGATGCCGCTGGCGCGAGTTATCACCCCAAACATTCCCGAGGCCGAAATCCTGCTTGGCGAGCCTATCGAGAAGCAGGGCGACCTGCCCGGTGCAGCCCGCCGCCTGGCCCAGCAGTATGGTGTATCGGTATTGCTCAAGGCAGGTCACCTGGTGGACGACGAACTCATCGACATCTTCTACAACTACGAGACAGGCGAGGTGGCCGAGCTCAGTGCCCGCCGTGTCGACACGCCCAACACCCACGGTACAGGCTGCACCCTCTCAAGTGCCTTTGCTGCCCAACTGGCCAAGGGGCTCCCGCTCACCGAAGCCGCCCGCGCAGCCAAAGCATACATCAACAATGCCATCATCCATGGTGCTGCCTACAAGATAGGCAACGGGCATGGTCCCGTATGCCATTTCTACTAAAAACGCCCATTTCATCGGGGTATTTTTGTTGTAGAAGCTCGTCGATGTCACGCTATGTGTGGCCAATGTCACGCATTTGTCACGCTCATGTCACGCTTTTTTCACGCCCGTTTTTGTGTTCGTCTGTTGTAAAAGCCCTATATTTGCAGCAGACGAACACATTATATATGTAACCACTGAATATATGCATTGCACTATGAAAACATTCATCTATTCCCTGCTGACTATCGTTGCTCTCGCATTCACGTCGTGCAATCGGTCAGGGCAGACTCAACAAATAGTGACAGAACAAGCGACGAAAGCTGAAGAGCCGTTATCCGTAAAAGAAGAGCTCTTGCAGGCACATGAACTGAGCAGGCAAGCAGGAAAGATTAAGGATGCCGACAAGAATAATAGTCGAAACCAACAGAGGAGTTTGGAAATATACAACCAAGCCATCTATCACTATGCCAATGTGGTGGTTCGTGACGACTCCAACGATACATTACGTATTGTTGCCTTACACAACATGCGCTGGATCGAAGCCTATCAGAAACGCAACTATGGCGTGGCACTGCAATACCTGAACCAGTGTATTGTATTGACACCAGAGACCCACCCCTGCTATGTGCTGAATTTAGCATACAAGGCTGATGACCTGTGGCATATTGAAGAGCGCGACTCTGCCATCTACTATGCTAAGTTGGCCTTGCAGCTTCCCCATAACCATCAGTCTATAGACTATATCTGTAGTCATGTTCTGTGGCAAGTATACAAAGAATTGGGTGTGCGCGACTCTGCTGAGCATTACAAACAATTCTATTACAAGGTACGTGATGGGAAACTCTATAAGGAACAGACGATGGATGAGCTGATAGATGAGTTGAAGAATAATGTCATTGCCAATGGCAAGCCTGAAGTAAAAGAGGATTTGCGAGCTTCAGAGGCTCAGAAACGTGACCCTCAGTTTAAGGCGCAGAAACGGCACCAGCGTATCTATCGCATACTTCTGCTACTGCTTCTCCTATCCCCCCTTGCCATAGGCTACTATCGCAAGCATTATCGTCGCCGACACCTTGTCCGTGAGGAACCGCAGTCGCCACCTCCCAGCCCCACGACAATGGCTACAGACGAGGAAGACAAGGAGACCTTTTCCCTTCCCGAGACACTGATACTGCGCCGCTCGCTTGCCGATGGTCGCCGTGCCTTTGAGAATACCACCAGCTATGAGGAGCTTAACGCCATGCAGATAAAGGAAAAGGAACTCTACGATATGGCTTACGAGGCTACTCGTGATGTGGAGAGCACGCTGTTCGACTCCTTCAAGGAGGCTTGCAGCACGCTGCACGAGGGACTTGAACTGAATGATCAAGAGCTGGTATGCTGCTTCTGCACCTATCTGGGCTACAGCAACAATGTCATTGCCTACATCGGCCACACTACTCCCACCACCATTCGCAAGCGCAAAGAGCGTATCCGCAAAAAACTACCCACCGACCTCTATGAGGTAATATTCGGTGAAAAGGGGTAGGTGTATACAAAGCCTTTGTGTTTCCTTCCTTTTTCAACATAAATTTCCGTGAACCTTTAGGTCGCTGGCAATTATCCGCAAATTATCCATAAATGGGATTATTCTACCCCCCTACTGCCACCCTATGCAATTACATTTTTGCCGGGTGGCAGTTTTTTTGTAGCCCTCTATTTGCAGTTGTATAGTGCCTTCGGCGATGATTTGCAGGACATTTGTCTCTATTCTATGGTTGCACTACACATTACCTTCGCGAGGATAAGCTATTCTCTTCGCGAAGATAAACTATTCTTCTCGCGAGGGTAAAGTATTCTCTTCGCGAAGAGAAAAACTTTTGTGTAGTTAATATTATGAAAATGAATAGTTTGTCGTACTCAGTTTCTTACTGCAGATTTTATTGATTAGCAGATAAAGATGAAAATATAAAAACCTGCCAGGCGGCAAAAATGTAATTGTATAGACCTCTTATCCTTTCATTATGAGAACGTTGCAACGGCACTAAAGAGAAACCTGCCAACACCCTCTGGCAGGTTTTTGGAAACGAATGCAAAACCTGCCAACACCCCTTGGCTGGTTTTTAGATAGATAATACAGCCGTGTCACGCAAATGTCACGCCCACGTCACGCAAATGTCACGCTTTTTGTTCGGTTAAAAGTAATGTTATAAGCTACCTTTGTGATGATGATGGAATAATTCCTATCATGTTTTTTGAGACTTCTTTATGGAGGCTGCCCGTGAGGCTCGCCTCCATCTGTTTTCATCACCCCAGCAGCTGCTCGGCGTGGGTAGAGGTCTTAATCTGCTTGGGCAGAAACACCTGCTCGATGATGCCGTTCTCGTCAATCACGAAGGTGGTGCGGAAGGTGCCCATGTACTTGCGTCCATACATGCTCTTCTCGCCCCACACGTCCATGGCCTGCACCAGTTCCTTGTCGGTGTCGGCTATCAGGGTGAAGGGCAGCTCGTACTTGTCGATAAACTTGCGGTGCGAGGCGGCACTGTCTACACTCACGCCTATCACCTCGTAGCCCCGGGCACGGAACTCGCTATAGTGGTCGCGCAGGCTGCATGCCTCGGCTGTGCAGCCCGATGTGTTGTCCTTGGGGTAGAAGTAGAGTACTACCTTCTTGCCGCGATAGTTGCTGAGCAGCACCTCCTGCCCGTTCTCATTCACTCCCAAGCGCTCGGGAGCCTTGTCACCTATATTCATACGTTCTTCTTTTGTGGTTAATAAGTTTTTTCGTACTTTCGCATACTGAAACGCGAAGATAACAGATTTTTCTCAATCATGAAAGCAAAAAAACATTTTACTCGTACCTTGCACTCCCGTCATTTCGTATGGGAAGACTATCCTAAGGACGGTATCTATTGCTATGGTCTTTATCTTCTTAATAACTCCTTATAACTCCCTTTGACTACCAAGTTGGTTTTGCAAAACAGATTCTTAAATTGAGAAGAGATGTCCCTTGACTTTGACCATATGTCGCCCGGGCGACTATTCACGAAGATGTTCTTCCCCACGCTGCTGGGTATGTTCTCCGGCTCGGTAATGAACATTACCGACGGCATGTTCGTAGGGCAGCGCGTAGGTAGCGATGCCTTGGCTGCCATCAACATTGCTGCGCCGGTGTTTATGCTCGTCACGGGCATTGCCTTGATGTTCGGTATAGGTGCTTCGGTGCGTGCCTCCATCTCATTGGCACAGGGTAAGACGAAGGAGGCCAATCGCGAGATTACTACTTCGCTGCTCGTGGCAGTGGCCGTCGTCACCCTGCTCTCGGCTATCATCCTGCTCAGCCTCGACACGATGGCCTACCTCTTTGGTAGCACCGACCGCCTGCTCCCTCTCGTCAAGGAGTATATGCTGTGGGTGACGGTGGGTATGCCTGCCAGCTGCGTGCTGTTTGCCGGCATGTTCTATGTCCGCCTCGACGGAGCACCCAAGTTTGCCATGTGGTGCGAGATTATCGGTGCCGGGCTCAACATCGTGCTCGACTATATCTTCATCTATCCCCTCGACATGGGTATCATGGGAGCTGCCATCGCCTCGTCGCTCAGCTGCCTCGTGGGCGCTCTGCTCATCATGGGCTACCTGATTTTCTTTACCAAGCGCATCCAACTCTGTAGCCTGAGAGCTGCCTTCGGCCGGGTTACGCGATGGCTGCAGACAACGTGGCAACAGGTGAAGTTGGGCCTCTCCGGTTTCCTTGGCGAGGTAGCCATCTCGCTCATGCTCGTGTTGGGCAACTATGTCTTCGGTAGTCTGCTCGGCGAGAGCGGCGTGGCCGCCTACAGCATAGCCTGCTACTGCAGTCCGCTCTTCTTCATGATCAACAATGCCATCGCCCAGTCGGCCCAGCCCATTATCAGCTACGACTATGGTGCCCGTCGCTGGGAGCGTGTGCGCCATACCCTGCGCCTGGTGCTTACCGTCGCTATCGTGTGTAGCGTGGCGATGACCACCCTCATCATTTACCTCACCGACCCGCTGGTGAGCCTCTTCGTGAAGGACGACCCCACCACTCATGCCCTTGCTGTCAAGGGTATGCCCCTCTTCGCCATTGACCTGCTCTTCCTTGCCGTCAACGTCACCATGATAGGCTACTTCCAGAGTATCAAGCGCGGCGCTTGGGCCACCGTGTTCACTGCCTTGCGTGGCTATATCTTCCTTATACTCTGCTTTGCGGTGCTCCCCCTCGCATGGGGCGTACCGGGTGCCTGGCTCGCCATTCCTGCGGCCGAGGGACTCACCACGGTGTGCATAATTCTTTTTATACTTTTGCGGATAAAATTTAGGTGAAAGGAACTAGAATTTTGTCATTTCTTCCAATAAAAATGACAAAAAGAAAGAAAAAGCGGTGAAAGAGAGTGTAAATTCGAAAAATAGTTTTATTTTTGCTACGCTAAAAGTAGAAACTATTACAACATGATATAATCTGATACAATGGAAAAAGTTGATGACCTAGACAAGAAGATTTTAGAAATTATTTCGCAGAATGCCCGTACGCCGTTCAAGGATGTAGCTGTAGAGTGCGGCGTATCGCGGGCGGCAATACACCAGCGTGTACAGCGCCTAATGGATATTGGTGTCATCATTGGCTCGGGTTACCATATCAATCCCAAGATGCTTGGATTCCGTACTTGCACCTACGTAGGACTCAGCCTTGCCAAGGGATCTATGTATAAGGAGGCAGTGGAAGAGTTGAAGAAGATACCCGAAGTCGTGGAAGCGCACTTTACCACTGGCCCATACAGCATCATCGTAAAACTTTATGCTCGCGATAATGAGCATCTGATGAACTTACTCAATGAGCGCATACAGGAGATTCCTGGCGTGATGGCTACGGAAACCATGATTTCGCTCGACCAGAGTATCAAGAAGGAAATTCCCATTACGATAGAATAATCATTTATGGCAAAGTACAACATCGAAGAGGAATATACATCGTTACATTCCTCTTTTCCTATATACAAACACCGTCCTATCGTCGGCATCACAGGCAACTACGACAGTGGTAAGTGTACACTGCTCGAAGGGTATTACCGTTCAGTGTTGGAAGCTGGTGGCACACCGATTGTCATCCCCGCATTTGAGGACACAGATGCTATGGTGAGCCTGCTCGATCATGTAGACGCACTTATCCTCTCTGGTGGAGGCGACATCAACCCCCTTTACTTGGACGAGGAACCAATCCGCGAACTCAGTTCCATCAATCCTGCCCGCGATAGCCAAGAATTGCTTTTGGTACGCCTCGCTGCCAACCGTCAAATACCCATCCTTGGAATCTGCCGTGGCATACAAGTAATGACGGCAGCTCTCGGAGGTAAGCTTTATCAGGATATCTACAAAGAAGCCGGAGCCACGCTCAAGCATAGCCAAGATACAGAGCGCCATACCGCCACTCATAGTGTGCGTATAGCCTCATCGAGCAAGTTGTCAAAAATCTTCGGTACCACTAATCTGTATGTAAATTCGTTTCATCACCAGGCCGTAAAGGAGGCTGCTCCTGGCTTTGCTGTCACAGCCGTATCGCCCGACGGACTCATCGAAGCTGTAGAAAGTATTCATGGCAAGTCAATGTTGGGTGTGCAGTGGCATCCAGAATGTATGATACTTGGTGGCGACCGCACTATGATACCGCTTTTCGAATGGATTGTAGGCGAAGCTCGCTCCTATGCCGAAGCTCGCGAGCTGCATAAGCGCATCCTCACTTTGGATACGCACTGCGATACTCCGATGAAGTTTGACCAGCAAATACGTTTCGACAGCCGTGACCCACGCATTCTCGTAGACCTTCATAAAATGACGGAAGGGCGCCTCGATGCCACCATTATGGTAGCTTACTTACGACAACTTGAGCGCGACAAGGCATCCCTTGAGGCCGCATTTGCAAAGGCCGAGCGCTTGCTCACCGAGATAGAGAACATGGTGGCTCATAGTGCCAATAGCGTAGGTATAGCTTATACGCCAGATGACCTCTATCATCTCAAGCATGAAGGGCGCTGTGCTCTGATGCTTGGCATTGAGAACGGTTATGCCATAGGCGACGATATTAGTCGTATCGAGCACTTCCGCCGTCGCGGTGTCGTATATATGACACTTTGCCACAATGGCGACAATGACCTGTGCGACTCCGCACGTGGTAATGGCGAGCACGGTGGGCTCAGTGCTTTGGGGCGCGAGGCAATTCGTGAGATGAATCGCGTAGGCATGATGGTCGATCTTTCACACGCAGCAGAGAGCAGCTTTTACCAAGCCATCGAAGCCAGCAGTACACCTATCGTTTGTAGTCACTCGTCAGCTCGTGCCTTGTGCGATCATCCACGCAACCTCACCGATGATCAACTGCGTGCTCTTGCTGTCTCAGGCGGTGTGGCCCAAGTATGCCTTTACGATGGATTCCTACGCCAAGAGGGTGGTGCTACTGTGGACGATGCCGTACGCCACATCCGACATATGGTGAACATAGCCGGTATCGACCACGTGGGCATAGGTACCGACTTCGATGGCGATGGCGGAATTATCGGGTGTGCCGATGCTTCGGAGGTTATCAACCTTACCCGCCGTCTTCTGGCAGAGGAATTCACAGAAGAAGATCTCGCGAAACTATGGGGAGGGAACTTCCTTCGTGTTATGAGTATAGCACAAGGTAATTGTTTGTAATCTTATATGTTATGAATAAACAACGCATCGTCACGCTTGATCTCATCCGCTTAGTTGCCATCCTGCTTGTCATTATGCAACATGCGTGGACGGGATTACAGCTCGATGAGCCCTCGGCAGGCACTGGACGATTCTTCTACCATGCCATGGTGGTGATTGGTGTGCCACTGTTCTTCATGCTCTCAGGTGCCCTGCTATTAGGTGCTCCCACACAGCCAGTACCCGACTTCCTCCGCAAACGGTTCAAGCGGTTGCTCACTCCCTTCCTCCTGTGGGGAACAGTCGTATATGCCCTGTCGGTCGTCATGCATAAATACCCCGACATCACTACATTCACGGAGGCGGTGCGCAACTATATCCCCTACATGCTTTCCGACAAGGTGAATGCCTCCTACTGGTATATCTTCGTACTGATAGGACTCTATCTGTTGACACCTTTCATGCAGCGGGCCTTGGCTGCTCCTCAGGGGAAGCAGCTTACGCAATACGGGCTATTGCTCTGGTTGGCCTGGATATTGCTGCGCGCCTACTACCCACAGTTTGGTCCCATGCGCTACTACAGCGGTTCAGCCTTTATGTATATGGGATTTTTCCTGTGTGGCCACTATTGCGTAAAGTACCTGCCGAAAGGTCGTGCCAACAAATGGATCGGGATTCTCGGATTCGTTGTGGCCTATGCACTCAATGTATGGGGGCTTTCAGCAGGATTCAGTACCTCACTCGCCCACACGCTAGCTGTCATCAGTCTGTTCATTCTATTACAGTCATGTTCGGTGCCACGCAAAGCTGAAGGTTTCGTCGTCTCTTCCGGACGCTACACCTATACCATCTATTTTGTACACGTATTGGTAGTAGCAGCGCTTTGCACACTCGATCTATGGGGTTGGTGTCCTCTATGGATACGCCCGATAGTCATCACTCTACTCGCTTTTGCTATCAGCTATCTTGTGGCCTATATCTTTGATCGCATCCGATTCGTACCGAACGCTTGGGTGGGTATTTGATGGTTGGTAAGTGCCTTTTCTTATTGGTGGAAGAATACGTGTAAATTAGCTTGCACTATCTTTAGTGCCGGCTTTTCAAGCTCAGAAATTAGGCGGCGCCTCGGAAAAATACAAGTAAACTTGCTTTTTCGCTCGGCTTGCACTAATTTTGCAACAATTAAGTAAATAGCAGTATTATGGAAAAGAAATTCAAGAGAACGACCGTCACTTCGGCACTTCCCTATGCCAACGGTCCTGTACATATCGGTCACCTGGCTGGCGTATACGTGCCGGCCGACATCTACGTGCGCTACCTCCGTCTCAAGGGTGAGGAGGTGCTCTTCGTGGGCGGATCAGACGAGCACGGCGTGCCCGTGACCCAGCGTGCCCGCAAGGAGGGCATCACGCCGCAGGATGTGGTGGACCGCTACCACAGCATCATCAAGGAGAGCTTCAAGGAGTTCGGCATCTCGTTCGACGTATACAGCCGTACCACATCGGACGTGCATCATAAGTTTGCGTCGGACTTCTTCCGCAAGCTCTACGATGAGGGCAAGCTGGTGGAGCAGTCGACTATGCAGTTCTACGATGAGAAGACAGGAAAGTTCCTCACCGACCGCGACGTGGTGGGCGAGTGCCCCTACTGCCACAAGCAGGCCTACGGCAACCAATGCGAGGAGGGCTGCGGACGTGCACTGGAGCCTACAGAGCTCATCAACCCCCGCTCCAAGGAGACAGGCGAGACTCCCGTGCTCCGTGAGACCAAGAACTGGTACCTGCCGCTCAACGAATACCAGCAGTGGCTGAAGGAATGGATACTGGAGGGTCACAAGGAGTGGCGCCCCAACGTGTATGGCCAGTGCAAGAGCTGGCTCGACATGGACCTGCAGCCCCGTGCCATGACGCGCGACCTCGACTGGGGTATCCCCGTGCCCGTAGAGGGAGCCGACGGCAAGGTGCTCTACGTATGGTTCGATGCGCCCATCGGCTACATCAGTAACACCAAAGAGCTGTGCGACAACGAACCCGAGCGCTGGGGCTCTTGGGAGAAGTGGTGGCAGGATGAGGACACACGCCTGCTGCACTTCATCGGCAAGGACAACATCGTGTTCCACTGCATCATCTTCCCCACCATGATGAAGGCGCACGGAGGATATGTGATGCCCGACAACGTGCCGAGCAACGAGTTCCTCAACCTCGAGGACGACAAGATATCTACCTCGCGCAACTGGGCCGTATGGCTGCACGAGTACCTCGTGGATTTCCCCGGCAAGCAGGACGTATTGCGCTACGTGCTCACGGCCAATGCACCCGAGACCAAGGACAACAACTTCACCTGGCGCGACTTCCAGGCACGCAACAACAATGAGCTGGTGGCCGTATACGGTAACTTCGTGAACCGCGCCTTAGTGCTCACACACAAATATTTCGACGGCAAGGTGCCCGCATGTGGCACGCTCACCGACTATGACAAGGCTACCATCGCCGAGTTTATGGACGTGAAGGCCGAGGTGGAGAAGCTGCTCGACACCTTCAAGTTCCGCGAGGCACAGAAGGAGGCCATGAACCTCGCCCGCATCGGCAACAAGTATCTGGCCGACACCGAGCCTTGGAAGCTGGCCAAGACCGATATGGAGCGCGTAGGCACCATCCTCAACCTGTCGTTGCAGCTCGCTGCCAACCTCGCCATCGCCTTCGAGCCCTTCCTGCCCTTCAGCAGCGAGAAGCTGCGCGGCATGCTCGGCATGGAGACGTTCGAGTGGAACCAGCTCGGCAGCACCGACCTGCTCGCTGCAGGCCATCAGCTCGGTAAGGCCGAACTCCTGTTCGAGAAGATTGAAGACAGCGCCATCGACGCCCAGATGCAGCGCCTCGAGGATATCAAGAAGGCCAACGAGGCAGCCAACTACAAGGCCAATCCCGTGAAGCCCACCGTATCGTTCGAGGATTGGGAGAAGCTCGACATCCGTGTAGGCACCGTGCTCGAATGTGAGCGCGTGCCCAAGATGAAGAAGCTGCTCAAGTTCAAGATTGCCGACGGACTCGCCGACCGCACCATCGTGAGCGGCATCGCCGAGCACTACGCTCCCGAAGAGCTCGTAGGCAAGCAGGTGCTCTTCATCGCCAACTTCGCTCCCCGCCAGTTCAAGAACGGTCTCGTGAGCGAGGGCATGATCCTCAGTGCCGAGAACTACGACGGTTCGCTGGCTGTGACATCGCTCCTACGCGAGGTGAAGCCGGGAAGTGAGGTTAAGTAAGAAATTCTAATAGATGAAAGATGAGGGTAGGCTTCATGGAACTCTGCTCTTATCTTTCTTTTTTATAGGTAAATTCATTTATTTCTGTCATAGATGTCCGTAGTCAATCAGAAACGTATAGCCAAGAACACAGCCTTACTTTATGTGAGGATGCTGCTAATCATGGCTATCAGTCTGTATACTTCACGTGTGATTCTGAGCACGTTAGGAAAGATTGATTTTGGGCTTTACAATGTTATCGGGGCCATTGTTGTTAACTTTTCGTTTCTCAATGGCATGTTATCATCGGCTTGTAGCCGATATTTTGCGATAGAGCTGGGAAGAAATGACCATAAAGCTCTGAAGCGTGTATTCAGTCTTAACCTTACACTTTTCATTGTCTTAGGCGTCATCATACTTTTGCTCTCAGAATCTGTAGGCCTATGGTTTCTTAATAATAAGATGAAGATACCATCCGATAGAATGGTAGCAGCACAGTGGGTATATCAGTGTTCCATTGTTGCCTTCATCATCAATATGCTTTCTACTCCTTACCGCTCTATCATTATAGCTCGTGAGAAAATGAAGATTTTTGCATATAGTAGTATTATTGAGACAGTGTTGAAGCTGGGTATTGTATTCCTATTGCTTATTTCTCCTGTTGATAAACTGATAACATATGCTGTGCTGATGTTGCTTATTACGGTAGGTACAAGCGGGTTCTATTATCTGTATTGTAAGCATTACTATGCCGAATGCCGTTACTCCTTTGTTTGGGACAAGTCTTTGCTAAAGGAAATATTAGGCTATACTGGTTGGAATGTGATTGGTATACTTTCGGGAATTGGTAAAAGTGCGGGTGTGAACTTGTTACTAAATATGTTCTATGGTGCAATAGTAAATACCGCTCGAGGTATTGCTTACCAAGTGTTTGTAAATGTCAATCAATTTGTAACAAATTTCACTACGGCTTTTAATCCACAAATAACCAAGTCGTATTCGGCCAATGCGAGGAGTGAGATGTTGAAACTAGTGTTTCAAAGCTCCAAGTTCTCATATTATTTACTATTCCTTTTAGTACTTCCTGTTATAGCAGAAACACCCTATCTGCTGGATTTATGGTTGGGTAAGGATAACGTAGTGGAATATAGCGTGTCGTTTGCTCGTCTTATGTTGATTGCGGCACTGATTGACTCTATCAGCTACCCTCTTGTAACGTCTGTACAGGCTACAGGCAAGGTGAAGTGGTATCAGATAATGGTGGGAGGTACTATGCTGATGGTATTGCCCATATCATATTTCATGTTGAAATTTGGAAATTTTGAGCCAGAAATTGTCTTCTACATCATCATTGCTGCTTCTGTTGTAGCACAAGTATTCCGTGTCTATTTCATGAAACGACAGCTAGGAATGGATGTGGCTTTGTATTGTCGCTGTGTATTGCTTCCTATAGGGGTGACGACGGTAATACCCTCTATTATTGTAGCAGGTGTATCCTTGAAAATGGCATCTTCGTTCGTCAATCTAGTAGTCGTTACGCTGATTAGTATCGTCGTTACCTGTATCACTATAGCTATATTTGGACTTACAGATTCTGAGAGGAAAAGTATAGTAAGGACGATTAAGGATAAAATTGGTAAATGATATGAAGATAGGAATTCTAACCTTTCATAGGGCACATAACTTCGGAGCCTTTCTGCAGGCTTTCGCCCTCAAGACCTTTCTGGAGGAGAAGGGGCATGAAGTGGAACTCGTAGATTATTGGCCCAAAGAGCATGCTGCACTATATAGGTCTTTCTATAAAGAAGAAGTCAAGTCGTTTAAGGGTTTTCTTCGAGAATGTGTAGTCGCATATTATAGAAAAAATAAGGCTAAGTCATTTATCAACGCTCAGAAAAAGAATTGGGGACTTGGCGAAAAGCCTTGTTACGAAAACGCTCAACAACTCTCACGGGTGTCGTATGATCTTCTTATCTATGGAAGTGACCAAATATGGTGGAAATCAAGGCTTAAAGGGATGCCTGGGTTTGATATAGCATATTGGGGAGAGTATGTTCCTAAAACGATTACTCGGGTAAGTTACGCCGCTAGTATGGGGGCTGTGGATCTAAATTCTGAAGACAAGCAAACCATACAACAGCTGTTGAAAAATTTCAACCATATTTCAGTACGTGAGAACCAATTAAAGGACTCTATACAGCCTCTTACAAACAAGGCTATTGAAGTGAATATTGATCCAACCTTGCTCTTGGAGAAAGAATGTTGGGAGAACCTTTGTACATATACTCCAGAAAGAAGGTATATTCTCTATTATCGAGTGATGATTGATGAGGAATCTGATAGGGTAGCGCAACAACTAAGCTGTCAGACAGGTCTACCTATCATTCGTATTGATGCTGCTATTGGAAGTTATCGTAATCTTTCTAAATATACCAAACGGGCTTCCCCTTTTGATTTTATATCACTGATAAGGAATGCGGAATACGTGGTGTCTACTTCTTTTCATGGAGTTGCTTTTTCTGTCATTTTTGAGAAGCAATTTTATGCAATAGGTATGGGGAATCGGAGTAATCGAGTCCAGTCCCTATTGTCCGCATTGGGAATAGGACAGAGGTTGATAAATAAGAAAGAAGATATCTCGGCATTGGAAACAATCGATTATGCAAAAGTAAAAGAGAGATTAGGAGAACTGCGTCGACAAGCAATAATGTATCTAACACGTGTCACTGATGAAAGAGATAATTAAGCGTATACTTCCCAAGAAGTGGGTGGAAAAGCACAGCTTGTATAAGTTGAAACGTAGGTACATGCAGCATTTCGAACACGATATACTGCGCTATAATACCTACTCTGGTTTGTGGGGTAACAAACGAAAGGAGAATTTGTTGGGGCGCATCTCATTGCGTGCCCATGTATTGGAGAAGGGGCTTACAATGCCTGATATGCGTTTAGGATTCGGAAAAGACAATCTACTGGATTTGATAAGATTATGTCTTGCCTATAAATGCCAGTATGGTAGCGACAATGAGATTCTCTGTCAGGCAGTGGGTGTTATACGCGAATATAGAAATGTACACATAGCACAGCAATACAAGTTAGATCAGGAGGTACAAGAACAGATTGACTGTTTGGTGAATCACATGCCTGAAATCAATGCGACACAACAAGATGTATACACTGCCAAAGAATATTATGAGTATTGTCAGGCTTCTTTTGAACTTTTCTCTCAAAGTCGTCACAGTTTAAGAAACTTCTCTACAATAGTTGATGTTAGTGTTGCAGATATTGTTGAAGCTATAGAATTGGCTCAAAATGCCCCATCTTCGTGCAATAGGCAATCGTCCAGGGTTCATATTGTAGCAGAAAAAGTCCTGATAGAAAAAGTTCTAGCGTTGCAAAATGGCAATCGAGGGTTTGGCCATTTGGTAAGTAAACTACTTGTGCTGACAGTAGACCTCTCATGTTACAATGGCATCAAAGAGAGAAATCTATGTTACATAGACTCTGGCATTTATACTATGAATCTTTTGTATGCTCTCCATTACCAACAGATAGGAGCTTGTACTCTTAATTGGTGTGACTCTCCGGAAGATGATGAACAAATCCGCTCATTGCTTAATATTCCCGCTTCAGAAACGATTACATTGCTTATCGCTTGTGGAAAAGCGCCAGAGGTAAGCTTCAAAGTAGCATCTTCACCTCGAGTAAAAGCTCAAAACATTGTCACTATACATACAAAGTAGTTAGAGCATATGGCTACAGTTCCCTCCATATCCATCATCGTAGCTGTATACAATGCAGAGATATACTTGAAGCGTTGTATAGATAGTCTTTTGGCGCAGACCTTTACAGACTTTGAAGTGCTGCTTATCAATGATGGAAGTACGGACAATTCAGGGGTGATGTGTGATGAATATGCACGAAACGATTCGCGTTTCAAGGCTTTTCATCGCACCAATCACGGAGTGGGAAGCACAAGGTATTTTGGAATGAAACAGGCGCAAGGGATATATACTCTCCATGTAGACCCAGACGACTGGCTTGACAACAACACATTAGAAGCTTTGTACGACATTGCCAGCAAGCAGCAGGCCGATATGGTCATCTATGACTTTATGGAGGAATATCCCCATAAAAGTGTGCGTAGCAAGCAACAGCCTACAGGTTGCGATACATTCCAAGTTCTATGTGATGTGCTCTCCTCCAAGCTCCAAGGAGGATGTTGCAATAAGCTGATTAGAAGAAGTTGTTATGAGAGATATAATATTAACTTTATAGAAGGGCTCAACTGGGGAGAAGATACCATTACAGTTGTACGGCTTTTGCAATGTCCTATATACGTAACTTATTGTGAAGGAACGGTGTATCATTATGACTGTCATAGTAATGTCAATTCATATACACGGTTTGTCACGCCGGCCATACTTGAGCAACGTGAACGTTCTGTACGTGTACTAATGGATATTGTTAAGGGCGAACCTTGTATGAGCTATGTCATGTCGCGTCTTCTTACAGTCGCTTATCTGGCTATCCGTATTGATGCCTATCCTGCTAGAGGGTTCCATCATCGGTATGGGATTTTGAAGCATCATAAGATTATGAAAATGGTCGGACACTCTCTTCAAGAGAAACTTTTCGTCTGGATAGCGTTGAACGTGGGGTATTCCATGGCACGAATACTCATGAGAGTGAAGCTATTGTATCAAAAAATAATTAAAGGCCGGAGATAGCTATTTATGCTAATAATATAAATCTATTGATAAGTCTGTTTATTCATAAAAAAGACGTATATTTGTCCATTAAACAGCTACCTTAGGAAAGTAAAAGAAGAAAGTCGGATGAAGAAAGCAATGATTATAGGAGGAAGCAATGGGATAGGATTGGCCATTGCATTGGAGTTGTCGCAGTCGTGCGAAGATGTTATCGTTGTTGATAGAGTTGCACCAAGCATAGCATTGCCAAGCAACTGTAGCTTTTGCAAGGCAAACTTGCTTTCAGGTGACTTTAGCTTCCTAAGTGGTTATGAGGATATAAATACACTCGTCATTACTGCAGGATTTGGTCGTGTGGCAGCGTTTGACAGCATTACACCTGCCGAGATAACCAATTCGTTCAAGGTAAATACTATTGCAGCTTTCCAGATTATCCACCATTACTTTGAGCGAATGCTACATCCGGATCCTTTCTATTGTGCCGTGATGGGTAGTATTGCAGGATTGGTTTCTTCTCCCTTGTTTGCTCTATATGGAGCTACCAAGGCTGCTTTGTGTAATGGCATTGAGAGCCTCAATATTGAACTTGAACAAAGTGGTACATCCAACCGCATTCTCAATGTGTCGCCCGGCTCCATCAAGGGTACTCGTTTCAATGGTGGAGAGAATGTGCTTGAGATGCTCTCTCCTCTTGCAAAGCAGATTATCGAAGAGATGCAAGAACGCCATACCCGATATATTCCAGATTACGAACCGATATTCCGCGGTGTCATCGAGCGTTATCAGGCTGATGCCCATCAGTATGGTTTGGATAGCTATAAATATAAGATGGATGGCGGGCGCTTGTCGACTCGTCCACAAGTGAAAGTTGGCTATCTGAGCGGCACTTTTGACCTTTTCCATATCGGACATCTCAACCTGCTGCGCAGGGCCAAGGAGTATTGTGACTATCTGGTTGTTGGTATTCACAAGGATGCTTCTCATAAGGGTAAGCAGGCATTTATCCCCTTTGAGGAGCGTGCAGACATTGTGCGCAACATCAAGTATGTAGACGAGGTGATACTTTCCGAGCCCGAGGACAGCGATGTATATACCAAAGGAATCGTCAAGTACGATTATCTCTTTGTGGGCTCTGACTATAAGGGTACCGAACGTTTCAACCGTTATGAGGCCTACTTTGCAGATAAAGGGGTAGAGATTGTCTATTTCCCCTATACAAAGGGGACCAGCAGTACTCAGTTGCGCGATTATCTGGATAGTGTAAAATAGCCGATTTCACCGATGAGAAGCGATAATCCTTTCATGTTGGCAATCCATTGTATAGGCGCTCTGCTGTTTTTACCTTTCTGGTATCTGCAGCGTCTGTTGCCTCGCGACAAGCATATCTGGCTATTCGGCTCCTGGTTTGGCCAGAAGTATTCCGATAACTCACGTGGAATGTATGAATATGTTTTGGCTCATGAACCCCATATACGTCCCATGTGGATTACCCATAGCAAGGAGGTGTTTGCCAAATTGCAGGGAGAGGGTAAGCCTGTAGCTATGGCCCATTCGTGGAAAGGGCGTTTGTGGTGTCTGCGTGCAGGAGTTGTATTCATCACTACGGCTGCTGCCGAGATGAATGCCAAGTACCTGAACGGCGCCCGTATGATCTGGCTATGGCACGGAATGGTCATCAAGCAAATTATGGCCGATGAGGTACGTTTCAAGAATCTCCGTTACAGCACCTTCAAGCGTATAAAAGTTGCAATCAATAACTTCCTCTTCCCATGGGAAAACCATGTGCGCAAGGATGCCGTACTGAGTACAGCCGATTTCTTCAATCCTTTCTTGGCTTCGGCTTTCGAGGTAGAGCCCAGTCTGCTATGGACAGATGGTTATCCACGTAACGATGCGCTCTTCTCGGAGGTTCAGGAAGATATTATCAAGCGTTACAGAGAGCAGTTCCCCACAGCAAAGTTCATCATCTATATGCCTACTCACCGTCTCAATGAACGTAAGGGCACACCTTTCAATGGTTTCGAGGGTTTTGGCTTTGATCAGGAAACCTTTTTCCAAATCTTGGAGGAGCAGGACTACGTGTTCTTCAATAAGGGACATTTCTACGATAGCGGTGCACAGATAGGCATGAGTAACCCTCGCTTCTTAAACGTGACGGACAAGGACTTCGACAACCTCTATACCTTTGTTAAGGATATGGATATGTTGATGACGGACTTCTCGAGCATTTATATAGACTACTTGCTGGTGAAGAAACCCATTATCCTTGCCCCCTTTGACTACGATGATTATATCTCAAGCGAGCGTCCGCTCTACTTTGACTACAATGACCTGGAAGGAGTGAAGGCTACCAATTGGGACGATGTGTTCACTATCCTTCGCCAGCGCACTTATTTTAATCCTACTGATGAGCAAATTTCCCGTTTTCATCGGTATGTTGACGGTAACAGTGCTCGCCGTATAGCAGCTCATATACAAGCAAACTGAGTCTATGAAATCACGAGTCCTCATCATTGGTCCCCGCTATTACAACTATCTGACTGCTTGCGAATATGCCTTTAAGGAGTTGGGATGGGAGACATACGTGGAGTCGTACGATAATCCTATACATCCCTATACGACACTGATGAAATGGCGCTATAAAGTGGCCCGCGACAAGGAGGCACTACAGCGTAAAAGTAGGGAATCCTACAATCAATACATTGAACATCGGTTTAATTCCTTGAATCCTGACATGGTATTTATCATGAATGGAGATATCCTTGAATCCTCCACGCTTGATAAGTTCCGCCAGTCGGCAAAGGTGCTCTTGTGGCTTTTCGACAATAGGAGTAAGATACCTGCATCTATACAGCATGTCGACCACGTGGACTACCTCTTCTGTTTCGAGCAGGAGGATGTAGATTGGTATCAGTCGCAAGGCAAGCAAGCCTATTTCCTTCCGCAAGCTTGCGACACATCGACCTATTACCCGATAGCGTGTCAGAAGGATATTGACATACTGTTTGTAGGAGTGCTCTACTACTCACCTCGCCGGCAGCAGATTATTCGTCAACTTATCCAGCGTTTCCCGCATTTCAACATAGTGGTCTACGGCACCTATAAGCCATGGTTCAAGAATCCTATCAAATGGCTGTTCCGTGAGCATCGGCATATTTATAAGAATCGTAACATCAGTGCAGAGGAGGTAAACGCTTGCTACAATCGCTCACGCATCGTCCTGAATATCCATCAGGAGCAGCAGCAGAATGGGGCTAATCCGCGGACCTTTGAGATCTGTGGCAGTGGAGCCTATCAGCTTTGCGATGCCAATCCGTATATAGAGGCATTATTCCCTAATGGTGAGGTAGGTATATACCATGCCGAGGACGAGCTTTTCCGCTTGGTTGAGGAGGCTATGCGAACTGAGCAGACCGCTTCGGCTCAAGCAGCTTATCGATTGGTGCTTGAGAATCATTCATTTATTGTCCGAATCAAGGAGGCGCTGGCTATTGCTGGTACCCCATCTTCTTTATGAGTTACGACCTATGAGCAGTGTTTCTATCATTATCCCCGTCTATAATGCAGGTCCCTATATCGAGGCCTGTCTGGCTTCGCTTGTAGCGCAGACTTTAGACAATATTGAAGTGTTGCTTGTTGATGATCATGGGCGCGATGATAGTATGGAGCGTGCGCGGAGGTTTGTTGAGGCTCATACGAGCGACATGACCTTCCGTTTCCTTGCTACACCGCACAATATGGGACCTGGCCTGGCACGCAATGTGGGCATTGAGGCTGCTCAGGGTGAGTACGTGGCTTTTATTGATAGTGATGATGTGGTGGAGCCCGACTTTTGCGAGCAACTGTATCAGGCAGCCAAGCAGTGTGATGCCGACCTCGCCTATTGCCAGGCACAGTTGGTAAAGGGTGCTGAGACTCTGCCGATGAATAATCCCGTGATTGAAAGTGGGGCATTTAGCGGAAAGGAGCGCTGTTTCTTCCTCACCCATTACACCACGCTCTTCGTCTCCTTCCTCTATCGCCGCTCGCTGCTCAATGAGTGCGGCATCCGATTCCCCTCTACGCGCAGTGCCGAGGACAGCTATTTCCTTACCTGTTCGCTGTTGGCCGCAAAGCGTGTCGCTTGTGTCGATAAACCTCTATATCACTATCTTGTGCACGATGAGTCGCTTTCCGAAGTGCGCAACCCCAAACGCTATCAAGACAAGATACAGTCCTTTGACCTGCTTATGCAGTTTGCCCGTGAGAAGGGATTCTACGAGTCCGATAAGGCAGAGCTCGACTACATCTACCTCAAGAAAGCCTATCTGCTGGGCATCTTCACCTATATATATAATGAGGACTATCCGCAGACGCTCGTCTTGAGCAAGATATACAACCACCTGCTTAGCTTTGTCCCCTACTATAAGCGCAATCCTTATTACAGGAAAGACTATAAGATGCGCTTGCTGCATACCCTTATCCGCAGCTTCCCTGCATTGGCCAAGAAGCTGATACCTCTCTACATACGTAAAACAAAAATGAAACTGTAATGAAACCACATATACGCATACGCTTTGTTGACTTTTGGGACGATTTCGTCCCCGAAAAGAGTCTTTTCTATCAGTTGCTGAGTGAGAAGTATGAGATTGAACTGTCTGAAACGCCCGATTATCTCTTCTGCTCCGTTTTTGGTGATGAGCATCTGCGCTACGACTGTGTGAAGATATTCTACACGGGCGAGAACCAATGCCCCGATTTCAACCTCTACGACTATGCCATTGGCTTTGATCGATTGACTCTTGGCGACCGTTATTTCCGCCTGCCCATCTACTACCTCTATGCCAATGACTTTGCTGCCATGCAGGCAAAGCACAAGATTGAAAACCTCGATGGGAAGGTCGATTTCTGCAGTTTCGTCTATTCCAACAATAATGCTTCGCCCCATCGTGAGCAGTTCCTCAACAAGCTCAATGAGTATAAAACCGTGTCATCGGGCGGACGCTATCGCAACAATGTGGGTGGTCCTGTAGCCGACAAGTTACAGTTCCAGCTTACCCACAAGTTCAGCATCGCTTTTGAGAACAGCAGCTATCCTGGCTATTGCACCGAGAAACTGGTTCAGGCATTTGCCGCCCGCACCATCCCCATCTATTGGGGCGATGAGCAGGTAGCTGAATCATTCAATGAGGGTGCTTTCATCAACTGCCACCGTTACTCCTCTTGGGACGAAGTTGTCGAGGAAGTCAAGCGAATTGATCAGGATGATACGCTATGCCTGCAGATGCTGCAGACCCCTGCTCTGCAACATCCCGAAGAAGCTGGCCGTGAAGCCACACTGCACCGCTTTACCGACTTCTTATGCTACATTATAGACCAGCCACTTGACACGGTCACCCGTTACAACCGCTATTATTGGGGCAAGCGCTACAATGACCGAATGAGACGCTACGCCAAGGCCTATAGGCATTCTCTGCGTGGCATGGCCGATTATCTCTATAAGAAGTATTTTTGGAAACATCGCCGCAAAGGCCTCTTATGGAAGATTGACCGCTGGATAAAGCGGAAAGCATAGAACTGGGATAGGCTTTCATAAGACTCTCATAAGCGTATACAGATTCTGTAGCGAACAATGCTTGCAAACAACTATGCAAATCTTTTGATGTAGCAGAATCTTACTAACTTTCTCTTGCTTTGGCAAGAAGAAGTAAGGCTGCGATGTAGTGACTTCGTCACACTCCTCGGGGAACTTAAAGGTAATGGTGCTAAATCACACTCCTCTGGGGGAGGCTAAAGCAAGCTGCAAGCAGCACTCCTCGGGGAAACTGAAGTTTCCTTCGTCGCAACCGATGCTCATCCCGCATCGGCGTCGCAACCGACGCTCATTGACTTCAGCCCCTACGGGCGTCGACCTAAAGGTTCAGCGTCGGCGGGATAAAAAAATAAATGATTTATTTGGTTCTCCTCTCGGTTTGCACTAACTTTGCAACGATGAATCGGAAGATTCGTCAAGACATTTTGGTAAAATAGAAGCGTTATGCTCTCTTGTTGTCTGAGAACCTGAGAAATTTTCAAGAACAAGCAAGGATTGCATGATGGTTCTACGCGTTTCGCGTGGACTGTTATCTCCATTTCTGCTTATTCGGGTTTTCTCAGGACCTTCAGACAAAGGCGTGGCATAGCAGACCACGCTTCTTTTTTGCTTTAGTTGATAGATTATTAACCTTATGTATAACTAAAAAAGAAAAGATTATGAAGGCGATTTTACGCAAAGGAGTAGCAGCGTGTGCTGCGGTATTGATGGGTGCTAATGTGATGGCACAGGAGAATGTGTTTGTGGAAAAGACTGGAGTAAACCTTGATGGATACGTTGATTTTATACCGGCCGAGATTCTGTTTGAAAAGATGAGTAAGATAATATTGCCTATTTACGAATCAGGAGATAGTTATGACGAAGTGAGGTATTATCTTGGCTATCAAGTACTCGATGAAGATTTAGAGGTCGAAAAAGAATTTAGGATGTTCACCTTGGAGGAGGCAGTTAATACCCGTTTAAAAATTACAGAACAACTTGACAATGAGGGTAATTGGATAGAGTCCTCTAGGGAGACGAGGGCGAATCGCCGAAATTCCTGTTATTATCTGAGTGGAACATCTTGTGAAGAGTCCTATGCCGTTATGTCTCAAACATTGTTTAATAACGATGATAAGTATGAGATTATAGTTCCCGTATATGGGGGAGAGGTTGTATATCAAACAGAGGGAAGCAATACACGCACCATATACAGAAACTATGTTGTAACATCATTAAACGTAATAAGTGAAACAGGTGCGACACTGTATACATTAGATGCAGGAGAGAATAATTTTATAAATATAGACGAATCTGCAGTTCGTATTGTAAAAATTGGAAGTAAGACATATATTGCCCTTCCTATAGGCAGTCTTACTGCCAATAGTAGCAGTTGGTTCTATAATTACGATTCTTATCGTTGGTACGAAATCTGCAAAGAAACCAATAGTATCAATTTCGTTCGCGAGACACGTGGCGCAATGAACATAGCTCCCACCATTGCCGATCGCGATGCACAAATCACTATTACGTTGAACGACGAAAACAGCAACGTGGCACGCGAACTGGTTGTTACGGGCGTAAATGGTCAGTTGGTAGGTCGTCGCGACATTCCCGCAGGCGAGAACTCTGTGCAGATTCCTGCCTCAATGCTTCGCAGTGGTATGTACAACTTCACCCTGCAGCAGAAAGGCCAAGTGGTAGATAATGGTAAGGTGATAGTGAAATAAGCACACGAGCATAGTATCTCTATAAATGCAGTCGGCGGTTGGGAACATCAGTTCACACCGCCGACTATTTTTATCTTCCGCTCCTTCTCTTAATAAGATTTGCTTTGATTGATGCTATAGAATGAGGACTATCAGGCGAAAAAAGTTTATTTTTGGGGTGGCAGTGGCAGCAGAGCTGTGTTAAGATATATGATGATGAATAAAGAGGAGAGTATTGTGATTGTCATTTTGAGCATAGCGAACCTTTAGGTCGACGCCCGAGGCGTCAGCCGAAGGGGATGAAGTCAAAATTCTCGCAGAGACCCCTCGTCGCTACGCTCTGTCGGAGACACCTCACCTCATCAAAAAGCGAGTACTTCCTTGTCGGTACTCTAGTACTGAGCCGTAAGTACTCGAGTACTTGTTTGTAAGTACTGCAGTACTTGCAAGGGAGTACTGATGGTTTGGTGAGGTGTACTGAGATTATGAAGGTGAGGTGATTATTTCCCTTGATTGGTCCTGATCGTGATAATGCTGTCTGACGGTGACTTCTCTCTGCCACTGCCACCCCAAAAATAAACTTTTGTCACCTACAGAATAGCCCATTTATACATTCTGTCTTCAAAAAATGCCGATTTCATCGGAGAAGTCCCTAAGCACTCAACCCCTAAACTATAAACTGCAGCTTAGCTGCCTGACAGTTTCTCAGTCCACGAAGTTGTAGCGCTCCTCGTAGGCGTCGAACTCGAGGTGGGGGAGCCCTATTGAGGTGAGCACTTCGCGTATGTAGGCTATCTCTTTGGGCGAGCAGAGGCGGTCGCCACGGCGACGCTCGTAATAGCAGTTGCGCGAAAAGTACTTTATCAGTTTGTCGCTAAACTTGGCGTATTGTGCGGGTAACATCTGTGTCTGCATGCCACGGAAGCCGCGGGCATATACCTCCTTCTGTGCAGGGCGGTAGTGGCGGCAGGTATCATCGGGCATTGTGCATGAGGGGTTCAGCACGTTGAGTTGCTCTTGGCTGTCGGGCACGATGTCCCATACCAGACGGCGCAGACAGGTGCTGGCCATAGGGCACTGGGTGTGTAGGCAGAGTGCAAAGTTGTAGGGTACTTTGGTGAAATCGATGGTGCTCATATTGGTTTGTTGTTTGTGAGTTTATCCTTGGTAAATGATTATTTCTGTGTGCAGGCGGGTGCTTATAATACGAATATCTGCAGCATCAGCCAAGTGGCTATCATGTGGCAGATGTCGCCGAGGATGACAAATACGTGGAAGACGGAGTGTATGTAGGGTATCTGCTTGAAGCTGTAGAGCACGGCTCCCACGATGTAGGCCACCCCTTCGCCCACGACCCATAGTACGATGGGGAGTCCGCAGGTGTCGTAGAAGGGCTTGAAGGCCACGAGGATGGTGAGCCCCATGAGCACATAGCAAGTGGTCTCGAGATAGCTCTGCGCCTTCATCTTGCGGAAGCTGAGTGCTGTGCCCACGATAGCGCATAGCCATACGAAAGCAAATATCGCCCCTCCCCAGACGGGTGCGCCGCCATCGCGCATGGCAATGAGTGTGAGTGGGGTGTAGCTTCCTGCAATGTGCCAATAGATGGCTGCGTGGTCGAGCTTGCGTGCCCGCGCCTTGGCCTTGGCCCGAGTGGAGGGGATGGCATGGTAGAGTACAGATGCGGCATACGAACTGACCACACCAAATAGGTACAGCGTCAGGCTGAAGGGAACCAACCAGGAACCTGTGCCACTGCTCTGCACGAGGAAGTATATGCACACGGCAAGTGCCATGGCAAGTCCCACGGCGTGGGTGCTCATGTTGACAATCTCTTCGGATAGGGAATAGGTGTATTGCTTTTGCATAGTTTTCAGGGTGTCGTAGGTTGCTTTTGCAAATGTATATATTTTTGAATGAAAACGTTGCTGTTTGCACTAATTTTAATCTACTCCGTAGACAGAAATTAGGCTGGGGCTCGGAAAATTACAAGTAAACTTGTATTTTCGCTCGCCTTGCACTAATTTTGCAGAATATTTAGTATACTATATATGCAGGACATCAGAAACATTGCCATTATTGCGCACGTAGACCACGGTAAGACGACGTTGGTCGACAAGATGATGCTCGCCGGAAACCTGTTTCGTGAGAACCAGAACGGTGGGGAGTTGGTACTCGACAACAATGACTTGGAACGTGAGCGAGGAATAACGATTCTCTCCAAGAACGTATCAATCAACTATAAAGGGACTAAGATAAATATTATTGACACGCCGGGTCACTCGGACTTTGGCGGTGAGGTGGAGCGCGTGCTCAATATGGCTGATGGCTGCATCCTTCTCGTGGATGCTTTTGAGGGTCCGATGCCGCAGACACGCTTCGTGCTGCAGAAGGCATTGCAGATAGGCCTCAAGCCTGTGGTGGTGGTCAACAAGGTGGACAAGCCCAACTGCCGCCCCGAGGAGGTGTATGAGATGGTATTTGACCTGATGTTTGCCCTCGAGGCTACGGAGGACCAGCTTGACTTCCCCGTGGTATACGGCTCGGCCAAGAACAACTGGATGGGTGCCGACTGGAAGACCCCGACTGACAATATCAACTACCTGCTCGACGTTATCCTGGAGCATATCCCCGGCCCTGAGCGTCTGGAGGGTACACCGCAGATGCTCATCACCTCGCTCGACTACTCTTCATACACGGGCCGTGTGGCTGTGGGCCGCGTGCACCGTGGTACACTGAAGGAGGGTATGACCATCACATTGGCTCACAGAAACGGCTCGACCGAGAAGGCCAAGATCAAGGAGCTGCACACCTTCGAGGGGCTGGGCCGGAAGCGTACCGATGCGGTGAGCTCGGGCGATATATGTGCTATCGTGGGCTTGGACAACTTTGAGATTGGCGACACCGTATGCGATGCCGAGAATCCCGAGCCACTGCCTACCATCGCTATCGATGAGCCTACGATGAGTATGCTCTTTGCCATCAACGACTCGCCCTTCTTTGGCAAGGAGGGTAAGTTTGTTACCTCGCGCCATATCCACGACCGCTTGATGAAGGAGCTCGACAAGAACCTGGCTCTGCGTGTGGTGAAGGAGGAGGACAGCGACAAGTGGATTGTCTATGGCCGTGGCGTGCTGCACCTCTCTGTACTCATCGAGACCATGCGTCGCGAGGGCTACGAGTTGCAGGTGGGCCAGCCGCAAGTAATCTATAAGGAGATTGACGGACAGAAGTGCGAGCCTATAGAGGAACTCACCATCAGTGTGCCCGAGGAGTACTCAAGCAAGATGATCGATATGGTGACCCGCCGCAAGGGTGAGCTCACCTCGATGGAGACACAAGGCGACCGTGTGAACATCGCCTTTAACATCCCTTCACGAGGCATCATCGGCCTGCGCACCAATGTGCTTACCGCCTCGGCTGGCGAAGCCATCATGGCCCATCGCTTCAAGGGCTACGAGCCCTACAAGGGCGATATCGACCGCCGTAGCAATGGTTCTATGATTGCCATGGAGTCGGGTACGGCCTTTGCCTACGCTATCGACAAGTTGCAGGACCGTGGCAAGTTCTTCATCTTCCCGCAGGACGAGGTGTATGCCGGACAGGTTGTGGGCGAGCATGTGCATGACAACGACCTTGTCATCAACGTCACCAAGAGCAAGAAACTCACCAATATGCGTGCCAGTGGCTCTGACGAGAAGGCGCGTATCGTACCGCCCATCATCTTCTCTCTGGAGGAGGCACTCGAGTACATCAAGGAGGATGAGTATGTGGAGGTTACGCCCAAGTCGATGCGTATGCGCAAGATTATCCTCGACGAGCTGGAGCGTAAGCGTGCGAACCGCTCCTAAATTGAAAGTTGAGAATTGAAAATTGAAAGTTGGATGAGACGACAGTTCTCTATACTGATGATTTTGCTTTGCCTTTGTTCGTGCAAGGACAAGGCAAATGTCTTTGTGCTTGAGGGCAATGTAGGTCGTCTCACACACGATACCATCTATATATATGGTGGCGATGCCCTGTATGAGCAAATGGATACGATTATTGCCACAAACGGAGCATTCCATCATACGATGGATGTAGATACTGTGGTACCTCTGTGGGTGCTATTCCCCAACAATCATCGCGAAATGCTTTTTGCTGATAAGGGGTTGTCTGTTGTAATGCACGGAGATACTGCGGTAATGGGGCATATACGTATTGTTGGAGGCGAGCAGAATGCATTGTTGCAGAGCTTCTATCAGCATACTGACAGCATTGGGGATATTGAAGAAATAACACAAATCGCAGATTCATTCATCCGTGCCAATCCCTATGCGGAGGTAAGCATACATCTGTTGCGTGAGTATTTTGTAAATCAGCTTCATCCCGATCCTGTCAAAATAAAGGAACTTATAGGCTCGATGAGTGGTAATCTGCAGGACAACAACTATATTAGCCAGCTGCAGAAGGTGCTCGGCGCGTATAAGCCGCTCGTGAAGAATAGTGTAGTGACGAACTATAATGTACGTGACTCGGTTGGCCAGAACATTAGTACGGCTGATTATAAGGATACTTATCTTCTTATCACCTTCTGGGCTTCGTGGGATAAGGAGAGCCGCATGCGTCAGCGTGAACTTATAGAGATAAAGGAGAAGTACAAGAAGCATAACTTCGATATCCTCAGCGTTTCGCTTGATACTGACCGTGAAGCATGGTTGCGAGCCATAGCTGAGGACTCCGTGACGTGGCGGCAAGCATGCGATTTGGAAGGATGGAATACAGGTATCGTACAGCGGATGCAGATAAACCATCTACCAACCAATATGTTGCTTAATCCTCAGCGACGTATACAAGCTATTGACCTCTATGGTGAGGATTTGGATAAGAAGATTGATGAACTCACTGAGTTGAAAAAGCCTGAAAAGGGAAATAAGAAGAAGACTCCCACCAACATTAAAGCACTCAAACTAAATAAAAGGTAGGCTATGCTGGTCAAAGTATATGGTGCCGCAGTGCAAGGCGTTGATGCAACTATTGTAACCATTGAGGTAAATACCTCTAAGGGAATAAAGTTTTTTCTTGTAGGCTTACCCGATACGGCCGTGAAGGAAAGCTATGAGCGTATACGTGCAGCGTTGCTCAATACTGGCTATAAGTTTCCACGCAATCAAATTACTGTCAATATGGCTCCTGCCGATATTCGTAAGGAGGGGTCTGCTTACGACCTTCCCATAGCTATAGGCATATTGGCGGCAGGTGATGTTGTCGTTTCCGACAAGCTGCCGCGTTATTTGATTATGGGTGAATTAGGGCTTGACGGCAACCTGATGCCAATCAAAGGAGCGTTGCCCATTGCCATCAAGGCACGCGAACTAGGATACGAGGGTTTTATCCTTCCGAGTCAGAATGCTCGTGAAGCTGCTGTAGTCAACAACCTTAATGTCTATGGTGTAGACAATATCGTGCAGGTCATACGCTTCCTTAATGGTGAGGATACGCTTGATCCTACCATTGTCAATACACGTGAGGAGTTCTATGCCCATCAAGATAGTTTTGAGTTCGACTTCTCTGAAGTCAAGGGACAGGAGAATGTAAAACGTGCTTTTGAGGTGGCAGCGGCTGGTTCGCACAATATCATTCTCATAGGCCCTCCCGGTTCGGGCAAGTCTATGATGGCCAAGCGACTTCCTTCCATATTACCTCCTCTCTCGCTCTCAGAAAGTCTGGAAACCACCAAGATACATTCCGTGGCAGGTCGTTTAGGGAAAGATGCCTCGTTGGTAGCTGTTCGCCCTTTCCGTAGCCCACACCACACGATTTCGTCTGTAGCTCTTGTGGGAGGAGGATCAAATCCCCAACCTGGAGAAATCAGTCTTGCTCATAACGGAATTTTGTTCTGTGACGAACTACCCGAGTTTAATCGAAGTGTGTTGGAGATGCTTCGCCAACCGCTTGAAGATCGGCATATTACCATTGCACGCGCAAAGTATAGTATAGATTATCCGGCCAACTTTATGATGGTGGCCTCTATGAACCCTTGTCCGTGTGGTTACTATAATCACCCCACCAAGCCCTGTGTATGTAGCCCTTCGCAAGTTCAAAAGTATCTCAATAAGATAAGCGGACCTCTACTTGACCGCATTGATATACAGGTGGAGATAACTCCTGTGCCTTTTGATGAACTTACCAAGAGTGCTCCGTCGGAGTGCAGTGTGACGATTCGCGATAGGGTGATGCGTGCCCGACAGATACAGCAACAACGTTTTGCGAATGAGCCGGGCATTCACAGCAATGCACAGATGACACCGCGTTTACTGCAGAAGTATGCTCAGCTTGATGAACGTGGAAAGGCAATGTTGCAAAGTGCTATGGAGCGGCTCAACCTCTCGGCTCGAGCCTACGACCGTATTCTCAAGGTGGCTCGCACCATTGCTGACCTTGATGGAAGCGATACTATCCAGTCGATGCATATCGCCGAAGCGATTAGCTATCGGAGTCTCGACAGAGAGAACTGGGGTTCATAGCATTTTAATGCTTATGATAACAGATGTAGTTCACATAGTTTTCGATAAGTCGAAAATTTACACTACTTTTGTAAAAGTAATCTAAGATTATTACATCTTGAGTTCTCAACACTATATTAAGGTAGAATCATTAACTATAAAAATAACATAATTATTATGGCAATTGGCATTAGAAACATTGTTCCTGAACACCCTGCTAAAGAAAAGACTATCTGTTTCCCTGAAATAGAAATGAAGAAGTCAATGAAGTTGTTGTTGTTGGGCAGTGGTGGACGTGAACATGCCCTGGCTTGGAAGATTAGCCAAAGTCCGAAAGTAGAGAGACTGTATATCGCTCCTGGTAATGCGGGGACACGCGAGGTAGGTGAGAATGTAGCTCTTGCGGCTACTGATTTTGAGGGTATCAAGGCATTTGTCCTGGCCAATGGCATTGATATGGTTGTGGTTGGTCCTGAAGATCCTTTGGTACGTGGTATCTATGACTATTTCCGTGATGATGAGCAATTGAAAGGTGTGCCAGTGATAGGCCCTTCAAAGGAAGGTGCAACATTGGAAGGGAGCAAGGATTTTGCCAAGGCCTTCATGATGCGTCACGGTATACCTACAGCTCGCTATCAGACCTTTACGCAAGATACGCTAGACGAAGGTATAGCTTTTCTGCATACTCTGCAAGCTCCTTATGTATTGAAGGCCGATGGACTATGTGCTGGTAAAGGTGTACTTATACTTCCTACATTAGAAGAGGCGGAGAAGGAACTACGCGAGATGTTGGGCGGTATGTTTGGCTCGGCATCAGCTAGCGTTGTCATCGAGGAGTTCCTCAGTGGGGTAGAGTGTTCAGTATTTGTGCTTACGGACGGAAAGAACTATAAACTGCTGCCAGAAGCCAAGGACTACAAACGTATTGGCGAAGGCGATACAGGGTTGAATACGGGTGGTATGGGCTCTATCTCTCCAGTGCCCTTTGCTGATGAAGCATGGATGCAGAAGGTAGAGGATCGTATCGTACGTCCTACCGTAGAAGGATTGGCTGCAGATGGTATTGACTATAAGGGATTCATCTTCTTTGGCTTAATCAATGTTGATGGTAATCCTATGGTTATTGAATATAATGTTCGTATGGGTGATCCTGAGACAGAAAGTGTAATGCTGCGTTTGAAGAGTGATATTGTAGAACTCTTTGAAGGAGTCGCTGAAGGAAATCTTGGTGAGCGCACTATTGAGTTCGACCCGCGCAGTGCTGTCTGTGTAATGCTCGTTTCAGGCGGTTATCCTGGTGATTATAAGAAAGGTTATCCCATTACTGGATTTGATAAAGTGGAAGGTAGCTATCTCTTTCATGCAGGTACAGCTATGAAAGATGGTCAAGTGGTGACTAATGGTGGGCGTGTCATTGCAGTCAGCTCATACGGTGACACCCAGCTCGAGGCTTTAGCCACCTCTTTCAAGAACGCGCAGGCGCTACATTTCACCGATATGTATTGCCGTAGCGATATAGGCCAGGATATACTATAAATTTATTGTTACTTAGTGGCCATTAATCGTCGTTCATGAGAAAAATCGCCCATTTCATCGCAAATAGTAGTATTGCAACAGTTGTTGCTATGCTACTATGCGTGGGGTTGTTGATCTATTTCGTTCTCGTGTCTGATGTCGTAGCTCCGATAGGTGGTGTTGACGCTTGGGCATATCTAGGTTTACTCCTTTATCCGCTGCTGGGTATCTTCGCGGTTCGACTGAATAGAGGTTTTACTTCCAGCTCTAGTCGTACACTCTTTCCTGTCACCTTATTGATGATGGGCTGCTCCTTTTCTCCGCAGATATTGGAGTCTTATGGAGTTGTCTGCACTCTAGCCTTTATAGCGTTCTACTATTTGTTGTCCGATACTTATCGCAAGCACCAGTCGATGGAGCGCTATTTCGTGGCATTTGCCCTTTTGAGTATAGTTACCTTCGTTACTCCTCAGTTGCTATTGTTATTGCCTTTTCTTATTCTTTGTTGTATACCTCTGAAGTCTCTCCACCTCCGTACAGTATGTGCGGCTCTTATAGGGATTATATTCCCCTATTGGATGGCGTTTGGGATTCTTTTCTTTACCGATGATTTAGCTTTCTTCCCCCAGCATTTCAGTGCGGCAATAACTTTCCTTCCGCCTACCTTTGATACTATAGCCCTCCCTATCAGGGAGTGGATGCTCACCATGCCCTATCTAGCGATTCAGGTAGGGTGGGCGTTGCTTTTACTTATCCCGAGTGTAGCAAATGTCTTTTTTTGTTCCTCGATGAAGGTCTCTGCGCGTGCCAATCTTTCGTTTGTTAGCTTGCTTGCTATTATTTCCCTGCTTGGCATGTTTTTTCTTCCTACTATCTGTAGTTCTCTCCTCCCCTTGCTGTTGCTCTGGGCGGCCATATTGGGTGATAGCTTCTTTGTAGTTCCTCTTACCCGAGCGAACAATATCTTTCTTGCTATCTTGACAATCCTTTGGGTGGTCTTGTACGTTTTGCTTGTATGGAGCATATCTCTAGCATATTGATAGAATACGGTCCTTGGGGGATGTTTATAGCTGCACTGCTGTCAGGCACAATTCTCCCTTTCAGTAGCGAAGCCGTGATGGTGGGGCTTCTGGCAGTTGGTGTTAGCCCCTGGGCATTGTTGTTCGCAGGTTCTGTCGGTAATATCATCGGTGGTGCCACTTGCTACTATGTAGGACGTTGTACTACACCGGAGCGTATACAAAAGATTTTTGGCATCAAGCCGAAGAATATGGAGCGGGCCCGTCGGTTGGTAGAGCGTTGGGGGGTATGGATTGGCTTTTTCTGCTGGATAGCTGTGTTGGGTGATGCCATCCTCGTGACATTAGGTATTATGCGCTCAAATGCTCCATTGACTCTTGCCACCATGGCCATAGGAAAGACGGTGCGTTATTTGGTGATACTGCTTTCGGCAATGGGTATTGGTAGCCTGTTCTTTGCTTGAACTGCGTCATTTGTGGTACACCGTTACGTTAAAAATAGGTAAATTGATAGGAAAGCGTCATTCTTTTTTTGTGTTATTAAAGAAAATCGCTATATTCGTCCTTTGAAAAGGTGAGTGTCCGCTAGCGGAAAACATTTTGTCCTTTTCACCTATATATAATATATAATAAGGTGTGTGCCATGAGACAGGAATTGATAAATGATTTCTTGGACTATCTGACTCACGAGAGAGCCTACTCGCCCCATACGGTATTAAACTATGGGATTGACCTGCGCGAGTTTGACACATACCTTGAGAACACCGAAGAACAGATTGAACTACCCCATGCCGATGCCGACCTCGTGAGGAGATGGGCGATGGAGCTTATGGCGACGGGCAAGAAGGCCACCTCGGTGAACCGCAAGTTGAGCTCGCTACGCACATTCTATAAATACCTGCTGAAGAAAGAGGTGATAAAGGTGTCGCCCATGCAGAATGTGAATGGGCCAAAGAAAGCGAAGCCACTGCCCCAGTTCGTACGCGAAGCCGACATGGAGCGCCTGCTCGACAAGCCCTCTGCCCCAGCCACCTGGCAAGAGGCACGCGACAGACTCATCATACAGATGTTTTATGAGACAGGCATCCGACTGTCCGAGCTTGTAGGGCTCAACGACGCCGACGTAGACTTTGGCCGTATGGCGATAAAGGTGACGGGCAAGCGCAACAAGCAGCGCATCATCCCCATTGGCGACGGACTGGTACAGAGCTTGAAGGGGTATATCGAGGAGAAGGAAAGGGAGTGTGCTGACGGCAGTTATCAATCCCCCCTCTTCATCACCAACAAGGGGCAGCGAGTCTATCCCGGCTGGGTGTATCAGCTGGTACGTCGGGAACTCTCTCAGGTGGTGACACTGAAGAAGCGGAGTCCGCACGTGCTACGCCACACCTTTGCTACCGCTATGCTCAACAATGATGCCGAACTTGAGGCTGTGAAGGAACTGATGGGGCATGAGAGCGTGAGCACTACGCAGATCTATACCCACACCACATTCGAAGAACTGAAAAAAGCATATAAGCAGGCCCATCCCAGGGCAAGTATTAACCATTAATAAAAGGAGGTAAGTATGAAAACGAACATCCAGAGCATCCATTTTGATGCGAGTGAGCAACTGCAAGCATTCATCGAGAAGAAGACCGCCAAGCTCGAACGTTTCTTCGACGAAATAGATACCGTGGAGGTAACCCTCAAAGTAGTGAAGCCCGAGACCGCCATGAACAAGCAGGCTGACGTGAAGGTGGCGGTGAAAAACGAGAGCCTCTTTGCTTCGAAGGTATGCGACACTTTTGAAGAGAGTGTTGACCAATGTATCGATGCTTTGCGCATCCAACTCGAGAAATACAAGGAAAAATTGCGCGGAAAGTAAAAAAAAAGTCGAAACTCTTTGTGGGTTTGAAATAAATGTCTAAATTTGCAGCCGTTTTAGCGCCGATTGTGCTGACGGCTGCTTTAAAACCGCCTCTTTAGCTCAGTTGGCCAGAGCACGTGATTTGTAATCTCGGGGTCGTTGGTTCGAATCCGACAAGAGGCTCAAAAGAAAAAGACTCGTTCTTTAACATATTGAAAACATCAAAGGAAACATCTCGGGCAAATTCCAGAGTGGCCAAATGGGGCAGACTGTAAATCTGCTGTCTTTCGACTTCGGTGGTTCGAATCCATCTTTGCCCACCACTCAAAGAGATGCGGAAGTAGCTCAGTTGATAGAGCATTAGCCTTCCAAGCTGAGGGTCGCGGGTTTGAGCCCCGTCTTCCGCTCTTTTGATGTTGCTGTTATAGCTCAGTGGTAGAGCACTTCCTTGGTAAGGAAGAGGTCGCGGGTTCAACTCCCGCTAACAGCTCCAAATAGCAAACAAGTAGAAATACATTTATTAATAAATACTTAAGTTACAAAAAGCTATGGCAAAAGAAAAATTTGAACGTTCAAAACCGCATGTTAACATCGGTACTATCGGTCACGTTGACCACGGTAAGACCACTCTGACCGCTGCCATCACTACTGTATTGGCAAAGAAGGGTCTTTCTGAGTTGCGTTCTTTCGACTCAATTGACAACGCTCCTGAAGAGAAAGAGCGTGGTATTACTATTAACACCGCTCACGTTGAGTATCAGACAGCTAACCGTCACTATGCACACGTAGATTGCCCGGGTCACGCCGACTACGTTAAGAACATGGTAACTGGTGCTGCTCAGATGGACGGTGCTATCATCGTATGTGCTGCTACTGACGGTCCTATGCCCCAGACTCGTGAGCACATTCTTCTCGCTCGTCAGGTAAACGTTCCCCGTCTCGTTGTGTTCTTGAACAAGTGCGATATGGTTGACGATGCTGAAATGCTCGAGCTCGTTGAGATGGAGATGGTTGAGCTCCTTACCTCTTATGATTTTGAAGAGGATACTCCTATTATCCGTGGTTCTGCTCTTGGTGCACTTAACGGTGTAGCTGAGTGGGAAGAGAAGGTGATGGAGTTGATGGAAGCTTGCGACACATGGATTCAGGAGCCTCCCCGCGATAAGGATAAGCCCTTCTTGATGCCTGTTGAGGACGTATTCTCAATCACTGGTCGTGGTACTGTTGCTACAGGTCGTGTTGAGACAGGTGTTATCAAGGTAGGTGACGAAGTTCAGATTCTCGGTCTTGGTGAAGACAAGAAGTCAGTTGTAACTGGCGTTGAGATGTTCCGTAAGCTCCTCGATCAGGGTGAAGCTGGTGACAACGTAGGTCTGCTCCTCCGTGGTATCGACAAGAATGAAATCAAGCGTGGTATGGTAATTACACACCCCGGTGTAATCAAGCCCCACTCTAAGTTCAAGGCTTCTATCTACGTATTGAAGAAGGAGGAAGGTGGTCGTCACACTCCGTTCGGTAACAAGTATCGTCCCCAGTTCTATCTCCGTACTATGGACTGTACTGGTGAGATTCACCTCCCCGAAGGAACTGAGATGGTAATGCCCGGTGACAACGTTGAGATCACTGTAGAGCTTATCTATCCGGTTGCTTTGAACCTCGGTCTCCGTTTTGCTATCCGCGAGGGTGGTCGTACAGTAGGTTCAGGTCAGATTACTGAGATTATCGACTAATAATCGATAGCCGATAAAATCAATAGACCCTGCCAAGTGTAGGGTCTATCTACGGGAATAGCTCAGTTGGTAGAGCACTGGTCTCCAAAACCAGGTGTCGGGAGTTCGAGCCTCTCTTCCCGTGCAAAAAAGAAAATAGCGTATGTTTAAGAAAATAGGAAAACTCTGTAAAGAATCTTATAACGAGCTTGTTTGTAAAGTCTCGTGGCCTACAAGAAAAGAGTTATTTAGCAGTGCAATTGTTGTTTTGCAAGCTTCCCTCCTTTTTGCACTGGTAGTTTTCTCTATGGATCAGGTGTTCCAGTTTGTAATGGAATTTATCTATCCCCATTAATTGCGTAGACAATGTCAGAAATTCAGAAGAAATGGTACGTACTGCGTGCCATTAGCGGTAAAGAGCACAAGGTTAAGGAGTATATCGATTATGAGATAGCTCATACTAACCTTGGTGATTTTGTATCACAGGTCTTGATTCCTACTGAAAAGACTATTCAAGTTCGCAACGGTAAAAAAGTTGTGAAGGAGAGAAGTTATCTGCCTGGATACGTGTTGGTTGAAGTAGCCTTGGTTGGCGAGGTGGCTCATCATCTTCGTAATGTTCCTAATGTGTTGGGATTCCTCGGAGGTCTTGACAATCCTACCCCTCTACGACTGGCTGAAGTTAACCGAATCCTCGGAACTGTGGATGAGATGCAAGAAGTTGGTGCTGAAGAGCCCACAATTGTATACACCCTCGGTGAGAGCGTGAAGGTAAACTACGGTCCCTTCTCGGGCTTCACGGGAGTGATTGAGGAAATCAATACTGAGAAACGCAAGTTGAAGGTCATGGTAAAGATCTTTGGGCGTAAAACTCCCATTGAACTTGGCTTTATGCAAGTAGAGAAGGAGTGATGAGATAGTTACGTGTCGCATCACAATTTTTCGTATATTTCTTATATTAAACAATTAGAAAAATGGCTAAAGAAGTTGCTGGAATAATCAAATTACAGATTAAAGGTGGCGCTGCAAATCCATCACCTCCCGTTGGTCCTGCATTGGGTTCAAAGGGTTTGAACATCATGGAGTTTTGCAAGCAATTCAATGCCAGAACCCAGGACAAGGCGGGTAAAGTTCTGCCTGTAATCATTACTTATTACTCAGACAAGTCATTCGACTTTGTTATCAAGACTCCTCCTGTAGCTATTCAGTTGCTCGAAGCAACAAAGCAAAAGAGTGGTTCTGCTGAGCCTAACCGTAAGAAGATTGCTGAACTCACATGGGATCAGATCAGAACGATTGCTCAGGACAAACTCGTTGACTTGAACTGCTTC